>CAYRRV010000003.1:0-75708 GCA_964426725.1 uncultured Bacteroidales bacterium | reverse complement strand
CATATTCTCTTTCTAAAATAGATGCCGTTACAGTGCGGGCTTATTTCACGGGCAATCGCACGGTTGATTACGATTCAGATAAAACTTTACAAGTTGAAATTAATGCTTCTCAGGTAGATGACACGAATGATGTAATGTTTTTCTCGGATGTTGTATTTATTGCTGATAATGATGACGAAGCACTTTCTTTTTCTGGTACTGTTTCCGAGGAACAGGAAGACGGGGATAGTATCGATATCGTCCTGAGCGGGGGAACTTATTCTTCCACTATTGATCCCGGAGAATGGACTTTGTCCGGTCTGCCTGCCGGGGTATCATATTCTCTTTCTAAAATAGATGCCGTTACAGTGCGGGCTTATTTCACGGGCAACCGCACGGTTGATTATGATACGGATAAAATATTACAGGTGGATGTTCATCATTCACAGGTTGATGATAGAAATGATCCGTTAAGTGCATCAGGTACTGTGTTTTTGGCCGTTGATGACGATGAGGAATTAGTAATCTCAGGAACTATTGAAGAGAATGCTGAAGATGGTGATACTATTACAGTTACACTAATCAACGGTACTTTTGTTGATCCCCTGGTCCTGGCACAATGGGAGTTGATCAATCCACCGGATGGTGTTCAGATAGGTGACATAACGCGAGCATCCTCCATGGTAGCATATCTTATTCTTTCGGGAAACAGGTTGCATGATTATGATTCTGATATTCTGAATTGTGGAATTTCCGTGAATGAGTCTGAAGTTGACGATTATGACGGACCAAATCTCACGGTAACAACAGGTGTCACATTTCAGGCATTAAATGATGAGGAAGAAATTACATTAACGGATGCAACAGTAACAGAAGCTTCAGAAGATGCACATGTAATTACAGTAAATCTATCGGGAGGTACCTTTGCAACATCAATTGATAAAACGGGCTGGCAATTAACCAATTTACCAACAGGTGTATCTATTGATGAGGTTTCAAGGGTAAATTCCTTACAGGCTACCATTACCTTAGCCGGGAACCGGACCGTGGATTATGATGTATCGAAAAAGAGCGTGTTGACAATTCCCGCCATGCATGTTAATGACAGGGCAGGATCTTTAGAGGCTTCTGATACTGTTATCTTTTTCGCCGATAATGATCCTGAATCCTTGACCATGTCTAATGAGAATGTGATTAACGAGGGTGCCGAAGACGGGGAAACTATCCTGGTAGATCTGAATGGAGGAACTTTTGTTAATCCTGTTACTCCTGATCTCTGGATTTTGGAAAACCTGCCGGGGGGCGTAACTAAAGGTTCAGTTTCCCTGGTAAATTCACAGCAGGTTCGTGTAACTTTTAATGGAAATCGCACGGTAGATTATGATACAGATATAACAAGCGTAAAACTTACTGTTCCCGCGGCAGATGTGGAAGATCATTCGGGAACTGATTTTGAAATTACATCGGGAGTAACATTTACCGCGTATGATGATCCGGAGTTTATTGCAATTGGATACAGCAGTACACCCGGGACGAATGGCACTGAAGCAACTCTTGATAACGAAGTAATAGATGTTATGCTTAATAGCGGTACAATTGTGCCCACCGAGATTAATACCACGAATGTTTATATTAGCGGCACTGCTATTGAAAAAGGAATCACGCTCGAAGAAGTTTCGAACGTGTCTGGGAATACCTTCGAGGCATTACTTGACTATGATGGTACGGACTTTGATTCCGACCTGGAATTGATTGTTAATTTAACAGGTGATGCGTATCATGACGGGACCGAAATATTGCGGGATACCATTATTATTCCTGCTACTTTCGAAGATCCGTCTTTTACGATATTTGACCCGGGTGATGTTACAGAAGGAGCACAAGACGGGAAATATATTGAGCTTACTGTTGAAGAAGATACTTTTAACGTGGCAACCGTGTCACAGGATAATATCTTCTTGACAGATATGCCAGGCGGGGTAAGCGTCGATGAGGTTCAGTTTATAAATAAAAACACGGTCAGGATTTATTTTGCAGGAAATTCATTTCCTGATTATGATACGCCGGTAGATGCTACTGTTCATATACTAACAGAGGCACTCGTGCAGCATAATTCAACATATACAATTCCCTACGTTTTTAGCGCGGTTAATGATGCTGAAAGCATATCGGCTAAATTCAGGCATTCGGTTGGCACAAATGGTGCCGAAGCAACCATTGATGATGAAATCATCGTGATAAATATTTCAGGAGGACATTTTCTTTCGTCCATGATAAATGAAACCAATGTTTCAGTGACCGGGAATTATACTACAGCAGGTATTTCAGTAGATAATATTGAGAGCGCGGGGGCTGATAGTTTTTATATCTACCTGGATCACAATGGTCAGGATTATGACGTGGATAAAGAATTATCTGTTACCGTTGATGTGGCCGCGTTTACTGATAGCGATGCTCCTGTTTCCACTAACATTACTTTACCCGCTACCAACGATCCGGAAGATATTAATTTATCATGGAATTTTTCACCCGGGACAAATGGAAAGGAAGCTACTCTTAATAATGAAGTGTTGCACGTTGAAATTACCGGTGGTACTTTCATTCCGGATAACCTGACCGGCGCCAATATCTTTCTCGAGGGCCAGGCACCCTCTGTTGGCGTAAGTCTTGATGAAACAAAGATATATAATAAATCCCTGAAGAGTTTTAATGTAGAAATCAATTGGGATTCAACAGATTTCGATACAGATAAAACGCTTGTTTTGCAATTAAGTGGTGATGCATACCATGATGGTACAGCATTACTTGCAGATACTGTAATGCTGGATGCCCTAAATGATCAGGAGGTTATGAACGTGAGCTGGGCCCCCGATCCCGGCACAAATGGTTTAGAAGCATCTCTCGACAATGAAGCTTTAATTATTGCCATTTACGGCGGTACTTTTAATACCTCAGAAATCTCCTTAAGCAATATAACGCTCAGTGGATCAGCTGTCTCGGAAGCTGGCGTGTCAGCTTCGCGTGTGCGGGCGGGTACAGTGACCAAAACAAGGTTCGAGTTAGAGTTAGACTGGGACGGAACAGATTTTGACAATAATAAGGAATTGATCGTATCGTTGGCAATGGATGCTTTTGAAGATCCGGATAGTGCGTTGATAGGTAGTATTATATTACCAGCAACGAAAGAAAAGGTTACCACATCCGGTTCAATCATTGACGGTTCTAACCTGGAAGCAAATATTAAGCTTGGCGGTGAAACCATTGTTCTTTCCCTTTCAGGAACTTCATGGTTACCAGCCGATGGGACAGATCTCACTCATGCTAATGATTACAAGTCATCTACCATAAATACTCTGTTTGATGGATTTTATCATGTAGATGGCTGGGATGATTTAAAAGAAATTGTTGATGCTTTGAAAGCAGATGTAACAGGTGGGGATAATGATGCCGTGATTCGTGAAGATGATTACACCCTGCGAATTACTTTACCTCCTGTACCTAACTTCGAAATTGATGATGGGGCCATATTCAGTATAATTGTTCCGGCAACATTATTGGAGGGAACCAATGGAGATGTTGAGATTACTGATCCCCTGGCAATAATGGAAACGGCAAGTACCACGGCAACCATTTATGGGAGTAAGGATATATGTGTGGGCGATAGCGCTATGCTAACACTGGTATTAGGTGGCTCGAGTCCCTGGCGAGTGGTTTACTCAAAAGATGGTATTGTGCATGGTGAAATTAGTAATATTACTGATAATGTTCATGAATTCTGGGTTGCAGAGCCTGGTATTTATAAAATAGATACGGTTCAGGACTTGTATTTCACGGTTGGAAGACCCAACGTGAAAATATACGGTACAGCAATTATTAATCAGAACCCTTTACCTGATAATGTTTTAATATCCGGACTGGCCCCCGCGTACGGGGTAACAACAGATCCTGTCACGATAACCTCAAACGGCTCTCCATCAGGTGGTGTATTTACTGGCGAGGGTGTATTTTATGTCAGTAACGATTACAAGTTTTATCCCGGAGTTGCCGGGGTGGGAAATGATTTGCCGATCATTTACAAATACACGGATGTCAATGGATGCAGCAATTCAGATACAGCCAGTGTAAATGTTATTGAGGCCGAGGGAAATATTACTTTTAACGGGAAGGAAGAAAGTCATTTTTGTTATTATGACTCGCTTATTCTTATTGAAGGAGTTGGTACCGATGAAGATTCAACTGGTGTTTTTGATATTGAAGGAACATCAAGGGGACTTGTTGAGATAGGTGATGAGGTATATATTAATCCACGCGAGTTATATGATGAGGGAACATCGCAAAAAACATTCTTGCTTACTTATAATTATAATAGTAACACGGCAGATCTCGAATGGTCAGAAACTTTCATTATCGAGTATATCGAGCCAGTGAGGATTATTACCGGTTTACAGACAGGGGAGGAACGTAGGTTTTGCCAGGATGAACCGCCTGTTAACCTGGAAGGATCCAAATCAGAAGGCATTTTCTCGGGTCCGGGAATTGTAAGAGATCCAGTGGATGGTTTCATTTTCGATCCATCAGCAGCACCCATTGGTGAAAGCACGATTCAATTTAGTTATTCAACACTTAATTGTTATAGCGATACAAGTGTTAACGTGGATGTATTCCAGGTTCCCAAACCCTTCTTTAATATTGAAAGCCGGTGTATCGATGGTGAATTTGATTCAACACAATTTGTAAATATAACATCTCCCGATTCACTCGTGGGTGAATGGGAATGGAACTTCGGCGACGGGGATGTTGAGAATCCGCTGGCTAATACATCATCACTCAAGAATCCAAAACATTTTTACCAGACCGCCGGCACGAAAACCGTGATGCTTACCAGTCGTAACAAACCATTATTTAATTCCTGCGAGGCTGATTTTTCAAAAACCATTACACTTGGTGAAAAACCCAATCCCAATTTTACCTGGGAAACAGTTTGTTTTAACAACGAAAGGCCGGTGCAGTTTAAAAACCCCGGATCTAATCAGGACATTTATAAATGGCATTTTCCGAACTTGTCAGGCAAAGATTCTGTTCTTACAACAAAAGAACCGGCCATTATCTTTCCTGAGTTAAAAGAGTACTCGATTAAATTGGTTCAAACTACTAATCAATTCAATTGCGTGGATTCAGTTACCAAAACAATTCGTTTTAGACCCATGTACGATGTTGCTGTTGCAGATTATTTCGAGAATTTTGAGGGGGACATTATTGAATGGAGTCAGGAAAATGAAGCGAATTCCCGAAATAGCTGGACTCTTGGGAAACCCGATTTAAGTGGATTGAACGGGGCAGCCAGCGGTGATAAAGCGTGGTATACCCTTATTAATCGTGATGAACCCGAGAATTCATGGGTTTCAGGACCCTGTTTTAATTTCGAAAATGCTGAAAAACCAATGGTGAGCCTTGACATTTGGCGATCTCTTTCATATAACCGGGATGGTGCGGTGTTGCAATATATTTCGAATGAAAACGCGGATTGGACCAACGTGGGAGCTGAAGAGGGAATTAACTGGTTCAATTCTTTCCAGATTATTGGTAACCCGGGTGACCAGAGAAATGGATGGACCAGTCTTACCCCAGTCTTTAGTCCTGATGAAGATTGGGTAAATGCCAGCAGATGGTTAGATGAACTAAAAGGTAAAACAGATGTTATTTTCAGAATAGCTTATGGCTATGGCGGTTTTAGTACTGATCCCAACGAGGGTTTTGCTTTTGATAATATTCAAATTGGCGAACGCGCTAAAGTGGTTATTCTTGAACATTTCACCAATGCTTACGCGACTTCTGCCCTTGAAGCCGATAATATTATTAACCAAATTGTTAAAAACCAGCATAGAGATGTTATTGACTTGCAATACCACACTGGCTTCCCCTCTGGAGATCCCATTTATGAGGTAAATCCAACAGATCCAACAGCCCGTCTTCTCTATTATGCAAAATCTGGAGCACCCTATTCGTTTATTGATGGCAGGTATGAATTTGATCATTCAGCATCTGTGCCAAACGAAAAAGATATCTTTCTGAGAGCTCTCCTGCAACCTGATTTTGATATATTACTTCAAACTGAAAAATCCGATGAATCCCTATCTGTTACAGTTAATTTGATAGCTCTCGATTCCATTCCTCAGACAAGGTTATCGCTACACGTTGTTGTCGTAGAGGAAGAAGTATTTGCCGAAATAGATGGAACAGTTAAAAAATATATCAGTGTGGTAAGAAAAATGTTACCGGATGCTGCCGGAACTTCATTTGAGAAAGCCTGGAAGAGAGGTAGTAAAGAAACCGTTGATTTATCATGGACTTACAATAATATTAACGATCCTCAAAAAGTAAGGATTGTTGCTTTTGTTCAGGATGAGGCAACAAGGGAAATTTATCAGGCTACTGCCGATAAATCTTACATGTTTTCTGTTTCTACACCCAAGTTGATTGCGGATGAGGTTGGTGTGGAGACTATTGGTGTGAATCCTAATCCTGCCTCGGATAAAATTTACCTCGATTTTGAAAAAGTGAAAAGTCCTTCTTCTGAATTATATATTCTTGATATAACAGGAAAACCCATCATGAATAAGAATATTATTCATAATAATGGAATTGTTTTCCTGGATGTTTCTCAAATAATGAATGGAATCTACTTTATTAGTGTTTATGATGAAAAAAGATTAATTGATCAAAAGAAGTTGATCATAAATGATTAAAAAAAAGAAAAGAAGTTCCAGGAAGTTAAAGCGATAAGAAAAAGAGGTATCTCTCAAATTTGAGAGATACCTTGCTTTTAGTGGCTCTTTTTTTAACAATTTTCTATCATTTGTTCACCGAATTCTTTCCCGAAATTATAAAATTTGTTAGCTTTTTCAGTACCCGGGTAAAATTTTTCGGAAAGTCCGTCCCTGAAAACTTTTAATTTAAGATTTTTTAGATTTGAATCGATCAGGCCAACGGCCTCACCGCTCCAGCCATAAGATCCAAATGAACCTGCAAGTTTTCCCTTGTCCCTGATTGGGTTTATCAGGGCAAATAACTTGTACACTGGTAATAATGTGTTTTGATTGAATGTTGGAGAACCTATTAGGATCCCGTTATTTTCAACTATTTTTTGTTCTAAATCTCCCGGGAGAATATTTTCAATATCTGTAATATCAATATTTATATCACCTGATTCTGAGATACCATTCGCTACTTGAAGGGCCATTTGCTTAGTGAAACCATATGCTGATATGTAAGCCACGAGTACTCCCGGTTTTTGAGAACTGGTTTCAGCCAGGTACTCGGTAGCATACTTTTCAGATAAATCAACATATTTTTTCCAGTTTTTCCGGAGGATGGGACCATGCCCGGTCGCGATCATGGATATGGGAAGCGGGCGGATTTTTTCAATAGCTTTAAGCATGAACTTGCTGAAAGGTTTTAAAATGACATCAAAATAATACTTGAAGGCGTCATCATATTCACCTACCTGATCATCAAACATGGGTTCTTCACAGAAATGAGCTCCAAACGAATCACAGGTAAATAGTATTTTGTCTTCTTCCAACCAAGTATACATGGTATCAGGCCAGTGCAGGTTCGGAGCGCTGATAAAACGTAATGTTTTATTTCCGAGATCTAGTGTATCTCCATCTTTCACTTTTAATGATTTAAAAGGTCTACCTACCATCTCACCGAGGTAATTTAATGCCTGGCCACTACCTACGACCACGGCATTGGGTGCTATTTCCAACAGGTGCTTCAAGCTTCCTGAATGATCAGGCTCTGTGTGATTCAACACGATATATTCAATCTCCGCGGGATCCGTCAGTCTCTTTATCTTGTCGATATAAACATCCCGGAAGGTTTCTTTGGCCGTTTCAATAAGGGTTTTCTTTTGGGCATTGATAAAATAAGAATTGTAAGTAGTCCCGTAACGGGTTTCCATAACAATGTCGAAAGCGACCAAATCCCTGTCGTATATACCTATCCATTTTACATCTTCGTTGATGTCTATAATCTTGTTATTGTCCATGTATTTTTATTTTAATTGAAATGTCAAAAGTAAACAGATTCGGTATAATTTAAAAAAGAATTTCTAAGATTTCGTGGATGTGGGTTAATGGGAAAGATTGTATTGGCTTGATAAGAAAAAAAAGGCAGCCAGAAGGCTGCCCATGGTTTTTAGGTTAAGTTGATATGACTATTTTTTAGGTTCGGTTTTCTTTTCAGAACAACATTTTTTCTGTTCTATGCACTCTTTTTTGGCTTCCTTTTTTTCTTTTGATTCTTCCTTTTTAGCCTTGGGATCTTGATCCGCGATTATTTTTTCGCTAACTAGGTTTACCGGTGATGCAAATGATGGAGCAAAAGAAAATGTAAAAGCAACCAGCGCGAGAATAGCAATCATTCGTTTCATAATTATAATTTTTTGTGTTTTGTTTACAGGGCAAATATATAAAAAGAAACAAGGAAGATTCGTTAACAAGTTGTTAAAAAAGATAAAAAGGTCTTAAAATATTAAGAAGATTAAATGGTCACGGGATATACATTTTAGAGAAGAGCAATGATGGATGACTTCCCTTTTACCTTGTCTCCTGGTTTTACTTGAATTTCAGTGTCAACCGGGAGAAAAATATCAACCCTTGATCCAAATTTAATGAATCCCATTTCTTCACCCTGCTGCACGTTATCATTTACGGCACAATAAGAAGATATTTTCCTGGCAACAATGCCAGCGATCTGCCTCACCAGTATTTCAACGCCATCTTTTTTCTTTAACACGATGGTACTTCTCTCGTTTTCTATAGAGGATTTCGGGTGCCTGGCCACCAGGTATTTCCCGGGATGATACTTGTAATAGCTTATGGAACCCGAACAAGGGTACCAGTTAATGTGAACGTCCCAGACTGACATGAATATTGAAACCTGCACCCGTTCTTCTTTCAGGTATTCATTTTCCGTTGTTTTTTCTACAACTACCACCTCGCCATCGGCCGGCGCGTATATTTTATTATCATCAGATGCAAAGGATCTTGATGGGACTCTAAAAAACCTGAGTAAAAAAATGTACAGGAAGAATGAAATGATTAAAGAGATAATTACCGGGACGCTGTTATTGCTTAATGCAAATACAGCCGTGTTAACAACGAGCAGAGCTGTTAACGCGATAATAAGTATTTTCTTACCTTCGCTGTGTGTTTTCATTTGTATTTAACAATTTAAGGCTATTGCTTCGTGAAAACGCAAAACCGGGTAGTTTTAATCACGTGTGTAGCATTTCACGACAAGTAAACAAATTTAATGATTAATAATTAATTATTCTCATTCTTTGTGATGAGAAATCAAATAAGGTTGAATAAATACATGTAAAAGTAAACAACCGGAACTGCAAGGAATACCGAGTCGAATCTGTCGAGAATTCCCCCGTGCCCGGGTAATATTGATCCACTATCTTTGATATCAACACTCCTTTTAAATAATGATTCAGTTAAATCACCAAAAGTGGAAGCAATAACTGTTAAAACCGCAATTATTAATCGATGGTAAACCGTGAAGGGATGCCAAAAATCATGAATCAATAAAGATGCAACAAGTGCGCACAACAAACCGCCGATAGCTCCTTCCCATGATTTCTTTGGGCTCACCCGGGGAAACATCTTGTGTTTGCCCCAGATCATTCCTGAAATATACGCTCCCGTATCGTAAACCCAGATAATAATGAACAATCCAAGAATAATATTTCCAGAAAAATTTCCATGGTTATCGAAGGCCATGAATGCCAGAAGGCTAAATGGTACGGCAACATAGATAGCCGCGAGAAAGGTAAGAGCAATATTTTCAATAGGTTCTTCCTTGTTTCTGAACAACTCCGTTATATAAACCATTGTAGCAAACGGGATAATAATCAATAAGGCGTCTGTTTTTAACGTGTCTGAAGCAATCAAATAACTAATTCCAAAAATAAAAAGACTTAATGCAGGTGTAAGGAATTTTTGAACTGTCGCGGGTGTTTTTAGGCTCAACCTGAGAAATTCCAGGGAACCTCCCAGTACAATTAAACCAAATATTGCAGCAAACAAAAAAGGATGAACGAGCAAGGAAGAAACCAGTATAATCAGGAAAAGTGCACCTGTAATGGTTCTTTGAAATAAATTTTTCAATTTTCGAATTCGTTTATCAACTGTTTAGCTTTAATTATATTATTAGCCTTCACGTATATTTCTATTTCCCCGAAATTATAAGCTGAATCCTTTTTATTCATAATTATGGAACGGATATGGTTATCAATAAGAATCTCCTTTATGATTTCGGCCTGGTATAATTTATCAGTAGTATAAGCTATCACCCAGTCTTTCTCCATTTCAAAGATATCTATTCATTAATTATTTGCCATTGTTTTTCACGGCTTTTGTATTCATTTTTTCTTCTTTTATTTCCTTTTTTTCTGCTGCTGGCTCCTTTTCTTTTTCCTGAACTTTTTCATCCTCATGTTTTATCGCCGATTTAATCATGGGTTCTTCCTCATCTTCATCGGGTTTTTGTCTTTTGCCGAAAATTCTTTCCAGGTCTTCACTGAAGATCACTTCTTTTTCAAGTAACAATTCGCCCAGTTGAGTTAAACCATCTTTATGTTCGGCGAGGATTTTTTTTGCTCGTGCGTATTGTTCCTCTACAAAAGCATTTACTTCCTTATCAATTAATTCAGCAGTCTTTTCACTGTAAGGTTTATTGAAAGAATACTCCTGCTGTCCTGTTGAATCATAAAAACTAATATTTCCAATTTTTTTACTCATTCCAAAATAGGAAACCATCGCGTAAGCCTGTTTCGTGACTCTTTCCAGGTCATTCAGGGCACCGGTAGAAATCTTATTAAAGTTGAGTTCTTCTGAAGCTCTTCCCCCCAGGGCCGAACACATTTCATCAAGCATTTGCTCGGTGTTGGTGATTTGTCTTTCCTCGGGGAGGTACCATGCTGCCCCCAGGGCTCTTCCCCTCGGTATAATCGTGACTTTCAAGAGGGGATTGGCATGGGGTAATATCCAACTGATCGTGGCGTGACCCGCCTCATGGAATGCAATGGTTCTTTTTTCAAGGGATGAGATGATCTTGTTTTTTTTCTCGAGTCCGCCAATTATCCTGTCTACTGCATCAAGGAAGTCCTGGCGCTCGACGCTTTTTTTGTCTTTTCTGGCAGCAATAAGTGCTGCCTCGTTGCAAACGTTGGCAATATCCGCACCTGAGAAACCAGGTGTTTGTTTTGCCAGAAAATCAACATCTACATCCTTGGAAATTTTAATTGGTCTTAAATGTACCTTGAAAATTTCTTTTCTCTCGTTAAGGTCGGGTAATTCAACATGTATTTGCCTGTCGAATCTTCCTGCCCTGAGCAGTGCCCTATCAAGCACATCTGCCCTGTTCGTGGCTGCCAGGATAATAACACCTGCATTGGTGTCGAATCCATCCATTTCTGTCAATAATTGGTTCAGGGTGTTTTCTCTTTCATCATTAGCACCCATGTTCATATTTCTACCCCTGGCTCTTCCGATCGCGTCAATCTCATCGATAAATACAATACATGGAGCTTTTTCCTTGGCTTGTTTAAAGAGGTCCCTTACTCGTGAGGCTCCAACGCCAACGAACATTTCTACAAAATCGGAACCCGATAAAGAGAAGAAAGGAACATTGGCTTCGCCTGCCACGGCCCTGGCAAGTAATGTTTTTCCTGTTCCCGGGGGGCCTACCAATAGGGCGCCTTTTGGAATTTTCCCGCCAAGATCCGTGTATTTTTTAGGATTTTTCAGGAAATCAACGATTTCTTTAACTTCCAGTTTTGCTTCTTCCAAACCGGCCACATCCTTGAAATCAATTTTTATCGTGGATTCCCGGTCAAAAAGTCTTGCCTTTGATTTACCCACGTTAAAAATATTACCTGCCGCACCGCCTCCGGTAGCACTACTCATCCTCCTGAAAATGAACAGCCATATGGCCACGAGAATCACGATTGGAAGTATCCAGCCAAGAATCTCTCCAAAATAATCTTTTTTTGTTACATATGATGCGCTTATTTTTTCCTGCTCGGGTAAATTAGCCTGTGCTTCATCCAGGCGCTGCTCGAAAATCTCTATTGAAGGAATGGTATAGTAAAATTGCGGCCCCTGGTTTGGAATGTTCCCTGGTTTTTCCTCATACAAATCCTGGTATTTCCCGGAGTTCAGGGGATCTTCTTTCAAGTATATTTCGGCGATTTCCTTGTTCACAACTTCTATTTTCCGGATATCTTTGGATGATGCCATTTCTTCAAACCTGGGCCAACTTATTTCTACCGTGGTATTTCCCCTGTAGAGAAACTGTAATCCGAAAAATAAGAGCGCGATTAAACCGTAAATCCAATAATAATTAAACTTGGGTTTTTGATTCTTTGGAGATTCCTTGTCTCCAGGTCCCTTATTATTCATTATTTTTTTATTCTCTTCTGCCATATAGATTTTACCTTATTCAAATTTAAACTATTCTTCGATTTTTTCAATTTTCGCGTCTCCCCAAAGGCTTTCTAAATTATAAAAATCCCTGTATTCTTTTTGAAAAATATGCACGATAACGCCAAAATAATCCATCAAAATCCACCGTGAATTATCACGTCCTTCCAGGTGATGCATTTTAAACCCGTTGTTTTCTTTCACGATTTCTTCAACAGAACCTGCAATCGCATCAACCTGGGTATTTGAATCGCCATGACAAATGATAAAATCATCGTAAAGGGCATGATCTAAAAGTGAGAGGTCTATTCTGACGATTTCTTTGCCTTTTTTCCTTTGAATTCCTTCTATTATTAAATCAACTAATTCTTGTCCGTTTTTCTTCATTCAATGTTTATAATCCAACTAATTAAGATTTTTCAAAAATATAAATTTATTATAACATTTGTACATTATTACGTGTCTCAAATTTTGTGCCCTTTATGTAACGTTTTTTGTGCAAGATTGTTATTAATAAGTGTTATTTAAGTATAATGGTAATGAATGATTTCAAGATTCTTAAAAAAAAATGTGTGTCCAGTACCAATGATGAAGCAAAAGAGCTTCTAAAGAATGATATAGAATATCAACCTGTTGTTGTATGGGCTGATATTCAGACTGAAGGGAGAGGCCACCGGGGAAGTAGCTGGTACAGTATTGACGGTGAAAGTCTTACCTTTTCAATCGCGCATGCAGGCATGTCATTACCAGCATCCCGGCAGTTTTTAATATCAATCGCTGTATCGCTTGGAATCATTGATTTTTTCAGGTCCATGTCGCTGGATTTACTCATCAAGTGGCCCAATGATTTGTATTTTGATAACCGAAAACTGGGTGGAATTTTAATTGAAAACATCGTCTTAAATAATGTTATTTCATCATCTGTAATTGGTATTGGACTGAATGTCAATCAGGAAGAATTTCCCGGGTGGCTGCCCAACCCGGTATCATTACGTCAGGTAATTGGAAGTGAATTATTGCCAGGAAATATTATTGAAGGATTGGTTGAAAAAATTCTCAATCGTTTAAATAATATTAACCTGACAGATTTTGAAGCCTTAAAAAATGAATACCTGACAAATTTGCTGGGTTACCTGCAAAAAAGACATTATAAATCTGAATCCGGGGATTTTTACGCGAAAATAACCGGGATCGCGGAGGAGGGATGGATTAGGATGCTGACAGACCAGGGACAGGAATTAACCTTTGGCTTCAAGGAAGTGGAGTTGGTTGATTAATTCCCGGTGTTGCTGAAGTCAAATTGCGTAAGCCTGTCCACCAGTGTGTTAAGAAAATTTTGCAAGGGTTTACTCGCCACCATCTTTAACATGGGATTGAGTTCCGTTTTTAGTGTAAGTTTAACCCTGGTATCATTTTCAGCCACCTTTTTAAGTTGAATCCAGAAAAAGAAATTAAACCGGCTTTCTTCCTGACTTGTAATTTTAATCAACTTATTAGGTTCTTTTTCTATAATGCGCATACCCGTTGATCCAATTCCTTCAATGGAAAAACTACAAGTGTTTTCAGTCGCGTCAAAATTTTTCACTTTATCGCGTGGAATAAGGTTAGCAAAATTTTTAAAGTCGGTTAAAAAATTATAAACAGGTTGATCGTCTGAATTTATTTTCCCTATTTTGCTTTCAAACTTGGTCATATTTTTTAAGTTTCGTTAAATACTATTATTATATCTTGCCAATGAAAAATGACGGTTGACCTGTGCCACGTGTCCAAAATGAGGAAAAACTCATTCTTCAATATCAAATGTGACACGCCACTAAATGTTTATATCTTTCATCCATTTACCCGGGTTGTCTTTCCATTCCCTGAGTATTTCCAGTTGATTTTTTCTGATGTATCCAGATTTTAGAGCTTCTTCAAGGAGTATATCATAATTGCTGAGGGCATGCAAAGTGCAGCCCGCCTTGTGAAAATTATCAGAGGCCAGGGGGAATCCATAAGTAAAAACCGCGCACATGCTATCCGCGATAAATCCGGCCTGTCTTAGAGATTCAAGGGCAGCTAGGCTGCTCCCCCCGGTTGAAACAAGATCTTCTATGATCATAACTTTTTTACCTTTAGTTATCAATCCTTCGACTTTGTTTTCCAGACCGTGAGATTTTGCCGAAGAACGCACGTAGACGAAAGGCAGATTTAATTTATCTGCCACGATGGCTCCCTGCGGTATGCCGCCCGTTGCTACCCCGGCTATTAACTCGATACCCTTTTCGCTGCTAATAATATCACAAATGCAATCCCGGATATAATCGCGAATGTTGGGGTAAGAGAGCGTGATACGATTATCACAGTAAATAGGTGACTTCCAACCCGAGGCCCAGGTAAAAGGGTTTGATGGTTGCAATTTTATTGCTTTACTTTGCAGTAAAAATCGCGCAACTTTAATCTGGTAATTTTTCATGACACAAATTTATAAAGTTTTTTTTAAGGAGCGAAAGGTTATTATATCTGCTGAAGACGTTTGGCTTACCGAAGGTATAGAATTGATATACAGGTATAAAACACGCGAAAATCTTTATTTTGTTCTTCACTTTTTTCAGGAACATCCCTCTTTAGAAACAATGTTTATTCATCATGACCAACCCAAAGTGGTCATAGAAGAAATCAAATCTTATTACAAGGTAATTAAAGCCGGCGGTGGCGTGGTTACTAATTCCAGGGATGAACTTCTTTTTATTTTCAGGAGAGGAAAGTGGGATTTACCCAAGGGGAAACTTGAAAATGGTGAAGACATTCAAGAGGGAGCCATAAGAGAAGTAAAAGAGGAGTGCGGTCTTAATTCAGTTCAGGTAATAGAACAACTATGTTCCTCATATCACGTGTATGAAATGGATGATAAAAATGTATTAAAGGAAACCACGTGGTTCCTCATGAAAACCAATCAAAACCAGTTAGTTCCTCAAAAGGAAGAGGATATTACCCGGGCGGAGTGGTTCTCCAAAGATCGTTTACAGGTTATTTATGATAATACATGGAGCTCTATTAAGGAACTTATTTTTAACAGCGGCCTGGTAAACATCTAATTATTTCCTCGATTACGCATTACATTGAAAAGATGTTGCTCGATATTCTCTGAAGGTGAAGGGGCCGGGGATGTTACTAATTTTCCACCGGGGCCAATCAGAAAATATGTAGGGAAAACCCTGATGTCATATTTTTCAAGAATTGAAGTTTGATTGCCATAATGTAGGAAATACCAGTTGTAATCGTTCTTACTTAAAAAATATTGCATGTCTGCCATGGAATTATCCAACATGATGGATACGATGGTTAGTCTCTCTTCATGTTTTTCATGCAGGTATTTTAATTTTCCAAATTCTTTAAGGCATGCATAACTGGAAGATGTGCAAAAATGGAGATACACGTATTTTCCTTTCAGATCGTCAAGTGATACCAGGGTGCTATCCTGGTCAAAAAGGCTGAACCCGGGAGGAGGATAACCTGCTAAAAGCCGGGTTATCTTGTTTCTAATGTTATTCGCGATTGCAACATGTTCTTTGAAATGACTATGATTGGAAATTGAATCCAGGATTTGTAACAGGGCGCTCCTGGAAAACCTGTCCCGGTAGAATTCATCATGCAGGTTTTTAAGAATGATTGTTTCAGTAAGCCTGTCTCCTTCAATATGACCTGTTCTTTTTAGTGTCACCTTTAGCGCCGACAGGCTTTGTTGCTGATTAATATCCTCGTATATTTTCTTTCCTTGTTCGGTTCTTCCGATTAACTCGAAGAAATTATCATAAACCTGATTAAATAACTCCATGTATGCAGGTTGATGATATAATACTTCCTGATTGTTGAAATACTCGGAAGATATTTGCTTGACCCTGAACTGAGTGGCAAAAAGTCTTAGAAGACCGGTCTTGTAAAAAACATAGTTGTTGAAGAATTCATTTTCTATATTTGAAAAAGGTCTTTCAATTTGCCTGATTACAGAATCGAGTTCATTGAGTTTCTCTTTATCGTGTATATTCCTAACAAACTTATCATAATAAGGATTGTATGAATCATCGAACATCCTGATCAAAAGATTTAAATCCTGTTGTGATGTATTGAGAATGGCCAGGGGCGTTATGGTCTCCTCGAAATAAGGATTCATCAGATCGACTTTGGTTTTTTCTATATACGGTGGAAGTTGCACCATGTATTCACTTCCCGGGACTGCGTATATTGTTGCTTTAAATATGCCAAGGTTCGTGTAAATTTGTCTTGTAGTTTTTATACCTGCTTTAATGGAGAAAAAACCTTGATCATTGATTTTTGCCTGTCCGATAGTATCTTCTGCATGAGAGAAAAAATCGGCTTTCGAGAGGAATGTGATGGTTTCACCTGCCCTGGCTGTATCTCTCCCTGAAATGATAACTTGTTGTCCTTGCAATACCATGGACAAAGAAAGAAGTATGAAAGAAAAAAATAAAACGCTACCTGTTGAAATCATAATCGATTAAATTAATATTTTTAGGAAGAAATTTAGAGGCGTCACCACCGTTTCTAATGATATCTCTCACGATGGTCGAGTTTACAGGCGTGTATTCCGGTGCTGTCAAGAGGAAAACGGTTTCTATTTCAGGATACATTTTTTTGTTTACCTGACCAATGGCTCTTTCGTACTCAAAGTCAGCCGCCGTTCGCAGTCCTCGCAAAATATAACCGGCATTCACATTTCGGGCAAAATCCACGGTAAGTCCTTTAAAACTCATGACCGTCACCTTTTCCTCGTATTCAAAAATATCATTAATCCATTTAATCCGGGTTTCAAGGGGAAAAAAATTACTTTTACTTACATTTTGGCCTATCCCGATAATGATTTTTTCAAAAAGAGGGATTGCTCGTTTAACAATAGATTCATGTCCTATGGTAAATGGATCGAAAGATCCGGGGAAAACCGCTGTTCTTTCCATGTCACTTTTTTTTTCAAAATTACATGTATTTGTTCAATAATGCAGGTTATCTGATTTCTTTTTCTTTATTTGAATTAACAAATAAAATGTTGGAAAGGTCATTGTATCCTGTAAATAGTTCAATACCAATAGGCTTGATGGATTGCTCGCGGAAACCTACAATCACGTGATCTGTATCAGACGAATTATTGAGAATAATAAGGGCCGTTATGAACACAGGCATCGTTCCAAACTTATTACTCGTAATAGTGGATTGGTTCTCCATTGGGCATTAATTTTTATTAATCCAATACTAAATTGAGTTTGCCAAAAATAACATCCGCGTTAATTTGCAAATTATCATTTTTAAGATCCACGGAATCGCTTTCAAAATATGAAGTCCCGAATATAATATTATTACCGTTGGGGAGTTCAACATCAGCAAAAGCCGCATCAATTCTTATTTTAAACGTGGATTTCTTATCAAGAAGCAGTGTTGTTTCCCCGAAAACAGTATTTATTTTTATTCTCGAGGGTTTATCCTTGTCCTGTTGAGAACCTGTAAAGTCAATTGTATTTTTTTTAAAGACGACATTATACTCACTGTTAAGAGATTTAAGCTCTTTCCCGGTGTCCTTGTTAAAAGTTTGTTTTTCCTCATCGATTTCATGAGTAGTGGAAATGGTAGTTTTAATCATGAAGTGAATACCGAGAAGAATCAGGAAAGCAGCTACTGTAATCCGAAATAAAGGAATATTCAAGTTAAAGGTGTTCTTTAGGATCAATCCCATTCCAGCGATAAGCAGAATAAATCCAAGTATTATAACTAAACCCATGTCGATTTTTTAGTTACACAATATACGTAAAAATTTAGAAGACACGCAATTCTGCAAAGATATTCATTTAAATAACTCAAGTTTAGTGACGCGTCACATTGGATATTGAAGAAGAAATGTTTCTTTATTTAAAGCATGTTGGCACAGGTAAACCGACATTTTTACAATGACATGACATTAGATTTATTGAGTTGAATCTATAAAAAGTTAAAACAGCATGAGAAATAAAAAATACCTGAAAACGGGTATTTTTTTTAAATTTTCCAGGGGTTACTTTTGTTACTTAGAATGTATTAATAGAAAAATAGCTATTAATATTTATCGAGTCTGCCATGAATAATTTTAACTGGAAGAATAAAAAGGTACTTATCGTTGATGATGATGCCATGCATCGTTTTTTATTAAAAGAATTTATCAAACGCACGGGTGCAGATATTGTACTGGCGAAGTCAGGTTCAGAAGCTCTCAATTATTTTAACTCCGGGTTAATGTTTGATGTTGTACTAATCGACAGCAGCATGTGGGAGATGGATGGTTATGAAACTACAAGAAAAATTAAGATGGGGGGTTTAAATGTGTCTGTTATCATGATTTCCGGTTATACTATGCCAGAAAATATTGAGAGAGCTTACGCGGTCGGTTGTGATTTGTTTTTAAGCAAACCAGTAGCAAGAGACAGGTTGCTTAGGGAAATGGATAATGTTATGAACCAATGTTCAAAAGAAATAAGTAAGAATTATGAGTAAAGAAGCAATAATTCGTTTACTTATAAATAATACGATGTCATTTGAAATAAAGGATACATTTGATCCGGTATCAAATCTTGGTATTTGCGATTTAGACGGTAAAGTGGTTTACAAGAAACTTATCAATTTTAAAGAAATTGATACACAACCTGATAACCTGGTAGATGGATTGCAGCCGGGAGAGTATTATATCGTGATCCATGGTTTACATCGCATGATTACCAGGAAACTTATCGTGAACTAATTCGTGATATCAACTCTTTTTGGTGCTTTTTCTTTAAGCAGGCTTATTTTTAATACTTCCATTGCTTCCTTAACATAATGGAATTTTAATCCCTTAATATACAAGTCAGATATCTCCTCAATGTCTTTTTTGTTCTCTTCTGATAAGATAATGTCCCTTATACCTGCTCTTTTTGCGGCAAGTATTTTTTCTTTGATACCACCCACGGGCAAAATTTTACCGCGTAATGTTATTTCACCGGTCATTGCCAGATTAGCTTTAACTTTTCTGCCTGTAAATGCACTGGCCATGGAAACAAGCATGGTAATACCGGCAGATGGCCCGTCTTTGGGAATTGCTCCCTCAGGCACATGGAGATGAACGTTCCACTCGTCAAAAACCCCGGGTCGCATTCCTAGTTCAGCATGATTGGCTTTTATATATTCCATGGCAATTACGGCAGATTCTTTCATGACCTCACCCAGGTTTCCCGTGATAGTAAGTTTGCCTTTCCCTTTACTAAGGCTTGTTTCAACAAAAAGAATTTCACCTCCTACCGCGGTCCAGGCCAGACCGGTTACTACCCCGGCAAAATCATTTCCCTGGTATTTATCTTTCAGGAACCTGGGTTTTCCAAGAATCTCAATAATATCTTCCCTCGTGAGGGATTTATTAAATGGTTTTTCCATGGCAATTCGCCTGGCCAGGTTCCTGCATATTTTCGCGATAATTTTGTCAAGCTCGCGTACTCCGGATTCTCTTGTATAATTATCAATTATGAATGCAATTATATCTTTGTTAAACCTGACACTTGATTTTGGTATGCCATGTTCATTCAATTGTTTCGGGAGCAGGTGTCTTTTGGCTATTTCTGTTTTCTCTTCAGTGACATAGCCGGTTACTTCAATAATTTCCATTCGATCACGCAATGCCGGGTTTATGGTAGAGAGGGTATTGGCCGTGGCAATAAACATGATTTTTGAAAGATCAAACTCCAACTCCAGGTAATTGTCATGGAAGTTATTATTTTGTTCTGGATCAAGTACTTCTAAAAGGGCGGAGGATGGATCTCCCCTGAAATCATTTCCTACTTTATCAATTTCATCCAATACAAAAACCGGGTTAGATGACTTGACTTTTTTTAAATTTTGGATAATTCTGCCAGGCATGGCTCCAATATATGTTTTCCTGTGACCCCTGATCTCTGCTTCATCATGGAGACCACCCAGGGACATACGGACGTATTTCCTGCCAATTGCAGATGCAATGGATTTACCCAGTGAAGTTTTTCCCACACCCGGGGGGCCATAGAGACATAATATGGGAGATTTTAAATCACCCTTGAGCTTCAACACGGCGAGGTGTTCCAGGATACGGTCTTTTACTTTATCCAGGCCGTAATGATCATTATTTAAGACTTTCTGTGCTTTGACAAGGTTGAAATTATCCTTGGTATATTCATTCCAGGGCAGATCCAACAGTGTGTGCAGGTAATTTAACTGAACCGGATACTCTGCGGCAGCAGGATTTAATCGTTGTAATTTTTCTATTTCTTTTTTGAAGAGTTCATTCACGTTCGGGGGCCACTTTTTTTTCGCGGCTTTCTTTTTCATTTCGTTAATCTCCTGATCCGAAGGATTGCCACCTAACTCATTCTGTATGGTTTTCATTTGCTGGTGGAGGAAGTATTCTCTTTGTTGCTGATCCAGGTCTGTTTTAACCTTAGTCTGGATATCATTTTTGAGTTCGAGCATTTGAAGTTCACGGGTCAGGTACTCGAGTAACAGCAAGCTTCTTTTTTTCAGGTCGTTTATTTCCAGCAGTTTTTGTTTCTCTTTCAGGTCAATATCACTATTAGAACTTATGAAATTAATTAGGAAAGAAGAACTTTCAATATTCTTAACTGCAAAAGAAGCTTCTGGTGGAATGTTTGATGAAAGATGAATAATTTTTAAAGAAATATCTTTAAGGCTGCCCACGATAGCTTCGAATTGCCTGTTTTTTTTCGGGGGGAATATCTCATCGAGTTCTGATACAGCTCCTTTGAAATAAGGTTCCTCAGTTATAATTGATTGAAGAGCGAATCTTTTTTTGCCCTGGATAATCACGGAAGTGCCCCCGTCTGGCATTTCGAGAATTTTTACAATCTGGGCAACTGTTCCTACCTTGTATAGATCCTTGAAACCAGGATCTTCATTGCCTGGGTCAATTTGTGCCACCGTTCCAATTAGTTTGCCACCCTTGTAATTTTCCCGGATAAGTTTGACAGATTTTTCTCTTCCGATTGTTATAGGTAAAACAACCCCGGGAAAGAGTACCGTGTTCTTAAGCGGCAGTATCGGCAGATTATTGGGAATCTTTGTCTGGTTGATCATGTCCTGATCTTCCTCGGAGATCAAGGGGATGAAATCTGCATCATCATCATATCTTTCTGATAAAAAAACTGTTCTAAAATAGTTGTTATTTTTGTCTTTCATTCAAAACCCACTTATTAATTAAAACCCTGATCAGACAATTTGTCATCCGACTTTTGTTTTTTGCAATGTCTTATACAATGTCAATAGTTATGCCAAGTCTTAATGTTTTTTTATAATATACTCTTTTTAAAATAACCCTGTTAATTGGAAAAGGTTTCAACTTTTGCATAATTATATTTTCCTGTATTGCATAGAGTAATCAAAAATTTGGTCAAGAATTTGCTTATCGGTCTCTGAAAGCTGTTTGTTTCTTCTCTGCATTACCTTATCAGCCACTTCATGGGCTTTTTCTAATTTATACAAGGAAAAACCGGAGGTTCCTCCCCATGAAAAAGAGGGAATAAAGTTCCTTGGGAATCCACTTCCGAAAATGTTCGAGCTTACCCCTACAACTGTTCCCGTGTTAAACATGGTGTTGATTCCTGCTTTTGAATGGTCTCCCATGATAAGGCCACAGAATTGGAGTCCTGTCTTAATAAATCTTTCCTGTCGGTAGTTCCACATTTTTACTTCTGCATAATTGTTTTTCAGGTTAGAAGTATTGGTGTCAGCGCCAAGATTACACCATTCTCCAAGTATGCTGTTTCCTAAGAAGCCTTCATGAGACTTGTTTGAATAACCCTGAATTACGGAATTGCTTATTTCCCCTCCAACTTTGGAATAAGGACCAATAGTAGTGGCGCCATATATTTTTGCTCCCATGTTGATCCGGGCGTGTTCGCAAAGAGCTAAAGGCCCTCTTATTAAAGATCCTTCCATTATTTCAGCACCTTTGCCAATATACACCGGACCTGTTGAAATGTTGATTACAGAGCAATTAATAATCGCTCCTTCTTCTATGAATAATTTGCCATCGCCTATTACTGTATTTGTTTTATTAAGATCGGCTGAATGCTTGTTTCCGGTTATCAGTTCAAGATCAAAATCTATCGCGGAATCATTGAGGGTTAAAATATCCCAGGGATAATTTAACCGGGCATATTCAGTTTTATACTCGAGGACGGTATCATTTTCACCAGGAGTTAATGAAGCAACGTCAATTCCTTTTCTTGTTAATCTGGTCGCGATAAACACATCATTGTTCATTAAATACTGTCCTTGTTCAAGGCTGGATATAGACCCGGCGAGTTGTTTGTCAGGAATAATACACGAGTTAATCAGAATATTATCATCAGTTTGCCTGACCGGGAATTTTTTTGAAAGGTAATCTTTTGTCAGGTATGAAACCTTAATATTAAAAAGTTTTTCCCATTTTTCGCCAATGGTGAGTATGCCTAATCTTAAATCCGAGATAGGTCTGGTGAAGGTGAGGGGAAGAAAATCTTTCCATTTTTCTTCCATGTCAACTAAAATGATGTTCATGGCAATCTTTTTATGATTATTTTAGATAAAAAAACTCCGGTTCTGTTGCCAGATGCCCGGAGTTTTCCAATATTGCGAACACTTGATATGTTGTTATTTCTTTTTCTTATCGTAGTGGTTTTTATACCTGTTCATGAATTTATCAACACGGCCTGCTGTATCTACCAGTTTCATTTTACCCGTGTAAAAAGGATGGGATGTATTGGAGATCTCCAGTTTAATCAACGGGTATTCTTTACCGTCAATTTCAGCAGTTTCTTTAGATGGAGCAGTTGATTTGGTGATAAATGTTGTTCCGTTTGACATATCCCTGAATGCCACCAACCTGTAATTTTTCGGGTGAATATCTTTTCTCATAATGCTTTAATTTTCCTATGTTTTTTAATGGACTGCAAAAATATACAATGTTCTGATATATACAAAACTAAAACGTGTTTTTTTGAAGTTAAATTATACCCTTTCAGCCTTTTTTTTATTTTGCAGTGCTTCAGGCATAAAACGTTTGAAGGGTTTCTTCCTGTCAAAAAGGTACCGGTATGTATGATGAATTTTGGCAAGTTTTCCTCCAACCGCTTCATAAAGTGATCGCATTTTAGGATTATAATCACCTACCCAGGAAAGCTCGAGTTCCTGAAAATGTGGTTTATTATACATAACTTGTTGTAAATGCCAAAAAATTGCTGATTCAATTCCGGAATTTTGGAATTTTGGAATTACTCCTGCCACGAGGGCCCGAATCCGTGTAATTTCCTTTCTGCGTTTATAATATAAGAATTTAATAATATTCCAGAGGTTGATTTTACCATCCAGCTTTTTCAGAATTTGATTCACGTCTGGAAACATTATAAAAAAAGCAATGGGTTCATCATTATGATAAGCGAACCATACAAGTTCGCCGTCGATAATAGGTTTTGCTTTTGAAATTGTCGCGTATATAGTCTTGGTATCAAGCGGGGTATAATCTTCCTTGAACTGAGCCCATGCTTTATTGTAGATATAAGTCATGTCGTTCACGAATTTTTCTTTTTCTTTCCAGGTGAAATGCCGAAACGAGAAACCTGGTTTTTTGGAGACCCACTCTGCAATTTTCCAAAATCTTTCTGGAAATTTTTTGTTTAGATCCAAATGATAACTATACTGTTCAAAAAAGAGTTTGAAACCATAGTTAGAAAATAAATCCTTGTAATAGGGGTAATTATAGGGCATTCCATAACCGGGGTGGGTAAATCCTTCGACTAGCAGGCCCCAAAAGCTATCGTTTTCTCCAAAATTCACCGGGCCATCCATGGCTTCCATCCCTTTGGATTTTAACCAATCACGAGCCGTGTCAAAAAGCAGGTTGGCAGCATCCTGATTATTAATGCATTCAAAAAAACCCAAACCTCCTGTTGGTTGTTCAAATTCTGCTGCTTTCTTCGCGTTGTAAAAAGCAGCAACCCTTCCAATTAGTTGTCCATTCTCTTTAAGTACCCATCTTTTTGCTTCTCCATCCTTAAAGGCTGCATTTTGGTCCGGGTTAAATTTGCCTTCTATTTCTGAATCGAGAGGACAAACCCACCAAGGATCATTTTTATATAACACTTTCGGAACCTGATGGAAATCTTTTTTTGTTTTTTTATCGAGTACTTCAATAACCTGCATACAATTTCAAGAGTTAATTCGTGGTTAATTTTGGCTTATTACCTGTATCAAGCCTGAACCAGTCTAATATTTCGCCGTTTTCTTCCGATACCTTTTTTTTATGAATGAATTCATTTTTATTGTTGACATAAATATAATCATTTTCCAAAACCTGAATCCTCGAAATAATATTTTTTACTGCTTCCAGGAAGAAGAAAACTTCCTCGTTGGTGGTCGTGGGATGTATCGACCACCTTACCCAACCTGGTTTGCGGGATAAGTCGCCGGAACTTATTAAATCGGTAATTTCCTTAGATTTTTCATAAGTTACTTCCAGCAGGTAATGCCCGTAAGTCCCGGCGCAAGCGCATCCTCCTCTTACCTGGATGCCGAAAAGATCATTCAGGAGTCTGACCATCAGGTTAAAATGAATTCTCTCATGGTAAAATGAAATTACACCCAGGCGGTCATTGATGTTATTTGCAAGAATATAAATCCCGTTAATTTTTCTAAGTCCTTCCAGTGCAAGATGAACTAACTGTTTTTCTCTTTCCAGTATTTGGGGAACTCCCATATGTTCTTTTAGCTGAATAGCCAATGCAGCCTTAATGGCCTGAAGGAAACCGGGTGTTCCGCCATCTTCTCTTACCTCGATATCATCCACGTACTTGTATTTACCCCACGGGTTAGTCCAATCGACAGTGCCTCCACCCGGATTATCAGGAACTTCATTATGATAGAGCGATTTGTCGAAAACCAAAACCCCGGAAGATCCAGGTCCGCCTAAAAACTTGTGCGGGCTAAAAAAGATCGCGTCCAGTTTCTGTAGAGGGTCCTCCGGATGCATGTTAATATCAACATAGGGAGCAGATGCTGCAAAATCTACAAAACATATTCCACCGTGTTGATGCATGAGAGATGCCAGTTCGTGGTAAGGAGTTTTTACACCAGTTACATTTGAACAGGCAGTAAATGCCCCGATTTTGAATTTTCTGTCCATGTATTTTTTTAACTGCTTTTCAAGCTCCGCGGGTTCAACTAAAAGATTTCTCCCGGGTTTTAGCAGTACAACATCTGCAACAGTTTCATGCCAGGAGGTATGGTTAGAATGGTGTTCCATGTGGGTGATGAAAACCACCGGATGATCAATTTTATTAAGACAATTCTTCACGTGCATTTTTCCACACCCTTTGAGGCTGAGAATGCGCTGTAATTTATTTATCACGGTTGTCATTCCGGTTCCGGCAGTTATTATCACATCATTAGGTCCGGCGTTCACGTGTTGTTTAATTAATTTGTGGGCGTAATGGTAGCTTTGTGTCATCCGCGTGCCGGTTTCAGAAGTCTCGGAATGCGTGTTGGCAACAAATGGACCGAAGGTGTTTAACAATTTTTGTTCAATGGGCATGTACAGCCTTCCGCTAGCCAGCCAATCAGCATAAATAATTTTTTTCTCACCATATGGAGAAGCAAAGGTAGTATCTATACCTACCGTGTTTTCCCTGTAGGGTTGAAAGTAATCTTCCAGGGATTTCATGATATTTATCTCCTGCTGTTTAATTTAGCCAATAATCTTAAAAACTCTATATATAGCCAGATGAGTGTTACAATAAGTCCAAAGGCCGCGTACCATTCCATGTATTTTGGCAGGCTTGCTTCAGCTCCTTGTTCAATGAAATCGAAATCCAGTACCAGGTTAAGCGCGGCGATAATAACCACGAAAATGCTAAATCCAATAGCTACTATTCCATTGCCATGAATGAAGCCAACATTTACCCCGAACAGGTTAAGTATGAAGGTTACAAAGTACACGAGGAAAATTCCACCCGTGGCAGCAACAACACCCAGCTTAAAGTTCTCGGTAGCTTTAATCAGCCCTGTTTTATAGGCAAAAAGCAGTGAAAACAATGTGCCAAAAGTGAGGCCTACTGCCTGAATTACAATACCGGGGTATTGTGCCTCAAAAAAAGCAGAAATGCCACCCAGGAACAGACCTTCCAGAACCGCGTAAACGGGTGCGGTAAAAGGGGCCCAGGAGCGTTTGAAAACCGTGATTAACGCGAAGATAAACCCACCTATGCCTCCTCCAGCGAGCCAGGGAACTACGGCATTGGCACCAGACTGCATATCCCCGGCCTGAAAAAAGAGATTCCAGGTATAGAACGCCGCGAGAATAACCAGCCCCAGCATCATGAATACTTTGTTCACCGTTCCCTGCAGTGTCATTACATTGGTTACTGAACCGCTGATAGTTCTTGCATTAAATGTGTTCTTGCCCAAAACCGGATTGGATGATCTGCCCAATGTTGCCATTTACTTATCTTTTTAATTAAATTCTGGTGACGAATTTACGAAAACCCCTGAAATTAATTTATATTTTACTTAACATGTATTTAATTATTTACAACTCATCAGTGTTCATCCATAATACTCGATTTGTTCATGAATTAACAGGTATGCCCATATTTTGAAACACTTAGCGAGTCTTGAGCCTGAACATTTTGAACTAAACACATATTTTTATTGCCAGGTTATAATTGATGTTACCCGACGTGCGAATATTGTCAATAAAACCAGATGATCCTGTGATCAATTAATACAAAGAGTGCTACCAGAATTATTGAATATGTCAAATGTAATCTCACGGGAATATATTCATTGGGTTTTATTCCAAGTTTAACATAAATATAAGTGATAAGAACGATCTTTCCTATGAGATAAATAATCGCTGTCGCGACCACCACTCCCTGTAAACCATATATTCCAATAAAAATAAGACTGAGAATGATATTCAGAATTATTTCCACGAAAGAGGAGATCATCACGATTCTGGTTTTTTTCAGACCAATAAGAATTGTTTGTGGAAACAGTAGCCTGCTTATAATCAGCAAGAGATAAATCATGAAAATATCGGCACTTCTTCGGAAGTCGGGGTTGAAAAGATTCACGAAGATCCAGTTGGCTGTTAAAAGTAAAATGATAGTGATAGGAAACAAGGAGTTTATTAGTCTTTTTGACTTTTGTCTTATACGATATAATGCATTTTTGAAGTTCGTAATTATAGCAAATTCCGGGATCATGCCGCTGTGAAGTCCACTTGCCAGCATAACAACCAGTGGGAATTCTTTCGCTCCATACCTGAAAAATGCAAAATCCCGTGCATTAAAGTTATTGGCTACAAGTATCCCGTCAATATATTGAGCTGACCCACTAAGTAGTGTGCTGATAATTAAGGGATAACCAATATTGAGATGGATTTTCATGAATTTCCAGGAAAACCGGAACAGGGCATATTTATAAATAAGAGCGAGAAGCCAAATGAATCTGATACCTGATATCAGGATTAATCCAATAAATGCAGGCTTGATTCCATATCCCATTACAATGGGCAGTATAACCAAAATTAACTGGATAGAAAATGTAATAATAGTATACCAGAATAAAAGGTGTGATTTGTTACGTAGCACGTATATATACTCGATGAGATGGGTTGGATTATTTAACAAAATATACAAGAGTAGAAGGTTTACAAAAGGGATACTTTTGATCTCGCTATAGACGTATATGTTGTTTTTCAGTGAATGACCAAGTATGAAAATGAACGTGTTAAATATCAGAATCAATAAAAAAGTATTAAATATCTCGGGTGATTTGTAGTTTATGTCTTTTATTCCAGGAAAAATATTATTGTTGTTATACAGGGTTAACAATGACTGTACAATGCCTGTAATCCAAAAAAAGCTTACCGCGCTGGCAATGAAAATCAATATTTCAAAATCTCCTATTTGTTTCGCGTTGAGATGACTTTTGGTAAATACTACACTGATAATTAAAAAAGAAAGAAATCTCGACAAATGGAAAAACTGAAGGCCAGAAATATTATTAATGTATCGCTTTAGCAACAATATGCAAGGTATTTTGGGTTTTGAATAATCAGCTTTTTTGCACAAATATAAGTAAACATCTTTCAATTCTCCAGATTAATTGCCAATATCCTTTTTCATGAATAAGATATCTTATATTGTGAAACATAAAAATATTTATTTATCTTTGTCAGCCTTAAATGTTATCCTGCATCAGTTACGGGATGTTAACATTAAATGGTGGATGTAGTTCAGTAGGTTAGAACGTCGGATTGTGGTTCCGAAGGTCGCCGGTTCGAGTCCGGTCTTCCACCCAAAAAACCGGGATTACCCCGGTTTTTTATTTAAAAAAACAGTGACTCACCACATTTGATATTGCAGAAGGGCTATCTCTTTTATTTGATCATTCGGTACAGGTTAACCGACAAATTATCATTGATTTCAAGCTGGTAGCTGTACTGAATTAATTGTATAAACTTTTAAGTTTATTCTCGAAATTTTCACGGTTTTTGTCGTTGATCCTGTCCACGAGCAGGTTAATTTGTTGTCTCTTTTGTGATATTTCCTTTTCCGGGAGTTTTTCCTGTTCGCTAAAAACAATTTCCTGAATTTTATAACCGGTTTCATCCAGGGTCATGGCAACTGCCGCGTTAAAATTATTCAATATAATCACCGAGGGCAGGTTGTAAATAGAATATTGCATGGCAGCTTTTAATACCATGGTTTTTATATAGCTTACCTGGGCTTCTCCAAGATATTTGGCTCCCAGTAATATTTTCACCAGATCTATTTTCGCGAGAGTTTTTAAATCTCTTTTTTTCCTGAGTTCCTGGTATTCTTTTTCACTGGTTGAAAGAAAAAGCGTTAAAAACTCTTGTGGCACACCTTTCAGATCAGCAAGGGAATTTTCTTTTTCTCTGGTTTTATATTCTTTTAATGCATATTTTTGATTAACCGGAATGTAATACTCCCATTTTTTGGTTCTCTTGTAACTTTCTGTTATTGGCTTTGGTTTCCATTTGGTATCGGGTCTTTTTAAAAGCGGGGCCTTTACATCAAGTTGGCGGGTTTCTAACGCGTATCTAAGGCAATTCACGAAATGGACCCATCCTCCTCCTAACGACTGGTGCAAACTGCTCCACAGGGTTTTATTTTCACTTGTTTCGATCAGGGTACTTTTTGATTTGAGGTAATTCATAAATCCTTCGTCCAATGGAGCAGGAAAATATGTAAATTCTTCAGTCGCCTGGTTATTTTCTATCAGGTTTGAATGGTGTAAATCTTCAATTTTCAGCACGTAACTCGAATCGTTTGTTAACTCAAGATAAATTTCATGATTAAGCTGCCATTTCATCTCTTTAATTAGTCTATCATTAATACCTGGTTGCGTGAAGCTTTTCAAAGGAAAAAGGATCAACAAAAATAGTATGCTGAAGTATTGTCTTTTCGGTAAATCCATCTTTTCTTTGCTTTAATATCAATGATTACATCCTTCGTTATTCAAGGCTAAAATTACATTTTTTCAAATGAAAGCAAAAGTAACAAGAGTTAAATTCAATTTAATTTTTCAACAATCAGAAATGGTGCTTTTTGCTTTCTTCCAGGTATGGATGTTTTATGGGGACAAGATTAGCCCTGCTTAGAGCGTGAATTACGATAACCGAGAATAAGCTGGCATATCCCAGCCATGTTAATAACTCGGTGATGCCAAATTGGTACCTGCCTATTACTCCGGGAAAAATTTGCAGGTAGAGGTCGATCCATTGACCAGCGATTAGAAAAAGGGTAATAATGAGAAGTACAGCTTTACTTCGACCGGGTTTTCTTGGCATGAGAATGACGAAGGGTAAGCCCCAGTTTATAAGTACGTTCAGGTAAAAAAGAGTTTTAAAGCCATGTTCCCATCGAATCGAGTAATATATAGTTTCCTCGGGTATATTCCCATACCAGATTAACATGAACTGAGAGAACCAGAAATACCCCCAGATAATTGCCAGTATAAATATATACCTGGAAAAATCGTGAATATGATTCTTGTTGAGATATGGAAACCTGCCCTTTGAATGAAGGATGATGATTATAAGTACTATGATGGATGTTCCATGCAGAAACGCGGAGATAAAATTCTTAAGCGCGAAAATGGTACTGTACCAGTGTGGTTCAATTGACATGATCCAGTCAATCGTGGCTAGAGTGAAGGTAATTGCAAGAATAAAAATGAAAGCCCTGGAATAAATCTCGGATTTATAAAACCATTTCAGTCCTCCTTCCATATCCTCTTTTAAGGATACTCCTCGGATTAATTTTATCATTAAAATCCATAACACGAAATAAACAATAAGCCTGATGTAGAAAAAAGGGACATTAAGATAAGGAGCTTTATGTGCCAGTATTGCATCTGTTTCAACAGCTTCATCATGGCTCCAGTGATACAGATCGTGAATTCCACCAAGGAGCACAAGGAAAAAGACGGCAGAAAATGGCACGTAAGCCATTAGTGCCTCGGGAACGCGCCGGAAAGCAGCAGACCAGCCTGATTGGGTGATCGATTGAACGGACAGAAAGAAGGCTGCTCCAAGAGAGATAGATAGAAAATAATAGTTGTTTAGTAAAAAATTTGCCCAGGTTCTTTCAGCATCATCGCCAAAACCATGAATGAAACCAGCCACACCGGCGAGAATGAATATGAAGCAGACCAGAATAAAAGCTTTGGGTATTTTTATCCTTTCTTCCATAGAATTATTCATTAGTTTTCTTTTTGTAAATTTTCTCTCATATAATGTATTATTTCCCATCTTTTAGAAGGTTGTAAAAGCGGACCGTGCGCTCCCATTATACCATAGCCCATTGTAATGATGTGAAATATTTCACCATCAGGTCTTTCTTTAACCTTATCGGTTACCAGTGATGCGGGAGGAAAAGGGTACTTACCACTTGTATAGAGAAATCCCTGGCCATCGCCCTTGTTCCCGTGACAGGAAGCACAAAACACGGAATAATTACGTGCACCACTATTCAGGATTTTCTCTTTTACAGATAAGGGATTGGAAAAATTTTTACCGGCCAGAGAAAGATTTTCATCTGTTTTTTCAAGAGAATACAAGGAAGCCGTTCTGCTTATGGCTCCTTCGGCTGGGAGTCGCATTGTTTTACCATTATCGAAATTGGGATTCTCTGAGTAGGTCTCGTATGCATTGGAATAAGCCATGTCGGGAAAATACGCGTAGCCTGGATGATTCCTGTCTTTAGCACATCCGAAAGCAGACCATAGCAGAAAGAAGAAGCAGAAGGGCCTGAGGATATTCCAGAGGTAATTCATTCGTGCTTTTTCTTTATAATTAATTAATCGAATGGAACTTATCATGGACGTTTCACTTGAATAAAAATAAGTTAGACATTTGTTTTTCAAATATTTATAATTGTCAGAAAATAGCATTGGCAATTCTAACACCGTGAAACCCTCATGTTTATTCATGATCTTGTTGTGAACTACTGTGGATGAGGATTTCATATTTTAAACATAATTAAATTAACCTTCAGCGGTTTTATGTCTGCCTGTTGGCCGAAAATAATATCCATGTTGGTGATTTTATTAATAATCTGTTTGTATCTGCAATACATAATGTTTTATAGATATTAGGTTATTCTTTTTGAATGATTTCGCTGGCCCCGTTTTTTTCAAGAAGGTTTTTTATTTCTTTACTTTCAGGATTCCCTGCTGCCCCGGGTTCAATTACTACTACAAATTTATCATCAGTAATTCTTGGATCCGGAATTTGATGTTCGTTGCCTGGATAGAGATTTGCTCTCACTGAAAAGATAAAAAGGCTTCCTATGGTTACTATGAAAATAGTTAAGACTATAGTGATAACAATAAAAGAAGGAAAGGCATTAAATGGTTTTCCCCCGTAATTAATTGGCCATGAAATTACTGATGTGTAATACAGGAATGCTAAAACGGCAGCAGCTCCAAAAAATCCAAGAAACCAGGCAACAGTAATGAATCTGGATTTTCGCTCCAGGATTTGAAAAACTTCATGGATCGGGTAGGGCGTGTATACTTCCCTGAACCTGAGCCCTTCTTTTTTCATATTTTCGAGACCATCAATCAGTTCATCTTCCGTGTTGAATATCCCGAGCAATTTTTCTTTTTCCATGTCCTGGTTTATTAAATTTATTGACACCTTTCAGTTCACTGATAGCCAACATGGGAATATACCTGAAAAACAATAATACCCCGGCAATAAAAATTCCTAGCGTGCCCACGTAGATTCCAATTTCCGTGATCGTGGGTTTGTAATCAGCCCAATTTGCCGGTAAATAATCATTACTTAACGAGGTTATCACGATATTAAACCGTTCGTACCACATGCCAATATTGATAAAAATTGAAATGATAAAAAGCATCAGAATACTTTGACGTACTTTTTTAAACCAAAAAAGTTGTGGAATAACAGCATTACAGATAAACATGGCCCAAAACTGGAATGAAAACTTACCGGTAATCCTGCTTTTAAAGAAAGTGAATATCTCGTATTGGTTGGCTGAATACCAGGCGATAAATATCTCCGTGATATAAGCCGTGGCCATAATTAAGCTTATGAAAATCAATATTTTGGCTACAGCCGTCAAGTGAGATTTGGTTATATAATCTTCCAGGTGAAATAATTTTCTCATGAGAATAGTCAATGTTAGTACCATGGCGAATCCTGAAAAAATCGCTCCAACCACGAAATATGGGGGAAAGATGGTGGTATGCCATCCAGGTATGACTGAAACCGCGAAGTCGGTTGAAACAATTGAGTGAACAGATACAACGAGCACAGCAGCGATTCCACCAAGTATAAAACTTAATGATTCATAACGGAGCCAGTGAGCCGCGGAACCGTTCCATCCCATGGCGAAAAAGCCATACACTTTTCTTTTGATTCTGGATGTTGTTTTATCCCGGATTGTCGCGAAATCGGGAAGCATACCCAGGTACCAGAATGAAGCAGATATAATCATGTAAGCTGTAATAGCAATAAAATCCCAGAAAAGAGGGGAGTTGAAATTAACCCAAAGCGGCCCGCGGGTATTGGGATAAGGAAAAATATAAAATGCAAGCCATACACGGCCCATGTGCAGGGCTGGGAATAGGGCGGCGCACATGATAGCAACCACGGTCATGGCCTCCGCGGCCCTGTTGATCGAAGTTCTCCATTGTTGACGCAAAATAAGAAGAAAGATAGAAAAAGCGGTTCCGGCATGTGCAATACCTACCCACCATACAAAATTAATGATTGCCCAGCCCCATCCGACCGTGTTGTTAACGCCCCAGGTGCCAATACCTTTTACCACGGTAATGTATATCGCGTACATGCCCCATGCCATGGCAATAGTAGCAATACCCATGAGCGTAAACCACCATGTTTTTGGACGGGCATCTAGTGGTCTGATAATATCATCCGATATCTGGGCTAGTGTTTTATCACCTTCAATTAGTTTTCCTCTGACTTCAGTTTTGTACATTCCTACATTTTTTTATTAGCCGATGACCTGCTGTTTCTTATTTTCGTGAGATATCCCACGGTGGGCAGCGTTTGTAACTCTTCCAGCAGGTAATAATTTCTTTCATCTTTCATTAATTGGGATACCTTACTGTCTGGATCGCTCAAGTCACCGAATATCAGTGCGTTGCCGGGACAAGTCTGCACGCAGGCAGGTTGTATTTCTTCACCGTTCAGTTTCCTGTTTTCCAGTTTTGCCTGAAGTTTTTTCTCCTGAATGCGTTGCACGCAAAAAGAGCATTTTTCAACAACTCCTCTTTCCCGGACTACCACATCAGGATTTAGTACCATCCGGCCCAGGTCCGAATTCTGATTATAGTCAAATTCGTCGTTATTCACGTACCTGAACCAGTTAAACCTGCGAACCCTGTAGGGGCAATTGTTAATACAATACTTGGTACCGATGCACCGGTTATACGACATCTGATTGAGCCCCTCGTCACTGTGGTTCGTGGCAGAAACAGGACATACGTTTTCACAAGGAGCATTATCGCAATGCTGGCACATGACGGGCTGATGAAATACCCCGGGATTCTCCGGATCATCACTGTAGTACCTGTCGATTCTGATCCAGTGCATGATTCTTCTGTTCTTGACCTGCTCCTTACCTACAACAGGTATATTGTTTTCTGCCATACAGGCTACCTGGCAGGCCCCGCAACCCGTGCAAGCGTTCAGGTCTACCACTATACCCCAGTGAAAATTCCTGTATTCTTTTTCCGGGTAGAGACTCACATCATGTTCTTTGAATTTGAAATGCGCTTCATTTCCTGCCATGGGGTTTGCAAGGTACTCGTCTAAATTGGCCTCTCTTACAATTGGCCTTCCTTCCATGCCGTGATGTGTCTGCGTGTGAGCGAATTCATAAATCTTTTCTGTCTTTTCTGTTTGTATATCAGCGAGGTGATATTGTTTATAGCCATTTTTAAAAAAAACAAGAGGAAAGACATTACTGCCAACGCCATCGGCTACCTTACCGGTGTTTTGGCGTCCATATCCCAGCGCGACAGAAATCGTATTGTCGGCCTGGCCAGGTTGAACCAGAACAGGAACTTCAATATTGTTTATTTTGATAATGTCTCCCGTTTCCCAATTCATTTTCCGAGAAAAAGACGGAGAAACCGACGCGTAATTATCCCATGCCGTTTTACTTACCGGATCAGGCATCTCCTGCAGCCAGGGGTTGTTAGATCCTTTTCCGGATCCCGTTTGAATATTCTCGTGTACGGTCAATTCAAGGCTTTCTTTCCCGGGTACGGACACATTGAAATTATGTCCCGTGAATGAGAATTTCAATGAAGGTTCACCAAATCCTGACATGGATTTTTCAAAAACTCCCTTTTGTAAAGTTTGATTCCATTTTGTGTCAGAAAATCCTGTTGCACCCAGAATTGATTTTTTCCAGTAGTTCTTAATGTATTCACGTGTATCGAAAGGCTCATGTTTACTCCAAACCTGAAGTGATTCAATGAAGGATCTGGTTTGATACATGGGGCGTATCGCCGGTTGACCAAGACTGTATAAACCTTTTTTAGGTTCGGCATCACTCCATGATTCCAGAAAATGATGATCCGGACAAACAAATTGTGACAGTTCACTGGTTTCATTTTTTGCAGTGCATACAGATATACTCAACTCCAGCCTGTCCATGTATTCAACCAGTTTATCACCATGGGGTGCATCATAAACCGGATTAACATCATAAAAAATGACTCCCTTTATTTTTTTTTCATTTAACTCGTTTATAAACGTCTCGTAAAGCGGGTCCGAACCTTGTCGTGTAAGGGTAGCACGGTTAAAAGTAATGGTGTTTCCATAAGCATTTAGCATATGATTGATACCAGCCACAATTTTTTGTATTTCAGGATCATTGGTGGAGGATATCACGATAGCTTTTCCATTCGCGGCAATTAAATCTTTAGCGATATGTTCAATTTCAATGGTTGTTTCAGGTGCGGGATAAATATATAGTCCATTCGCGATAGCAATTTTATTAAAGAGATTCAGAAGAATCCTTTTTTCCTGTGATGGTTTAATAGGAATGCGTTCATCAGCATTGGTGCCAGTGACCGAGAGAGCGGTTTCTAGTTGATAATGGCGCGAAAGGGTTTTGTTATCTTTCGTGAGTTTCTTTCTTTTGGTATAGTCACCTGTATACTCAACAGGAGATACCCAGGTTCCCAGGAAATCGCAATGGAATGAAACTATCACGTCGGTCATGTCGAAGTGATACTCCGGGATAGCCCTTATGCCAAAGAATTCTTCATTTACATCCAGCATGGCTGATGCAGAAATCGTATCGTACTGGATCCAACGGAACGAGGGATAGACCTCTATAAAATCATTTATGACTTTCTTTAAGGAAGGACTGATAATTGTAGGAGTAAATAATACAACTTTTTCTTTTCTCGCGGATATTTCCTGCAATTTGGATAAGATCTTGCCATCACAAATATTCCATTCAGCCTGTTCATGATTTATCATGGGGTGTTTGTACCTGGCATTATCATATAAACTAAGAACCGAGGCTTGTACTTTTGCTGAACATCTCCCTTTATTGACCGGACTTAAGTCATTTCCTTCAATTTTGATGGGACGACCATCCCTGCATTTAACGACAATACTACTGTATTCTGCCCCGTCAAAGAAGGTTGAGGCATAGTAATCGGCCATGCCCGGGATTATTTCCTCGGGGCGAATAAGATAGGGGATAGCTTTATTTACAGGCTGTTCACAGGCAGAAGCAATGGCCGCGGTAGTAAAGCTGAACCCACAAAGTTTCAGGAAATTTCTCCGGGAAGCTTTTTTATTTACTGAATTATTCTCAAAAAGATCCGAGAGAAGGTTTTTTTTGTCAATATCCTCGTAATCAAGATCCTTTTCAGGTTGATAATTTATATCAAGTTCTTCCAGGCTTCTCCAATACTTCTTCATGAATTCAATGTTTATAAATACTTATAAAAGCATCTGTGTCCGTCAATAATGGCATTTCATGCAATCAATACCTCCAACCATTTCAACAGTCACTGAATCGATTTCACCGGTTTGCATTTTTTCTTTTAAATCCGGGTATTGCTTATAAAATTCGTTGGAATGGAAGGCAACTTTGGTCTCGCGATGACAATTAACACACCACCCCATCGATAAATCGCGTACTTGCTGAATCACGTGCATGTTTTCAACATTACCATGACAATGGGAACAGTCTATGCCAGCTACTTTGGTATGTTGAGCATGATTAAAATAGACGTGATCAGGTAAATTATGTACCCTGATCCATTCAATTGGTTTTTCGTTGTTATTTGATGCCAATAACTTACCTATTTCAAAAGTCCCTGAGCGGGAACCTTCTCTCACCAAAACATGGCAGTTCATACACACGTTATTTGAAGGAATACCAGAAGATTTACTTTCATCAACAATATTGTGGCAATACCTGCAATCGATCTTGTTTTCGGTTACATGTACCTGATGTGAAAATTTCAGGGGTTGATCCGGCATATATCCCTCCGAACGTCCCAGGTCAATAGCTTCCGTGGCTAATACCGCTATCTGATAAGTTCCCAGGACGGATAATAAAATCAGGTGTATTGCTTTACGTTTTATTTTCCTGAAAAATACCAGGTCGAGGGTAACCCCGAAGGCAATTAATACTGAGATAAGAAATAATACAATTCCCGCGATATTCAATTTTTGCTTTTTAAATGCCGGGATTTTAAAATGATCCAGGTAGCCTTTCATCAAAACAATTTCTTCTTCAGAAAGATTAATATTCTGGTGAACCTCACTTATTTTTTTCCCAGTGGGTTCAAGCAGTACCTTTTCGAGATCTTCGGTACTTTTGTCCTTGTAAATAGCTGCTATATCTTCAGCGGAAGGATTCCAGTTAATAGTATCTGTTGGTCCGGTCGCGTGACATGCAGAGCAATCTTTTTTTCCCGGGATGAGGCCATGGAACAATCTTTGACCGATTTTTATTTCATGATGCGTGAGGGTGTCGATGGCGGTATTGGATTTTTTCTCTTCACTGCCATGCGCGATATTGATGAACAGGAATATGCATAATAACGAAACGAGAACTCTCTCAGGAAAATATTTCAGGTTTATTTCCATCTTAGCTATATGGTTATTAATCTTTTTATTGTATTGGTACTCCATGATTTGATGGAGTGATAAATATCAAATTTATTAAAATAAACAAGATATGGATATGTTTTTGATGAAAATATTAGGTTATTTAAATTAAGTCTAATACAAAGCAGCGGTGATTTTTTTACCTGTAGAGGTGAATAAATCCTTTTTCTGACAAGGTACCCGGGGGATCGGTAGCTGTTATCGTGTAATAATAAATGCCTGTATTTAATTTTACCCCGCTAAAATTTGTACCATCCCAGTCCAGGTAGTATGCTTCTTTTTCATATACTAAAATTCCTGTCCTGCTGAAAATCTGCATAAGGTAACGCGTGCGCCCGTTTGTCTGCACGATGAATATATCATTCCTGCCATCATTATTTGGGGTGAATACATTGGGTATGAATATTTTGTCGATAATCCGGATTCTTCTAAACGTGGAATCAATGCAGCCGAAATCATCTCTTACAACGAGACCGACCCGGGTAATTCCTGCAGAATCAAACTGGTGGGTAACCCATCTTGTATTATAAGAAGTATTTCCCGGGAAATACCATTTGTACTGGTAAGTAAATGAATCGACCAGTTGGGGAGGTGCCCTGAAAGCTACAATATAAGATCCGGGTTCCAATGTGTCTGAAAAAGCGAAAAACGAATTCGGACTGGGTCTGACGAGTATATTTTCCTCATCAAAATAACTTTGATTTATTTCCAGTCTTACCTTGTATAAACCTGGCTCATTATAAAAAACGGGTGCCGGGTTCTGTTCAGCACTGGTCGTCCCGTTTCCAAAATCCCAGTTCACGGAAGTCACGTTACCCAGGGTAGTCGAGTATGAGAAATCTACAGAGAGCGAGTCACATCCTTCTGTTTCAGAGGCAGATATTGTGACTTCCTGCCCTGGTAAAAATGAGGGAAACAGTGCCCAGAAAATAATTACTAATATGATGAATGGTTCTCTAAAAATCATTCTTTTTTTCAATACTCCGGTAAATATATGAATTTAGCCATTACCTGCTTAAATTTTTTCGGTCAATTTTTTAACAACTTTAAAATTGTTGAAAAATTCTTTGGCAAAAACACGAATGATGGTATAGGAAGGAATGGCTAATATCATGCCCGGGATTCCTGCTAAACTTCCCGCGATGAGTATTACCAGGAATACTTCGAGTGGATGTGCCTTTACACTACTGGAGTAGATAAGTGGCTGAAAAAGAAAGTTGTCGATGAGTTGAACGATAACAAAAACGAGCAGCATGTAGCCTGTTAGCGGCAAGATTCCCGTGTAGAAATCCAATTCAAGATGAGTAACTATTCCCAGGAAAATGCCAAACAGAGTCCCGATAATAGGGCCAACATACGGGATAATGTTAAACAGACCGGCGAATAAACCTATAATAAGAGCGTGTTGAAATCCAATTCCAATAATAGTAAGACCAATGGTAACCAGAAGGATAATCCCGGTTATTTGTCCACCAATACCAATGAAGTAGCGCATCAGTAAATTCCTTGCTGAACTCATCGCGTGCTTTACTGCAACTTCATGTTCTGATGGGACAAAGAGCAAAATACCTTCCCCAAAAAGCTTTTCATCTTTTAGAAAGAAGAATGTAATGAACGAAATGGAGAAGATAGCGATGAAAATATTTCCGAGAAATCCCGCGATAGAACCAAATATATCTGTCAGTGACGAAAAGCTGATAAATGATGCAAGTTTTTCGGTGATATAATCATCCAGTGAAAAGTTGTTTTTTACACTGTAACGGGTAATGAAATCTTCAACGGCTGCAATGGGTTCTTTGAGATTAGCCGAAATGTTTTCAACGTTCATTTTGGCAAGGGCATTAGTCTCGTTCACGAGTATGGGAATAAATACCCTGAAAAAAGTAAACATGAGTACCCAGATGAGCAACAGGGCAATTACGGCCCTGAGTGCTTTTGGTAACCGGAAGCTTTTAACGCGGATTTTTCCAAGCACGTCTACAACCGGACGTCCAACCAGGGCCAAAATGGCTGAAATAAGTATGTAAGCAACAATATTTTTAAAATACCACAGTATCAGAATTATTATGATAATTCCAACTGCAAACAGAATATTCCGGAATGTTTTGCTCACTTTCTTTTTTTTAACAAATGTATAAAAAAGCATTTTTCATTTGGCAGAATGAACAGATTTTATTTTTGAACATATTTTTTAAACCGTGATTTCCTTGCAATAATAATGGTTAGTAAGTTTTTAATAAATACTTTATTAATTATAAAAATGTTCTGTTTTAAATCAATTATTTTTGACACATAAGATTCAATACTATGAAGCAATATCTCGAATTGTTGGAACACGTGATGAAAAGTGGGGTTCAAAAAGAGGATCGGACAGGTACCGGCACGCTTAGTATTTTTGGTTACCAAATGCGATTTAACCTGAATGATGGATTCCCTCTCTTGACAACTAAAAAAATTCACTTGAAATCTATTATTCACGAATTGCTTTGGTTTTTACAAGGTGATACCAATACAAAGTACCTGAATGATAAAGGAGTGAGGATATGGAATGAATGGGCTGATGAAAATGGTGATCTCGGTCATATTTATGGTTATCAGTGGCGTTCCTGGCCGACACCTGATGGAAAGCACGTGGATCAGATTTCTGAATTGGTTACTTCTATTACAAAAAATCCTGATTCCAGGCGACATATCGTGAGCGCGTGGAATGTAGGGGATCTTGATAATATGGCTTTGCCACCATGTCATGTTTTATTTCAATTTTACGTTTCGGAAGGAAAACTATCCTGTCAACTTTATCAAAGGAGTGCCGACATCTTTCTCGGTGTTCCTTTTAATATTGCCTCTTACTCGTTGCTGCTCATGATGGTTGCGCGTGTCACGGGTCTGGTTCCACATGAATTCATTCATACATTTGGTGATGCCCATATTTACCTTAATCATATTAAACAGGTTAAATTACAGTTGTCGAGAGAGCCTAAAAAACTTCCGGAGATGATTATAAACCCGGGTGTGAAAGATATCTTTTCTTTCCGGTATGATGATTTTGAATTAAAAAATTACGATGCACACCCCCACATAAAGGGGCAAATATCTGTTTGACGAATGAATGTAATTTCAAAAGGTATTTCAATGGTTGCCGCCGTGGCTGAAAACAGGACAATCGGGAAGAATGGCAAGCTACTATGGCATTTACCCTTGGACATGAAGCTATTCCGTGATATTACCATGGGGCACTGTGTTATCATGGGTAGGAAAACATGGGAGTCAATTCCGCTGAAATTCAGACCGTTGCCTGGCAGGAAGAATATCGTCCTCTCGCGCCGGGAAGCAGAACTGGAAGGAGCCGAAGTCGTACATTCAATAGGAAAAGCGCTTGAGAAATGTGCAGGGGATAGTTCTTGTTTCGTGATTGGCGGTTCAACATTATATCGCGCGTTCATGGAACATGCTTTTAAGCTATATATATCAGAGGTGCATGCCTCTTTTGAAGGGGATGTTTTTTTTCCAGAAATAGACCCCAAGGAGTGGATGCTTTCCAGGGCAACTTATTTTCCCGCGGATGAGAAAAATCCTTATGCTTTTACCCATAAGGTTTACCTGAGGCGGGGGTGAAATTATTCAATTACAATCTCGTAAGATTCAACCGTGTAGCCCGTGTTTTCAATAACCTGCTGTATTTCTTCTATTGATGTTTGGGCCTTGTCAAATTTCACGTGTGTAACAGAATCGACGTGGGAAGATGATACCTCGGCAATACCTTCCAGTTTCTGAATATTTGAATTGATAGCCTTTTCGCATCCCTCGCAGGTCATCCCTTGCACATCATATTTTATATATAACATGTTTTCAGGATTTACATTTGTTTCCCGTTCTGAAAGATTAGACTCCTGCTCATCTTTTTTAGCCTGACTGTTACAGGCCGCGATTATTATCGCGAATGAAATGATAAAGTAAAAATATTTTTTAATCATATGAATTTAATTTTTAATGGTATGCTGCCTGCCTGATGTCAGAAAAGTAACCCCATAGGGCTGATTTAATGATTGTTGTGTCTGAAAAACATGGGGGCATTTTAGTTGTTTCAATATATTTTAATAATCAAGGGAAATAATTCTGCCATCTGTAAAGTTAAAAAACTTTTCTATTTCAGCTATAATAAAACCTTCCATAAGGTCATTTTCTGTCTTCCCGTGTTTTTTTAAACACATGGGACATGCCATCAGAATGGCCCCGGCATCTTTTAGTTTATCCAGGCTTTCCCGGCTGGACAAATAATGTTCACCAGAGAGTTCAGGAGAATCCTTTAGGATTACTTTAATACCCTCCAGGTCAAAAAACACCGCGACATCTTTGTCTGCAGATGCCATTTTCGCGGCCAGCGACAGGCCCATTAATACTTTGTTCGGTGCTTCAGGACCGCTGCTCACGTGGATAAAAATGCCGTCATTGGAAATTTCCTTGATATCAGTCCTGGTTTCTTCGCTTTCAGTTGGCTCTTGCATATTACAACCTGCAATGATAAGCAAAGCAAACAATACTGGTAGTGTAATTTTCATGGCTTTAATGATTTAGGTGTATAATTTAAAAATGATAAATCTTTCTGCAATAATTATCGAAAGGATTAAAAATACATAAATATTCAGTAAAATGAATGAAAATTTTTCTGATTTTATTTTCCTGATGAAGTCAAAGTAAATTAAAAAAATGAATAAAACACCTGATATTAGTATTAAAAAGATGTTTCCAGTACTCGTTACAATTGTTCCTGCCGGGTATAAGGTGAATGAAGCTATCATTAACAAAATGATCCAAATGATCGATAAACGTTTTATTTGTTTTTGATTGAGGTATTGACTTACAGAGAGGATATTGCTTCCCGAGTATTCTTTTGCTCTTTTGATAATGATTAACCAGAAATGGGGTATTTGTGCCATGAAAAGAAATACAGAGAGAAATAGCACGGGGAATACCAGCAAGCTGCCACCCGCGGCAGTATAGCCAATCAAGGGAGGCAGGGCTCCAACGATGGCGCCCGGGAATACCGCAAAAGGAGTGATTTTTTTAAGAGGAGTGTAGATGCCATTATACCAAAAAACAGTAAACATGGCAATCATGAGACTGAGCAAGGTTCCTGTATTGTAGAGAATAATAAGGCCGGTGAGAAAGTATCCCACGGATATTGTAATACCGGTTTTTTCGGATATCTTTCCCGAGGCAACGGGTCGGTTTTTGGTTCTTGTCATCAACCTGTCCGTATCCTTTTCCTGCACCTGATTAAAACCTGCTGAACCAGCAGAGAGAAAAAAGACACCGAGGGTGATAAGAATTCCTTTTATATCAATAGCAAGACTATACATTACGTTGCCCGCGAGGGCAGTATAGGCAACGGCCAGTGACACGGGAATTTTTCCCAGGGATATAATGGATTTCCCCAGAGACAAGTACTGGTTATTTACCATTAAGGGTTTTGATGTATTCAATAATTTGAGAGGTCTCTTCCTCAGTTAAAATGCCCTCGTAACTCTGCATGAGTCCTTTGTTATATCCCTTCACTACCAGCTTGTTGGGTTGGTAGATTGATTCGCGGAGATATTCCTCATCAGCAGTAATCGTTTTTTCTGTTCCATTATCCAGAATAGTAACTTCATGACCATAAACTCCCTTGAAGGAGGGGCCTACAAGCTTTGTTCCGTCCAAAGAGTGACACGCGGTACAGCCATTGGTTCTAATTAAATTCTTTCCTGCAAGCTCTGTTGTTGATTCACTTGCCAGGTCACCGGTAGTTGTATCTGCATACCATTTTTCAAATTCTTCCGGTGTTAGTACCACGACTTCTGTTTCCATGTATGAATGTCGTAAACCGCAATACTCCGTGCAAAAGAGATCATACCTGCCTGGTTTCTCTGCCACGAACCACATCATTCCGTTTCGGCCGGGTACAATATCTTGTTTAACCCTGAATGCAGGAATATATAGTGAATGGATTACATCCTGTGATATCAGATCAAGTTTCACGGGTTGTCCCTGGGGAACATAGAGAGTATCTGTCATTTTCCCGTTATCATACTCGAAGGCCCAACTCCACATTCTAGAAATACTTTTTATGTTGAAAGTATCTTCCGGGGCTTTTTGCATGGGGCGCCACCCGGTCCAGCCATAATAAAACATCAATAAAACAAGTACAAGGGGTATAGCTGTCCATAATACCTCGAGAGTAACACTCCCTTTAATTTGTGTTGCTTTTGGGTTTTTTTTCTTGTTATACCGGATAATGAAATAGACCATGGCAATGGTAATAGATACCAGGAAAAATATAGCAACTGACAAGATAAAAACGAATGCCCTGTCAACTCCTTCCACGAAATTGGATGCTTCTGAATACATAATTTACCTGAATAAATAATCTAAAAATGTAACAAATACAACCGCGGCAAAAATTGTGATGGTAAAAGCCACCATGAATGTAAATATCCGGTTATCGAATCTGAGATGCATGAAATACATTAGCACCAGAGCCGATTTTAAAGATGCAAGTACCAATGCAACTGTAACCGTGAATGCTCCAAGTTGAACCTGTGTTACTGCAACAGATATGCCTGTTAATACCAGCAAACTTAATAATATAATCAAGTATATTTTAAAAGGAACGATATGTTGTTTCTCTGCCATGGTTTATTTTTTTTAAGTTATCAGGTAGAATAAAGGGAACAGGAAAATCCATATGATATCAACGAGATGCCAGTATAGCCCGCTGTTCTCAAGCAAAGAAAAATTATCAGAAGTAATCTTATTTTGAATGACTTTACCGAGCACTGTGGCAATGAATATTATCCCAATTATAATATGAAGGGCATGAAGCCCGGTCATGAAATAATAAAGTCCGTAAAATAGTGTATCCCCGTGACCCAATTCATGGAGGGTGTCAGAGCCCGGGAATAATCCATGGCTAATCTTTTCTTTCCATTCAAAATACTTGTTTATCATGAATATTGCAGCTAACATAATGGTAGTTAACAACAAAAAAATTGTCAGTTTTTTCTTTTTGAGTTGAATGGCAGTAACAGACATGGCAATGGTCGCGCTGGAAATAAGCAGGATGACTGTATTAACAGTACCAATTGTCACGTCCAGCTCTTCAGCCGCCAGGTGAAAAGCTATTGGGTTCAGAAAACGGTAAACGGAATAAACAATGAACAACCCACCGAAAAGTAAGAGTTCCGTGAAAATAAACAGCCACATCCCAATTTTGGAAGCAACATCATCCCGGTGTTCTAAAGCGTGCGTGCTCATTAATAATTGGTTTTATTTATAATCATAGGGTCCTTTGGTAACGTGAGGTATCTCGTCAAAATTTTCGACTGGTGGTGGAGATGGTACTGTCCATTCCAGTGTTTGTCCGTTATAGGGATTTGCAGGCGCTTTTGGTCCGTTTTTAGCCGAATTGAAAAGATTGATGAGGATGATAATTAATCCTGTTATCATTACCAAACTACCAATGGTCGACAAAATGTTTGGGCCATGAAAAATATCCAGGTAATCATAATACCTCCTTGGCATACCTTTTATTCCAAGATAAAACATGGGGCCATACAACGCGATAAATCCGATAAAGAAAAACAACCAACCCGAGTTGGCCCATTTTGCATCATACATTCGGCCAAAAATTTTTGGGAACCAGTAGTGTATGGCGGCAAGAAAAGCGAACCCGGTACCTCCAAAAACAATGAAATGAAAATGACCTACCACGAAATGGGTATCATGCAAGTGAACGTTGGTTGCAAGAGAACCGAGAACCAGCCCGGTTAAACCACCAATCATAAAAACAAAAATAAACGATACAGCCCAGTAAAAAGGTGTATGAATGATTATAGAACCCTTGTGTAACGTGGCTACCCAATTAAATACCTTTATCGCGCTGGGAATCGCTACCAAAAAGGTTAAAAATGAAAAGGCAAAAAGTGAAGTTCCGCTCATGCCTGATGTAAACATGTGATGCCCCCAAACAAAATACCCTACAAAAGCAATGGCCAGGGTAGAGGCAATCAATGCCCTGTATCCAAAGATATGTTTTTGAGCGAAAACGGGAATGATTTCCGAGATAGCGCCCATGGCTGGCAATATCATGATATAAACCGCGGGATGAGAGTATATCCAGAACAAATGCTGGAATAAAACCGGGTCGCCACCAAGAGCGGGATCAAAAAAACCAATTCCAAAGGTGCGTTCAGCAATGATCATTAGCAGGGTAATACCAACTATGGGTGTCGCGAAGAGCTGAATCCACGCTGTTGCATACAAGGTCCAGGGGAATAAAGGCATTTTTAGCCAGCCCATGCCCGGGGCTCTCATCCTGTGCATGGTTACAATGAAATTTAAACCGGTAAGAATTGATGAGAATCCCAGCACGAATGCTCCTAAAACCGCGGGGAGCATGTTGGTGGTGGTTTTAAAACTGTAAGGTGCGTAAAAGGTCCAGCCAGTATCGGGAGGTCCGTCGCCGAAGAACTGAGAATATAATACAATCAGTGCACCTAATATATACAGGTACCACGACATAAGGTTTAATCTTGGAAAAGCAACATCCCTGGCGCCAATCATTAGCGGGAGAAGGAAATTACCAAAAACCGCCGGCAAACCGGGAATCACGATAAGAAAAATCATGATGATACCATGCAGGGTAAATACCCCGTTATAAGTTTGGGCTTCCATGATGGTTTTTGCCGGGGCGATAAGCTCCAGGCGCATGAGGATGCCCAGAATGGCGCCCACGATGAAAAAAGTCATGATAGAGAAGAGGTACAAAAGCCCAATTCGTTTGTGATCAGTTGAGAATATCCAGGCGGCTATGCCTTTTTGCTTGCCCTGCCTGTCCAGGTAACTGGATTGTTGGGGTTTCTTATTTTCTGACATTTTTTACTAATTATTTACTCTCTTTCTTCCTGAACACTGGCTTTAGGGCGAGAACAAGAAAAAAGAGTAAACCTATAAATATAATGATACTCCCTGATACTTTCGTGATATTTAATACATATTGCTGTCCGGCCGGATCATACGTGTAACAATATTGTAAAACTTTATTAATCGTGGGCCCGGTCTTACCTTGTGTTGCTTCAACAATCGCCATTTTGAATTCGAAAGGAAGAAAATAGGTTCCGTTAAGATACCGTGTGATTTTACCATCGGGACTTACAAGAATAAGCGCGCCAGCGTGAAGAAAATCATTTCCCGTGCGTTTGTACCGGAATCCTGTAGCTTCTGTTAATCGTGCTATATTCGCGCTATCTGAAGTGTAAAAATGCCATCCTTCGGCAATGTCCTTGTTCTCAATCAGGTTCATGTAATTTCGCTTCTTCCTGGCTGCCAAATCTGATGATTCGGTGGGGTCAAAACTAATGGTTAATACCTGGTAGTCTTCTCCAGGAACCAGGGTGGTTTTTTCGATGACATTGGCCAACCCGTCCATTAATGGCGTGCAAATACCCGGGCAACGAAAATACACGAATGAAATTACCGTGGGTTTGTCAATAATTTCCTGAAGATAGACCGTGTCAAAATTTTCATCCAGGAGCAGGATGTCTTCAGGTAAATAAGTGTTTAATTTTTCAATAATGCCTATCTCTGGTTCCTGATCTGTTAGCTGTGCCCGGACAATCGCGGGAGATATAAAAACACACGCGATAAGCAAAAAATGAATCAATGGTTTTAGTAATTTGGTCATATCGGTAAAAGGTTTAAACAAGGTAAATTTAAAATAAATTTGATTTATTCCTTATGGTTATAACGTGAATATATATACTTTAAAATTAATATAAATAAACATACCAGAAAAAAGATTGTTTACCCGACTTACATGATGTTTATATAAAAATCTACAAGAAAATCTTTAGGCAGGTTAAGGATATTGAAAATAATTATCTTAAAAAAAGACGAGAAATATATATATTTGGGAAGTGGTTATTAAGTAGTTATTAGAAGTTATCGAATGAAATCAATCCTGGTTAAAATATTCAGATTATATTATGATGGTTTTCGAACCATGACATGGGGCAAACAGTTATGGGTGATTATTTTACTTAAGCTTTTCGTGATGTTTGCTATTTTAAGAGTATTCTTTTTTCAGGATTTCCTGGGATCCCGGTTTGATTGCGATCAGGAAAAAGCCGATTATGTTATTGAACAGCTAACTAAATAAATATCAAGTAAACGAATGATTGAAAACATTGATTTATCGCTGGTAAACTGGTCAAGGGCACAGTTTGGACTTACCGCGATCTACCATTGGCTCTTCGTACCTTTAACTCTTGGTCTTTCTTTTATTTTAGCCTTCATGGAAACACTGTATGTTACCACGGGTAAGGAAGAATGGAAGAGAACTACCCGCTTCTGGATGAAGATTTTCGGGATAAACTTCGCGATTGGTGTAGCAACCGGGTTAATCCTTGAATTTGAGTTTGGAACCAATTGGTCAAACTATTCATGGTTCGTGGGCGATATTTTTGGTACACCCCTTGCTATAGAGGGTATGATGGCCTTTTTCATGGAATCTACTTTCATTGCTGTTATGTTTTTCGGTTGGAATAAGGTGAGTAAACGGTTTCATCTCATGTCAACTTACCTGGTGGCGATCGGGGCCAATCTATCTGCCTTGTGGATTCTGGTGGCCAACGGGTGGATGCAATATCCGGTGGGTATGCAATTTAATCCTGATACTGCACGGAACGAGATGATTAATTTTTGGGAAATTCTCTTGTCACCCGTGGCCGTTAGCAAGTTCCTACACACGATTGGTTCTGGATTTGTTCTGGCATCATTTTTCGTTGTGAGCGTGAGTGCCTGGTTTATCCTGAAAAAAAGAGAAATCGTTTTCGCCAAAAAAAGTATCCTTATCGCGTCTATTTTTGGTATCTTGTCTACCATTTTTGTAATTCTCACGGGTGATACTTCTACCCGGGTGATTGCTCACAAGCAACCCATGAAATTCGCTGCTTTCGAAGGTCTTTATGACGGGATGGGTGGTGCTCCTCTTGTTGCTATAGGTGTCTTGTCTGATCGGACCGACACCTCACGTAATTACCTGCGTGACTTTACTATAAAAATTGAAATTCCTAATTTATTATCGTACATGACCTACCTTGATCCCAATGCCTTTGTTCCCGGGATCAATGATTTAATTCACGGTAACGATAAATATGATATTATGCCGGCGCGGGAAAAAATTGAGCGGGGCCGGGTTGCCAGGGAAAGGTTGAAAGAATTCCAGGTGGCCAAAAAAAACGGGGATGGAGTTAATTACGAGCGATTAAAAAAGGAATTTGAAGATCCCGAGTTTTTAGATAATTATTTCAGGTATTTTGGCTACGGTTTCTTGAATGATGAAAATGATCTGGTGCCGAATGTACCGCTTTCTTTTTACAGTTTTCACCTGATGGTAGCCCTGGGTTTCTATTTCGTCCTGTTTTTTGTTATCGTTCTCCGCTCCTTATTCAGGGATGATATTCATCGCCGAAAAATGCTGCTACGGATCGCGTTATTCTCACTTCCTCTGCCTTATCTCGCGACCATTGCAGGATGGCTTGTTGCCGAGATGGGACGGCAACCATGGACTATTCAGGATTACCTGCCTACCATTGCAGCCACGTCTCAATTAAATGCATCAGCCGTTCAGCTCACTTTCTGGATATTCGCCTTTGTTTTTACGGCCCTGCTTATTGCCGAGGTGGCTATCATGACCAAACAAATTAAAATAGGACCTAAATAAGGAGGACATTAGCATGTTACAGGATATTTCTCATCTCGCGTTACAACAATACTGGTGGATCATTATTTCACTGTTGGGAAGTTTGCTTGTATTTCTTCTATTCGTTCAGGGAGGTCAGACATTGATTTACACGCTGGGGAATACTGACACGGAACGTTCCATGCTGGTAAACGTGCTCGGGAGAAAGTGGGAAACTACATTCACCACCCTCGTTACTTTCGGGGGAGCTTTTTTTGCATCTTTCCCCTTATTTTACGCTACAAGTTTCGGGGGGGCTTACTGGGTATGGATGCTTATTTTATTTTGTTTTATTATCCAGGCCATTTCCTACGAGTTCAGGTCTAAACCCAATAATTTTTTTGGTAAGAAAACATACGACCTTTTCTTGTTTATCAATGGGGCATTTGGTACAACTTTACTGGGAATTGCCGTGGGAACCTTTTTTACCGGGGGTGTGTTCTCTGTTAATCAACAAAATATTACTAACCCGTTGAATCCTGTTATTTCAAGGTGGGAATCTCCCTGGCATGGGTTAGAAGCCTTACTTAACATGCAAAATATTGCCCTGGGATTAACCGTGTTTTTCCTCGCCCGGATTATTGGTATCCAGTACTTTCTGAAAAATGTTGATGATGAGAGTCTCTTTAAAAAATGCCGGCGCCACTTGCTCTATAATACCATTCCATTCCTGATCGTGTTTCTTTATTTCTCAATTAGTTTATTCCTTAGCAGGGGATACGCGTATGATCCTTCATCCGGGGAAGTTTTCATGGAAAAATACAAGTATTTTCATAATTTAATTGAAATGCCCGCGGTTGGAATTATCTTCCTCCTTGGAGTGATAGGTGTTCTGTACGGCATTGCCCGTCCCATTATCCATGAATATGAAAAAGGAATATTTTTCACGGGCCTTGGTACAGTAATGGTTGTATTATCCTTGTTTCTTATTGCTGGTTTTAACAACACGGCGTTTTATCCTTCTTCTTTTGATTTACAGAGCTCGCTGACTATTGAAAACAGCTCTTCTAGCCTCTACACCTTGAAAGCAATGAGTATTGTATCATTGATAATGCCTTTTGTATTTGCCTATATTCTCCACGCCTGGCGATTGATAAACAAGAAAAAAATTAATGCTGAAGAGGTCACAGACGTTAACGAACATAATTATTAATAATATGGATTCAATGCTTGTTCAGGCCCTCTGGCTTTTAACCTGGCCAATACTTATAATCGTATCTTATCAAATCATCAAGTTGGCTTTGAGAAAGTATGAAAAGAAGATAGAAGGTTTTGATAATGAATGATCTGTTTAAAGTTGTAATCATTCTGTTTATTCTTTTCTTTTTACTCGATGCGGGAGCTCAGGAAAGAAATAAAAGAAAATACTCTTTTTATGCCGACAGGGAATTGGAGAAACTTGTTGAATATTACCGGGTGAATGATTCCCTGGATGAAATTGAAAAGGCCCGGGGTGTATTTTTATGGATTGCCGGTAACATCAAGTATGACGTGAAAGAATTCGAGAACCGGGGGATTGGCTTGACCGATCCCTACCTGGTGATGAAAAAAAAGAAAGCCATGTGCCAGGGATACGCGAACCTGTTTAAATTTGTTTGCGACGATCTGGGTATCCAATGCAGGGTAATTAATGGTTACACGAAAGGTCCCGGTTATTATCCCGGGAAGTCTCTACCGTGTGCCCGGTTGCCAAACTGAATACCGATAAAACAATATACAGGAGTATTACGAGGGGGAATGCAATATACCCGAATAGAAAAAGCAATACAAGTGCAATAATTATCAGCAGGTACCGGTAAATATTCTCTTGAATGCTCAAGGTCTTTATCTTGAGGTTAAACATGGGGAAGCTGGATACCATGAGCCATGAAAGTAGCACGATTACCGGTATTATAAGCCAGGGACTGATAATAATGGATTTATAAAAATCGTTACCCGGGAGCAGGTAAATCAAAAAAACAAAAGCAATAAATAATCCTGATGCCGGGGAGGGAAGTCCCTTGAAATAGTCCTGTTGAGATTCATCCACGTTAAATTTTGCCAAACGGATAGCAGTTCCAGCGATGATGAGTAAAGGTAGCGATAGGAAAAGGATTTGAAGTGGTGAAGCGTTGGCATAATCATACAAGCTTGCATCCCCGGCAAGTGAATTCCTGATAAGATGGTGCATGAAGAGGGCCGGTGCCAGTCCAAAACTAACCATGTCCGATAATGAATCCAGTTCCTTTCCCAGGGAAGAATAAGCTTTTAGCAAGCGGGCAAAGAGACCATCTGCGAAATCAAACAAGGCGGCTGCAAAAATCAGAAATGAAGCGTAAAACTTCAGGTCATGATCAAATACCAGTACAATTGCCGTGCTGCCTGAAAGTAAATTCAGAATTGTAATAAAATTCGGAACATGTTTCTTCATCACTGGAAATTAAAATTTGCAACAAAGGTAAGAAACGCTTTCTAAACTACAAGAAACAGAGGGGGCTTAGAGCTTTATTCCCCTCATCTTGGCCAGTTGCCTGAACAGGTTTGTTTCTTCTTCCGTTAGGTTTTTGGGGACAGTGAGTTTGATCTTCAGGTGAAGGTCGCCAAAAACACCATTTTTATCGTGTTCAGGCATTCCATAACCCCTCATGCGTAATGTTTTTCCTCCTTCTATCCCCTGGGGAATTTTCACGTCTATATCTCCTTTAAATGTATTTACCCTTGCTTTACCACCCAGTACGGCCGTGTAAATATCCACTGGTAATTCCCGGGTAAGGTTGTTGCCATCTCTCTGGAAGACCGGGTGAGGGTTGATTTTTATTTTCAGGAATAAATCTCCATGAACACCACTTGGGCCTTTCCTGCCCCTGCCTTTTAGCCGGAGCGTCTGCCCGTCCCGAATACCCGGCTTAATGTTAAGCCTTAATTTTTGCTCGTTGAGATCAATTACTTTAGACCCGCCGTGGTAAGCATCTTCCAGGTTCAGGGAGATGGTTGCTTCCAGGTCCTGTCCGCGTGTTTGTTGGAAACCCTGGTTAAAGAATTGTTGATTTCCTGCATCCCGGCCTTTACCGCCAAAAAACATTTCGAAAAAGTCACTAAACCCTGATTCGCCAAAAATGCTATTAAAATCATCTCCCGTGTTAAAATGGTATGAACGACCTCCCTGCTGACGGAAATCACGACCACTCCATTGACCAAAGCCTCCAAAATCGCCTGCTCCGGCATGTTCGTATTGTTTCCAATTGGCACCGAGCTGATCATATTTTTTTCGTTTATCAGGATCTTTTAGCACCTCGTGGGCTTCCGCTATATTCTTAAATTTAACCTCAGCTTCCTTGTTACCCGGGTTTTTATCAGGATGATATTTCATGGCGAGCTTCCGGTATGCTTTTTTTATTTCATCCTGGCTTGCTGTTTTCGATACACCTAATATTTTATAATAATCCTTATAATCCATATTGCCTTATTTCCTTATATATATGACCTTAATCTCTTCTTGTCATGAATATCATGACATAATAGAGGAGAGTGGCCAGGGAACCAAGTGCTGCTATAACATAAGTATAGGCAGCCCATTTAAGCGCGTCTTCAGCTTTACCATGTGTTTCATAACTGGTGATTCCGCTTTTGCTTAACCATGCAAGCGCTCTCCGGCTGGCATCAATTTCAACTGGCAGGGTAATAAAAGAGAAAAGTGTTGTTAATCCAAAAAGAATAATTCCTGCCAGAAGTACCTGCGGGAATGATTGTACCAATAGAATCCCGGCCAGCAATATCCAGTGCACTATTTTAGAACTGAAACTCACCACGGGTACAAGGGCTGATCGTATTTTAACGAAAGTAAAAGCTTTCGCGTGCTGCACGGCATGGCCACATTCATGAGCCGCGATAGCAGCCGCGGCGACACTGTAACCCTGGTAAACACTATTACTAAGGTTCACGGTTTTTTTCAGTGGATGATAATGATCTGTTAGCTCTCCAGGGGTAGAAATCACTCTGACATCATATATGCCATTGTCGTTCAGCATCTTCTGTGCAACTTCTCTTCCTGTCATTCCACCAGGCAAGGGTATTTTTGAATACTTGCGGAACCTGCTTTTTAACTGATTGTCAATCAGAAGGCTGGCAAGCATAAACACGCCAAATATTATCCAAATTCCTGTCATCTTTGTTTAATGTTGAATTTTATAACGTATTAAGAGGATAACAAATTCTTTACCAAAATTTTTACGTGACAAAATGACGCACGCGTGGCCTTTTAGTTGTATCCGGAAGATTGTCATTATGTCATTATGATGAGATTTTCCTGTTTGATTATTATAAAGATTTTTCTTACTTTTACGTCTATTATTAGTCTGAATAAAAATATGGCAGGTAACTATCAGGATATTATCTACTTCTTTATTTGCGGACACCGGATTCACGCTTCAGGTGCTGGCGGTCAATCAGGCTGTTGATGCTCCCTTTTCTTTTCTTCCTTTAACTTTTCCTATTTTAATTTGTCATAACACAATCAATTGTAAAAAACATTACGTTGCTCAAATATTATTGATGCCATGGATAAAAGTGAAATGTTTGCCGAGAAACTTTACAGGATCAACGGGAGATTTTGCCAGGATGTACCCTCGTTGGTAAAAACACAGAAATTTACAAGGGACCTGGTACATTTTCTGTTTCCGATAAAAGATGATAAAAACCTTTCATTAGAGCAGATAAAAGAAAACTTGTACTCGCTGCAGTGGAGATTCAAGGAGTTACTAAATCACTCCAAAGAAAAGCTGCCAGGTGAAGTGGACGTGCTGGCTGAAGATTTTTTTAATCAACTGCCCGGGGCTTATGCCGAATTGCTGGATGAAGCTGATACATACCTGAAACATGATCCTGCTGCTTCTACGGTTGAGGAAATAATCCTGTGTTATCCCGGCTTTTTGGCTGTTCTCGTTTACCGGGTAGCTCATGTTATCTACAACCTGAAGATTCCTGTTATTCCAAGGATAATGACAGAATACGCGCACAGTAACACGGGAATTGATATACATCCCGGTGCCCTTATCGGGAGAAACTTTTTTATCGATCACGGGACTGGAGTAGTGATAGGTGAAACAACCCTGATCGGGAATAACGTGAAAATTTACCAGGGAGTAACTTTAGGAGCTCTCCATGTTGAAAAGGATTTGGCTAATACCAAACGGCACCCGACCATTGAGGATAATGTTATTATTTATGCCGGAAGCACCATCCTGGGTGGTGATACCGTGATAGGGCACGATACTGTTATCGGCGGGAATGTTTGGCTTACTGCATCAGTGGCGCCTTACACGGTTGTTTACAGGCAACCAAAAATAATTTACAAGGACGCCAAACAATTTAAAGAACCTATCAATTTCGTGATATAATATAAACCTGAAAAAATTCTGAACTTATGAAATTTGAAAATATCCTTGAAACGATTGGAAATACACCGCATGTTAGAATTATTAACTTATTCGGGAATGACCGTGAAATATGGATGAAATTGGAACGGGCAAATCCCGGGGGTTCCATTAAAGACCGGATTGCTCTGTCGATGGTTGAAGATGCTGAAAAAAAGGGAGTTTTGAAGCCTGGTTCAGTAATCGTTGAACCTACCTCTGGAAACACCGGTATTGGTTTAGCCTTGGTAGCTGCTGTTAAAAAATACAGGCTTATCCTGGTGATGCCCGAGTCCATGTCCCTGGAACGGAGGAAAATAATGGCTGCTTATGGTGCTGAATTTGAGCTGACCCCGCGCGAGAAAGGAATGAAAGGAGCCATTGAAAAAGCAAAAGAAATTGCTGGAAAAAATAAAAATGCCTGGATTCCATCCCAGTTTGATAATCCGGCAAATATTGAAATCCACAAAACAACCACGGCACGGGAAATCATCAGTGATTTTCCCGATGGTTTTGATTATTTGATAACGGGTGTGGGTACTGGCGGACATATAACCGGTGTGGCTGAAGTATTGAAAAAAGATTACCCGAAATTACAGGTATTCGCGGTTGAACCCGAATTATCTCCCGTGATCAGTGGGGGTGAACCTGGCCCGCATCCCCTCCAGGGTATAGGCGCCGGGTTTATTCCTGAAAACCTTCATACGGGAGCGCTGGACGGCACTATTCAGGTATCTAAGGAGGAGGCCTATGAATTCACGAAAAGATCAGCCCGTGAAGAAGGGATTTTTGTCGGTATCTCTTCCGGGGCAACCCTTGCTGCCACGAGTAAAAAACTGGCAGAAATTCCTAAAGGTGCAAAGGTCTTAATATTTTGCTACGATACAGGAGAACGCTACTTGTCAATCGAGGATTTATTCTGATCAACATCTCTTAATTTTATGTCCATTAGCGGTGTGGAAAAGAAATTTTAATATCATAAAACACCGGAAGACGCGATAAAAGCACATGACGAGCATTGACTATCATTCGTACCCCATTCGGTTGATTTGTGCCACAGACCGAAAATAAGGGACAGCTTTTCTGCAATATCAAGTGTGACGCGTTACTACGGTATTGACAGTACGGCAAAAGATATCGATATTTGGATTCAGAGCGACAAATAAACCTGCACAATGTTGAAGCTTTTTTCATAAACTTACTATTTTCGCGATTTAGGATAATGAATACCGTATTAAGTCGTTTTCATTAATATAATTTTATCATTTTTGGACAGTTAACTGTCGCGAGAATTTATTAATTTCAGGAAATTTTTTTCAGAAAATCTAATTATGAGGATAGCTGTCGATTTTGATGGAACAATTGTTGAAAACCGGTATCCCGAGGTAGGAGAGGAAAAACTTTTTGCATTCCAGACACTTCGCCAAATGCAGAAAAAGGGGTACAGGTTAATCCTTTGGACTTACAGGGTTGGTAAAGAACTTGATGAAGCCGTTGAGCTTTGTAAGCAAAATGGCATTGAGTTTTACGCGGTAAATAAAAATTACCCGGAAGAAATGTTTGATGAAACCGTGAGCAGGAAAATTGATGCCGACGTGTACATTGATGATAAAAACCTGGGGGGATTCCCGGGATGGGGCGAGGTTTGGCAGATGTTAAATCCAGGGGAAGCAAATTATCACGAGAAACATTCTTCAGTTACAGGCGGGATAAATAATTTTTTCAAGAAGATATTCGGATAAAGATGAAATGGTATACTCCTTTGATGATTTCACGATTTATTTTAATTACCACGGGTACTCTTTTAATACTCAATTGTTGTAAAAACGGGTATGAAGGCATTTCAGGAAAGGATGAATCTTCCGGGAAATCGCTCGCGTCAGATTTGATGCCTGTAAATATTGCTTCTCCACTCAGTAGCAGCAAATATACTATTGGAGATGTGGTTCCCCTGAAGATCACGTCTCGCGCAGATACATTGTTGTTTGATTCTGCGAGGATTTACCTGAATGGAAATTATTACACGACCCTGGCAGGTGATGAATTGACCGGGGAAATTGCCACTGACAGTTTGGGAACCGGGAGGACAAGAATTAAAACAGAAGTATTTTCGACAGATTACAAATCAAGAGTTTTATCCACTTCTGTTATTCTTCTGTCCGATATTGAACCAACATCTTGGGATTTTGAAGTGATTGATAAATTCAATCATGACAAAAACGCGTACACGCAGGGACTTGTTTATGAAGATGGTTTTCTTTATGAATCTACGGGACAGTATGGGCGAAGTACTCTTCGAAAAGTAGTCCCAAATACAGGCGAAGTAGTGAAATCGCTTAATTTGAAAAGCGATCTTTTCGGGGAAGGAATAGCGCTATACAATGATAAAATCGTGCAAATTACCTGGAAATCCCAGGTTGGATTCGTGTATGATAAAAAAACCTTTGAGCTAATTAATAAGATATATTACCAGAATCGTGAAGGCTGGGGAATAACATGGGATGGAAAACAATTTTTCATGAGCGACGGGAGCAACACGTTGTATATTTTGGACAAGGAGTATTTCTCTGTTAAGGGTACGCTGGAAGTTTACGATAATAACGGGCCGGTCAATTACCTGAATGAGCTTGAAATGATCAACGGGCGTCTTTACTCGAATATCTGGGGAAAAGAACACATTGTTGTAATTGATCCCGAAAAGGGTAAAGTTTTGGCCAGGATTGATCTCAAATCCATAGTGCCGGAAGGTTATTCTGGCGATCCTGATCTCGTGATGAATGGCATCGCTTACAATCCGGATTCCCGAACTCTCTATGTTACAGGTAAAAACTGGCCAATCCTTTATGAGATAAGGGTTTTGGAATGATCATTAACCGATCATAACTCACAATACATTAAGACCTTTTAGTATTTATCTGTTGATAAAGTTTATAATAGGTTGTGGGATAGAGTTGACAGATGTTAATAACGTGTTTAAAAATCCAAATTCTGATGTTTACAAATCAACAGGTATTTATCTTTCGGTTTAGATTTATTAAGTAACTTTGGTGGACGTAATAGCATAGTTTTTTTTAATAAAAATACAAGGACAGAATGGCAAAAGTAATTGCTCTTGCAAATCAAAAAGGCGGGGTTGGTAAAACAACAACTGCTATTAATCTCGCTGCCAGCCTGGCAGTACTCGAAAATAAGGTTTTGTTGGTTGATGCAGATCCTCAGGCCAATGCTACCTCGGGAACCGGGTTTGATATCAAGGCTATCAAAACCAGTATTTACGAGTGTTTAATAGATGATGTGGATCCGAAAAATATCATCCTGAACACCGAAGTAGAAGGATTGGATTTGATTCCATCTCACATTGACTTGGTTGGTGCCGAGATTGAGATGCTCAACATGCCGAACAGGGAACAGATGCTGAAACAGGTATTGAATAAACTTAGGGATGATTATGATTTCATCCTTGTTGATTGTTCTCCTTCTCTTGGATTGATTACCGTGAATGCTCTTACAGCAGCCGATTCGGTTTTGATCCCCGTTCAGTGTGAGTATTTTGCCCTGGAAGGATTAGGTAAATTATTAAATACCATCAAGATTATTCAGGGACGCCTGAATACCAATCTCGAGATCGAGGGTTTTTTACTTACCATGTATGATGCCAGGCTCCGGTTATCTAATCAGGTAGTAGACGAGGTGAGAAAACATTTTCAGGACATGGTATTCGATACAATCGTGCAAAGGAATATTAAACTCAGTGAATCACCAAGTTTTGGTAAACCGGTAATATTATATGATGCTGATTCTAAAGGAGCTGTCAATCACCTGAATCTCGCGAGGGAAGTTCTGCAAAAGAATAAAATGACCAAGATGAGCGATGCTGAAAAAATAATTGATTAAAAATCATTCAACTAAAATAAAATGGCTAAAAGGAACGCCCTTGGCAAAGGTCTGGGTGCTTTGATAGAAAACCCGGAAGTAAGGGAAAAAGTAGAAAAGGCCGGGTTTGCAAACCTGGTGGAAATTGATCAAATAGAGGTGAACCCGTTTCAGCCTCGTAGTGAATTTGATGAAGAAGCGATGAATGAACTCACTGCCTCTATCGAAAAGCTCGGGATAATTCAACCCCTTACTTTAAGGGAAGTCGCCCAAGACCGGTATCAGATTATCGCGGGTGAACGAAGGTTTCGGGCTGCAAAATTGGTTGGCCTGGAAGCTGTTCCGGCATACATTCGCACGGCTGATGATCAGAATATGCTTGAGATGGCCCTGGTAGAAAATATTCAAAGGGAAGATCTTAATGCCATAGAGGTTGCCATGAGTTATAAAAGGCTCGTCGAGGAATGTAAACTCACGCAGGAAGACCTGGGTGAAAGAGTGGGTAAAAAAAGGGCTACTGTTACTAATTACATGCGTCTCCTCAAGCTGCCTGCTGAAATCCAGGTTGGTATAAAGGATAAACTAATTTCCATGGGACATGCCAGGGCATTGATTGCTATAGAGGATGAAAACCTGCAACTCAGGATTTTCTACAAGATCGTGGACCAGGGATTATCTGTAAGAAAAACCGAGGAAATGGTGCGTGATGCCATAAATCCCCCGGAAAAGAAAATAGATGCTAATCACGAACCGCTACCCGAGGAGTATGAATCACTTAAAAGTCACCTGGCCAATTACTTTAAGGCTAAGGTAGATTTTAAAAAGGATAAAAACGGTTCAGGCAAAATCATTATTTCTTTTAAAACTGACGATGAATTGCAACAAATTATTACAAATCTCGATAAAATAAAGGGATAAATCATTTCGTTTATCAACCATCATTCAATACCGGAAAATTTGAACAAAAGGTTGACAAAATTATATATAGCCGGTATCATTTTGCTGATGATACCGGTATGTTTTTTAACAGCGCAGGACAAAGAATTGTCTAAAGAGCAGCTCGACAGTATTTTTATTGCCACCCATTCTCCCCAGAAAGCAACCATGTATTCGGCCGTGCTACCAGGTCTTGGACAAATATACAATAGAAAATACTGGAAAGTACCTATTGTTTATGCCGGTTTTGCAACACTCGCGTATTTTATAGATTTGAATAATGAACAATATCTTCGGTTTAAGACTGCCTATCTTTACCGGATAGATGGCGATGAAACCACCATCGATGAATTTGAAGGAAAATATTCTGAACAGGCGTTGCAAAGCGGCAAAGACACCTATCGGCGATGGCGTGATCTGAATATTATCGCGGTGTTTGGCCTTTATGCCTTCCAAATCATCGATGCTACAGTTGATGCATATTTATTTGATTATGATATTGGAGATGAGTTATCTTTGCGGGTAACTCCAACTGTTATTGGAAATGATTTTAACCTGGCGGTGTCACCAGGATTGTCATGCACTTTCAAGTTTTAAGAGGTAGTTACATGAGGAAAAAATTTATACACATGCAAAAGATTTTATTTTATCACATTTTCACTGGCATCTTTTTATTTTCTTTTTTCAGTGCGCGTGCACAAAAAGATACACTCGTTGATATTCAGGAAGAACAACTAAATCTTGAAGCGAACCTCGATAGCATGTTGAACCTGTGGTATGTTGATAAATACGTGAACGCGGAAAAAATCCATGTACGGGACAGCATTGTTTTTGCTGATTCTCTTTTTCCCGAGTTCCCCGATTCGGTTTATATTGACAGAATTTCCAGAATTCCCTCTGTCGTGAATTTGTCCTATAACCAGATCGTGAAACGGTTTATCGAAGTCTATACCATGAAACGGAGAAACACGGTAGAAGTTATGCTGGGATTATCTGATTATTATTTTCCCCTTTTTGATGATATTTTCGACTATTATGAAGTGCCCAACGAATTGAAATACATGTCCATTATTGAATCGGCGCTGAACCCGAGAGCCTATTCCCGTGCCCGGGCGGTTGGCCTTTGGCAGTTCATGTACGGAACCGGGAGAATCTATGGTCTTTCCGTTAATTCTCTGGTTGATGAGCGAAGAGATCCCATGAAATCAACCCACGCGGCGGTTCGTTTTATCAAAGACCTCCACGGTATTTATAACGACTGGTTACTGGCAATCGCCGCGTATAATTGCGGGCCCGGGAATGTCAATAAGGCCATACGACGTGCTGGCGGGAGAAATAGTTTTTGGGACGTGTATTATTACCTGCCCAGGGAAACAAGGGGACACGTGCCGGCCTTTATCGCCGCTACATACGTGATGCATTATTATAATGAACATAACCTGTCACCCAGGGCTATTGATTTACCTATTCCCGCGGATACCGTGATCGTGCATGATGACCTTCACTTGGCCCAGGTTTCATCAGTATTGCAAATACCCATGAAACAATTGAAAGATATGAATCCCCAATATCTCAGGGAGATTATCCCGGGGAGAAGTAATCCCTGTGCCCTGGTGCTGCCCCAGGAAAAGACAACGGCTTTTATCGATCTCGAGGATTCTGTATATACTTATCTTGATTCGATTTATTTCCCGAATAAACAAGTGGCAACCCCACGGAGTTATTCCGGGTATCATGCACCACCACCCAAAAATTCTGAAAAATGCATATATACTGTTAAATCAGGCGATAACCTTGGATTTATATCCGAGTGGTATAACGTGAGAATTTCAGACATTAAATACTGGAATAATATCAGGAGAAATACAATTTACACCGGTCAAAAACTGCATATTTATGTTCCCGATTCGAAAGCCGACCGGTACAGGGATATTGACAAACTTACTTTTAACGAGAAACAACGAAGGGCAGGTAATCCCGTGGCTTCCGCCAGTACATCTTCTTCATCTTCTTCTGTTCAAACCAATTTACCAGACGATAATTATATTTATTATACCATTAAGTCGGGTGATACTTTATGGGAAATTGCTCTCCAATTCGAGGGTGTGAGTGATTCGGACCTGATGCGACTGAATAGTATAAGCAGACCTTCCGATATCAGACCCGGACAAAAAATTAAAGTAAAGCTGAAGGGGTAAATAACAGATCTGGTTGCATTTGTAATACTGAACCCGGAAATGATGAAGCCTTATAAAACATTACTTTTTTTATTAACGGTTTTTTTCCTGTTAACCTTGCTGGCTCTGGTTTTTCCCGACAATGGCGTGCGCGTTTCACCGGGCGTTTACCTGAAATTTCCTAAAATTCGGGAGATTTTAGCTCCTGAAAAAATTGAATATGCTGATATTTCCCGCATAATTGAACAAAGTACAGCGGCAAGTTCAGATACAGTTGAAAATTCTATGATAGATGAAATGATTGACTCAGTTTCAGAAATGTCGGTCGTGATAGATACCGTGAGAGCCAATGCCGACAGTCTGAGAACAAATATCTATCCAATTGAATTCCCGGGTAATAAAAACGAGATTCTTTATCCTTTCTTCCGCCAATTACCCCACCTTATCAAACAGGATCGACTCATCAGGATTTTGCACTACGGGGATTCACAGATTGAAGGGGACAGGATGACTTCATACATTCGTTATCGTCTTCAAAAAAGATTTGGCGGGGGAGGACCGGGCCTTTTACCTGCCATTCAACCTTACCCCCAGTTTAATTTCAGGCAGGCTGCATCATCAAACTGGTACCGGTATACTGTATTTGGCAAGCCTGATACAACCCTGGGACATAACAGGTACGGCGCCATGGCTGGTTTCATGAGATTTGCCGCCGCAAATACTGATACTTCCCTGGTGGATACATCAAGGTACAATGCATGGATCTCTTTTGAACCCACGGGTTATGGTTACCGATCGGCCAAAAAAATAAATTACCTTCGATTGTTTTATGGTCACAATAGTAAGCCTTTCATAACCCAGTTATGGATAAATGAAGCCTTGCACGACGCGGAAATCATTAATGCAACCAGCGAGTGCAAATACCTGGATTGGACCCTCGACGCGGTACCTGAAAAAATTGAATTTCGTTTCGAGGGTGCTGCAAGTCCTGATATATATGGGGTGGCAATGGATAAAACCCCAGGTATAGCGGTGGATAATATACCCATGCGGGGAAGCAGCGGTTTGGTCTTTTCAAAAATGGACAGGCAACACCTGAAAGAGATGTGCAAATCGCTTGACGTGGAGCTTGTTATCATGCAATTTGGGGGAAATGTTGTTCCTCATATCACCGACGATTACAGTTATTACGGGAGGTGGCTCGATAGTCAGTTCAGAACGATTCGTTCGGTGTTACCCGGCGTACCAGTTATTCTTATTGGCGTGGCCGATATGTCAATGAAAGAAAATGAAAAATACGTGTCGTACCCTAACATTGAAAAAATTCGGGATGTAATGCGAAAAACAGCTTTTGAAAATGGTCACGCGTATTGGGATATGTATCAGGCCATGGGTGGAAAGAACTCCATGCCAAGTTGGGTTTTTGCAGACCCCCCGCTGGCATCAACGGATTTTATTCACTTTAATCGCAGTGGTGCCAGGATAATGGCAGAAATGTTTTACAATTCATTTATTTTCGAGTATGGCAGGTTTTTAAGCGAAAAAGGGAGAAAAACTGGAGATTAATGCGAGTGATGGGAATAAGAACAGGTTTGCTGCTGATTTTGATGTTTTGCACGAAAATCCTTCACGGGCAAATGGATGACAACCCTTTTGTAATGCCGGAATACCCCTACGTGAAATATGATCAAAACAAGATAACTTTTCCAGGTGATTCATCTTCTTTTCAGGAATTTTATGAAAAAATAGCCACTTTGCTTACCCGGGGTGAAGGTAAAATTCGCGTGGCTCATTTTGGCGGTTCTCATGTTCAGGCCGATATATACCCGGGACATACCCGACGGCAACTGCAAGCCACGTGTGGTAATTCTGATGGTGGCAGGGGGTTTGTGTTTCCCTACCGGATGGGAAAAACTAATTCACCCGGAGAATATAGTTTTTCCTGGGGTGGAAGTTGGGAGGTGGTCAGAAACGTGGAAGGTGAAAGAGAATACCCTGTAGGAGTTGGAGGTATTTCCGCTACAACCAGTTCTGACAGTGCTTTTTTGTCATTTTCTCTTTCCCCGGGTTCAAGTGATGCTTTTAACAGGATAGTTTTATTCCACGATACCGGGAAAGAAACATTTGGTTTTCATGTCCCGGGTTTGAATACAATTATTCATAAAGGGAATGAAAATGGCGTATCAGTAATTTCACTTGGAGAAGATACCCGTTCCTTCAAAATAGAATTAACCAGGAATGATTCATCCAACCGGTACTTCCGCTTTTACGGGATGATTCTAGAGTCGGATCGCCCCGGGTTTGTTTACAATAGTTTTGGTATTAACGGGGCAACCCTGCGTTCATTCCTTTCATGCGAGTATTTTGAGAATCAATTGGAAGCAGTGGACCCCGACCTCGTTATAATATCCATTGGCACAAATGATGCCAACACGAGATGGTTCAACCAGGCTTTATATGCAGAAAGATACGATTCATTTATATCAAGCATTAAAAATGTAGCTCCCGGTGCCGCCATTTTATTGACAGTGCCAAACGACAGTTACATGTTTAGCAGGTACATGAACCGGAATACCCTGAAAGTTGCAGGGTCAATAAATCAACTCGCGAAAATACATGGTTGCGGCGTGTGGAATTTTTACGAGATAATGGGAGGGTTGAATTCCATTGTTGCCTGGCACTACGAGGGATTAGCCAAGCACGACCGGATTCATTTCACCAGGAAAGGATACATTTTTAAAGGAGAGTTGTTTTATGCCGCGTTGATGGAGGGGTTTAGCAATTACGTGGAAAAACATTTTTCACGGGTTAGTAATACAAAACCGGGGATGGAAACTTTTGCCAAAGATTCGGACGGGTTGTAATTTTTTATATTTTTACCGGAAATTTGCTTGCAACTTATGGGTGGATGGAATATTTAAAAAGCGTATTTTTTTTTCATGAAGATACTCCCTTGATCTTCACCCGGTTTTACTTCTGGGGATTTTTTGCCATCGTGCTTACCATATACTCCATTATATACAGACAAAGGGCTCTACGTAACACGTTCCTGTTTTTTGCCAGTCTCTTTTTCTATTATAAAACCAGCGGGCTTTTTTTTCTGTTGTTATTATTTTCAACCCTCGCAGATTACACGATCGGTCTGGGTATTTATCATTCTAAAAAGTACATGTGGAAACGGGTTCTCGTTGGTGTCAGTATTTTCGTGAACCTTGGTGTCTTGTCATATTACAAGTATAGTTACCTGTTTATTGAATGGCTGAATCACACCTTTAATACCAGTTTTGAAGTAACAGACTATCTTGCCATGTGGGTGAATGCCATTACAGGTTCCGGGTTCGATTTTACCACCATTATACTCCCTGTAGGGATTTCTTTTTTTACTTTTCAAACCATCAGCTACAGCATGGATATTTACCGGGGTAAGGTAAAACCCGTTCGCAACATACTTGATTTCGGTTTTTATGTTTCCTTTTTCCCGCAATTGGTAGCCGGACCAATAGTGCGGGCCTCTGAGTTTGTTCCCCAGCTTTACAAGAAATTTTCACTCACGCGCGAAGAGTTCGGGTATGCTATTTTTCTTATCCTGAATGGATTATTTAAAAAAATGATATTGGGTGACTACATCGCGGTGAATTTTATCGACAGGGTTTTCGAGAATCCCTCGATGTACAGCAGTTTCGAGAACCTGATGGCCTTGTACGGTTATTCTCTTCAGGTGTACTGCGATTTCAGCGGTTATACCGATATTGCCATCGGTGTCGCCCTGTTGATGGGATTCCGACTCCCGAAAAATTTCAACTCACCATACAAGGCCACGAGCGTGGGAGATTTCTGGAAAAGGTGGCACATGTCGTTATCTTCCTGGTTAAAGGATTACCTCTATATTCCCCTGGGTGGCAACCGTTCAACCTCTGTATTTAACCTGATATTTATCCCTGCTGCTATTTTTATTTTCGTGATGTTCCCGGATTGGGAATGGGGAAAATTTGGATTGATATCGGGTGCTTTTGCATTTTGGATTTTATCCATGATTTACCCGCGTAACCATACCTTCGATTACATTTCCATGGCTTTTTTGGCCGGGTTAGTTGGTTATATAAATCTTTCAGTGTGGTATATCAGTGCTTTTGTTTTACTGATTATTTTCTTGTGGGTTTTGTTGCTGGCCAGACCATCTGTTAAGCAATACATTACAACAGATGTTAATTTAATGATGACCATGTTGCTGGGGGGCTTATGGCATGGTGCCAGTACCAATTTTATAGTGTGGGGCGGGTTAAATGGTGTTGGACTGGTTGTATACAAGCTGTGGAGCAAAATCAGCCCATACGAGAAGAAAAAGGGTATGCTGGCCCATTTCTGGAAAGTTATGCTCACCTTTAACTTTATTACTTTTACCAGGATTTTTTTCAGGGGTGAAGACTACAACCGGGCGGGCATCATGATCAACAAGATTACATCCGGCTGGGATTTCTCTATTATTCCCGATATACTATGGTCATACAAAACCGTGTTTTTGCTGATGCTTTTCGGGTATATCATTCATTGGTTACCTGGCTCATTCAAGGAGTCGTACCGGGGCTGGTTTATCAAAACCCCGGTCTATGTTAAAGCCACGGTAACAGCCATGGTGGTTTTCGCTGTTTATCAAGCCATATCTGCAGACATGCAGCCCTTTATATATTTTCAGTTTTAAGATATGGTTGGTTCATTTAATTAAAATTGGTCGTATATTAGCGTTCATTTCTCCTCAATGCTTATATTTGTGCAGTCAAAAAAAATTATTCTGAATTAATCTAATCCCGATGATTCAAAAGCTCTCCATTGTTATTCCCGCGTATAACGAGGAAAAAACCATTCATTTGATTCTTGACAGAATTAAGCAGGTGCAACTGATAAATAATATTCAGAAAGAGTTAGTGGTGGTAAATGATGCTTCTAAAGACAATACGGTGCAAGTATTGGAAGAATATATCACTGCCAATCCCGATCTTGATATTCGCTTTTTTAACCAACCCAGGAACATGGGCAAGGGTGCGGCGCTGCACAGGGGAATTGCCGAGGCCACCGGAGATTATATTATTATTCAGGATGCCGATCTCGAGTATGATCCCAGGGAATATAATGACTTACTGAAACCCGCCATTGAAGCAGATGCCGACGTGGTTTACGGGAGCCGTTTCATGGGGTCTAACCCTCATAGAATATTATTTTTCTGGCATACCATCGGGAACAAGTTTCTGACCTTTTGTTCTAACATGTTTACCAACCTGAATTTAACCGATATGGAAACCTGTTACAAAATGTTCAGGGCCTCAATTATCAAGGATGTTCAGTTAAAGGAAAACCGTTTTGGATTTGAACCGGAAGTTACCGCCAAAGTGGCAAAGATTCCCGGCATCCGTATCTACGAGGTAGGTATCAGCTATTACGGCCGCACATACGACGAGGGAAAAAAGATTGGCTGGAAAGACGGTTTTAGAGCCCTGTGGTGTGTGCTGAAATATAATTTGTTTAATAAATCAAGTTTTATATTCCTCTCATTTCTGATTATCTGGTTATTTTTCAGTATTATGACACTAATGTCCGAGGGAATGGACGGGGGTGCTGACAATGTATCGCACTACAAATTTCCGAGGTTTGGATTAGAAAATCCCGGATTACTTTTGGATCACTGGGGGAAACCCGGGTTTAATATTCTCATGGCTCCAGCTGCACAATTGGGTTTTAAGGCCATGAGGCTTTTTAATGTATTATTAGGAGTCCTTTCAGCCTTAATTGCTTACCTTATTGCCCGGGAATTTAAAATCCGGGGAGCCTGGTTGATTCCTTTTTTTACCTGTTTTGCTCCTTCTTATGCTGTCAACATGATGTCGGGATTAACAGAAATTTCCTTAACTTTTATGGTATTGTTGTCATTCTATCTTTATATAAGGAAAAATGTTTCAGCGTCTATAATTCTTATGTCGTTTACCCCTCTTTTCAGGCCCGAGGGTGTAATCTTCATGGGAGTACTTGGTTTATTGGTTCTATTGGATAGACGATACAGATTGATCCCGTTGTTTTTTACAGGTTTCCTGCTTTTTAGCATTATTGGATTTTTTTATTACGGTGATTTTTTCTGGTTGATCACGCATCTTCCATATGGGAAATTGGATAGTTCCGGGTACAGTGCAATTGGGAATTTTTTCCATTATATCGAAGCATCTCAAAAAGTATTTGGAATAATTGGAACTATTTTTATGGTAGTTGGAATCAGTTGGGGAGTAGTAAAATTAATTAAGCATCTGAAAGAATTTGGTATAAAAGCAAAAAGTAAAGGTTATCTTCATTTTTTCATCATTGTTTTTTTATCCTTTTTTACTTTTTATTTCGCTCAATCTTATCTTACATGGAAGGGAATCGGAACAATTGGTACGATAAGACACATGGTTCCTGCCATTCCTTTCTTTGCTATTATAGCTTCGTTAGGTTTTGGAATGACAGATAAAAGTATTGTTAAATGGGAAAAAATAAGAAATAGGTTTTTAGTTATCATTCTGCTGGGCATTATAATAAATCCATTCACACTACATAAAATACCGACGCCCCTGAAAGAGGAAGAAGCTGTTGTCAAAGAAAGTGCAGAATGGATAAAAAGAAACAACTTGCTTGAAAATAATAGAATTTATTATTATAATCCTTTCTTTTACTATTATCTGGGACTTAATCCTTTTAACTCGGAAACCAATAAAGAGCTTTTCAATGCTTTTCCGGTAAAGAATCCTGATAAAATAAACGAGAGCAGTTTAATTTTATGGGATCCCTTGTTTGGTGCTGGCAGACAAATGCCTATTAAACAGCTTTTTTTTGATAAACATTATAAATTAATACATTTCTCGGGAAGAGAAAAATTCATGAGAAAATCTGGTTTACCATATGGAGCTTACGTTTTTCAAAAGGTTAATGATGATGAGCGTCCAAACAATTATGAAATATTGAAAAATATCTTGAAACCTGATGATAAAGATAAGACATCCATTATTACAGCAGCGAGTAGCGCCGCGGGTATTTTCGCGTCTGAATTTGAGTTAGTACATCATGATACCATTGGAAAACTAGATAAAATAGCAAAGGATAAGTTAGAATTCCTGATTCAAGGACGGCTCAATAGTAATGATGAAAAAGTTTTAAACAGGTTGTCTGTTGTTACCTCTCTCGAAAACAAAGATGGTGTATATTGCTATAATTCATTAGCTTTGCAAAATTTTGACAACGATACGATTTCTGATTTTGTATTTTACAGTAAATGTATTCCCCGGGCAGAAAGTGATTTGTTGAAAATCTATTTTTGGAACAGGGCAAAAGATTCTGTTAATTATAAGATTAATGAGATATACTTGTTTTAATAAGCGCTAAATATGAAATTTCTTTCGATTATTATACCTGTTTACAACGAGGTTGGAGCCATTGAGGAAACATTATCTTCTATAAAGTCAATGATGATAAATGCTGGTATAAATTATGAGATCGTGGTTGTTAATGATGGCTCTACCGATGGAACGCGGGAAGTACTCGAGAGTTTCGAAGGTATTCGACTCATTAATAGTGATGAAAACCGCGGGTATGGTGCATCCCTGAAAAAAGGCATCCGGTCGGCAAAGTATGATAATATTGCCATTACTGATGCTGACGGTACTTATCCCAATGAACGAATACCCGAAATGTTTACTTTTTTGGGTGATTATGATATGGTAGTAGGAAAGCGTTCATTTAAAAACCTGCCAAACAAGACCAAGCCGGCCAAGTGGTTTATTAACAAACTCGCTAATTATCTTGCCGGTTTTAAAATCCCTGATATCAATTCAGGATTGCGACTGTTTAAAAAAGAGATAGCTGTTAAGTATTTTAATATTATTTCTGATGGCTTTTCTTTTACAACCACCTTAACCCTGGCAATGCTCACCAATAATTATAATGTAAAATACATACCTATTGATTATTATAAAAGGGAAGGGAAAAGTAAGATAAAGCCGATATACGATACTTTTAATTTTATACAGATGATTATCCGCACGGTCATGTATTTTAATCCTCTTAAGGTATTCGTTCCTCTTGCATTTTTCCTGCTATTTATCTCTATCCTCGTGCTGGTTGGAAGTTCACTGTGGATGGAGCGAGTATTGGACGCGACCTTTTCTATTCTTTTTCTTTCCGGGATTCAAATGCTGGCTATTGGAATGATTGCAGATCTGATTGATAAACGAATGAAAATGTGAAAATAAAATGAGTGTGTCTTTAAAAAACATCTACGCGGAAAAAGCAATTGCACAAATACCGAGATTGCTAACCTGTCTTGATCGGAATCGGTTTTCTCCTACTTACGGGTGTTTTCATCGGGATTACTGGTTGTATAAAACCTCGGATTTCCCGGATGCAGTCCGGCAATTTGGTGTCCACGCGCTGGCATTGGTCTACAAGTTTGATTTTCCTGGTAATGTTTACAAGGGGCATCAAAAGATGAAAGAATGGACCATTGCTGCCATGGATTACTGGACTCAAATTCAACATGGCGAAGGTTCGTTTGATGAATTTTATCCTTACGAGAGAGGGTGGGTTGGTCCTACTGCTTTTACCACCTATACAATCGTTGAATCTCTCAGGCTGTTAATAGATGAAATGGACCCTGAAGTTGTAAACAAGGTTAAGATCGCGGTAAAAAAAGCAGCTTATTTCATTATGAAGGGTGAAACAGAAGAAGATCACCTGGCTAATCATCATGCCATGGCCTGCCTGGCCCTGTGGAAATCATATGTTTTGCTGGAAGATGAGAACATTAAAGCCGGTTACGAGAAGGCATTTACAACGTTTTTGACATATCATTACGAGGATGAGGGATGGTCCCGGGAATATGATGGGGTAGACCCGGGATACCTGTCAGCAACAGTCAGTTTCCTTGGGAAAGTATACCAGGATAACAAGGATGCCAGGATTTTAAAAGTTTTAAAAGAGTCAGTTGATTTCAGTCAGTATTTTGTTTATCCCAACGGGTATTATGCTGGAAGCACGGGTAGCCGGAATACCCTCCACTTTTATCCGCATGGTTATGAAATTTTGGGCAAAGACATTCCACTGGCCGGTGCCATCGCGAAAAAAATGAAAAAGGGTTTGGCTGAAAATAAACTTGTTCCTCCCGAGATTATGTCAGACCGATATCTTTTTTACCGTGTTCCAGAGTTTTTGCTATCATATATCGACTGTGATGAGGAGAACCACAAGGACGATATTCTGAAATGGGAAAAAGGAGATTTTTCGGATTATTTCGAACGTTCCCGGGTTTTCGTGAAAACAGGAGGGAAATATTACCTTATTGTTAACTTTGCCAAGGGGGGAGTCGTGAAATTATTCAACCGGGAGTCGGGAGAACTGCTTGTTAATGATTGTGGTATCGTGGGATTGACCAATGAAGGCAAAACACTTACATCACAATGGGTCGATAAGGATTATAAAGTGGAAATTAAAGATAACATCTTTACTGTTTCAGGTACCATGAACGTGGTGCCCTCCCAGAAGTTGTTCAGCCTTTTTAAGAATCTTTTATTCAGGGGAACACTTCTCCTGTTGGGATGGAATCCTTCTTTCGCGCATTACCTGAAAGGGAAAATCAGAAAAACACTGATACTGGATCAAAAGAAAGCGGCAGTGGATTTTATCAGGCAAATTGAATGGAAGAATAGCAGTATGATAATTAAAGATGAGATGAAAATAACCGGGAATGTTGATTTTAAATCTGTAATGTTTGGTGATGAGTTTTTTGTTCGTTACGTACCCCAGTCCAGGTTTTTCCAACTACAGGAACTTGATATTGAAGGTTACGTGTTGAATGACAGCGAATTATCTAAATTGAATACCGAAAAAACTTTTAGAAGAGAATCGGTCTATAATCTTTAAAATCAAGAATAATGGAGAAATTTCAGAAAGAATATTGGGAGCGTAAGTCTTTATCAGAGAGAAGGTCACCAGAAAATCCGGTTGTGAAAGAATACGTGGTTTCAAAAATAGAGGAAATAAAAAAATATATTGATATAACAAGCGATACCAAATTATTGGATGTTGGTTGCGGGAATGGTTTTTTCACCTATTATTTTGACAAGATTTGTGATACGACAGGTGTCGATTACTCTGGGAAAATGCTGGAAATGAATCCGGTAAATAAAAAAGCGCTTATGAGTGCTGATGACCTCAAGTTTCCGGATGAAAGTTTTGACGTTGTTTTTTGTCATGCCCTGCTTCATCACGTGGAAGATATTGATAAAGTGATCAACGAAATGAAGCGTGTTTCATCAAAATATGTTGTTATTCTTGAGCCTAATCGAAATAATCCCCTGATGTTCCTTTTTTCATTAATTGTTAAGGAAGAAAGAAAAGCGATGAAGTTTTCGTTGCGGTTCAATAGGGATATGGTCAAGAGGAATGATTTGGAGATTATCAAAGCCTTTTCCTATGGTATGATAGTTCCCAATAAAACACCGAAATTCATGTTGCCATTTATAAAACTATTTAATTTTAAGCAATTTTTTGGGATGACTAATTTTATTATTGCCAAAAAGCCAGAAAATTAATTAATGAAACGTGCAGGTAAGATCATTATAAAATTTATCGGGCTGGCTATTCTCATTGTTATTTTGAGTTATATAGATTTTAATGAATTTATCGCCAATCTCGGGAATATCAATATTGGGCTATTGGCAATTGCTTGTTTGCTCATTCTTTTAGTATACCTGTTCAAGGCATTGCGCTGGAGATTTCTTATCAGCTTGCAAGGAATAGAATACCCCGTGAAGGATTCATTGCTTGCTTTCATGGGGGCCAATTTTGTCGCGTATGTTACGCCTGGCAGGGTAGGTGAGGTTATTAAAGCGCATTATTTAAAAAAGGACAAAAATGTACCACTTGCCAAGTCGGTTCCATCTGTTATTCTCGACAGGATTTTTGACGTGTATTGTTTACTTATCGTAGCTGTAATTGGCATTTTGCAGTTTTCTATTAAAAAGGAAATCACGTCGGTTTTTTATATAAGCACGATTGTTTTATTCATACTGCCCTGGCTTGTATTGAACAAGAAGATTGTGTTTCCTCTAACAAATATCCTGACGAAATATGTTATTAGAGGTAAAATTGGAAAAAAAATTCAAGATTTTTCAAACGAGTTAGCGGTCGAATTTAGTGGTTTGTTATCTTATAAACTGATTACTGCAGTTTTCTTTACACTTGCTGCCTATCTCACATTATTTTTTTCAGGAAAGTTGCTGATTATAGCCATGGGACTTGACATCCCTTTTATAACCCTTTCGTCATTCATTGCCATTGCCAACGTGCTTTCTTTTTTGCCGATATCATTTGCTGGTTTGGGAACACGGGAAGCCAGCATGATTTTTCTCTTTTCTCTTATTAATCTCAACGAGGAAAAAGCGCTTCTTTTTTCTCTTCTTTTGTTTTTTACTTTTTTTATCATGGGAGGCATTTATGGTTACATTGGCTTCTTACTTAAACCAATTAAGCTTTCGTTATGACTCCCCTTGGGCATGCATCGGTATCCTACCTGGCAGGAAAGTCATGTTCATGTCTTTTGCCAGCATTTGTTATTGTTGGTGGATTTCTTCCTGATTTGGATTTTATCCTGCTCCCGTTCAATTTTTTTAATGAACTGCACCGCAAAGTAAGTCATAATATCTTTTTTATCCTGTTGTTTTCCGGTTTCATCGCTTATTTCCAAAAATGCGGTAAAAATAAGTGGAGCGTCTTTTTTTCACTGATCCTGGGGGGATTCCTGCATCTTTTTATTGATTCTATCATGGATACAAATCCTTCAAATGGCATAGGAGTAGCAGCATTTTGGCCGGTATGGGAAGGGTATGTTTCACCTTTTAATATTGCAACAAAAACATCTGAAACTATAAATTGGAATCAACCTTTTAAGATGATTCAGTATGGTTCCAGGTATTTGATATATGAAATTCCTTTGCTATTTTTAGCTATTCTAATTATTATTATAAAAAGAGATTATGCAATTCTCGCAAAAAAAACATGAGGTATATATTTTTTACTTCGTGTGTATGCTTCACCTTGCGCCTGTAGTCTTATTTAGATTCTATCCTACTATGGATGGACCTGCTCATCTCTATAATTCCAGGTTGATGCTTGAACTATTAAAGGGAAATGAATTTATATCCCAGTATTTCACCTGGAATCCGGAGATTGTGCCAAACTGGACCGGACATATCATACTTATGCTTGGACAAATGATATTTCCTGCCTTTATTGCCGAAAAGATTCTTTTAGTCATTTACGTGCTGGGCTTGCCTGTCTCATTCCGGTTTTTCCTCCGAACCCTGGATATAGGAAATTGGAGATTAGGGAGCTATTTTATTTTTCCTTTTATCTATACCTTTCTTTTTATTTTAGGGTTCTATAACTATAGCTTAGGTCTTGTATTAATGTTTTTTTACATGGGGATATGGCAAAGGAAAAAGGAATCACTTACATGGAAAGACGTATTCTTGTTTTTTTTGTTATTTACTTTCTTTTACCTGACACATTTGTTTGTTTTTGTAGTATTTGGTCTCACTATTATTATCTGGAATATTAATGATTTCATTATTGAAAAATTCGAATCAAAAAATTCCGGTATTCTAGTTCAAAAATACATGAAGCGAGGTTTGTTTTTAATAGTTTCAGCTTCATTTGCTATTGTGATTATTGTTAAGCAATTTTTAATAGGGAACGAATACGTTCAACAAGCTAATTCCAGGTTTCAGTTTTCTGAATTATTGGATTGGCTAATGAAAACGCGTTCAATAATTGTATATAATTATTCTCATGAAGGGAAATTTGGTACAATTTTATTTGTAGTCTTTTTTTTCTTGGCATTATATATATTGTATTCGTTGCTCTCTTCATCAAAAAAAAAGCTTACAATCAGGATAGTATGGTTTCAGATGTCAATAATACTTTTGGCACTATTTTTTATTGTCCCTAATTTTATTGGTGGGTTAGGTGGTCATATGTCTGTAAGAATAATGATTGTTATGCATATGTTTTTGATAACCTGGTTTGCTGTTCAGCAATTTCCTAAAATTATATCGTATTCTGCGGTTATTATAAGTGTTATTATTAGTTTGTTATTAGTTTTATATTATATAAGGGTTACAAGGTCACTGAATGGAGATGCGATACTTATTACCCAATCTTCTGTTAAGATGCAGCATAACACTATTGTTTTACCTGTCGAAAAATCGAATTACTGGTTGCAAAATCATTTTTCTAATTATCTGGGAATTGAAAAACCTCTTGT
>CAYRRV010000002.1:228653-248879 GCA_964426725.1 uncultured Bacteroidales bacterium | reverse complement strand
CTTGAGGTGGGGAGAATGAGGGTAGAAGGAGATAATAATAAGGTAAAAAAACAGATAGAAATATTGTCGGAAGTAGCATTGCTATTTGTTATTCAGGTTAATGTTATTTGATAGTTACTGGTGATTAAGGATGGATGATTCCGGCTCCAGGGACAAATGTTGTTTACCTGATTGAATATCATTCAACCCTCAATTATGGCCTTCACCACTTAACCGGCAGGATCCATCCCATAAATTTGAAACGACAAACTTTTTGCTATACTTTTAACTTCATATTTTCAACTTCTACCGTGGGTATTTGTTTTACTTTACCCGTGTTGGGTGTTTTTATAAATTAAAAGCATATAAAATGACAAATCAAAAAATAATATTCCCTTTTAAAAACAAACCCGAGTTCATAAATGAACTGCGCATAAAAGTAAACGCGTACTTCGAGGACAACAAAATTTCAAAATATGGTAATCCGGGAATGGTGGTGAAAACCATTTTCATGTTTGCACTGTATTTGGTTCCCTATTTTTTAATGATAACCGGGGTGGTTAGAAATCCTGTAACCATGTTGTTTCTCTGGCTTATAATGGGTACAGGAATGGCTGGAATAGGCTTGTCGGTTATGCATGATGCCAATCATAAAGTATATTCAAAAAATCAGAAAGTGAATAAAGTTCTTTTTTATTCCCTCAACTTTCTGGGTGGTTTCTTCCAAACATGGCAGCATCAACATAATACATTGCATCATGGTTACACCAATATAGACGGACATGATGAAGACATAAACCCAGGTAAGATTTTACGCTTGTCACCATCAAAACCAAAGTACAGCTTTCACAAATACCAGCACTTTTACGGTTGGTTCGTCTATGGTCTCATGACCCTTACATGGAGCACCAACAAAGACTTTAAACAACTTTACAGGTATCACAGGGAGGGTGTTACACTTAACACGAAAAGATCATTCAGGTCGTTATTAACAGAACTGATTATCTCTAAAATATTTTTTTACGGTTACCTTCTTGTAATTCCTTTACTTTTACTACCCTTGCCATGGTGGTTGGTTATTGTATATTATCTCAGCATGCACCTTGTTTGTGGCTTTATACTCGGCATCATATTTCAGACAGCCCATGTAATGCCAACCTCAAGATACCCGCTCCCTGATAAAAAAGGAAATATGGAAAATAACTGGGCAATACACCAGTTATTAACTACAACTGATTATTCCCCCAATGCCCGTGCATTTTCATGGTTTGTTGGCGGGCTAAACTACCAGGTAGAACATCACCTGTTTCCAAACATCTGCCATGTCCATTACAGGAAAATCGCGCCCATTGTCAGAGAAACTGCAGAAAAACACGGTTTACCCTATCACGTGCAACCAACATTTTTTAAAGCTTTACATGAACATTACAAGATGCTAAAATTATTGGGAAGGCAATCTGCAATTAAAACAGGAAAAGAACAACAAATGGTGAGGGGATACAAATCAGCATAAACTAAACAATATCAGAATCACATTCCCTGGATACACAAATCATTCCTCTGCACGATTTTGAAGAAACGATCAAAGGCAAGCATCTTGTTAAAACATCCGCGACTAAAGAGGGAGTCCATGCCTGATTGGAAAGTCACAGATTTTTTCAATAATAAAAAACTTCTTTTAATTTTTATATTTCCTGCTTTTTTCTTCTTCCTGCTCCTGTTTTTCCATTTCTTTCTCCTGATCTTTTTTGGCCTGTTCGTGTTCCTGGCGTCCCCGGAAATCCTCTTTTCGTTTTTCAAGATTTTTCAACGCTTTTTCACGTCCATAAATTATAAGGTTGTCATCCTTTACAATTTCAGTTTCCCCGAGCGGGGTTCCGATATAAGTTCCATCCTTTCGCCGTATTGAGATAAGGTTAATTCCTTCCTCTTTTAGTTCCAGATCTGCAAGTCGCTTGTTTTCGAGCCAGTCGCCTTCCCGTACGTGAAGGACCGTGATCTCGTATTCACCTGTAAGATTAAGGATTTCAACGTAATCTTTAACATTTAGGTCGGTGAAACGTTCCAGTGTCCTTTTAATAATCCTTACCACAAAACGTTCAAGGTATTTACTACGGGAAAGAAGCCACAGCATTATCATGCTACCAATAATAACAGCCAACCTCCAGATATCAGCCAGACGATCTCCTCCGCCTGTATTGATAAAGGTAAGCATGAGTGAAGCAATGGCTGAAATAATACCGACATTCCCGATCAACATTAAGCTCATCACGATCCTTCGCCGTACAGGGTGATTAACAATATTCTCGGCCTCACTGGTCGTGTAGCCAACACCGGTAAAAGCAGAACGGGCCTGAAAGCGGGCAGTTTCCTTTGATAATCCGGTATGAACCAATGCTTCTGAAGCAATTTTGGTTATTAGAAGAGATAGGGTGAAAATTATAATTAAGCTTATTAGAGGTGCCATATATAATGCTTTATATTTGTATTACAACTTAGATTATCTCTCTCAATTAAAAGGCAACTGGGCTTGCAGAAGTCAATTCAAAGATTCAGTCTGGTAAAAATAGATGTTATTAAATTATTTCAGTTTTTTGCTCAATTTATACAAATTATCTGAATTCGTCAATTCGTTCCAGTGCATTTTAAGAGTAGGTATGGAATCAAAATCACTTTTATTTTTACTATAGACCCAAATAAAATCCCTGTCAGCTAATACAATTTTCTCTGATTGTAATCTCAATCCATATGAACGTGCCTGGTCAAATGCCTCTTGTAATTGCTTCCCTGAGTTTATTGAATATTTAGCTTCTAATATTATTTTAGCTTTCTCTTTTCCCTTTGTTTGGTTTACGTGAATTGCATAGTCTGAAAAATATTTTGTCTGACGTCCCATTCTTATAGGCATTTGTCTTACCCAATCATTATTTTGAAAACCCAAATCTTTTAAAAGCGGTTCAATTAATTGCATCTCCACATCTCTTTCACTCTCAATATGAGTACCCCCTCTATTATAAACAGGTAATTTAATTAGAGAACCAGTGCTTTGTCCTTTATTCTCAATCATATTGAGTAGCTCCGAATATTCCTGAACAGTAAGAGGCCTGCCATTCATACCTTGCATGTGTGAATTAACGGTTGAGTTTTCTTTAAACACGGAATTCCGTTTTAATTCCTGAAAACTAACAGGTATGATCTTTTGAGGATATCCAAGTTTTACGCAAAAGTAATGGAATCTAAATGGATCGATATAGCTATCTTCTAATGCACGCCAAATGGAATGTAAATATTTACGTGGAGAAACGCAATAAAATAAAACCAAATCACCCTTTTTGATATTAAGGTTACCTGCTCCCCAAACAGTGGTTGAATTCTTATCCGCTTTATCAAGAAAATTAAAATCCAGGTTATTCTCTTCGTTCCCTCCTCCATTCCCTGCTCCAAGAAAATAAACCCGTGAGGGTTTAGGCAAATCTTCTTCTGATGTTTTTTCCATGGTTTTTAATCCAAATGAGTAAAAGAAAGCAGGGAATTCTTTAGCATCAATATCGTGCTTATTTCTAAAGCCATGTAATATTTCGCAAATATTATAATAATACCAAGTGCGTTTAATCCAATCATGTCGAGGTGGTAGAGGTGGGAGTGTTATGTCAAAATTCCCGCAAATTGAAATAAAATCGGGGTAGGATTCAGAATAAAAATAAAATGGAAAAAAATAATCAGGGAATTTTTGAAACAATGCTGTAGAATATGCTGCTAAACAATGAATAAAGCAATTGTATTTATCATTTTCCACATATTTTATTATACGTTTCTGAAATAAGTGTTTTGCTTGGCAGATTGTCTGAACACAATCATTTTCTAAAGCATTTAACATTTCCGAATATGGTTGAAATACCAGGGGTTTTCTGTTTTCATTAACATATTCGATATCAATAGCAAACCTAAATTTTTTCGATAACTCCTCAATATCAATATCTTGAAATAATCTTATATCATTAACACCATCTGCCGAGTTACGAAACAATTCCCAAATATATCTTGAAAATTTCATGTCTTGTAAATTGGTATCCTGTTAACAGTAACTGTAAATAACAATTTTAGTAATAAAATAACAAATCACGAAATTATACCTGATATAATAACACCGGAGGCTCCCGACTCCCAAATTCCAATAATTAAAAATCTCCGTGGAATACCACTGAATTTCAACAAATTACTATTGAACTATAATTAAATAACCATCCTTCCCGCAAACGCTGACAGGTTTGATAACGCTGGCAGGTTTTGCCGTTAATCACTCCCGACCTCGGTCGGGACAATAACAAAAAATTTCTTTCGCTTGGGGATGTACCGATTGAAAGCGAAACAATAACAAAATACCTATTTAATTACCATTGAATAACTATTGAATAACCTTTCACTTACTATCGTATTACCCTTGTATTACTCCCGACCGAGGCAACGAGGACGGGATTTACTCCTATCGAATTACCCTACCTCGACACCCTGCCCGATGCATCTCCTCCCATCAACGTCTCCACCTCTTTCACGGTTACCAGGTTAAAATCGCCTTGTATGGTATGCTTCAGGCACGATGCAGCAACAGCAAAGTTAAGGGCTTTCTGGTCGTCGTCTTTATAGGTTAACAAACCGTAAATCAGTCCGCCCATGAAGGAGTCACCCCCTCCTACCCTGTCGACAATATGGGTAATGTTGTATTCCGGTGCCTGGTAAAGCTTTTTACCATTCCAAAGCACACCCGACCAGGTATTATGACTTGCACTCAAGGAGCCGCGCAATGTTACAATTACCTTTTTCGCCCTCGGGAAACGCTCCATTAGTTGCTTGCAAACCGACTCGTAGGCTGCTGCTTCAACATGCCCCTTTGTCACATCCACTCCCTCGGGTTTTATTCCAAATACCTTTTCGGCATCTTCTTCATTTCCCAGGATCACATCGCAACCTTCAACCAGTTCGGGCATTACTTCAGATGCCTTTTTACCGTACTTCCAAAGGTTTTTCCGGAAATTGAGATCGGTTGAAACGGTTATCCCTTTCACGTTGGCTGCTTTTATTGCTTCAAGGCAAACTTTTGCAGTTCCCTCCGATATGGCAGGAGTTATTCCTGTCCAATGAAACCATGTTACACCTTCAAATACCTTATCCCAGTCAATCATACCGGGTTCGATCGATGCGATCGACGAGTAGGCCCTGTCGTAAACCACTTTACTACCCCTGGCAACGGCACCGGTTTCCAGGAAATAAATACCAAGGCGTTCCCCTCCATAAATTATCTTGCCTGTTCCAACATTATATTTTTTCAACATGCTTTCACAGGCTTTTCCGATATCATTTTCAGGAAGGCGGGTCACGAAGTCGACAGGTATGCCATAGTTAGCAAGCGAAACCGCCACGTTGGCTTCTCCACCACCATAATTCACATCAAAACTGGTTGCCTGAATAAACCGCTCGTAACCGGGAGTACTCAATCTCAGCATTATCTCTCCAAAGGTAACTACTTTTTGCATTTCAATCTTTCATTTTAAGGTTACAGGTTTGCAAAAATAACACATGTTTACGAATAAACATAAACACCCGTGAAAATAGCATTGGAAAAAAAAATATCAACCACTTCATAATTTTACAGAATAACTTCCCGTTTCTGTTTCTGGATAATAAGAAGAAGGATTGGGGCGGAAATACAAGATTAACCCTAAATTAAGAAGAATGAAGTCCTTGTTTTTTTTCATTTCCTTGCATCTGTTTCTTTTCTATTCAATACATGGTCAGAAATTTACAATAAGCGGAACGGTAACCGATGGATCTACCGGCGAAACATTAATTTCAGCCAATGTATATAATCCCGATAATCTCTCGGGTACTGTCACGAACCTGTATGGTTTTTACAGTTTAAAGTTTAATCCGGGCCAAATCAAAATCGTTTATTCATTTATTGGATACAGTCCGAAAACCATTAATATTTACCTGACCCAAGATACTACCATTAACATGAGTCTTGAACCTGTCATTGAGCTAGAGGAGGTAGTGGTTTCAGACAATGCACCCCGGCAACAGGTGCAAGCTTCCCAAATGGGTTTGATAAAAATAAATCCCTCAACAATAGATAAAATCCCGGTACTATTAGGCGAAACAGATCTTATTAAAACCTTGCAACTCATGCCAGGTGTTCAGGGAGGTACAGAAGGAACAAGCGGTTTTTACGTGAGGGGCGGTGGACCCGACCAAAACCTGATACTGTTGGATGGCGTGCCCGTTTACAACGTGAATCACCTCTTTGGGTTCATGTCGGTTTTTAATTCCGATGCTATTCGTAATGTCGATTTAATAAAGGGAGGATTCCCGGCAAGATATGGCGGCCGGCTTTCATCGGTACTGGACATCCGGATGAAAGAAGGCAACATGCACGAGTTTAAAGGCTCGGGATCCATAGGCATCATTTCTTCCAAGCTTACCCTTGAAGGTCCAATTATAAAGAATAAAACTTCTTTCATGGTATCGGGCAGAAGATCCTATTTTGATATCCTGACCTACCCGTTTCAGTTGATGATAAATGAAAACATGAATGATTACGGGAATACAACAGTCGGCTATTTCTTACAGGATTTCAACGGGAAAATTAATCACAGGTTTAATGACCATCACAGGGTATACTTCAGCACCTACACGGGTAAAGACAAGTTTTTCCTGAATGACAGATACGAGCAGGATATTTTCATGGACAATAGCAGGAGGATGTATACTTCAAGAAATCAGGCCGGCCTGCAATGGGGCAATTTCACCTCGGCACTGCGATGGAATTATATCATAAACAACGAGTTATTCAGCAATCTTACCGCGACAGTCAGTAATTATAAATTCGATATTTTCGATGATTACGAAGAAGTGCAAAAAGACGATGGCGGGAAAATCATTTACGAGGACAATTACTTTTTCGAGTACCTGAGTCAAATCAGGGATTATGGGATAAAGCTTGATTTCGATTATATCCCTGGTTCAAATCATTACCTCCGTTTCGGGATGGGAAATACCTACCACCGTTTTTCACCCGGCGTAACAGTTGAAAAAATTAACATGACCGACGCGGTTTCCTCAATTGATACAACTTACGGGAATAAAAACATTCCGGCAAATGAGTTTAATATTTATGTTGAAGATGATTATAACATTAACCGTAATCTTCTCTTTAATTTTGGTCTTCACTATTCCGGATTCAGTATTGAAAAAACAATATATCATTCATTTCAACCCCGACTTGCAATCAGGTGGCTTGTAACACCCGACCTGTCATTTAAGGCCTCGTATGTTGAAATGCAACAATACCTCCATTTACTGGCCAATTCATCAATGGGTTTGCCAACTGATTTATGGGTTCCGGCCACCAGCAGAACAAAACCACAAGATTCTTGGCAATTGTCGGCGGGAGGAACTTTCTCCCTGAAAAATGAATACGAAATCACTTTAGAGGCTTATTACAAGAAAATGGATAACCTGGTTGATTATGCTGAAGGCGCCAGTTTTTTCGAATTAAACATGGGCGACTGGGAAGATCTGATAACCACGGGCGAAGGAGAAAGTTACGGCGCGGAATTATTACTGCGCAGAAATTCGGGAAGATTAACAGGATGGATTGGTTACACGTTATCATGGTCGAACAGGCATTTTGAAGAAATAAGTTTTGGCAGAAAATTTCCTTACCGTTACGATTCACGCCATGATATTTCCATAGTAACTTCCTACAAGATCAATGATAAATATGACATTAGCGCGGCATGGATTTTCAGAACGGGCTATCCTTTCACCCTGGAAGATCAGAAATTCATGTCTCCCTTAACCTTGTTCCGATGGGGCAGGTATACTTTACCCAATTCCCCGACACTTTATTACGGCCAGGTTTTACCTCACTTCGAAACCAGGAATAATTACAGGATGCCCGATTATCACCGGCTCGACCTGGGAGTAAACAAGCACAAAGAAAAGAAAAACACCGAACGCACCTGGAGTTTTGGAGCCTACAATGCATACGGTAGGGCAAATCCTTTTATGATATACCCTGCAGACGTGTACAACGAGCAAACCGGGGAAGTTATCACCCGGCTAAAGCAATTAAGTATTTTCACTTTCATCCCTTATGTCCGATGGTCAATTAAATTCTAAACAAACATGACAGAAATACTCAAAAAAACACTTCTTTTTTTCACGATCGCATTTACAATGTTATCATGCGAGAAAACTGTATCTGATTTTCAGATAAAAAAACATCCCGGGAAATTGGTGCTCAATGGAATACTTAATACAGACAGCGCCATTTTAATCAATCTATCCAGGAATATGTCAATCGAGGAGAAAGCAATTAATCCTCCTTTCGTGAAAAACGCGGATATCAAATTATTCGAGAATGATAAATATGTTGGAGCAGTAGAGTATTTATCGGATGGATATTACACCATAGACATGAACCCGGGGGAAAACAAGGTTTACCATATTAGCGCAGAAGCTGAAGGGTTTCCTCCTGTTTCATCCTCCACCAGGATGCCGAAGAAAGAACATATAGCCAAAATAAAAACAAATTATCTTTTAAATATTAATGATCCCAATTGTATCGGTTGTGAACCTGTAAATTTTCTCGAATTGGAAATTAAACTCGAAAATAATTCTACCCTGGAGAAATATTATAGCTTATCGGTTGAAACCAACACCATGAACACGTTATGCAGAAAACAAATATGCGAGTTGGTAACTCACCCGGAATACAATTACAACTATGATAGTTGTTATTGCGTGGATATGGACACGATGGAAATTTTTTCCAGGGAAGTTCAGTATAATTGTGATGAAAAAGTAATCGATTTCTTGAATGCTTACGGTAGTTACTGGGTTGAATCGTACCCGGGCATGTTGCATTCGGAGATTTACTTTAAAGCAAGCAGGCTTGCTCTCTCTGATAACAGAATTATCATTAAAATCAACAGGCATGATCTCCATAATAACTACGAAAACAAAATAAAGATAAGACTTTCATCTCTTTCTGAAGAAGCATACACTTTCTTATACTCGATGGCAAGGGTAAATGAAACAGATATGGACCCATTCGCGGAGAAAGTAACGATATATACCAATATCGAAAATGGCCTGGGTCTGTTTGCAGGACATGTACATTACGATACAATTATTGAGTTTGACCCGGGAAGACTTGAGCTTTACTAAACTTGCTGAAATCTGAAAATGTATTTATCTCAAAAACAATCTACGCAAGGAAATTACCAGAATATTGTCATGTGTGTCTTAATAATCATTCATGTTTCATTTCATTATGACTAAGGCTGAAAAATATTTTTTATCCATTTCAACAAATCGTTACCAAAACATTACCTTCGCGGAAAACAAATAAACATGGCAGAAGATAACAAAATCATATTCTCGATGGTAGGTGTAAGCAAGGTATTCCCGCCCCAGAAAAAAGTACTGAACAATATTTACCTTTCCTTCTTTTATGGCGCAAAGATTGGCATTATCGGGCTTAACGGCTCCGGAAAGTCCACTCTTATGCGTATTATTGCCGGCAAGGAAAAGTCCTACCAGGGGGATGTCGTTTTCTCTCCCGGTTATACCGTTGGTTATCTGGAGCAGGACCCCATACTGGATGACACCAAAACCGTACGTCAAATCATTGAAGAGGGTGTCCAGGAAGTTATCGACCTGCTGAAGGAATACGAGGAAGTAAATAACAGGTTCATGGAGCCGATGGACGATGAGGAGATGAACAAACTCATCGAACGCCAGGGTGAACTTACCGACAAGATAGAACAGGAAAATGGCTGGGAAATCGATTCTATTCTCGAGAGGGCCATGGATGCGCTCAGGTGTCCGGATGGTGACACCCCTGTAAAGGTCCTTTCCGGGGGGGAACGTCGTCGGGTTGCCCTTTGTAGACTGCTTCTGAAGAAACCGGATGTTTTGCTTCTCGATGAACCTACCAACCACCTTGATGCCGAATCGGTGCAATGGCTCGAAATGCACCTGCAGCAATATTCAGGAACAGTAATTGCTATCACACACGATCGCTATTTTCTTGATAACGTGGCGGGGTGGATCCTGGAACTCGACCGTGGTGAAGGTATACCATGGAAGGGTAACTACTCCTCATGGCTCGAACAGAAATCCAAACAACTGCAACAAGAAGAAAAACAGGAAAGCAAACGGAGAAAAACGCTTGAAAGAGAGCTGGAATGGGTTCGCATGGCCCCGAAAGCACGCCAGGCGAAAAGCAAGGCCAGGCTGTCTGCTTACGAGAAAATGATGAACGAGGATGTGAAACAAAAAGAAGAACGCCTGGAAATATTCATTCCCAATGGCCCGCGCCTGGGTAACATGGTAATTGAAGCAGAAAACGTGGCAAAGGGATTTGGTGACCGGTTACTCTTTGAAGACCTGAACTTTAAACTACCCCCGGCCGGTATTGTTGGAGTTATAGGACCAAATGGCGCGGGAAAAACTACCCTTTTCCGCATGATCATGGACATGGAAAAGCCAGATAAGGGAAATTTTAAAGTAGGAGAAACTGTTAAAACAGGGTATGTCGATCAACAGCATGCTTCGATTGATCCGGAAAAAACGGTATACCAGGTTATATCGAACGGAAGTGATGACATCACGCTTGGTGGCCGCACTATCAACGCGAGGGCCTACGTGGCCCGTTTTAACTTTACCGGGACCGATCAGGAAAAAAAATGCGGCGTACTCTCCGGCGGTGAAAGAAACAGGCTACACCTCGCGTTGGCATTGAAATCTGAAGCAAACGTGTTGCTACTTGACGAACCTACCAACGACATGGATGTAAATACCCTTCGTGCCCTGGAAGAAGGATTGAATAATTTTGCCGGCTGCGCTGTAATTATCTCTCACGATCGCTGGTTCCTCGATAGGGTTGCTACCCACATCCTGGCTTTCGAGGGCAACTCTCAGGTATATTATTTTGAAGGAAGTTTCTCGGAATACGAGGAAAATAAGAAAAAGCGCCTGGGAGATGAGGCTCCGAAAAGAATCAAATACAAAAAACTTACAGCAGAATAATGATTCATATCGATAATCAACTTTTAGACAAGGTAACTGAAGAAGCCAAAGCAAGCCCGCGGAAAAGAAAAAACTTTAACTTCCATCCCACGCTCGATGATCCACTCCACAGGATGCTCAACGCGATAGAACCCGGGTCTTACCTGCGCCCTCACAAACATGAAAACCCCGGTAAAATGGAATCATTTATCCTCCTCAGGGGAAAACTGGCTGTTTTTGAATTTTCTCCTTCCGGTGAAATAGTTGATGCCACTATTTTATCTCATGATGAAGGTAAAGTCGGTGTTGAATTCCCTCCGGCCATTTTCCATACAGTGTTATCCATTGAAAGTGGCACCGTGGTGTACGAGGTAAAAAACGGCCCCTACAGCGCGCTCGATGATAAAAACTTCGCTGAATGGGCCCCGGCAGAAGGAGATGCTGAAGTTGAAGATTACCTGAAGAAACTGGAAAAATATATTAATAAAAAAATAACATAAGGTAACCCGGAGGTGATTTTAAACAGTTTTAAAACATAACATATAGAATCACGCCAATATAATTTCCAGCGGAATACTTAATACAAATGAAACCCTCATCTACAAAAGTTCACAACAAGGACATGAATAAAACATGAGGGTTCCACAAGTAAATGAGCAGTTGTATTTTTCTTTTTATTATAATTAATTAAAAAACAGATGTTTAACCTAATTTTATTCTTGAAAAAATTGGAGATTTATTTCTGAATTCAAAGGAATTAATATAATTCATCTATCGACAGCTGAATTATACAATCTTCGTGAAAGTATGATTAAAAAAGTGTAATATAGAAATCTGCATTCTCTACATCAATCTATCTTCTCCAACTGTCTGAACAATTGCCAGGCGGCAAGAACAAAAAAATGCCTGATATCGTATCCGGCCGATTTAAATGCCAGGGCTACCCAGGTGTTACAGGTACGAAAAAGGTGATATTTTCTTTTACCAAGAAAAAAGGTATTGGATTCCCCTTCCTTATCTCCCGGGATAATTTCTTCATTTTCATCTCGTTGAAAACTTTTGCTGATAAAAGTGATGAGTTGATGAAATTTTTCTTCATCCATGGTAATTTCTTTCATCCTGGCATCGGAACCATAATAATTCTTCAAAGGAACATTGAATCCATCCAACCGGATAACAGAAGTTGTTGGCCAGAAGATGGCTTTTGCGGCAAGTCCCACCGGTTGCCCGGTTGCCTGGTAAAAATCGCGGTCGCCCCAACCCACATCAATTCTTTTATTATGACCGAATCTTTCAATCTCAGGCCAAAGTTCAACGGGAACATCTTCAGTCTCGATAATAATCCCGGTATGCCAATATTCCTGAACCACATAAACGGTATATTGCCGGGCATGAACATTTATGAACGTTATTAAAAAAACGACTATTCCAAAAGATACTGTACAGAATTTCTTGTAGTTCATGAGACTATTGAAATAATATCATTCTCAAAAATACTTAAAAAATAAGTTCGAAGTAAATTTTTTTTTCGTAATTAAAATAACAAAACATTAAGGCACATGAGTCAGTTTCTTTGTTCGCTTGAGATTATAAAGATTCAGTGCAACCAATGACAAGGAGGTAAGGATCATGCCCAGAACCGTGAAAAACTCGGGTTCTTCACCAGGTATTATCAACCAACTTAGAATTGCTCCAAAAACAGGTATAATAAATTTCCAGATATTTAGTTCAGACATTTTCACCCCCGGTCGCTTCAAAAGAATAAACCATATAGAAAAGGCGGTAGCACTCATGAAGCTCAGCCATCCAAGTGAAATATAATATTCGGCAGGCCGGATATTCAAATCAAACCCTTCAAAAGGGAGCGAAAGTAAAAATATCCCGAGCCCTCCCAGCATAATTTGCTGAGAATTGAGCATTACCGGGTTCATTTCCCCGCGCTGTGTAGCCACCAAAAGGTTACCGATATTGCCAAAAACATTTCCAACAACAAGAATCACGATTCCCCAAAACTCCTGACCCTCTGAAAATGAATACTCGTTTCTACTCAGAGCGATAACAATTACACCAGACAAACCTGTTAGAATAATGGACATTTTCGCCAGGTTCATACGGTCGTTTCGGATATACATGTGGGCAATAATCGCGGAGAAAAGCGGGGAGGCCCCGATAATCACCGCGGTGATGGCCGCCGGTGTCATGGAAATTCCAATGTAAAAAAAAGTATAGAGCAAAAAAGTCTGAAACAGGGAAATTAATAATACCGACTTTTTCTTTTCTCGAAACCCGGCATAATAAGATTTAATATTCCCGCTAAAAGGGATCAGCATTAAACCAGACAGGAAGAAACGGATGCCGGCGAAATTAAGTGGCTGGGTATATTCTAAACCATACTTAATTCCGGCAAAAGCGGTTGACCAAAGCAAACACGCGAGGATCGCCAGAAGTGATGTCGATTTACGAGTATCCATGAAATCTAATAAAGCTGCAAAGTTATAAAGGGCTCTATCTACATTTTTTTATTGACAAACTCTTTGTGTCATGTCAATGATAAGATGACGGTTGATTTGTGCCACAAATCTTAAATAAAGTGACATCACTTCTACAAGATCAAATGTAAAGCATCACTTGTTATCATCCATGGTTCGCATGTAGTTCACCATGTGCCAGATGTCTACATCGGGAATTTTCCCCTCGTATGAAGGCATTTCATCTCTCCCGAATTTTGATTTATAAAATAATTCTCCATCTGTTTGATTTTGGTACTCCGTGGAAGTAAGATCTCCTTCCCAGGTTTCCAGTCTCCGGGCCTTGGGCCCGCCTCCCGAACCATCACGTCCATGACAGGAAGCACAATGCCTGTCGTATAACTGCTTCCCAGTTGAAATCGATTCTTTTGTTGCTTCAACCGGGTTTTCCATTGTCTTGTATTTTTCAGGGACCGGCCAGGGTTCAGGCATTTTCTTTTCCTGGGGAAGAGTAAACGAAAAGAAAAATATCACCACTACCACACCCACGGTGCTTAAAACATAACTATTCATCTGCTTTGTTGTTTTCATAATGACCTCCAAATTTAATAAATTTAAATCATTCTTTTTCTGTTTCATGGTACCCGGTGACAATCGCTTTAAAATTAGAGGAAACCGAATGCCCGATAGTAGCAAAATAAATATGAATTATCATAAATACTGATAGCAAAAAACCTGCAATTACATGAAATAAAGCTGTCAGGAATATACCACCCGTGCCAAATACATTATGAACAATAATCTCTGGAAATAATAATGCCCATCCGGTTATAACCATTACAGGCACGCCTATATACATGACCAAAATGTAAGTAATTTTTTGCAAGGGATTGAATTTCCTGTCTTTTGTAACAGGATATGGGTGCAATTCTCCTTTAAAAATGCCTGATAAATAGTACCTGAATTGTTTTTTCACGGGCTCACCTAATTCTTGCTTTACAATTTTATAATATCTCCCATTACTGGTAAAAACATTCCCAACCAAGAATATTGAATAGCTCAATGTTAAAATGACACCTCCGAAATTATGCAATCTCACGGCAATATCAAACTGGATAATTGGATTTTCAAGACTTGCATACTGCATGCTGATGCCAGAAACAATAAGGATGATGAACATGAGGGCATTGACTGTATGCCATAACCGTAACCACCTTGGATATAAATAAATCTTTTTAACCATTATTCCCTATTTTTTTCTGCATTTAATAATCCTCAATGTTGCATGAACGCATATCCCCGCCATGGTTAGAATGAAAATAACCAAGCTGGCCACGTTCAGGTAATAATTCCGGTTTGCTCCTATTACATATGAATCGTTCAAAATAACACCATTCAAAAATCCCAGCTCATCGCGCTGTTGTTTCGATTCATATTTATACAGGGTTGAAATCAACAAGGAGTTAGCGGAATGACACTCAACGCAGTTCTTTACCGCTTCACCCGAGGGTTTTATAAGGTGCGGGATCAACACGGTGTCTGAAACAGCAGAATGGCATTCCAGGCACCGGACCTTTTTAAAGTGAAGTTCCTGGTTAGGAAGCCAGTCGTGATGTTCAACGATATTTACTCCATCATTTTCAGTCAGAAGTTTAAACTGGTCGATATTAGCATGGCACTTTAAACAAATATTATTGGCATATACAATAACATCGGAATTATTCTGAGCTTCTCTAACCACGTTCCTGTAGCTATGCGGATCATGACACTTCCAGCAGGAGAATTCATCTCCCAGCCCATTGTAATGGACGCTCTCGTAAAACTGTTCCTGTATCGCCTCGAAATTGTAATCCGCGTATTCCTCATCATAACCATGACAATCCAGGCAGGTCCACATTTGTTCTCCTTTAATTTCGGCCGGGTGAGGATAGCTTTCAAATTCCGGGGCATGACAATCGGTACAGTAAAAGCTCCCGTGTACTTGCGCGTAGTACTCCGTACTGTCTATCAAGTAATCCGGACACATGTTTTTTTTCACCCCGCGTCCTATATTTTCATTATGATAAGTGAATCTTTTTTTAGCGTGACAGTCCATGCATTGTTTATTTTCCCCGTATGATTCCGGCAAAGCATGCTCCCCTGCATCCTGCAAAGCCACGATATTTAATTCGTTTTTTGTCGAAAGATTAGTCCCCAGCATGACTATCAATACCAATAGCAGTAATAGTGATGAAAGGGTAAAAATGGTTGTCTTGTTTTTTCCGCGTATCATGAAACAAGTTAAAGCCTCGCTGTTATATTGAAACCTAACATTACCTGCCCGTCAAAAAAATCGTTGGTATTATAAACGTAATTCTTTTGCGCCACCAATTCACGGTACGAGGCCGCGAAAACCTGAAAAGAATGCGTGGCAGTACCAATTTCAATACCTATCCCGAGGTTTGGTTTCACGTCATAAGCTTCAACATTGGTAAGCAATTGATCATAAACAACCAGGGCAGACATGGCCGGGGTAAATTTCGCCCTTCCCCCCAGGTGAATTCCTGCATGCATGTTTCCAATTCCGGGTTCAACCGCGTTGAAATAAATAAAACTCGGGGCCACCTGAAAAGAAAAGGCATCACTAAACTTCCTGGCCAGTATTAATTGAGTAAAGTATGAAAACCGGTGCATAAACCGGTAATTTTCTTCAGGATAGAAATATTGATCTTCTCTTGCATCAATAACAAAATTCCCGTAATAACTTAATGAAACCGGCATGCTGCCTGAACGTGTTTGCTGAAGTACCGAGTATTTCCAGTGTATATCCTGCATCTTGTTATCTTTCTCGGTAGCAAATCCCACCATGATCCTGTCAGTAATTCCATAATCAACTGCCAGACTGATATTGGATGGTGCATATATACCGAACAGGTCGGAGATCCCATTCTCGACGGTTCCAAACCTGTGATAAATCATGAAATTAAGCGAACCTTTATATGGGTTAATAATGGTTTGATTTTCAATGAGTGTAGTTGTTTCGAATGGACTTCTAACCGGGTAATCCTCATCCTGTCCCTGAAGGGGTATCAAAAAATCCATGAAAATCAACATGAGAACAATTTTTCTAAAAGTAAGTAAAAATTTCATAATGTTTGGTTTAGTAATTGGTTTTAATATTTTTAACCTTAAATGATTTTTAATTAATTATCTTCAGCCCCCTTTTCAATCCATGCTTCCAACATCTCCAGTTCAGCGGGATTTATATACTTTGCATGGGAGCCACCATTCTTCAATTTATCAATCAAATTGCTATTCTCAGGATTTCCAGCCTCAACAAATCCACCATCAGATAAAGCTATATATGCTTCACCTTCTCTTAAATCAGGACTAATTCCTCCCCCATGACAGGAAACACATTTTCTCTGAAAGAAAGGAATAATATCTTTATTGAAACTTACTTCACCGCCGGTAAAACCAGGAGGTTGTACCGTTACTTTTTCACAACCGATAAGAATGAATATAAAAACAATCAGATGAAAGAGTATTAATCGCGATAAGTTATTGAGCATTATGACAGTCAATTAAAATTATTTGTACTTTTTTAATACAAGAAAAGGAACCACGCTTCAAACATACAAAAGTTCAAGAAAATTCGTATAAAAAAATAGAGAAAGTTTGTGCGTGAGAATTGCTTATGATCTTTCCTAACTCAAAATAAGCAATTCCGCTCATTGAAGAAATTTACAGTTTAAAAGTATTTTACCTGCAATTACCCATGAAGAAAAATTGCAGGGTTCACGTGTTTACCCGGAAAATTCAGGGTTAGAGACCTGTAAAATTGAAAAATAAACAAGTTACCCGAGCACTGGCAAATCGCATCAAAATATTAAGGCCGGAAAAATTGAGAAAAACATCGTATCGAGGATAAATGCATTTGACAAATCAATCTATTTCTGCCCAATTTTCACCATTTCTGATTCTACTTATCTGCATTTCGGACACATTAAAGTTTTTTGCCAGAATTGAACCCGAAACTCCCATGTTTAACTGATGTTTAATAATCCTGACATCACCAGCGCTAAGACGCCTGTTCCCCTTATTTTCAACCTTATAATTATCTCCAAGAAAATCCTTCCAATTGGTCCATTGTTCATAATGTCGCTCGGGGCGAGCCGGCAATCTGTCGGGTCTTTCTTTCCATTCACGGTATTCAACAGAATTCATTATTCCTGCCACGCGCACTATTTTTTTGGCATCTTCATATGAATAATAAGATTTGGATTGATTTGGATATCCCAGAAAATCACGCCACCCCAGCCAGGTTCCCTTGTTTTTAAAATACTCGTGAGGTTTCCTTGGAAAATGCCTGGGTAAATTATTTCCATTGCTTTTATATGCTTCGAACTTTCTCGCTGAAATTACACCATGTGGTACCAGGTTCGTTATTACCCATTCCTTCGCCAAGCTGTATGACCATTTCACTACAGCATCGTAGTCTTTAATCCCAAGATTTTTTCCCATAATGCAAATTTAGGATCAACAAATAAAATTTAAATACTAAATAAAGTGTTATGAAACAATTAACGCATTTTTTAATGATAGATTGTATTAACAGTAATAAATTGTAAAATATATACTACCAGACCTTTTAACACAAATATACTTGGGCTAATCACTGGTTTACCAGGAAACTTAATAACAGGAGTAAATGTTATTCAATTATTTCAATGATTGAATGAATATGAACCCCCGGCAAACTTACCTTGTAATAGTCGCCTTCCCTGTCAAAATCCAGAAGTTGATTACCGGGTTGTAGAACAATCTTCTCAGCAAGATTTTGATAACGAAAATAAACCTCCACATCATAAACAGGGGGAATGATATCTAATCCAAATACATTTACATTTGAATGGTTACCCGACATGTTAATGATATTCACGAATTTCTTGTTATTTTTTTCAGCAACAACTGCCTGGACTTTATTAGAACCTGATACTTTCACGTGAGGTAAAGCCACGTGATCCATAACCCTGTTACCGATAAAATTTCTAATTACCGGGTTACTGCCTGCCTCGTATACCGAACCAGCATTAAAGAAGATGGTTGTTATTTTACCTTTACCCGTATTTCTTATAGCAGCTACCGGTTCATTTGTTTTATACCTTAAATCATTTGTCGAGTAGAAATACCCTTTCTTTTTAAATTCTGGTGACAATTCAACTAACAAACGGGAATCATTGATATCAGCTAAACCGGAGTCACCTTTCAGGTACACATGCTGTTTGCCAGTCACTTTTACCCTATTTATCCCGAGTTGATTTTTAAACAAGGGAAGTGTTCCTGTGCCAACCAACATCAGGTTTCCTCCTTTTTGGGCAAACTGAACCAGGATATGAACCACTTCTTCTGAAAGGTAATCCCATTCCGGAACAATCAGTAACTGGTAATCATTGATCCGCTCATCCAGGTGGTGTTCCATGAGAATATCAACCTGGTAATGATTATCGAGCAAAGCATTGAGCATTCCTTTCAGTCCATTTAATTGAGGTGCATCCCAGCCGGGTGCATACATCGTGTTCAGGGATCGCAGGAAGGACTCCCCACTGTATAATAACCCAATCTCTTTCACGGGGATTGCATTTTCACACCAGGGTTGTCTTGCCCTGACAAAACCGGCTAGTTCTTCCATAATATTAACTGTCCAGGGTTGGATGGACAGATCCTTATTCTGACGAAAATAAAACTGCATTCCTCCCCCCAGGGCCATCACTCCCGCGGCTTCCTGCATCAGTTGGAAAGCAGGCTTAGTGCTTCTCTGAATATCCTTTCTAACAGGCGACCAGTTAAAGCTCCATGCCATCAGGTCCCATGGTTTTCCCTGGGAAGCAAGACATCTTGCCTCGAAGGCCGCGCTGTATACTGCATTAAAGGGCTGAAGATCCCCGGACAGGTAATCCAAATCAGCCTTTGGCTCCACGGGCATCATTGATGAATATGCCCAGTTGCTTGTTACTTGAAAGGTAGGATCATATTCATGCAATTCATTCATGTAATGATCAATGTAATTCTCAAAATATTTACGCTGAAAATCCATGAACAAATGATAATTTTCATCATCAGGGCTATAAGGGATGGATGAAATCCCCGTTTCATTCCTGAAAAGGTTTAATGCTTTTTCACTGTAATCGGGTTTCACGGCCCAGCATTCTCCATCAATCCAGGCACCATCTACTTCATATTTTCTGCTTAATTCCTTTAACTGGGGTATAAGGTACTCGTCGACATAAGGACCAAACATGGAAGTCATTTGATCGTCTCTGCTTCCATCCGGATTCACCACGGCATAATCGGGATGGACGGAAGTTACTTTACGATCATATATACCCGAGAAATGAACATAAAGACCAACATCGTGAGCATGGGTTACTTTTCGAAACAAGGCCATGGGATCCTTATCAAAGCTTTTTACATGAAATCCCTCTTTTGTCGGGTAACTTGAAATCCCGGAATGCCCTTTGCAATCCACCTGGATATAATCCGGCTGCACCCTTGTCAGAAAACCTGTTATCATCTCTTCGGTAAGGGTTTCTCCCACGTTTTCCAAGTCTTCTGAAGCATGCAGGTCAAAATGAATACCAAACCAGGAATCAGCGCGGGATAGTATTTCATCATTTATACCTTGTCCTTGTATGATGTTTCCAAAATATAATTGGATACAAAACAG
>CAYRRV010000002.1:216500-228553 GCA_964426725.1 uncultured Bacteroidales bacterium | reverse complement strand
CATTTATACCTTGTCCTTGTATGATGTTTCCAAAATATAATTGGATACAAAACAGCAATGCTATATTTGATATTTTTTTCATGTATTCAAAATAATTTTTCAATGGTTAGTTGGAACTCCGCGTGTCTAAATAATTATTTAGTCATACTCGTTTCATTTTATGCTTTAATTCTTATTTAGGCCTGATCTTATCTCTATATTGTATCCTTTCAGCCTCAAAAAAACTTTTTAACTCCGATTGCAGATTTCCAGTAATATCCGGATATTTTCCTATCAGGTTCACGGATTCCAGGGAATCTTCAGTCATGTTATAGAGAATGACAGGTTTTAAACTATCTGTCAACAACTTCCAATCTCCTTTCATGACCGCTGCTGTTGCAAAAGGTTCAGGTTTAGTTCCTGGTTGAGGATACCATACCTCACCCCATGGATCAATGGCCAGATCGAGCTGCCAAAAAAGTGTACGTTCTTTTTTAACAGGCTGCAATGTCCTGAAATGATGAAGCAATGAAATACCATCTACTTCATAAATATCTGGCGATACTCCTGCTGCATTGCAAAAAGTAGGTAGCATATCATTGCCGTGTATCAATTCTCCTGATACCTTTCCGGGTGGTATAACCCCGGGCCAGGTTGCTATCATGGGAACCCTGATGCCACCTTCGTGTAAATCGGCCTTTCCTCCTTTGAATGGCGCTGGATATCCCCGGTAGGAGGGACCATTGTCGGATGTAAAAATGATGAGTGTATTATCATAAATATCCAACTCCTTCAACCTGGACACTATTTTTCCAATAACCTCATCCATGTGAGAGACCATCGAATTATAGAGGATCCCATCACCCGGCTGGTTATGCCCCCTATGAAAATTCTGATTTTTTCTTTCCGGGTAATTCAATTCGCGGTACTTGCTTAAATGAGGCTCGGGAGCCGGCTCGTAAGGAGTATGAGGTGTTTTAAACCAGAGATTAATAAAAAACGGTGTTTTTTTAAAATTAAATTCTTCGATAAGACGAATGGTTTCGTTCCCGAAAATATTTGTTAAATAATTATTATCAGGAGGTAATAGTGAATCATTCGCAACAAGATATTTTCCTCCATCCCTGTATACCCTCCGGGTATCCAACAAGGCAACATCTAGGCCTCCTTCAATGGTACTAAAATAATAATCAAATCCATGTTCAAGCGGACCTGGAATTGTATCTCTTCCCTGTATCCTGTTTTTTACTTGGTCTAAATGCAACCCGCCAAGATGCCATTTCCCAACATGAGCTGAAATATAGCCTTCCTTTTTTAACAACTCGGGAATCATCACGGCTTTACTAGTCAGATATTCATCCCTTGGGAAATACTGCCTGATATCGAACCTCAATGGATAACAACCGGTTAAGATAGATGCCCGCGAGGGGGTAGAAACCGCTGATGCCGAGTAAAACCGGGTAAATTTTATCCCATCTGTTGCAAGAGAATCGAGATGAGGCGTCTTTACCTGCGTGCTCCCATAACACGACAAATCGTTATACCCTAAATCATCCGCCATAATGAACAGAATATTTGGTTTCACCTTTTTTTCAGTTTTATCACTTTTATCCTTGTCAGGTGAACTACAAGAACCCATCATAATTGCCGGAGATAAGAATATAGGCCAGTATTTCATCATAATAAATTTATTTTTAATGATATGATACCTGCTTTGCTGACAGACAGGGAACCACCATGAAACTAATCTCATTACCATCGAATTCAACGAAGTTGAACTCAAAAGCTCGGTTGTTTTTGTAGGTGGGTTCCATTTCTTTTTTATACAAAATTACAGAAAGGAAAATGCTCTTTTCGACACATATATTTCAAAAAGGTGGACAAATTTTACTGATAATACCAATACAGAAAAATTTCTGCAATTTCCAGAAAAAAAAACGTAATTTAGTAGAAAACATCCGGAATATGAACGCTAAAATTTTTTTCCCGCTTTTCATATTGAACTATTTGCTCTTTTCCTCCTGCACTCAACAGGAACTGCATTACATCGAGGCAGAAAGTTTTACAAACAAGGGTGGCTGGGTTGTAGATCAACAATTCACGGAAGAAATGGGCTCGCCATACCTCATGGCGCATGGAATGGGAATTCCTGTTACTGATGCCATTCATAATTCAACTTTGCCGACTCCCGGGAATTACCACGTTTGGGCCAGAACAAAAAACTGGGTTCCTGGTAACTGGGAAGCGCCCGGCAAATTCAAGTTGTTTATTAACGGTACGGCGTTACAGCATGAATTGGGCTTAAAGCAAGAATGGACCTGGGAATATGCCGGTGAAACAGATCTAGTGGAATCATCCATCGAACTAACCCTTCATGATTTGACCGGTTTCAACGGGAGGGTAGATGCTGTTTTCCTTTCAACTGTTAAGCAGCCTCCCCCGGATTCAAAAGATGAACTTTCTGCATGGAAAAAAGAAAACCTGGCTATTCCCGATATTGAAGAAAAGTCATTCGATCTTGTTATCACCGGAGGTGGAATTGCAGGTTGTGCGGCTGCCATTGCTGCTGCGGAACAGGGATTACAAGTTGCCCTCATCCATGATCGACCTGTTTTGGGTGGAAATGCAAGCGCTGAAGTACGTGTACATACGCTTGGAATATACGGCCATTTCGAACGCATCCTTAAAATGATCGACACGGAACATTATCCCAATGGTTCACCCGAGGCAAATAAAGATCAGGAAAAACGACGCCAAAATATGGCAAAATATAAAAACATTCATCTTTACCTTAATTACAGGGCATACAATGCCTATTCCAACAAGAACTTTATAGAGCACGTGGATGCAAAACACACAACCAACGGTTCAACCATCAGGTTTACAGCCCCCTTGTTTGCCGATTGTACCGGGGATGGCTGGATTGGATACTGGGCAGGAGCAGAATACATGTATGGCAGGGAAAGCATGAATAAATACAATGAATCATGGCAGGAGCATGGCGAACTCTGGAGTCCCGAAGAACCTGATAACCGTGTAATGGGATCATCATTGCTTTGGCGGTCGGTTGAAACAGACACTGCCCACACATTCCCTGAAGTACCCTGGGCAATAGAAGTAGCCAAAAATCATTCAGCCAAAAATGGTGAGTGGTACTGGGAATATTCGACAAACGACCTCCATCAGGCAGATGATGCAGAAAAAATAAGGGATCACCTGCTCAATGCCATTTACGGTTCATTTTACAATGAAAAGCAAAAGCCGGGTAACGAAAACCTGAAACTCGGATGGGTGTCATACGTGTTGGGCAAACGTGAATCAAGAAGACTTGTAGGGGATTATATTTATACATTTAATGATATGAGAGATAACAGAACTTTTGAGGATTCTGTCGTGGTTGAAAGCAGGGAAGTGGATGTTCATTACCAGTTGTTTATAACCTACCCTGATACGGTTGACTTTTTATCAAGAGCACTGTTTTACCCCGTTGAAAAATACTATATCCCATACAGGTCTCTATATTCAAAAAATGTAGACAACCTTTTCATGGCAGGCAGATGCTTCAGTTGCTCTCATATAGGTCTGGGCGGCCCGAGGGTTATGCGCTCCACCGGGCAAATGGGCGCCGCGGTAGGCTTGGCAGCAGCCCTTTGCAAGAATTATGGTGTGAATCCAAGGGATGTTTATACCAGCTACCTAAAAGAATACTGGGAGATGATTGAAAAACAGAAAAACCAAAACTAAATATTAAAGTACTGCTTTCAATTTAAAAACGTAACCGTACCTGCACGGAACTTCACCCATGGTTACTTCAGGTATTCCTATCGTCATGCCTTCGTTACTAAAGGAAGTTACTGCATTGATATCAGTTCCCACGAGCGTGCATGCTGAAGGTGCATTTTTCAACCCGGGAACCAGAATATCTTTTTCCGGCCATCCATGGGTAATCACGTACAAATCTTTTCCTTTCCGGGTAAAATAAACATCCGTATCACCACTTTTTACAAGGGCTGTATCCCAGGCACGCGTTCCGTAAATTGCCTCCCCGTTAATTTTCAGCCAGTTACCAATATCGACCAACCTCTGCTGCATGATCACGGGAATCCTTCCATCAGCGGTGGGTCCGATATTCAGCAATAAATTTCCTCCCCTGCTCACGATGGAGATAAGTTCAAAAAGTAATTCTTCAGAAGTATTATAATGATCGATATTCTCGGCACGGTTATACCCGTAAGATTCTCCCATGCCCCGGCTTTCTTCCCAGGGGTGTTCGGCGCTCATTTCTTCCTGATCGCTTGAATACTCACTGGTATAATAACCACCATGATGCCCGCGGGTATCCCTTCCCCACCGGTCGTTCACTATCACTTCCTCTTTATTGGGAGCATTATTGTAAAGCCAGGCCAGGAACTCCTGACTTTTCCAGTATTCAGCTGGCTTATCCCATTCACCATCCGAAAAAATAACGGCAGGCTGATAGTTCATCACCAATTCTTTCAGTTGTGGTAACATGTGTTTATCAACATAGTCGGGGTCTTTAATACGATATTGTTCAATGATAGCATCAGGTAGATAGTTTCCGGTAGTTCCACCGCTCCATTCATGTCGCCGCGGGGTTGATTCCCACTCCATGAGAGAATAGTACAGTCCCATTCTCATTCCGCGATCCCTGACGGCACTTGAAAGCTCACCCAACAAGTCACGGTGCGGCCCCACGTCCATGGAGTTCCAGTTTTTCGCGTAAGGCGAAGCAGTTGGCCACAGGCAATATCCATCATGGTGCTTAGAGGTTAATACAACGTATTTCGCTCCGGCCCTGTCAAAGATCTCTGCCCAGTATTCAGGATCCCACAACTCAGCTTTAAAGAAAGGTGCAAAATCCCGGTACTGAAAATCCTCTCCAAAATTTTTCACGTGAAATTCCCTGCCCCCTTTCACAGTATCGTGCATCACGCTTGCCTCGTACCACTCGGCATAGGTCTCGTACATTTTTTCACTCACTTTCCTGTAGGCGGGTACAGCATAAACTCCCCAGTGAATAAAAATACCGAATTTGGCATCCACGAACCATTCAGGAACAGGACGGCTGTCAATGGACTCCCAGTTAGGTTTGTATGGCTGGGCATTCGCTAAAGTCATACCAACAATAAATAAAGAAACTAACAATAATCTCATCATGTCAATTTTTGCAGTAAATAATCACTGGTAAAAATAATCTTTTCAAAACAGTATTTCATGTACATATCTTTCAAAAACGTGCTCAAAAGTTTCAATTCATTAATATTTATCACCCTCTTACATTTTTTTTAATCGGCAATATTCTGACGTATATTTTCCTGGATTTCTCCAGTCGCTCTATAGATTTCATATTCCGGTCAGATGTTTCCTTGTTATTGTTTTCACGTGATTCCTCATGTAACTTTTTCTTTCTTCCAGTTCATCCAGGTAATTCTTTGTTCAATAATTTATGGAATAACCCATTCTGATCCACGTTCATAGCCTTTCAGGTAACCCAAGTCCTGCTTCGAAATTTTCATTTTTATTTCAGCAGGAATCATTTCAGGGTCTCCTGCTTTATCAATACTGAGTTCCCCGGATTCATCATCGTATTGAATGGTGATTGTATAATACTTACCCTGCTCGTAATTGTAGTTATCTCCTTCATCATCATAAAGGGTAAACTCAGCATCATTCCCCGGGAAGACAACAAGCGTTATTTCTTCCGGACGCAAGGATCGCGTGTACTGTTTAACCGGCCCGACGGGCAAAATTGAACCGCCCTTCACGAAAAGGGGCATTTGCATAAGTGGGGCAGGTGCGATAATTGTCTGGTCTCCTTCGAGGTGCTCGCCGGTCCAGAAATTAAACCAACCGGCCTCGTGTTTCGGGAGATAGACTTCACGTGTCTTGGCACCGGGTTCCGTTACCGGGCAAACAAGAAATGCCGGGCCAAACATGTATTGGTCTGTTATTTCATACACCTTCTCATCTTTTGGAAAATCCATGACAAGTCCCCGCATGATGGTATAATCTTCATTGGTTACCTTCCATGCCAGTGAATAAATATAAGGCATTAAACGATATCGTAGCTCAATAAAATCAACGATTGTCTCGTATTCTGTATCTCCCGGTTTACCAAAACGCCATGGTTCACGGGGTAGATTCGTGCCATGGGAACGGAAAACCGGACAAAAAGCCCCCCACTGGAACCAGCGAACATACAGTTCACGATACGCGTAATCTTCAATATATTTTGGATCGACCCGGTCGGGTGTCCATTCAGAACGGGGAAAAACAAAAAAACCACCGATATCCATGGTCCAGTAGGGTATTCCCGACATGCAGAAATTCAGTCCCGCGGTGATCTGATCCCGGAAACCATCCCAGTCGCCCATCACGTCACCCGACCAGGTAATGGCAGAATAAGCCTGTTGCCCTCCATAGGCTGAACGGGTTAGGTTCACCACTCGTTTTTCATCGGTCGTTTCCCGCTGGTTGTTGTAAATACCTTTTGAATGCATTAAGGAATACGCATTCAGATAACGGGTGGAAGAACCAATAGCAGGTTTCATGAACTTTTTCAAAGTTTCAACACTGTGGTCCCAACCAATTACCTCAGGTTCGGTTGCATCGCACCACCAGGCATCAATTCCTTTCGAGAAGAAACCTTCATTGGCCTGTTTCCAGTAAATGTCCCTGGCTTCTTCACTGAAGGCGTCATAAACAGCCTGCGACCCGGAAGACTTGTATAAATGTTCCCGTAATTCCTTGTAGTCTTCGGTAATTGAATCCATTTTAGGCCAAACTGAAATCATCAGGTGGGTATTCAGTTCTTCGTGTAGTTGTTTTGTAAGAGCAAGTGGATCAGGGAAATGGGTACTGTCAAATTTCTTTTCACCCCAGTGGCCCAATTCCCAGTAACGCCAGTCCTGAACAATCATGTCAATTGGAATTTGTCTTTCCCTGAATTTTTTCACGACTGAAATCAACTCATCCTGGGTTTTATAACGCTCTTTACACTGAATATACCCGAGCGCGTATTTCGGCATCATGGGAGATGCACCGGTAAGCTGCCGATATCCTGAAATCACCTCGTCCGCGCTATCGCCGGCGATAAAATAATAATCTATACCATCACCCATTTCAGACCAGAGGGATGCATATTCATCATTTTCAGCGAAACGGGAATAAGAATAATTATCCCAGAGAATTCCATATCCATTCGTAGAGATAAAAAAAGGTACCACGGCTTCCATGTTATGCTGCACAAGCTCAACAGTATCAAAACGGTAATTCATGGTTCCGTTCTGATGCTGACCAAAACCATAAATAGCTTCATTCTCTGAAAATAAAAAACGTTGTTCAACAGTATACCCCGTATCATTATCAGCCACGAGTTGGGAGAATCGATGCCAATTGTTTGACTGTTCCTTCAAGAGTAATTTTTCATTTTTATCCAGGAATTCCAGTTCGCCAGACTGCTTGTCAATTTTCAAGGCAAGGTGGGATGTACTTAACATCACGTAATTCCCTGCCTCAGATTGTGTCCATTCAACATTATTCCCGGGACTTTCCTGTACCATCAAACTTTTATGAGCAGGGACATCACCTTTGGGAAAAGTTTGCACTCTCACTATATTGTCTGAAATAAACTGAATGTCGAGAGTGTAATCCTTAAACTGGTATGTCAATTCCTGCTTGGGCTCCTGACAGGAATATAGCATCAGAAAGGAAACAAATATTAAAAGGAAAACAGATCCGGGGTAGTTTTTTATTGATTTCATGACAATATTTTTCACAAAATTACCACTTTTACACTTAGATAATAGACTCAAATATTTCAAAAAGCACTACAAAGTTTGCAAAAAGGGGGAAGGGAAGGATGACGATACGATGGTTATACGATAGTCATAAAATGGTCATTCAATAGTTATTGATCGTCATTCGGTTGTTATTGTTGCGAGCGAGTTCGAAAGATTCATGAGATTTCATTGTCGTACGTGGTTATTCATTGACAATACATTGTCTTACGTAGTCATGCATGGTTATTGGGCAAGTCGGGGGTCATACTGTTGCCTTACACGATACAATCTTGGCATATAACCCGGTGTAAGCGCCACCCCGGGATCATCGCAGCGCCATGGATCGGCCCGCCATTCCCGTTCAACAATGCCAACCCGATCATTCGGGCCGAAAGGGGAGATTGTTAAACACGGGAGCATTCGGAGTGATTGATAATTATTGTCCAGACTGAATTCGGAAGTTTATATTTTATGTATAGTAATTGAACAGTAACCAGCAACATGTATTTGATAATAATTCAGAATATGGATAAATTGAACTAATTTTGAAAACAAAAAATAATAGACTCAACATTACTTAAATTTGATTTGATATAATATAAAACCATGGAATTTAATATCCTGAAAGAGATAGTAATTATTTTTGCCCTTTCTACAATAGTTAACCTGGTATTCACAAGGATAAAAATTCCCACTGTTTTTGGTTATTTACTTACGGGTATAATTGCCGGGCCTCATTTACTGGCACTTATTCAAGGCAAACATGAAATTGAGATACTCGCGGAAATCGGTGTCATCCTATTACTCTTTACCATTGGCATGGAGTTTTCGCTGAAACATCTTCTTAAAATCAGAAGAATAGTATTCCTGGGAGGAATACTGCAGGTATCGATAACAGCAGGATTATTTTATATCGCCTCCGGGTTTTACGGGCTAAACTGGCAAACAGGAATTTTCATGGGATTCCTTGCCGCCCTGAGCAGTTCAGCCCTGGTATTAAAACTATTACAAGAACGTTCTGAACTGACTGCCAACTATGGCCGTACCATTTTAGGCATTCTTATTTTTCAGGATATATTACTGGTTCCCCTGATGTTATTTTCAAATTTACTTGGAAGTAATGATATAGAGACAGGAAAAGAATTGCTAACGCTTGCATTAAAGGCCATTGTTATCATTGGCTTTGTTTATGCTGGAAACAAGTGGCTATTGCCCAGGCTATTACACTTCATCGCCCTTGCCAAAAACCAGGAACTCTTTATGATGAGTATTCTTCTTATCTGTCTTGGTATAGCGCTTTTAACATACCAGTTAGGCATGTCGCTGGCATTTGGTGCTTTTCTTGCCGGCCTGATGATCTCGGAATCGCGTTACAGTCATAATGCATTTTCAAACCTACTCCCATTCAAGGACGTCTTTACCAGCTTCTTTTTTGTATCTATCGGAATGCTGCTGGATTTAAATTTTGTAATTCAAAACTACAAACTTGTTATCATAAGCATTTTTCTTGTTATTTCTTTAAAAACCATTATCGCGGGTGGTACCGGGTTTATTCTTGGCCACACTTTCAGGGGTACCGTGATGGTAGGTCTTGCCCTGAGCCAGGTTGGTGAGTTTTCATTCATACTGGCAAAGATGGGGCTAAATAACGGGATACTGGACAATTACTATTACCAGTTATTTCTGGCAGTTACCGTTATCACGATGGGGTTGACTCCTTTTATGATGAAAGCAGCCCTGCCCCTTTCAAACATCCTATTAAAACTACCACTTCCAAAGTTATTGGTTGAAGGAATGTTCCCTCTGAAAGAAATTGAAATACCCGACCTTAAAAATCATCTTGTTATTATCGGGAAAGACAGTAGTGCCCTTAAACTATCTAAAATGGCAAAACTGTATGACATTCGGCACATCTCGGTAATATTTGATCCTTTGATATCAAAAGAAAAGATAAATGAGGGTGACTTGGTCGTGTACGGGGATGCTGTTAATGAACCCATCCTGTTAAAGGCTCACGCAGACACCGCCGAGATAGTGATTATTTCTGTTGGCAGTGTTATTCCAGCCATGGCCATTATCGAGAAAGTAAGAAACCTGAATAAAAAAGCATACATTATAACCCGGGCCAAGAATATTCAAAATGTTGAGCAATTATATGATATAGGAGCAGATCAGGTTTTACCCGAAAAACTCGAAATAGCCATCGATTTGTTCAACAGGATTCTTGTCACAAAGCTATATCCCCAGAAAGAAATAAACAGGATTTTAAATCATATCAGGAGTTTAAACCTGGGAGAGTTTTCAGAAAAAGACATTGTTAACAAGCCTACTATTTTCGATGAAATGATCAACATGAATATTTCCGCGTTAAAAGTTGAATCGGGCTCAAACGCTGAAAACAGTTCCCTTTCAGAACTCATGTTGCGAACTAAAACAGGCGTTACTCTCCTTGCTATCAAAAGAGGCAGTAATGTCATCGAGCATCCCCCTCCACAAATAAAATTTGAAAAGAATGATATAGTTTATGTTTTGGGCAATGCCGAACAAATCAATTTTGCTTTTGAATTATTCTCGGGGGAGGAATAAGGATAATTAAGAATGTCATTCATGGTCATACGCGGTCATACACTGGAAATACTATCGTTTGTCATTAGGTGTTATTAGGTGTTATTGATCGTGGATGAATTGCAGCAACCGGTAGCCGCCTATGCCATGGCGACCAGGTAAGCAACGATCCTCCGGAACATGTATATCTATTCATTCAAATTCACACTTTATCCTTTCCAATGCGCGCGTAAAAGTGTTGGAATATGATTTTTACAAACATTGAAAATCTCCTCTTCATCAATGTCAAAATAATGATGAGATATAATATCTCTGATACCCTTAACACCCTTCCAATCAATTTCCGGATACTTGCTTAATAATTGAAATTCTGTAAGTTTATCCAACTTTTTGGTACTTTCACCAATAGCTATTAATTGCATGCAAATAGCATCTAATTTTTCATTTCCCCTTGGAGACTTAAGAAAATTATCAGGATTATTGATTGGTTCGAATCTTTCAAGTATTTTTTTCGATGCATCAATTAATTGAAGAAGAATATTCAAAACAAGCTCATTGTCATACATATACCGTTTCGTTTTCAATTCTCTTTTTCAAATAAGGATTCATATTCTTTCTTTTACGTATAATATCAACTCCTTTTGACAGAATATTCTCTAGTTCTTCTCTAATATGAACAATATTGAAAATATCTGGTTCCGTTGTATTAATAACAATGTCAATATCACTCTCTTCATTTGCCTCTCCGCGAGAATACGAACCAAATAATCCTAATTCCAGAATCCCATATTTACCGGCATTCTCTTGCTTGAAGATTCGTAACTTATATAAAATATCTGTCTTGTTCATTTTTCAGAAATCAAAATTCTACATGTAAAAGTAACAAATTATATGATAAGATCGAATGGTCATGTTCCAGACCTTTTTCAATAGTTGTGCGGCAATTAAATAAATATATGAAACATAAAATATGAATTCTGAGCGAGAGATTGGATCAAGATGAAGATCTGCAACACCCACAAAACCTTATGATCACTCAGCGAAAAATGTTCTCAATGGCCACGTAAATAAAGAAAGGTTTTACCTCATCCCGGTTGTTTTGAAGCCAATCCAGGGTTTTATTTGCCACGATCTGACATGAATAACCCTTGATTACGCCCGTGGGTTCGCCATTCAATACAAAATTTTCCGGGTCTTTATGGGTGGGGTACGCGTTATTCTGGGTGGCAAACCAGTAATCAAATCCATGATCACCCGGCTGGGGCTGTTCGGGTGAGTTGAACTTCCCGTTTAAATGCCATTTTCCAAAAAAAGCAGTCTGGTACCCGGATTTTTTTAGATGAGTTGCAATCGTTACCTCAGTGGATTTAAGGTGCACCGGGCTTTCATGTGATATCCACTCGTAAATACCGGTTCTGGAAGGGATCCTGCCCGTGAGCAACCCGGCCCTTGATGGTGAGCATACAGGCGCCGTGGCATAATAAGATGAAAACATCACACCATTAGTGGCCAGCCTGTCGAGATTAGGTGTCATAATGGTGTCATTACCATAACAATGCAGATCTCCATACCCGAGGTCATCGGCCAGCAGTATCAGGTAATTGGGTAATGATCAGTTGCAAACAAGCTTAGAATCCATTGCATCTTTGACTGAAGAGTGCGAATTTATTAATATATTATTCAATTATAATTGAAGCAATACCGATT
>CAYRRV010000002.1:0-216400 GCA_964426725.1 uncultured Bacteroidales bacterium | reverse complement strand
GAAGAGTGCGAATTTATTAATATATTATTCAATTATAATTGAAGCAATACCGATTTTTAATGAAATATTTAATTATGCCTGAAGATATTATTATATTTGTATGGAGTTTAAAATATAGATGAAATGGCTGAATACATCGAGAGACCACTTTATATTGATAGATTGAAACCATTTATTGGTAAATCATTGATAAAGGTATTAATTGGGCAACGCAGAGTGGGGAAAAGCTACCTTTTAATGCAAGTCAGGGACCTAATTAAAAAACAGAATCCTGATACTCAGATAATTTATATCAATAAAGAACAACATGAGTTCTCAAAAATAAAAAATTCAGATGACCTGTTTCTTTATTTGAAGGAAAATGTAAAGGAAAACGGCAAAGTAGCACTCTTTATTGATGAAATACAAGATATTGAATCATTTGAGATTACATTAAGAGATCTTGTTACCAGAGCGAACTACGATATCTATTGCACAGGAAGCAATGCTAATTTACTTTCGGGCGAACTCGCTACTTTTTTAAGTGGTAGATATATTGAAATTAAAGTATTTGGTCTAAGCTATACTGAGTTTTTAGTATTTTATAATTTACAGGATTCAGTAGCCACATTTCAGAACTATCTTAAATTTGGTGGATTACCATACCTTATTAATCTAAATACTGAAATACAAGTTGCGTATGAGTATTTAACAAGTATTTATAACACAATACTGCTCAAAGATGTTGTTGCCCGTTTTAAGGTTAGAAATGTTAATTTCCTTGAGAATTTGATTACCTTTTTAGCAGACAATATTGGTAGTATCGTTTCCTCAAAAAAAATCAGTGAGTATCTGAAATCTCAAAAAATAAATATTTCAACCCAAGTTGTTATAGACTACCTTGGTTATTTGGAAACATCATTTTTGATTTTCAAAGTAAAGAGAACAGGAATCGAGGGTAAAAAAGTATTTGAGATTGGAGAAAAGTACTTTTTTGAAGATATTGGTATTCGGAATGCAATTGTAGGTTATAGAACAAATGACATTCATAAAATATTGGAAAATATTGTTTATCTGCACCTTCGAATGGCAGGGTATTCGGTAACTGTTGGGCGAGAGGGGAATAAAGAAATTGATTTTATCGCGCAAAAGTCTGGAGAAAAGATATATGTGCAGGTTGCTTACATTTTAACAAATGAGGAAACCATAAATCGAGAATATGGAAATTTACTTGAAATATCGGATAATTTTCCAAAATATGTAGTGACAATGGATGAACTGAATGAATTATCGACCTATAAGGGAATTAATCGAATGCATGTTAAAGACTTTTGTTTAAAAATGGTGTGACAGATGACAAAAAAAGCCATTTGGCAATCGCATATAAAACATATGGACATCAGTGCGTTATCAAGAATTTCAGCTCGTATCAAAGACGCTTGTAACTTGAAAGAAAAGTGCTTCGAATTGCCAAACATTTTATATACTTGACCGTTTAAGGAATCATTATTCGAATATTTGGGTGGAATTTGTAAAGACCTGGGATGTAATCCAAAGTAGGTGGGTACTCCAACCATGTACATATTCTATGCTTTCTATCGAAGAAAATAACACAAATAAATTGCTTGAGGAAATAAAAAAACAATCCTCAAAATGGGTAAAAACAAGAGGAAAACAATATGCATTTTTATTGGCAAGACGGAATACGGAATATTTTCGGTGAACCCGTATGAGATAGAAACGGTTGTTAAATATATCAATAACCAACAGGAGCATCATAAAAAACACTCATTTGAGAATGAATTGACGGCATTTTTAAATAAATATGAGGTTGAATATGACGAGAAATACCTTTGGGATTAGGCTATTGCCCTTTCAGGGCCAGGGTTGATTTTTGCTATATACATAGCGCTTTGCACTATGCGGCTGCATGCACCCTTTCAGGGCTACCACCATAAAAGACACCACCAACAGGGTAGTGATCCACCAATTATCCAAAAAGAATTGTCTTTATCTCACAATCATTATCCGGTGCCGGGCTGTTCCAAAATCACCTGTAACCGACATCAAATAAAAACCACTAGTAACCTGACAACATGTAAAAAGAGTCGTGATTAAATGTTCACGTAATTATTTCCCGGGCGCGTAAGAAATCTAAATGCATACATTTTTAACTTAATCTGATACCTCTCCAGGCTCTCGCAATGCCACTTTCTTTTCATCCGATTTTCCCAGTGAAACCAATCCACCCATGGCACCCAGGTTCATGGAATCGAGCGCGGAGCTGGGAACAATGACCATGGATCCCTTTTCCTTCAATCCTTCAAACAACATGTTCATACCACGCAGGTGTAATGCTACCGGGTTATCCCTGTATTGCTCGCTGGCCTTGGCAAACTTTTCCGCTATTTCTGTTTCAGCCGTACCCAGTATCACCCTCGCTCGGCGTTCCCTTTCGGCCTGGGCCTGTTTACTCATGGCATCGGCCAGGGCCTGCGGGATAACGATGTCTTTAATCCCAACGTTCTGACAGGTTATGCCCCATGGATTGGTATTATCGTCCAACACTTTTTGCAGATCTTCGGCAATCTTATCACGTTCTTGTAAAAGATCTGCCAACTCATGTTTCCCGATAATGTCTCTTAATCCTGTTTGCGCGATATAGGATATGGCCTTCTCGTATTCCTGTACTTCCAGGGCTGCTTTTTCAACATCCCAAACCGTCCAGTACACAACGGCATCCACGTTAACGGGTACCGTATCCTTGGTAAGGGTCTGCTCGGCCTTGAAATCGGTTACCCGTACACGTTGATCAATATAATTATCAATCCGGTCAATAATGGGAATAATAAAAAACAAGCCGGGACCTTTTAGTCCATTGTATTTACCCATTCTTAATACTACCACCTTCTCCCATTGATCAGCAATATGAATGGAACTTGCAATGAATACTGCGAGAAGGATAGAACCTGCCAGGGTACCCTCATTGATGTATTCCAGCAAACGTGCACCGATGGCAATCCCGATTAGCACAATCAACACGCTAATTGAAAAGGGATTAAAATAGCTTTTTGCAATCTTTTTGGTTGTCATGTCAATTTTCATTTTTTAATTGTTTTATGATGTCAGTAATTGTAAACCCATAACTAAAAGCGATGGTGGTGAACTCGTTACATATTTCCTCCAGCTTTTTGTTTCGTTCTTTTTCAGAAATTTTAATCTCCGCCTGACTGATAAATGTACCTGTGCCCTGTTGTGTTTCCAGAATATTCTGAATCTCCAGTTCCCTGTAGGCTTTGGCCACCGTGTTGAGATTCACCTTCAGTTCCACGGCCAGGGCTCTGACTGTTGGCAATTGCTCCCCGGTTTTCAGGCTCCCGGAGGCAATCCCGAACTTAATCTGATCGATGATTTGCCTGTAAAAAGGAGTGCCTGCTTTTGGATCCAGTTGAAAGTTTATCATTATGCTATTTATATATTGTATTAGTTGTTTAGTACAAATATACAAAAAGAAATGGAATTTGCAAATATTAATTATGGTTAATTGATGTCATACGATGGTCAAACGTCCCGACCTCTTGCCTCGGTCGGGAGTCATTCAATGGTCATGCAATGGTCATGCAATGATATTTAGCGAGGTAATTGTCAGATATTAGAGTTAGTAGTTGTTATTTGTTGTTATTTGTTGTTATTTGTTGTAATGAAACACTTAATGCATATCATAAGTAATACCTTCATTTTGGATAAGTTGCTTAAAATCCCTATTTTTGTTGCAGTTAATACAACTCAGAAAAATTGAAAAAACAACTTAATATAAAGGAAGACCTGAAAAAAGAATATTTTTGGGATGTAGATGTTAATAAACTGGATTCAGATGGATCAAGGCGTTTAATTATTGAACGGGTTTTCACGCTTGGCAATGAAGAAGAAATAAAAAAAATCATTGATTATTATGGTGATGATGAAATTATTAGGGTTTTAACTCATCTTAATTACCTTGAAAATAAAACACTTAACCTCGTCTCAAAACTCTTTGAAATACCTTTATCGTCTTTTACATGTTACATAAAGAAACAATCGACAGAGCAACACTGGAACTCCTAATATCACTTCAATCTAAAAAGTACTTGGAAGGATTCTGTCTCGTCGGCGGAACAGGTCTGGCTTTACAAATGGGACACAGGCAATCCATCGATATCGATCTTTTTTCTGATTTCTCTTTTGATACAATATCCCTCCTGGAATCCATTCAACAAGACTATGAAATAAATCTCGTTTCAACATCCTCCAACACGATTAAAGGTATTATTTCGGGAATAATGGTCGATCTGATTGCTCGTCGCTATCCTTATTTAAAAGAACCAGTAAACTTAGAAGAAATCACTTTTTTATCAGTTGAAGATATTCTTGCTATGAAATTAAACGCCATTGCAATGAGTGGTGAGCGTTCTAAAGATTTTGTTGATATATATTTCGCACTTGAACGATATTCGATTTCACAAATCGTTAACTTTTACAAAGAGAAATACAATCAAAATAGTGGTATGCATGTACTTAAGAGCCTCATATATTTTGACGACGTCGATCTATCTGATTTGGCCGGTCATAATTTCCAAAAAGGATTTGAAATGGAATGATGTAAAAAAAAGGATTGAAAGAAGCGTCCTTGCTTTTTTGAAAAATAAATAAGATAAGGGCAGGTTCTTTTATATAAACAATATCCTTCACCAGCGAATTTTTCCCCCTTGAAACGACCCCACCTTCTTCAAAATAATTAAGATTTAATGAAGTGAACGAATTATGATCGCAGGTTTCATCTTCGTACACGGCGTATTTCATGATTCCTTGTCCCCCCCAGTTAAAAATATTATTGCCGGTTACCTGCACACATCGCGTTTTTTCAGTAAGTTCAATCCCATTAGGGTCGCCTACTCCCGGGAATCCCCCATATTGCTCGGAACCGCTATCTATCACGTTATTCCCGCTGATGGTACCCCAGTTAACACCCCTGATAACAATTCCTTTACCCCTTGACCAGCAGAAGATATAATCATAAGTTTTAGGTTTGTTGATAAAGGCTCAAACTCTGATCCAATAAGAAGAAAGATGAATAAAAGCTATCTTATAATGTATAAATGGTATATTTTTGGAAGCAATTATTAACTAAAAGAGAATAAAATGCGTACAATATATATAACTCTGCTTATTATACTTCCCCAAATGATTTCTTCACGGACAATTTTCGTGGCTGAAGAAGGATCGCTTTATCGTAAAGGACTGTTACACATCGAGAGTGTAAGTTATATCAGGTTCGAAAATATCATGGTAAGAAATTCACGTAATGTAGGCATTTATGTAAAAGGGCCGGGAACCGCTAACATTGAGCTCGTGAACTGCAAGACAGATGATACGTATAACTCGGGTATTGGTATCTGGTATGCCGATTCAGTACTGGTAAAGGGATGTGAGATAACAAGGGCCAATAATCAGGATATGCGTCCGGAAGGTTTTCCCTTGAGAAGAGAAGCACCGCACGAGGCACTTACACTGGCAGGGGCAACCAATTTCACTGTAACAGAAAACCACATCCATTCCTGCTACAAGGAAGGAATCGATTGCAAGGAAGTCAGCTCGCACGGGGTGATCTTCAATAATTATATTCACGATTTACCCAGGCAGGGACTTTACGTTGATTGCTGGTTTGGAATGCTGGAAAACGTGGAAATTTATTCCAATATCGTGCATGATTGTGAATGGGGTGCAGCAATCTCCGGAGAGGGTAAAGATGCAAAAATGAAAAACATTCGGTTGCACCACAACATTCTTTATAATAACAGGGCTTCAGGAATTCTATTCGGTGTGTGGGGTCACGCGTTTAACGGGGAATCTCCCCTCATGGAATTACCTATGTACGAAAACCCGTGGAAAGCAGACTTTAGATTGAAGAATTGTTCAGTGGCTATCGGGGCGGGAATTGCCATCGAAGGATATGGCGCTAAAGATTTAGGAGCAGTTCCCTTTAAAGAAGAGGATATAACTAGAACACCATCATTTTTACAAAACAGAGAGGACGAATAATGGCAATTATCACACCTGGAAATATCGCAAGACTCATTGGTTTATCGCTCGACGTGGTGAATATCATTCAACCTTTCAGGAAAAAAAAGTCCAAATCCGAAGAAGAGGATATCGAAAACCTGAAGAATTTTGCCACGAAGCAGGCAGAAATCAATAAAATCTTATCCGGTGAGGTTCAGAAACTGAACCGGAGGATCAAATTATTAACAGTTTTACTGGGATTAACATTAGCTGGTTTAATTACCTTGGTGGTTTTCCACGTTTTAAATAGCTTTAGTTAAGACAGTAGGGTTCAGCGGGAATTATGACATCTGCCTCCCGATAAAAGAACTATCTATGCTTGTTCCTCTTCCTCTTTGCCTTACGCTTGGGCTTATCCTGGTAATCTTTAGTCTCTTTCCCATTCCCGTTAAGGGGTTTTGATGGCTCAACAACTAATTTTGTTTTGCCATAGCTTACTGCCTTGAAAGCAGCTAAAAGCGATTTTTCAACAGAAGATTCAATTTCAAAAAAGGAAAAACTTTTCAGAATCTCTATTTTACCTATTTCAAAAGATTTATCCTGTAACTGCTCGTTAATCAACCCCATTAAAGAATTAGGAGAAATATTTTGTTTACTACCAAGATTAATAAACATTCTCGAAAAATTCGATCCACGTGTTTTTTTCCTGTCATTTTCTTTCCGGTTGCTGGTTACATTAATGTCACCTGCATCTTTATAATATTCCAGAAAACGGTTAAACTCAAAAGAGACGAGTCTTTTCAATAGTTCATCCCTGTCGAGCCAGCCTAAACGTTCAAGTATTTGAGGCATGAATGGAGCTATGGTTTTTTCATCAACCAGGGTATTACCTATCTTGTCAAAAAGATGGTACAATCGTTTTTCACACACTTCTTTTCCACCAGGCACCAACTGGTGGATAAATTTTCGACCGGTTAGTCTTTCCAGTTCCTTTATCCTGGATTCTTCCCGTGAATGAACGATGGCTATGGAAACCCCTGTTTTTCCTGCCCTGCCGGTACGTCCACTCCTGTGGATATATACCTCGGGATCGTCAGGAAGATTGTAATTAATTATATGAGAAAGATTATCCACGTCTATTCCCCTGGCAGCCACGTCGGTAGCCACGAGAAGCTGTAATTGTTTTACACGGAAACGTTGCATTACCTGATCGCGTTGAGCTTGTGAAAGATCACCGTGGATGGCATCCGCGTTGTACCCGTCCTGCATCAGCTTAGCGGCTACATCTCTTGTTTCCTGCCGGGTGCGGCAAAAGATGATTCCATGAATATGGGGGTGCATATCAGCAATCCGCTTGAGTGCCTCGTAACGATCGGCCGATTTCACCCTGTAATAATGATGCAACACGTTCGCGGTGCTCACGTTCTTCTGTCCCGCGGAGATTTCAACAGGATCGAGCATGTAATTTTCAGCAATGCGTCTTACGCCTGCAGGCATTGTAGCAGAAAAGAGTAATGTTTGCTTTTGGGCAGGCGTTCCGGCAAGAATTGCATCCAGGTCTTCCCTGAATCCCATGTTGAGCATTTCATCTGCCTCGTCGAGAATGAGCCAACGAATATTACTGATTTTCAGAACTTTTCTCTTTATTAAATCCAGCGTTCTCCCGGGAGTACCAACCACAATTTGCGTTCCTTTTTTCAGCGCTTTAATTTGATTTTCGATAGATGCACCACCATATACAGCAGTAATGGATATTTTATCCATAAAGGATGAAAACTTGCTGAGCTCACTTGCTATTTGCAGGCAAAGCTCCCTGGTGGGACAGAGTATAACTGCTTGCACGTGAGGAAGCACGGGATCGATCATTTGCAAAACAGGCAAACCAAAAGCAGCCGTTTTACCAGTGCCAGTCTGAGCGATGGCAATAATATCCTGATCGGAATTTAAAATTGAAGGGATAACCTTTTCCTGTATGGGGGTTGGGTTAATAAAACCCATTTCATTGATGGCAAGTTGCAACTCGGCAGCAAGCCCTTGTTCTTCAAAAATCTTCATTCATGTTTCATTTAACGGGACTCAATCCATTCTACAAAGCCCGGAATTATTATAAGTCAGGTGTAAAAAGGACTAAATCAAACGGCCACGCGGCCAGAGAAACCCGAAATGAAACCTCCAAACACCCATGTGTTTCCACCACGGAAACAGCCCGCGAAGATAGCTTATTTTTTGATAATAAAAATATTTCCAAAAAAAAATATCATTTTCTTTTGTTCTTTTGCGGAAGACATTTATATTTGCACACCCATTTCAGGGGAGTGTTCTTTAGGAAAGAATTATTGGGAGCTTAGCTCAGTTGGTTCAGAGCACCTGCCTTACAAGCAGGGGGTCGCTGGTTCGAATCCAGCAGTTCCCACACCAATAATACCAAGGGTTTTGGAAGTTTTTCCGAAACCCTTTTTTGTTTGTAGGTAAAACAAATCCGGTTTTTTAAAATTTTCTGTAATGTTTTTTTTCCTGTTTATCAGGGTATGCCGGTTCCGATAAAAAATGATAATAAACCTCCGGGAATTATGAAAAAATACCCTGAAAACCGCGGGAAAAAATTATTTTCAGACTCCTGCCATTAGAAATCACCTGATTTTTTTAACAAGTTTGATTAAAAGAGAGATTGAATTTATGAATCGCTCAATTTAGGTTATATTAAAATGCCATTCATGATGCAAAACTATTAATATTACCAGCATTAAATTATCTATCAAACTTGTAAACCAATTTTTACCTTCCCAAAAAAATTCTTTTTTCTGAAATTTTCTTCTATATTTAGGCTGTGAAACATTAAAATAAACCTGAAAAGCACATGGAAAACTCATCTAATGAATACCGTATCAGCTTTTTTAAACCTTCCACCCCACAGGCTGTTCGCAACAGGAACATGGTGGTTTGGCTGGTACTGATTTGGGCAATCGCCATTTTCGGTTTTCAAATACTCTTGAAAGTAATTGAAGAACCAACACCACAACCTGCATACCTCAAATTTCAGGATACGTGGGAAAATGTACAACAGGAAAAACCTCAACAAGAATCCCTTAAGCAATTCGGCCAGTCCCTTCTCTCAGTTTTGGGGAAAGTAGACATTGAGCCAGGTGCAAAGTCAGCCCTTGATGATGCGCTTAGCTGGACCGTATACCAGCTCACAGCAGACACCTTACGCGAAACCCTCATCTCCACTGTTGAGCATTTTGAACAACTTAAAGCTCAAATTGAAAAGATTTCTGACGAGGAATATATAGAGGCTAAATTCCTGTTGGCGAAAGAAACAAGCCCGCTTCTGGGAATCCTGCACACTGATGTCAAGGCAAAGATTCTACCCCTGGGACTTACATCCGTTGGCATGGGATCCATGACGAATGAAACCATCGAAAATTTGCCGGGAATCATGGAAAAATACCTCATCCATAACCGCTCTGTTTTAACAGATAGCAAATTCCTCGGTTTCCCTTTTCACTATTTCTACACGGCCGTTTTCCTGTTAATTTTATTTGTGGGACTATGCTGGTTGTATTGCGTGAGGACAGATAAAATGAATGCAAAACTAAATATCGCGGATTAATCCCTAAATCATCAGACATTATGAAAAAATTGTATTTCTCATTGATACTTTTATGCATCCCGGTATTGTCGCGTGCTGCAACTGCTGCAACACAACTGGAAGGCAGTTTCAAAGTCGGACCGGCTATCATACTTATCACTATCCTGGTTTTATTCGTGCTGGTAGGAATTTTCTTTCGGGCAAAAGATACAACTGATTATTATGCTGCCGGCAGGGGTATTTCAAAAGTTGGTTCAGGAATGGCCATTGCCTCTAACTGGATGAGTGCTGCTTCTTTCCTGGGAATGGCTGCCCTCATGTATGGATCTGGTTATCATGGACTGGCATATGTAGTCGGCTGGACGGGTGGATACGTGCTTCTTCTTATCCTGATGGCCGGGCAAATCAGAAAATACGGTAAATATACCGCTGCTGATTTTATAGGTGACAGGTACTACTCGCAAACACTTCGGGCTGTTGGTGCTATTATTGCTATTCTGATATCCATCTCCTATTGCGTTGGACAGTTTGGAGGAATCGGTTTGATGTTCAAATGGGTAATGGGTGTGGATTACAACTGGGCAGTTATTATTGGCGGTACCGTAGTGCTTACCTACACGCTCATTTCCGGCATGCTCGGGGTAACAAAAAACATGCAGATACAATATGTCATTATCATTATTTCATTTATTATTCCACTCTTTATCCTTACCTTTCGGTTTGATTACTTTTGGCTCTTACCTCAAATTGGCTATGGTTCTGTAGTTTCAGACATCGTGACCGGGATACCCGCATCCGAGACACAGAACCTGATCAACTCCCTGGGCCATGATTTTGCCATTGTACCAGCACCCGAATACGCCATGCCCTGGGATCCAGCAACAGGAATGACATTCTTTCATTGGATTGCCATCGCCTTCTCCCTGATGATTGGAACTGCCGGTCTGCCCCATGTTATTCAACGGTTTTACGTGGTGCCCAAGGCAAGGGACGCTCGCTGGTCTGTTGTATGGGGATTATTTTTCATCTGCATACTTTACTGGAGTGCACCTGCTTATGCCGCTTTCGGTAAAATACTTTCGGCCCACCCCGAGGTAGGAAAACTGGCAAAGGATGCCATCGTGGTCTACACTGCCCAGTTGGGAGATATCCATCCGTTAATTGTTGGATTCCTGGCCGCTGGAGGAGTGTCTGCTGCCTTTTCAACAGTTTCAGGCCTTCTCGTTGCCGGATCTTCTGCTTTCGCGCACGATTTGTATGTCAGGGTCATTAACCCGGATGCTTCTCCCCGCAAACAGCTAATGTATGCAAGAATTGCCACCGTGTTTATGGCCATTATTGTTGCCATTATTGCATTAATGAAACTTGCCTTAATCGCCCAATTGGTGGCAGTTGCATTTTCACTGGCAGGATGTACCATTTTCCCCCTTTTCCTTTTAGGCATATGGTGGAGCGGCTCCAACAAGCAGGGAGCCATGGCAGGACTCATAGTCGGCGGTATTGTTTCGTTGATTGCACTTTCCTACTTTATTGCAGGGAAAACGGGAGCTACATGGCCTTTGCATGATTTCGTGGATTACTGGCTTGGTGCCTGGTATTTCGCTTGGATTGGCGCTCCATTAGCTATTATCGCGAACATTGTCGTATCAAAACTCACCAAAGAAACACCTTTAGAAATCAGGAAGTTCCTGATCGAAAATGTTCATTCATGATAAAAACTCCAACTAATAAAAACACGGGAACGCTCATTGTAATAATGGGTGTTCTTGTTTTACTGGGCATAGGAACGGCATCTGTATATTATAAAAGACAAAATGAAAATGTTGATCCCAGGATCAAGGCAGCGAGAACATTATATGAAAAATATAACATATATGCCCAGGATAACAATTTCGATTCTGTTTTTTACCTGATGGATACCATAGAATCAATTTATAACCAGCACGAGCATTACAGGAATTCATTCGAGAAAGGTGTCTTGTACAATAATCGTGCAGCCGCCCTGCTAACCAAGGTTGTCATTTTAGATTCCGCGAATGCCTCATTTAAAGATTCGATACTGGAAGTCGCCGAAAAAAATATTAATACAAGTATCCATATATACCAACAGTGGAATTCCCGGTTTAATTCAGTAAATAACAAAAGTATTTCAGAAATAATTCATGAAGAATTTTTACACGATCTGGAATGCCATGATGAAAAACTGAAACAAAGAATTATTTCTAACCGTATTAATGAAATTAAAACCGCTCTCGGTGAAACAGACAGGAGACTATCCGTGTGCTATACAAATTTAGGAATAATATACAGGCACAAGGGACAATATGAAGCTGCTGCTGCATCTTATAAAAAAGCCATAACTTTGTGGGATAAAAATCTGACCGCGGAGAATAATTTAAATAAACTATTGAACCGGCCACTTAAAAAAATAAATATTATACAAAAATTATTTCCACCTGACAGAAAAGGTGATTAAAAATTTAAAAATACAGTTATGAAGAAAAATGTTGGATTTTTACTAATACTGATTGTTATCCCGGTATTTGAATCATTTGCACAAGAACAGGATAAAAAGTTCGGGATCGAGTTCTCGGGATTTGTTAAGAACGACATGTTCTACGATTCAAGACAAAACGTGACTGCAAGAGAAGGTCATTTCCTTCTATGGCCTGCACCCGAATTGCTGGATCCTGCCGAAAATGATATCAATGACAAATCGAACCTGAACTTCCTCGCTGTACAATCAAGATTAAGCGGTAAAATTACCGGACCTGATGCCCTGGGTGCAAAAACATCGGGCGTGATCGAGGGAGATTTTTTCGCGCAGGCAAATGACAACATCAATCTTTTCAGGCTTCGGCATGCATATCTTCATCTAAAATGGACAAACACGGAACTCCTTTCCGGCCAGTACTGGAACCCACTATTTGTTACCGGTTGTTTCCCCGGCACCATTTCTTTTAACACCGGTACTCCATTGCAGTCGTTCTCCAGGAATCCCCAACTAAGGCTTATCCAATATTTTGGTAATCTCAAAGTTATTGCCGCGGCAGTAACACAAAGAGATTTCACCTCCCGTGGGCCGGATCCGGCTGACACGACAAACCGGTCCATTTCCATAAATTCCGATTTTTTACGAAATTCGGCCTTCCCTGATATGCATTTACAGGTACATTATAATATAAAAAACGAGGCCTCTGGCACTGATTTCCTTGCAGGTGTTGGACTTGCAATCAAATCAATCGTGCCTCGACTTAGCTCTTTTGAGAATGGCGTGAGATACAAGGTAGAGGAAAAGTTAAACAGCCATTCCGTCATTGCTTTTTCGAAAATTAAACTAGCACCTGTTACCCTAAAACTACAGGGCCGTTACGGTGAAAACATTGCCGATGTGCTTTCCATAAGCGGGTTTGCTGTTAAAGCAATTGAAGATCCTTTAACAGGCGAAAGTTCCTACACGCCATTACAGAATATCACCGTTTGGGGAGAAATCCATACCAATGGACCAGCCTGGCAGGTTGGTGTTTTCGGCGGATACCTGAAAAACCTGGGAACAAAAGACGAGATGTCCTCTGCTTTAAACCCTGTTTACGGGCTGGGAACCAACATCGAATCATTGCTAAGAATTTCTCCCCGCGTATCTTTTACCAGCGGTAAAGTAAAACTGGCCGGTGAAATTGAATACACCTCTGCCGCGTTTGGGAGTAATCACGATGTTAATTATATACCTGAAAATACAAGTGCAGTTGCCAATACACGTGTATTAATCAGTACTATATATTCATTTTAGTTAAAAAAAAATATTAAATAAGCTATGATTCCTCCATGAAGGAATCGTGGCTTTTTTATTTTTATTATAAAAATGAGAATCGCCATCATCACTGATATTCACGAGGACATTGAAAGCCTCCGGGCTGCTTTTCATAAAATCAGCAGGAATAGGTGTGATGATATTGTTTGCCTTGGGGATATTTCCGGATACAGTGTCCCATACTATTCTTATCTCAATAAGCGTGACGCGCACCAGTGTCTCAAATTAATTAAAGAAAATTGTAAATATATTATACTCGGCAACCATGATATGCATGCTGCAAGGGTTATTCCAAAAAACTGTAATTTTTTTGATTACCCTGAAAACTGGTATGAACTTGATTATCACGAGCGGAAAGTACTCGTGAACAATAAACTCTGGATGCACGAGGAAAATGACCTGAACCCGCTTTACAGGGAAGAAGATATACAATTCCTGAAAACTCTTCCCGAGTACATTGCATTAAATGTTGAAAACAAGAAAATCCTCCTATCGCACTACTTCTACCCGAATCTTTCAGGAGTAAATAAGGATTTCTATACATACCCTGATGAACTCAAGGAGCATTTTAACTTCATGGAAGCGCTTGGTTGTTCTATAAGTTTTGCCGGTCATATCCACGCGAAGGGAACACTCGTTGCCAAAAAAGGAATAATCAGACATTACATGAAGAAAATTATTGCGCTAAACAACGCATCAACAATTATTGGAGTTCCTCCTGTTACAAGTAATGTAAAAAGAAACGGATTTTGTATATTTGATAGCGAAAACATGAGCTTAGAAATTGTCAGAATTTAATCAGCCAACTTATGGCGCGTATGAAACTCCGGCCCTTTTTCCTCAATATCGTACTCCCATCGATACTTGCAATTGTATTTTTCATCCTGGCTATCTTCGCGTTTATCCTTCCTTCATTCGAAAAAAACATACTCGAGAAAAAAAAGGAAATGATAAGGGAACTGACCATCACTGCATGGAGCCTTATCGATGAATATCACCATGAATACCTGTCGGGAAACCTCACGCTGGAAGAAGCTAAATCAATGGCCTCCCGAAGGATAAGAGAAATAAGGTATGGTGATCAACACAAGGACTATTTCTGGATCATTAGCCAGGAACCGGTTATGATCATGCATCCTTACAGGGAGGAACTTGAAGGAAAAAAATTGGATGATTATACTGATCCCGACGGTAAAAAACTTTTTGTTGAAGCTTCCCGCGTAGTTGCTGATAATGGTGAAGGATTCATCAATTACAGGTGGCAATGGAAAGACGATTCAACGACCATTGTTCCCAAATTGTCATACGTGAGAGGATTCGAACCATGGAACTGGATAATTGGCACCGGAATTTATCTTGATGACGTGAACCGGGAAATCAAAGCCATGAAAAAGAATATACTTCAGGTTTCCTTTTTCATTATCATGGTAGTGGCCATTATACTCATGTTCGTGATCCGCCAGAGTTCAAGGATAGAAGACAGAAGGAAAGAGGCAGAAAAAAAGCTGCGCCTTTCACGTCAAAAATACAAATCACTCGTTGAAGCATCAACGGAGGGTACGCTCATGGTGGTTAATCAATCTATTATCTTCTCTAATCAAACATTCAACAGGTTGACCGGTTATGAAGCTCCTGAAGTAATACATCTATCATTTGAAGATGTTTTTAAAACCAGGTGGCAGGATGTTATTTCATCTTTTGATGATCCCAAAAAGTCTGTTTCACTGGAAACCAAATTGATATGCAACGACAACTCTGAAAAAGAGGTGGTAATAAATATTTCAAAAATAAAACACGCCGGTGAAGACGGTTACATCGTGGTTACAAGAGAAATTTTACCCCGGGATAACCTGGAGAGAGATACATTTCAACTGGCTGAAGACCTGCAAACCTCGCTAATATTAATGAATCAGCCTGTAAATCATATCGTTAAAGATATAATTACCTGCTCATCCAATATAACCATCCGGGAGGCTATTGATTTAATGGCAAGGAAAAGAACGGATGTATTATTCATCCGCCAAAACGCTAAAATCATTGGTGTTCTGAACCATAAAGATATTATCAACAGGGTATTGGTAAAAAATAAAAATATGGATATCCCGGTGATAGAGGTAATGTCCTCCCCTGTCCGGGCAATTCCAGAAAACTCCCTTCTTTATGAGGCCATCCTGGTTTTTAATGAACAGAACATTTCCCACCTTGGGATAACCGATGGTGAAGACACGATCAAGGGTATGATAATACTGAAAGACATATTTGCCTTGCAACAATTTACGCCCGGGTACGTGTTAAAAGAAATTGAATCTGCATCCGACCTGACAATTTTACGAAATATTTACGAAAGAATCCCCGTGCTCGTGAGAGCACTTGTTGATAGCAGTGATAAAACAAACGTGATTACAAGATTAATCAGCTCTGTTTCTGATGCCATTACCAGGAGAATCATCCTGCTTTCAATTGAAGAAATAGGATCTCCTCCATCCAGATTTGCTTTTATGGTAATGGGGAGTGAAGGAAGAATGGAGCAGACACTGGCAACTGATCAAGATAATGCTATAATTTTTGAAGAAGTAAGAGGTGAAAAATTGGATGATGCCTATAGCTACTTTCAGAAATTAGGAAAACGAGTAAACCAAAGCCTGAACTTTATTGGTTACAAATTATGCAAGGGTGAAATAATGGCCATGAATCCAAAGTGGAACCAGCCCATTGAAATATGGAAAGAATATTTTAATACCTGGATAAACTCAAGCGATCCGCAAAGCGTGCTGGATGCCAGCATATATTTTGATTTTCGCCACGTGTATGGTGATAGTGCTCTGGTAGATGATTTAAGAGAACATGTTAATAAGACGATCACCAATAAATCTGTCTTTTTCTATCACCTGGCACAATCAGTTCTCCGCTTTAAGCCCCCGGTGAGTTTTTTTGGCAATATCATTGGTAATGAACCATCTGAAGAAGAGGTAATTCTCGATATCAAGAAAATATTAATGCCTGTAACCGGCTCTTTACGCTTGTACGCTCTGCACAACGGGCTATCCGAGACAAATTCACTACAACGGTGTAAAAAACTGTATCAAAAACAAATTCTCCCGGGATCACTCCATGATGAGCTGGTATTATCCTATAATTACCTTATGAACCTGAGGTTCCGGTTTCAGGTAAGTAATATCATGCAAAAACTTCCTCCCGACAATAAAATTCCTGTTAATAAACTCACTCAAATTGAAAATGCAACGCTAAAAAAGATTTTTGGTGAAATCGTCAACCTTCAGACTAAAATTAATTTCGATTTTAAAGGACAGATGAGTTGATATCTGATCACGGGAGTCATTGTCCAGGGCTTTAGCCAAAGACAAATCCTCAATTATAATTGTTTATGGAAGAAGAAGGTGCGGAAAATCAACTCTATTAAAACATATCCTTACAGCCAAAGATGTTTACACCTCCACCCAGCACCTCCGCCACCACGAATGTACTTCCCCCGATAAAAATCAGATCATCGGGAGTGGCTTTGCTCTTTGCCTTAACTACCGCAACTTTAACAGAAGGTATTACTTCTCCCTTCAGTCCGAATTCCCCTGCTTTTTCTTTAAGTTCATTTGCATCCATGGCCCTTGGAATATTTGCCCTGGTAAAGTAATAAGCTGCCTCGGGTGGCAAAAGTTCAAGTATTCGTCTTTCATCCTTGTCATTTACCATACCAAACACGATATGTAAATTACGCCATGGAGTAGCATTTAATTGCCTAACCACTTCAGCGATTCCCTCCGGATTATGGGCAGTATCGCAGACCAGAAGGGGATGATGACCAATAATTTGCCAACGCCCCATTAACCCGGTGAAATTCACAACATTTCTCAACCCTTCTCTCATGTCATCATCCTGAATAACAAAAGAATTTTTCAATATTTCGATACTTTTTAAAGTTGTAATAAGGTTTTTCTGCTGGTACATCCCGGGTAAATCTATCTCAAAACTAAGTTTCCTGCCATTTTTTGTTGAAAGATAAACAACTTGCTTTTCTTCAATCGTTCTTGTTGCATATTCAACATGATAATCATCACCGGCGAAATAAATATTACATCCTTTATCTCCTGCTTCATGAAGAAATACTTCTTCTGTTTCAACATGTCGCTCACCAACAACAACGGGAACGTTTGGTTTAATAATCCCGGCCTTTTCACTCGCGATTTCTCCCAATGTATCTCCTAAAAAACGGGTGTGATCGTGACCAATATTGGTAATGACAGATAAAACAGGTGTGATGATATTTGTTGTATCCAGCCTGCCTCCTAAACCGACTTCCAGGACGGCCACATCAACATACTGAGAACGAAAATATTCGAAAGCCATGAAAACGGACATCTCAAAAAAAGAACACTTCAGCTTTTCAAAAAATAATCTATGTTCATCCACGAAGGAAACCACGAAATCTTTTGAAACCATTTCCCCGTTCACCCTGATTCTTTCCCGGAAATCCAGAAGATGCGGGGACGTGTACAAACCTGTTTTATAGCCTGCTTGTTGTAAAACCGAGGCAAGCATATGAGAAACAGAACCCTTCCCGTTTGTTCCGGCTACATGTATGATTTTAAAAGTTTTATGAGGAAATGAAAAATATGCATCCAACTTCCACGCGTTCTCAAGATCGGCCTTGTACGCTGCCGCCCCAATTCTCTGATACAAAGGAAGCTGACTATAAAGATAAGCAACAGTTCGCGCGTAGTCCATTGATTATCGCGAAAAGGTGTTGAAATGAATTTTTTCCATATGGAACCTTTCCGGTACAGGCTTTTCCTCGGCAGGATAACCCAGTGAAATGGCTGAAAAAGCAATTTTACCCTCTGGCAAATTAAAAATGTCGTTTAAACCTTTTACTCTTTCTTCGCGAGGGTATACACCTAACCATACAGATCCCAGTCCTTTGCCATGTGCAGCAAGCAAAATATTCTGGGTAGCTGCCGAACAATCCAGGGGCCAGTATACCCCGCCGTGAGAGGCTTCTTTATCTGCTACAACCACGATTGCGGCGGCCGCGTGCCTTAACATTTGTGCATTGGGATGAACATCCGCGATCCTGTTCATGATTAAGGGATCATCAACAATAATAAAATGCCAGGGCTGCTTATTTACCGCCGAGGGAGCGTACATGCCCGCTTTCACCAATTCTTCAAGTGTATCCTTTTCAATTTTTTCATTTTTGTACTTTCTGATGGAACGCCGGTTAATAAGAATGTCCATTATGTTCATAAGTTGTATTTTAATTTATTCAATATTTAATCTAAAATTAAAATCTTGTGGTATTATTACAGTGTAAATTTAATTACTTTCGGAACAGTAAGAAAGGATTACAATTAAATTAACAGATTTATATGGGAAAACTAAAGAAGATCTTTGTAATAGATACCAACGTTCTTTTACATGATTACCAGAGCATTTACAATTTTCAGGAAAATGATGTGATAATACCTATCACGGTACTTGAAGAACTGGATCGACTTAAAAAAGGTAATGACATCATCAACTACCACGCGCGAGAGTTCACTCGTGAACTGGATAAATTATCTGGAGATAAATTGTTTAACGGGGGGATTTCACTCGGTAAAAACCATGGAAAATTATCCATTGAAACAGGAAAACCATTTTCTGAAAAAATCAGGGAATCATTTCCCGAACCCACGCCGGACCATCGAATCCTGGCCATTGCCGAACATGTTCACCATATTCAAAAAAACAAGCAGGTAATTCTCATCACCAAGGATATCAACTTGAGAATGAAAGCAAAGTCAATTGGCATTCTTTCACAAGATTACGAGACAGACAAGGTACGTGACCTGGACAATACCATTGAAAAAAGTGTTCAAATCATCGAGAATTTTAACGAGCGATTGATTTCCAAGTTATATGATGTTCCGGAGGGATTACCGGTAGAAAAATTTAAACTCAAGTTCGACCCCACGCCTAACGAGTATTTCATTTTCCGTAATAACAGTAAAAGTGTACTTTCAAGGTTCTCCCCCGTGAATAAAATGATTGAACGGGTTGAAAAACTCAGGACCTACAGTATTGAGCCCCGCAACGCGGAACAGGCTTTTTCACTTGATGCCTTAATGCGCGATGATTTGCAACTGGTGGCATTAACAGGAAAAGCCGGAACGGGAAAAACACTGCTGGCGCTGGCCGCTGCCCTTCACCAGGAAAAGAAATTCAACCAGATTTACCTTGCCAGGCCTATCGTGCCCCTCGCGAACCGCGACCTGGGATATCTTCCTGGCGATGTAAGCGAGAAAATCGGCCCTTACATGCAGCCCCTGTTCGATAATCTTGCTGTTATCAAAAACAAGTTTAAATCAAACTCGAAAGAATACAAGAAAATCGAGGATATGCTCAAGGAAGAAAAGTTATTAATTACACCGCTGGCTTATATCAGGGGAAGAAGTCTTTCCAACGCCTATTTCATCGTTGACGAGGCCCAAAACCTCACCCCTCACGAGGTAAAAACCATTATCACCCGGGCAGGTGAAAACACTAAAATGGTCTTCACGGGTGATATCCAGCAAATTGACTCGCCATACCTTGACAGCATGTCGAACGGGTTAAGTTACCTGGCCGATAAAATGAGAGGACAAAACCTGTTTGCACACGTGAATCTCGTGAAGGGAGAAAGAAGTTACCTGGCAGAGCTGGCAAGTAATTTGTTATAAGATATTTTGTTGTAACTTAGTACTGGTAACTTACTATAAATCCCTTTGTACCATGAAAAAACTTTATATTGTCCGTCATGGCAAATCATCATGGAAATACGAAGATATTGCCGATATAGACAGACCACTCAGCGAAAGAGGCATTTCCAACGCTCACTCGCAATCAGGTTATTTTATAGCCAATAATAATACCCCCGATCTCATTATTAGCAGTCCGGCCAACAGGGCCCTGCACACGGCCGTGATTTTTGCCCGCAACATGATGATGGACTTTAACAGGCTGAAAATTGACCCGGGCATCTACATGGGCGACACCAGTGAAATATTATCTATTATTAAATCAACCATTGATGATGTTAACTCGTTAATGATTTTCGGTCACAATCCATCTTTTACAGAGTTAGCCAACCACTTTCTGAATTACCCGGTAGAAAATATTCCCACGGCCGGGATGGTTTTTTTGACCTTTACAAATGTTTCATGGGCAGAAATATCCCCGAAATACGTGGAAACAGAAGATATGAAATTCCCCAAAAAATAACTATTACGATATAAATTTGCGAATTCTGACTTTTTGTAGTATATTAACAATCCTCTGAAACCAAAAACCTGTACCCGTGGAAGAAAAAAAAATGATCAATCGGGAAATCAGTTGGTTATCATTTAACCACAGGGTACTGCAGGAAGCTGCCGACCCCAATGTCCCTCTTGTTGAACGAATCCGTTTCCTGGGTATTTTTTCAAATAACCTGGATGAGTTTTTTAAGGTAAGAGTTGCTACTATCAAAAGAATGATTGACATCCAGGTAAAAAACAAGAAAGTTGAAGGAGAAAATCCCCGGGAAATATTGAAAGTCATTCAGCGAATTGTTCTGCGTCTACAGCACAAGTTCCATAATATTTTCAAGGATATCCTTCACCTTCTGGAGGAGGAATACATATATATCCTGGATGAAACCAGGCTGAATACTGTACAGGGAGCCTACGTGAGATCTTTTTTTCGCGAGAACATTCTGCCTTTTTTGAATCCTGTCATGCTGCACCACGTTGATTGTTTCCCGGCACTCAAGGATAAATCCATTTACCTGGCAGTAAAACTAACCAGCAAGCAAAAAGATATATCCACCGAGTACGCGTTGATCGAGCTGCCAACCGATGTAACTTCCCGATTCCTTGTACTGCCCGAAAAAAACGAAAAAAAATATATTATCCTGCTGGACGATGTGATTCGTTATTGCCTGAATGATGTCTTCTCTATTCTACACTTCGATCGTTTTGAAGCCTATACCGTGAAACTTACTCGTGACGCGGAACTGGATCTGGATAATGATCTCTCACAAAGTTTCCTTGAACAAATCTCGAAGGGTGTTTCAGGTAGAAAAACAGGACAACCCGTGAGATTTGTTTACGACAACATGATCCCGGGTGATATGCTTGATTTTTTTATTAAGCAACTAAAGCTTGAAAGCGCGAACAATATAATTCCCGGTGCCAGGTATCATAATTTTAAAGACTTCATGGCCTTTCCTAATGTCGGGGGACCCCACCTGGAGTATGTTTCAACCCCTCCTATTAATCACCATCACGTGAAACCCGGCATCAGCATGTTCGAAACGATCTCCGGGAGAGATTTACTGTTTTATGTTCCTTACCATAAATTTGCTAACCTGGTAAGGCTGTTGCAGGAAGCCGCCATAGACCCAACCGTTAAAGAAATATATATTACCCTCTACAGGGTTGCCAAGAACTCCACGGTTATCAACACGTTGATGAACGCCGCGAGGAACGGGAAACAGGTTACCGTAACCATTGAAATCCAGGCCAGATTCGATGAAAAAGCGAATATCTACTGGGCCCGCAAGTTGGAGGAAGCCGGGGCGAAGGTTATTTTCGGGTTGAAAGGATTGAAAATACATAGTAAACTATGCCTCATTAACAGGGAGGAAGAGGAGGAAATAAAAAGTTACGCCATCGTGGGCACGGGTAACTTTCACGAGGGTAACGCGAAAGTTTACACCGACTTTTTTTTAGCTACCAAAGATTCACGCATTACAGAAGAGGTTGCCAGGGTTTTCAAGTTGTTCGACAAGCCGTATCTGAATTATACTTTTAAACATCTGCTTGTTTCACCAACATTTACCAGAAAACGATTTTACGACCTGGTTGAAAATGAAATTGTCAACGCGAAAGAAGGAAAAGACGCGTGGATATTCATAAAAGTTAACAACATTGTTGACAAGGGAGTGGTAAAAAAACTCTGGCAGGCTAGTCACGATGGGGTAAAGGTAAGACTGATCGTGAGATCTATCTGCTCTGTTTACACGGGCGATACAGGCATGGGAAAGAACATCGAGGCTATCAGCATTGTTGATAAATTCCTTGAACATCCACGGGTATTTGTTTTCGCGAATGGAGGGGATTCAATTTTTTATATTGGTTCCGCCGATCTGATGACCCGTAATCTTGATCACAGGATAGAAGTCGCGGCCCCGGTATTTGATCCCGTTCTGCAGAATGAAATAATGGATATCCTCGAAATTCAACTTCGCGATAACGTGAAAGCAAGAATTATCAACGACGAGCAGGACAATCCCTATAAATCTGACAATTCCAATACCAGAGTCCGATCGCAAATTGAAACATACAAGTATTACTCTATCAAGCATTCCAATTCCCTGGACCCCCTGATAAAAGAGAAAGTGAACAGTTTCAGGGAATAAATGGCTCACATGTTACAGTACATGTTAATTGGACTCTCTTTTACCGGTTTGAATACAACATTTTTCCTAATTTCGCGGTTCATTTTATACAATGATAATGAAAAAATTCATCGGTAAAAAGGTAGCTTTCGGAACACTGGGATGCAAGCTCAATTATGCAGAAACATCTGCGATAGCTGATAATTTTACCGCGGCAGGATTTCAGACAGTCCCAATGTCTGGTAACGCTGATGTCTTCGTGATTAACACGTGCTCTGTTACCCACCAGGCAGATCGCAAGTGCCGGCAGATGATTACAAAAATTTACCGCAATAACCCGGATGCATTTATCGCCGTAACCGGCTGTTACGCGCAGTTGAAAAGTGAAGAAATTGCAGCTCTTCCCGGGGTTGATCTCGTTTTGGGAACCAATTATAAATTCAGCATTCTGGAACATCTCGATTCGCTGGAAAAAAAAGCAATCCCGGAAATCTATTCATGTGGCATTGAAAAAGTAACCCGCTTTGATCCCGGCAACAGCACCGGCGAAAGAACCCGTGCATTTTTAAAGGTGCAGGATGGTTGTGATTATCATTGTAGTTATTGTACTATTCCATTAGCAAGAGGCAGAAGCAGGAATGAATCAATTGCTGAAACGGTAAAAAAAGCAGCTCAACTTGGTGCAACTAACATAAGAGAAATAGTTCTTACCGGCGTAAACACGGGCGATTTCGGAAAATCAACTGGTGAGACATTCATTGAACTCCTTAGAGCCATCGACAATCTCGATAACATTGATCGTGTAAGAATATCTTCAATAGAACCAAATCTACTCACCGACGAAATCATTGATCTTGTTAAATCTTCCGGTAAATTCATGCCGCACTTTCACGTGCCACTCCAATCGGGATGCAATGAAATACTGGCAAAAATGCGGAGAAGGTATAAACGGGAGCTTTTTGCGAAGGTAGTGGATAAAATAAGAGATCGCCTGCCTGATGCTGGTATTGGTGTCGATGTTATTACAGGATTCCCTGGCGAGACAGAAGAAGCATTCCTGAATACTTTTCAATTTATTAAAAACCTCAACATTTCATATCTACACGTTTTCACATATTCTGAAAGAAAAAACACGGGTGCTGCCATCATGGATGGAAAAGTAAGCAACACGGAAAAAACCAGGCGGAGCAAAATGCTTCTCGCGTTATCTGATGAGAAAAGGAAAGATTTTTATCACAAAAATCTTGGGAAACTCCATCCGGTCCTTTTTGAATCAAAGAACAAGAATGGTATCATGACAGGTTTCACCGACAATTACATAAAAACTGAAACACCATATCAGCCATCACTTATCAATAACATCTGCCCGGTCATCCTGAAAAAAATTACTGACAATGGTAATGTTTCAGGTGAATTGGCAAAAGTTTAAAGGGTAAATATTATCTTTGGATCATAAAATAACTGAAATGCATATGGATTTAGAAAAAATCTGCAGTGAAGTACGTCAACTGGCTATTAAAACAGGTGATTTTATCTATAATGAACGAGAAAACCTTTCATTTGACAGCATAGTAGCAAAGGGTGCCAATGATTTTGTTACGCATGTAGACAAGGGAGCAGAGGAAAGGATCATATCGGGACTTCAAAAAATTTTTCCTGAAGCCGGCTTTATTGCCGAGGAAGATACCAGTGCTGTAAAAAAAGAGAAATACAACTGGGTGATAGATCCACTCGATGGTACTACGAATTTTATCCACTCTCAACCACCCTACGCTGTTAGCATTGCCCTGATGGATAAAAAAGAAGTAATACTGGGAGTGGTTTACGAGATAACCATGCAGGAATGTTTTTACGCCTGGAAAGGCAGCAAGGCTTACCTGAATGGTCATGAAATAAAAACAAGCAAAATAAAAAAAGTAAAAGACGGCCTCATTGCTACCGGATTTCCATACAATGATTTCATAAAAATTAAATCTTTCATGGCCTCTCTCGAATACCTTTTTAATCATTCTCATGGAGTACGAAGATTAGGTTCTGCAGCTACCGACATGGTTTACGTGGCTTGTGGCAGGTTTGAAGCATTTTACGAGTATGGATTAAGCCCCTGGGATGTTGCCGCTGCTTGCCTGATACTTCAACAGGCCGGGGGCAAAGTCGGTGATTTTAAAGGTGGCAATGATTATATTTTCGGGGAAGAAATAATTGCCACTAACGGGTATGTTTTCGAAGAATTCAGTGAGATAATAAGAAAATATATGCTTAACTAATACCTTCCCATGGAAGCGCTGGTTTATTATATTTTTTATGTTATTGCCTATCTTCTGTCACTTATACCACTCCGGGCTTTATATATATTGTCAGATATCACCTACCCGCTTTTAAATCACGTGGTGAAATACAGGAAAAAAATCGTGTACGAGAACCTGAAAAATGCTTTTCCAGACAAAACATACCAGGAAAGAAAGAAAATAGCCAACCAATTCTACAAACATTTTTGCGATACAATATTCGAAACCATCAAGCTCCTGACCATTTCCAAAAAAAAATATTACCGTCGTGTAACCTATAAAAACCCCGGGGTATTAACTGAACTTTACCAGAAAAAACAACACGCGATCGTGGTTGTTGGTCATTATGGAAACTGGGAATGGCTCACGGCACTGCCCAAGGATTCACCCTACCATACCATGGCGGTATATAAACCTCTCAACAATAAAAGATTCGACAATCTCCTCATCAAAATGAGAAGCCGGTTTGGTACGGAAATGGTTCCCATGCGTCAAACCATCAAGGCCATTAATCGCTACCATGAAGAAAAAAAATACACCCTTTCCTGCTTTATTGGAGATCAATCACCTGTTTGGGAAGAAGTGCAATACTGGACAGAATTTTTAAATCAGGATACCCCCGTTTACCTCGGTATTGAAAAAATTTCGCGAAAAACAAGGCAGGCTGTACTCTTTTATAACATGCAAAAAACAAAAAGAGGACATTACGAGGTGGAAATAATTAAACTATCCGATGATGCATCAAAAACCCAGCCATACGAGATCACGGAAAAACACGTTAAATTACTGGAAAGAATTATTAAAAACAGACCAGAGCTATGGCTCTGGACACACAGGAGGTGGAAGCTAACGAAAAAAAAACTGGAGAAAGAATCACTAAAAAACAGCGCCTGATTCGATATGATGCATACTTTTTTATTTCATATTTTTTACTCTGCTATAAAGGTTTTCTCCCTTTTGCCACTGAGAGCCCAGTATATTATATCTGACATTTCATTTGTTTTGATGTATTACATCATTGGCTATCGGAAAAAGGTGGTAATGAGTAATCTTCAGAATTCTTTCCCGGAAAAGACAACCAGGGAACTGAAAAAAATTGCCCGGGGATTTTATTTTCATCTCGCCGATTCTTTCATTGAAAGTACGGCCCAGGTGAGCTTTACCAAGAAAGAAATCCTCAAAAGGTTCCGTTACCGCAATCCTGAAGTATTCCAAAAATATTTTGACCAGGGAAAATCGATTATCCTCGTAATGGCACATTACAGCAACTGGGAATGGTCGTCGGGGATGCCCCTGGCAACAGGTCATAAAGTACTGGCAGCTTACAAACCTATCAATAATAATGCAATTGACAAACTCTTCATTAAGATCAGAAGCAAATTTGGAGTTGAACCTGTTCCCATGCTTCACGTGATGAAACACATGCTGCATTACCAAAGAAGAGAGAACACACCCACTGTTACCATGCTTATTGCCGACCAACGGCCAATTCGTAGAAACGTGAGATACTGGACCACGTTTCTAAATCAGGAAACACCTGTTCTGCTCGGACCGGAAAAGTTCGGAATAAAAACAAATAACGCCGTAATATACCTGAAAGTTGAAAAAATCAGGCGAGGCTATTACGAGGCCGATCTGGTTGAGCTATTCGAGCATCCAAAAGATACAACGGAATATCAAATCACCGAGAAACACCTGCGGGAACTGGAAAAACAAATCAGAATTAAACCTGAATACTGGCTTTGGTCGCATCGCAGGTGGAGACACGACAGGCAAAAAGTTGAAGAATGGCAGCGTAAAGTCAGGGAAGAGCATCGGGATAAAACAATTCAAAAGGAAAATGAATAGAATAGCTGTTGTCATATTAAACTGGAACGGTAAAAGCTTTCTGGAAAAGTTTATCCCATTGGTATTGAAACATTCTGATGTGCCGGGCACAGAAGTCATCGTGGCAGATAATGCTTCTGAAGATGATTCCCTTTCTTTCCTTCGTGAGCATTTTCCAGGGGTAAAAATAATAGAACTGGATAAAAATCATGGATTTGCAGGTGGCTACAACCTGGCGCTTGACCAGATCAAAGCAGAATATTACGTGCTCCTCAATTCAGACATCGAGGTAACACCCGGTTGGCTACAACCACTTGTCAACTACCTGGACAATAACCATGATATCGCCGCGGCAATGCCTAAAATCAAAGCATTTCATCAAAAAAAATCCTTTGAATACGCGGGTGCAGCAGGGGGATTCATTGATAAATACGGTTTTACCTTTTGCCGGGGAAGAATATTTAACGAGATAGAAACAGACGTGGGACAATATGACACGATCAGCGACGTTTTCTGGGCTTCCGGAGCATGTCTTTTCATCAGGGCTGATGTATACCATCAAATGGGCGGATTAGACAATCAGTTCTTCGCGCACATGGAAGAGATAGATCTTTGCTGGAGAATAAAAAACCACGGCTACAGGATTGCATGTATCCCCGGGTCTGTTGTGTATCACGTGGGTGGAGGTGCACTGCCATACCAGAATCCCAGGAAAACTTTCCTGAATTACCGGAATAACCTTTTATTGTTGTATAAGAATGTTGAAAAAGAACGTTTATTTCGTTTGCTGACACTGCGAATTGGACTGGACCTCCTCTCCGTGTTTCGCTTCTTACTCTCGGGTGATTTCAAAAATTCCCGCGCGATATTCAAAGCACATGCAGCATTCCGAAAGCTTCGCCCGGGTTACCGGAAATTAAGAAAACAAGAGGGAACCATCAATGGTAATTCAAAACACCCGGAAATCTTTAACGGGAGTATTGTTTGGCGATATTTCCTGAAAAATCAAAAGAAATTCAGCGATCTCTATAAGTAGACATGTTTTCAGTTTTTACCCTTGTGCACCTTTAGCCCTTGAATCACAGTGAACTCCGGCAAATTGCTCATCTGCTTTTTCGTATCTTCATAAAACAACCTTAACTTATTTATCTCCCATTCTGCAAGGTTATAATTGCCTGGATCGATTAAAGCTGCACCAGCAGGTAATATTTCAAATTTCATGGGTTCCGGGGATCTTCTAACCCAGGTGGGAATATAGTGATAATCCGCTATCCTAACCCTATCAGTTTTCTCAAGGGAAATCCGAAACATGATTCCCCCGTCCTTTGTTCTTGCTCTCTGGTTCGACACGTAATTGCCCAGCGAATAGGCAACAATTTTGTAATCTGCTGAATCTAAATCTTCAGGGTAATAAATATCAACGGGTTGTACAACATGCGGATGTGACCCGATGATCAAATCAGCTCCATTGTCGAAAATAATTTTTGCCAGGCTTTTTTGTCCGGCGCTGGCCTCCAACTGGTATTCTTTGCCCCAGTGAATGGTAACAATGGTATAATCAGATCCTCCCACCAGGGCATTTAATAAATCTTTCTTTATTGTCTCGGTGTCAATATAATTAACAATATTTGGTGCTTCCACTTTTAGTCCGTTGGTACCATACGTGTAGTTCAGGATCGCCAGCCTGAACCCGTTTTTTTCAATAAAGAGTGGATATTTATCTAATCTTTCTTCAGCATTACGGAAGGTGCCCGTACAGGTTATTTCAAGTTTATCCAGTACATCAAGGGTTCGTTCCAGCCCTCTTTTTCCCCTGTCCAGGCTATGGTTATTTGCAGTGAGTAACACGTCAAAGCCGGCATCACGGGCCGCTTCCGCCAACTCATCAGGACTGCTGAACTGGGGATACCCTTTATAGGGTGGTCCGGCCAGGGTCACTTCCAGGTTGGCAACTGCAATATCTGCCTCCTCAATCAACGATTTCACGGGTGCAAATACATCAAGGTAATTGTATTTACCGGTAGCGGGATCAAAAGCCGATTCAATTTGCGCGTCGTGTCCCATGATATCGCCCGCGAAGATAAGGGTAACCTTCGATGAATCACTTCTATTAAGAGCGAAAATGGCTTGGGAAAGAAAAAGTAATACAATACTGGTAAGTCTGACTTTATACATTACAAATAATTTTGTTGAACTTGTTAATTACTTACTTGTCAACCAAAAAATGACGTTTGATCTGTTCCACATGCTCTAAATAAAGCGCATCCCATTTGCAAAATTAAATGTTACGCGTACTACCAACTCCCACCAGCGCCACCGCCACCAAACGATCCGCCGCCAAAGCCACTGAAACCTCCACCCCCGCCACCAAAACTGCCTCTCCCGGAGGAAAAATTACCATAAGACCCTCTTCCCCGAGAGGAACTGCCCATCATACCCAGCAAAATCCAAAAGGGTATATTCCCTCCCATGGAGTAATGACGTTGCCGACGGGATCTTGAAAATATGGAACTGATAAAAATAATCAACAGGAAAATGAGTACGATTCCCAGGAATGGATTTCCCTGGCTGGTTCGTTCGGCATATTCTTCAGCCGTGTATTCCCCACGGGTAAGTTCCATTATCACATCAGTTGCCGCGTCTAATCCCTGGTAATAATTACCATTTTTGAAATTGGGTAAAATTTCATTTTCTACAATCCTCTTGGCTATGGCATCGGGTACTGCACCCTCAACTCCATAACCCGTGGCAATAAAAACATCGCCCCTGTCTCTTTCGCTGGTCTTGTTCTTCACGAGAATCAGAATTCCATTATCTTTTCCTCTTTGACCAATTCCCCATTTCTCAGCGAGCATGGGAGCATATTGAGAAGCAGCATATCCTCCAAGGTCATTCATGGTAGTAATACTGATTTGTGTTGAAGATGAATTATTAAACTCAACAAGCTTACGCTCCAATTGCTGCTCTCGTGCATCGGGAATCAAATTGGCATAATCCTGAATAATTTTCCCGGGAACGGGATCCGGAAAATCCTGGGCGCTAATGCTACCAATTACAAATAAAAATATAAATAGTACCGTGCTTAAAATTTTCATGAATCTATTATTTACTTTCTTTTCCAAATGAAATCTCATTAGACAGTTCATTGACATCATCTTTCTGGTATGGAAAGTGCTCTTTCAATTCTTCCCCGGCCCTGATAATGCCCCTGCATAATCCCTCGCTGTACTTTCCTTCTTTAAAGTTAGCAATTACCTCATCTTTAATCTCATCCCAGAAATCATCTGCCGTCACAGCGTTAATCCCGGCATCTCCAAGTATCGCGAATTTATGATCTTCAATAGAAATATAAAAAAGCACTCCATTGCGTAGTTCGGTCTTTTGCATGCCGAGTTGTTTAAAAATGTAAGCTGCCCTGTCAAGTACATCAATAGGACAATTCTTTTCCACGTGCACTCTTATCTCGCCGGAAGTATTCTTTTCGGCATCGACAATAGCTTGTTGAATCTCCTGCTTTTGTTCTTCAGTAAAAAACTTGGATGTCTGCATATTAACTAATTTTCAAATGAAACTTCCGGCGCTCTTTCCGCTCCCTCTTCTGCCTCAAAATATGGTTTCTTTTCAAAATTAAACCACGCGGCGTAGATATTCCTCGGGAAAAACTGAATGAAAGTATTATAATTCCTGACCACCTCGTTGTATTTTCTACGTTCAACAGCAATCCTGTTTTCTGTACCTTCGAGTTGGGCCTGCAACTCCAGGAAATTCTGGTTCGCTTTCAGGTCCGGGTACCTTTCAACAACTACCATTAAACGTGATAAAGCCGAACTTAGTGCCCCTTGCGTCTGTTGAAATTGTTGTAATGCCTGCTCATTCAATTCGCCGGCATTCACGTTAACAGCCGTGGCTTTCGAACGGGCTTCAATAACCTGTGTCAGTGTTTCCTGTTCAAAGTCCGCGTATCCTTTCACGGTATTTACAAGGTTAGGAATCAAATCTAATCGCCGCTGATACTGCCCTTCAACGTTGGCCCATTGGGTAACAACTGTTTCACGTAGATTTACCATTTGGTTAAAACTGTTTTTAACCGATGAATAAATGATTAACGCGAAAATAATCAGTACACCTATTATTATCCAGCTTCTTTTCATCCTTTTAGATTTTTATGTTTATAAAATATATTTTACATATAAAACCAAATGTTTGAAATATAATGTCCAGGATAAAACCGGAAGTTTAAAAATCAATAGTCCCGAAGTGGTTTCCGGACTAACTGGTTCAAAACGAACATGACTAATATACAGCACATTACAAACAAACAATACTTGATTATTTTACAAAATTAACATGTTCCTTCAATATAACAACAACAGTAATAAGAATTATTCCCGAATTGAACGAAGTATCGCTTTCCGTTAATTGACGGTTAACCCCGATATTGAGTTTGTTGAATTTCACAAACGAAATGCCGTGAAATGTATGCATTATCTTCATCGATTGAGAAAATCGCCCAGCTTGGGTTTTGTTTAATTTGTATTCCACAACACAATAAAAAATAATTCATTAAGCCTTCCTTTATTGTAATTTTGTCTAAAAATTAAGACAATGAACTATTTCAAAGAAGCCATCCTGGCAGGCATACCCAATGAATTACCTGCTCCTAAACCATATGATTCGTCTGTAAACCACGCCCCAAAGAGAAGGGATATTTTAACGGCTGAAGAAAAAAGGCTGGCAGTCAGAAATGCTTTACGATACTTTCACCCCAGGCACCACGAAGTACTGGCGCCCGAATTCGCGGAAGAACTTGAAAAAATTGGAAGAATTTACATGTACCGCTTCAGACCCGACTACGAGATGAAGGCCCGGGCTATTCGGGAGTATCCACATCAGTCGGTTCAGGCCGCGGCCATCATGCTCATGATCAGTAATAACCTAGACCCCGCGGTGGCACAACACCCGCACGAGTTAATTACCTATGGAGGAAACGGTGCCGTATTTCAAAACTGGGCACAATACTTGCTCACCATGCAATACCTGGCTACAATGACTGAAGATCAAACACTGGCTGTATACTCGGGACATCCACTGGGTCTGTTTCCCTCCGGGAAAGAAGCTCCCCGGGTTGTGGTAACCAATGGAATGATGATCCCGAATTACTCGAAACCCGACGACTGGGAACGGCATAATGCACTGGGAGTTTCACAATACGGGCAAATGACCGCTGGATCGTACATGTACATCGGGCCCCAGGGAATCGTGCATGGCACTACCATAACCGTTCTTAACGCGGGTAGATTATTAAGTGGCAACTCTCTTGATGATTTGAGGGGAAAGGTGTTTGTTACTTCCGGACTTGGCGGCATGTCCGGAGCTCAGCCAAAGGCCACGGTAATAGCCGGGGGAATCTGCTTAATTGCCGAGATTAACGAAAAAGCCATTACAAAGCGCTATACCCAGAAATGGGTAGACGAGGTTTACAATGATCTTGATAAACTTCTTGCCAGGGCTCATGTTGCAAAACAAAAAAAAGAAGCAGTATCCCTTGCTTACCATGGCAATATAGTCGATTTATGGGAAAAAATTGCAGAAACCAACTTCCCGGTTGAACTGGGTTCAGATCAGACCTCGTTGCATAATCCATACGCCGGGGGATATTACCCGGTCGGTATATCTTATGAAGAAGCTAACCAAATGATGGCTGATAATCCAGGTTTGTTCAAAGAAAAGGTGCATGAATCGTTGCGATGCCAGGTATCTGCCATCAATAAAATTGCATCGCGGGGAATGTACTTTTGGGACTACGGTAACGCTTTCCTTCTGGAAGCCAGCCGGGCTGGAGCACAAGTTGTTGATAAAGAAGGGAAGTTCATATACCCCAGCTATATTCAGGATATCATGGGACCATTTTTCTTCGATTATGGGTTTGGTCCTTTCAGGTGGGTATGTACATCTTCCAACCCGGCTGATTTAAAATTAACCGATGAAATCGCGGCTTATATCCTGGAACAATTAAAGGAAAAAGCACCTGTTTCAATTCAAGGCCAGCTAAATGACAATATTCACTGGATAAAAGAAGCCGGTAAAAACAACCTGGTAGTGGGTTCACAAGCCCGGATATTGTATGCCAACTGCGAGGGACGAACTAAAATAGCGCTGGCTTTCAACAAGGCTATACGGGATAAAAAAATAAGTGGCCCCATTGTCCTTGGCCGGGATCATCATGATGTATCAGGAACGGATTCACCTTTTCGGGAAACTTCCGATATTCACGATGGTTCTTCTTTCACTGCCGACATGGCCGTGCAAAATGTAATTGGTGACGCATGCAGGGGAGCCACCTGGGTATCGCTCCACAATGGAGGAGGTGTTGGCTGGGGTGAGGCAATCAATGGCGGATTTGGCATGGTTTTGGATGGTAGCCCCGGGGCAGACAGGAGGATCGTAAACATGCTTCATTGGGATGTTAACAATGGCATAGCCCGCAGAAGCTGGGCACGTAATGAAGGTGCCATTGAAACCATTCGGAGAGAAATGGAGTATCAATCTTCACTGAAGGTTACAATACCCAACCTGGTTGAAAATGGAATACTTGAAAATTTATTTTAATGAATTCAAAAAAATGATGAATACCACGGGCAGGTTTTTAGCTCTTGTAATGATCGCGCTGATTATAACAACTTCATGTGAAGAATTAGGTACCGGACTAGATACCGGTGATTCAAGAGATCGCCTTACCGGGACATGGGAGTGCGCTGAATCAAGCGAATCTTTCGGCAACCAACAATACACGGTAGAAATCAGAAAATCATTTTCAGATACCACCTCCATGTTTATCGATGATCTTTACGTGAAGGGAAGTAATGTTAGGATTGTTCTGGATGAAAGAGCAGTCTCTGTTTCACCCCAATCTTCAAAGGGACATCAATTCTCGGGTTATGGGACTGTTTTTACCTCTTACGAGAGAATACAACTATACCTGAAAATTGATGATGGCAGTGGCCTTGAGGAGGATGTATCTGCAGATTTACGGAAATTGTAGTGGTGCGTCACATTTAATAATGCAGAAAGAATGCCCCTTTATCTATGGAATGTGGCACAAATCAACCGCCATTTTTTTCATTGACATGACAGTAGCATCATTTGAATAATAACCTGTATAGTCTTTGAATTCCATCCCGCAAATCATCCATGCCAAACAAAAAGGTAAAACAACACGGCCTCATGTTTTAACGCGTCGGCTATTTGCTCTTCACGATGAATTTGACCGATCATATATTTAATAGGTGTCGGAGTTAAGCATGATAAGCGTACAATCCTCCACGACTTTAATACCATTATCACGAGCTAAACGCGTGAGTTCCGGATTTTCAGTACCAGGATTAAAGATTATTCGTTTGGGTTGCAGGTTAACTATATAATTGTAATATTCTTTTTGCTTTTCCGGTCGGATATAAAGCGTTACTGTATCAACACCCGTTTCTTCTGGTTTACCAACAATAATTTTCAACCCATTTATATTCCCTTCCCTTATTCCAATGGGAATTACCTCGTGTTGTCGCCTGGCAAGACTTTTCACGGCTTTATAGGAAAATCTGATTTGACTGGGACTCGCGCCAATAACAACTGTCTTTTTCATTCAGCATAAATTTTAATGGCTACCTCGCGAATATAGAAAGAATAAATGAAATGACCCCGCAGATATTTCACCTGGTTACAACGTTGGATAACAAAACAGTTGCATAGGCTGATATTCCCTCGCCTGTACCGATAAAACCAAGTTTTTCCGTGGTTGTAGCTTTCACGTTTATCTTTTCAACAGGAATATCAAGGGTATTGGCAAGGGTTTCCTGCATTTTACCAATATAATCACGCAACTTAGGTTTTTGCAAGCAAATTACCGCATCGATATTACCAATAAACCACCCGATTGCTTTCAGGTTTTCATTAACTCTTTTCAAGAGAAGCTTACTGTCAATATTCTTGAATTCATCACTGGTATCGGGAAAGTGCTTTCCAATGTCACCCAAACCGGCTGCACCTAAAAGAGCATCACAAATAGCATGAATGAGAACGTCACCATCACTGTGAGCAACTGACCCAAAAGCAGATGGAATTTCAATACCGCCCAACATCAATTTTCGACCTTCGCCCAGGCGATGAACATCATACCCGATTCCCACGCGGAAATTCAAAATATTCAATTAATTGGTATTCGTATTTCTATACCTGTCGAAATCGAATAGCAGGGTAAACCTGATGGTATTAGCCAGCGGATTTTGACGACCAGAGACAGGAGCCAGGTAAGCAAAATCGATACCGAAAACATTCATTTTTAACCCCACCCCAAATGTTAAATACTTACGGTTTCCCTTCATGGCTGCCTCATGAAAATAGCCAGCCCTGATGGCAAATTGCTCGCGATACCAGTATTCCGTTCCTAAGGAAACCATGATCTCGCGAATTTCTTCCCGAAAGCCCCCGGGAGCATCATAAAATGAACGTACCATACCTAATGGAACGGGCACGTTTGGATCATAGCCATACTCAACAACAGGCTCATTATTGGCATCAAGAGAATCCTTAAAATATTCCGGGGGTGATGGTACGAGGAGTTTATTGAGATCAAGAGAAAAGGCCATGGTGTTATAATCATCTAATTGTAATTTGAGGTTCCCCCCTAAACGAAGATTGATAGGAATAAATTCCGGATCCATGTTATCCGTGTATGAAATTTTATTCCCGATATTTGAAATATTCATACCAAATGCCATGTTGGCATCTTTATCCTCGATTTCAATATCTTTATTGTAATAAAATGAAATATCTGCAGCATATGCGACACCTGCTTTCGTGTCACCATCAGTAACGCCAGGCTGAGAAAAGTTACCAGTCAGGTCTGAACGGATAAACCGAAAGGCCAGTGCCCCGGAAAAATTATCAGAGAATAACCTTGAATAACCCGCGTCCAAAGCGAATTCATTAGGATTAAATGGCTTAATGACCTGCCCAAATTGATTGGTAAAGATAATTTCACCAAGAGAAAAATACCGGAGTGAACCTGAAATAACCTGTTGCCTGTCCAATCTTTTATACCCGATCAGGTAGGCAAGGTTTATATCAGGTACAAGATTTCTTAGCCAGGGGGTGTAGGAAATACCTACGCCGGCTTCTTCTTTAATAAAAGCGTATTTTGCCGCATTCCAGTGAAGAGAATTAACGTCCGGGTCAGTTGCTACACCAACATCTCCCATCGCTCCAGACCTTGAATCAGGTGCAATGTTAAGAAAAGGCACTGCAGACTGAATCGCGTTCAGATCACTACCAACCAATTCTTTCCTGTCAATGGCCTGCGAAAACAAAGATTCAGTAGCCAGACCAATCAAAATCAATACGATTGTTAAAGCTTTTCTCAGCATTTTTTTATTTTTTTTTTGAGTCACAAATATACAATTATTAACTAAAATCAAAGAATTAAATTGTATCAGTGGGAGATTAATATTTTATCGGATTTCTCCGCGATTTGTTTGTTTTGAGTGGTTACCCTGAGCCTGTAGATGTAAATACCCTGACTTAACGAACCACCCTGATTATCAAAACCATCCCAGGATATGGGGGCTGAAGTATACCCACCCGTGTTCATTTCCTGCTCTAAAATTCTCACCAGGCTGCCAGATAAATTATAAATGTAAATTTCCACATCCATGTCTACACCCGGCATGTTATGATTAAAGTATATGTCCGTGAATGCTGAAAAAGGATTGGGATAGTTTTGAAGGTTTGTAATAATTAATTCCCCTGATTCCTTAACAATAAAAGTAATTTCAGCTTCAGATGAATTATTATAGGTATCCCATACCTTAATCCTGGCCGTGTGTTCACCAGATTCAATATCCTGCAGCGGGTAAAAAACCGTTCCTTTCCTGAAATTGTCCAGGTCGGCTTCAAAATACTCGTTCAGAACGTGAATATTCGAATAATCATCATCAATAACAGCAGTAATGTTATGCCCGATGCTTCCGCCTGAAGTGTTGATCCCATTCTCGTCAAAAACCCTGGCCATTAAAATTGGCGAACCATTGGTCATGCCACCATTTATAAAGGTAGTATCATTCATGTAAAGCGAAATATCCGGACCTGTTATATCTTCTTCCGCGGTCTCGCTGATTCCTCCTATAATGAATCCCTCATAACTACCGGAAGCATCTGTTATACCATTATTGGCAAATAAATTAATTTTACCCTCACCGAAACTATAATTAATATCTTTAGGCACGGGAAAGGCAAAAGTAAAATCACCTTCCTTCACACTGGCTTTCCCCCTGAAAATAATATTATCCCGTGTTTTATAAGTATAGGTGCCTTTATTGTCGTTTCCCAGCGTGGTAACAATTCTTTCTTTATCAAAAACCGTGGAATAAAGTGTTCCGTTAAACCCGGGCACGCTGTTTCCCGCGTAATCTTCAACGTGTCCTGAAACAATCACTTGATCAAAAGCACTAATGGTATCTGTAGAAGAGGAAACATTCATTCCATTGATTGAATCAACCACGATGGAATAGGAAGGAAAGGGTAATTTTAAAGCCGGATCCCCAAGAAGAGTAAAACTCCTTTTATTGGTATAATTACTACTCAAACTGGATTTGGATAACCTGATGATATCACCCAGCCTGTTTTTATTACCATTGATATCCCTTTCAAAAACATGGTAATAAAATTGTTGGTTGAGTTGAAAATTAGGTGATGCGTAGACAAGCCGTGTTGTAGTCATTAAACCAATACCACCGCCATTCTCGTTCAAAAGGATGTATTCACCTGCTGAAGTTTTGGGCTTATATTCATCCACTGATACTACTTCCACGTCATCAAAACGACTGAATTCACAGGTTGCCGTGATAAAAAGAGGAAGACGTTTGAAATTTTTCCATTTCTGAATATCATTGGAAAGTACGAGTTGCTCATGGGCAAGACCGTTCTCGTTACCATGACCGGTATAATTAATTATTAAGGCACCTTTTTCCACCCTGCGATTCAAGGCTGCTTTTGCCTCTGGATAAAACTTCCCGGATGAGGTAGTAACCTGCTTGTAAGCATCAAGATAAATCTTCTCGATCATGAACTCCGGGAAATTTTGTTCAACATAACCGGCCATTTCATTGGCCTGTGACATGTGAAGGCTCATGACCCCCTCATCCTCATCATCACCCACGAAGGTAATTTGTGAACGCCAGGAACCTGATGATTCCGGGTTGCAATAATTCAATATCTTGTTTACCACCGCGTTGGCTTCCTGTTGATTTGTTACCGTTAACCTTCCAATGCCAATATCCAGCTTTCCCCTGATGTAATGCTCGTCATCATCCAATATTCCATAAAAATCATCGGACACGTATGAACCGGTATACACCAGTGAAGAAGGTGATTGGTAAGTTAATATATAACAAGGATTTCCCTTATCCCAGTAACGATTATTAAACGAACCGTCGCCCACAAGCATGAGATATTTCACTATCTCTTCCTCCTCGTTTGCCCGGTCGTACAACATTTTCATGAACCACTTGATAGAACCCACGTCAGGCATTCCTGATGAAAATTCATTATAAACTTCTTCAGTAGTTGCAACTATAACCTCCATGTTATCCTGGTTACGATGCAACCACGCGAGGGTATCGGCCTGTTCAATAAAGTCAGGATGGGTCACGATAACTAAATCTACAGACCTGATACCATGCAAATTCTGATTGTCAATCCATCCCGTTTTGTCACCCGTGTAGCTTGGTGAAGGAATTGTAGAAGTGATGTCTACAGCGACATATTCATGCAAATTGCCCGCGGGAGCTTTGAATTCAAATGAAGACCCATTGAGTGATCCTTTCATTTTGGTGGGGTTGTGAATGTCTGTCACGTCAAAAACCAGTGTATTCGTACCTGCATTTTTCAGGATAAATTTCACGTACCCGCCTTCATTTATTATGTCAGGATTTCTAAAGGCTATCTGACTTCCTGAAAGGGATAATTCACGCCAGGCATTAACTGTAATATAATCGAGCCATCCCTTGGCAGATGAACCGGGAGATTTTAAGTAATCGACTGTAACAGTAAAATCATTGCTGCCAGTTGAAACGCTAAAATAATCCGTTGCGGCAGAAGCGTAAGTCCCGGCAGTGGTTCCGAGATGAACACCATCAACACCAAGGTTACCCACGGGTGTTCCATTTACTGAAATATTGAAAGATGTCTCGGAAGAATATCGACCAATGGCAGACACCTTTATTTTTGACTCCCTTTCAGGTATTATCCCGGGAAAGTTAAATGAATAGTCATGAGATGTAGAAAGATCAAACACTTCACCATACCAGGCTGCACCAGATTTCAGAAGATTCACGTTCTCAGATTCATGATAATCATGATCTAAAAACTCATTAATCATCAGGGAGGAAGATTGAGCAGAAAAATCAGCTTCATTTATTCTTTTACCTGGTCCCAGGCTCGTTGTAAGAAAGTAGTGTGATCTTGGAGTAAACTCGTGCAAAGCATGATTAAAAAACCCACTCTCTTCATCCCAGGAATATACAACTGGCCCCTCGGCATAAAACAACAAGTAATCGCCCTCGTTAAAAACACCATCAGAACCTTTCTCCAGCCAAATTGCATTTTCTGCCAAATCATCAGTAGGATTTTTATCATTTTCTTTCGGCAACATGTTTCCCCCGTTTCCATACACCCGGATATTGGCAATATTATCAAACCCAAGCTCCTTTAATTTATTATAAGAAATCTTGTAAATACCTGTTTTATCAATACCGATCTTGTACCATTGCCCCAACCTTAAAACAGATTGCTCAGCGTACCTGGTACTCGCCGATTTTAGAAAAGCCCTTGCAGGTTCATTTCCAATTAACGTTAAAGTAAATACGACAAGTTTTTCAAGCTCACCCGTTTCCGGATTTTTTCTTAAAGGCAGAAGTGTTATCTCGGCATATTTTTGTTTCCGGGAAATAACCATTTCAACGCTTATTGAAGGATAAAAAGCCACATCATCAAAATTAACCCCGGCTGTTTTATCCTCCTCAGATAAAGGAACGTACAGGGGATTTGTAATATCAATCTCATCTACAGTAAAATCAACCGGAATTTGCTCTATATAATATGGTAACTGATTCTCACTTGATGGATACTGTGCCTTGTTAAAAGAAAGGGTGTGCACTGTTTTCGCGCCGGCCTGAAAGGATACAGGCGCTTGCCACTGAATATTACGATTAACTTCTATTTTTTCCTGCTGAGCAAGGACTGAATAAGGTATCGCTATACTTAATATAAGCGAAAGAAGTTTTGAAACATAATTAGCTTGCAACATAGTTTTTGTTTAATCCGGTTATGTTCGTGTATAAATTGTATTCGATAATATTGCAAGTTAGTTTTATCAGTTGTTTTAAACGGTTAATGATTCGTTAATATTGTAAAAAATAATATACAAATCTATTCGTTATATTTACCCTTGTTAGACAAAGGAGCAATATCAACATGCATTCAGGTGCATATCAATGCTTTAAACGTGAAATGCTATTTGTATAGTAATATTTTGCTTAGTTTATTTGTTTTCCATGCACAGTATTGCCCGGGACAGGATGCAGTTTTCTCCCAACCCTATAATACACCCTTGTATTTAAATCCCGGTTACGCGGGTTCCACTGAATATGCAAGAGTTTTTATGGCATACCGGAATCAATGGCCAACCCTTGGCAATGCTTTTAATACCTATAGCGTCTCGTATGATCAAAACGTTGATCTTTTGCATGGCGGAACAGGTATTACCCTGATGAACGACAGGCAGGGTGACGGTACCATGAACAGGCTGGAAGCATCCCTGATTTATTCATATGCTCTCGCGGTCAATAAGGAATTATCATTTAATGCCGGGTTTCAGGCAGGTGTCCTGCACTTAAGTTTCAATACAAGCGATTTAATATTTGAGGACATGTTACGCAACGGCAGCATGTCAACCGAAGAGAATATTAACCCGGGCAGCTTCATCGTTCCTGATTTTGGTTTTGGTATACTGGGTGCATGGCGGGATGTTTATTTTGGAGCCTCGGTTGACCATTTAACCAGACCTGATATTACTTTTAATAACAACAACCCAAACCCACTGTACCGAAAATATACTTTACATGCAGGCAGTAATATTGAATTAGTAGACCCCTGGCTGTCTACAACCAACTTGATACTTTCACCCAATATATTATACATGCATCAGGGTTCGGGTAATTTAATCATGTATGGCACTTATTTTTCACGAGAGCCGTTTTACCTGGGTGCCTGGATAAGACAAAACCTCTCATTTCATTTGAATCATGCAGTATTAACAGGAGGAATAAAGTTTCCTTATTTCAAAATAGGCTACTCTTATGATTTTTCTGTTAAAAGTGAATTTTTTTTTCCTAATTTTGGTGCTCATGAAGTAACATTTCAGATGAATTTCGAGTATAAGGAGAAAAGAAAAAAAATAAGAGCAATAAAATGCCCCAAAATTTAGTTTATTTTGTACTTTAAATAGAAATTTTATTTATATTTGAAATAAAAAAAAGAACAAACCGCTATGAAAGTTAAGGTTAGTAAAATCCTTCTTACAGTTGCCGCGGCAACTTTACTTTTGGGCTGTGGTCAGCAAGACCTGACAAATTCAGGAAATACCAGTTCAACAACCGGTTGGGAATACAATACTCCAGACAATGGAGGGTTTGAGGTTGTTCAGAGTTATGATCAAAAAACTGGCCCGGGCCTCGTTTTTATCGAAGGTGGTACATTTACCATGGGACGCGTTGAGCAAGATCTCACCTACGACTGGAATAATATTCCCCGTCGTGTTACTGTTGCATCTTTTTACATGGATGAAACCGAGGTTAGAAATGTCGATTATCGCGAATACCTTTACTGGTTAAAAAGAGTATTTGTTGATTATCCTGATGTGCACAAGCAGGCATTACCCGACACTCTGGTTTGGAGATCTCCACTCGCGTATAACGAACCTTATGTTCAGTATTATTTCAGCCATCCGGCTTACAACGAATACCCCGTTGTCGGCGTTAACTGGTTGCAGGCAAACGATTTCTGCGAATGGCGTACTGACAGGGTAAACGAGTACATTCTTGTTGAAGAATGGGGTATTCTTAACTGGGATCCTAACCAATTGGGCGAAGAAAACTTTAACACGGAAGCATATCTGGCAGGGCAGTACGAGGGAGTTGTTAATAAAAATCTTCCATCCATGAATCCAGATCAAGAAACCAGAAGAGTCAGAATGGAAGATGGGATTGTATTACCCAAGTACCGGCTCCCGACAGAAGCCGAATGGGAATTCGCCGCGTTTTCTGTTATCGGGAATTCTTTTGATGAAAGGGTTTACGAAAGAAGAATTTATCCCTGGAATGGACATAATGTAAGAAATGACAATGCCAAGGTTAGAGGAGAAATGCGTGCTAACTTCGTGAGAGGCCGCGGTGACTACATGGGTACAGCAGGTGACCTCAATGATGAAGCTGAAATTACTGCTCCCGTGAAATCATACTGGCCAAACGATTACGGTCTTTATTGTATGGCAGGTAACGTGAATGAATGGGTACAAGATGTTTACAGACCTCTTTCTCATGAAGACATGAATGAAATTAACCCTTTCAGGGGTAATGTCTTTCAAAAGCTCGTTCGTGATGAAGAAGGTAATGTAGCCACTAAAGATAGTCTGGGAAGATTAAGGTACGAAGAAATCAATGAAGCGGATGCAATGTACGAGGATGGAACTCCCAGGAGAAATTTTGGAAAAGCTGATTACCGTAATTATGCAGACGGTGATACCGAATCAACTATTGTTGAGGGGGATAACTGGGCTGCTGCTCCCGATGCTGATGATTCTGAATCCATGTACAGGCAGGATCCAGCGGATTTCAGCACACTCGTTAACGATAAGGTTAGAGTTTACAAGGGAGGATCATGGAAAGACCGGGCTTACTGGTTAAGCCCCGGCACAAGAAGATTCCTGGAAGAAAACAGGGCACAGGATGACCTGGGTTTCCGTTGTGCTATGACACGTGTAGGAAGACCAACACAATATTAATCTAAAAATATTTCGAAAAAAAAACCTCATCGTTGAATGAGGTTTTTTTTTGCCTTAAATATTATGACTGCCCAAAATATTTATCAGTTATATAAAAAAACAGGGATTATCTCTACCGATTCTCGTGAATCAACCCAAGGAGGTGTCTTTTTTGCTTTAAAAGGAGATAATTTTGATGGCAATGGTTTCGCGTCGAAAGCATTGGAGAACGGTTGTGATTATGCTGTTATTGACAATCCTGCCAATAAAAAATCTGAAAAATACATTCTGGTAGATGATGTATTGAAAACTCTTCAGGAGGTAGCTGTTGTTCATCGGAATAATCTTAATATTCCCATTATAGGAATAACAGGGAGTAACGGAAAAACAACTACCAAAGAATTAATGGCAGCGGTGTTATCCATGAAATTCAGAACCGGTTCTACCCGGGGAAACCTTAATAATCATATTGGAGTACCGATTACTATCCTTTCGCTCCCGAAAGAAACCCAAATTGCAGTCATCGAGATGGGTGCAAATCACCAGGGAGAAATAGCGCGTTTGTGTGAAATCGCCAAACCCAATTATGGCATCATCACGAATATCGGGAAAGCCCACCTCGAGGGTTTTGGCGGTCCCGACGGAGTAAAAAAAGCAAAAGCAGAACTTTACCAGTATTTGTCGAAAACCAATGGAACGGCATTCGTGAACTCCGGGGATGACACCCTTGTTTCACTTATCAACAAAACAGGATGCAATTTTATTTCATACGGCACCTCTCCTGATGATTTCTGTTTAGGTATCGATATGGGTAGCAATCCATTCGTTAATATTTCATTAGTGGATAAGAGTTGTTCTCTTGCTTCCCCATCAAGAAAAGAGATACATTCTAACTTGTTCGGAAATTACAATTTTAGTAATATACTGGCTGCTGTTTGTACTGGGATGCATTTTGGGATCGAATTTAGTCAAATTAAGCAAGCCATAGAAAGCTACTTTCCCTCGAATAACCGCTCTCAGGTGGTCGAAACAGAAAAAAATACCCTGATCCTCGATAATTATAACGCGAATCCAACCAGCATGAAAATTGCTCTCGACAGCTTCTTTAGCCTGGATGATGAAAGAAAGGTGGTAATTCTTGGAGACATGCTTGAACTTGGAAAATATGCTGAAAAAGAACACGAGCGAATAATAAACAAAATAATAAATTATAAAAACCTGTTCAGGGTTTTCCTGATCGGACCCTTATTCAATAAAACATGTAAAAATGAGGATATTACCTGTTTTGATACGGTAACTGAGTTAATAGCGCACCTCAAAAAAAATCCTCTTACCGAAACAAGTGTTCTGGTAAAAGGATCTAGAAAAATTCAATTGGAAAAAGTTATTGCAATGCTATAAGTATCTCTTACTCCTCGCCTATCTCCGGATCTACAAGAATTCTTCCACAATACTCACAAACTATAATTTTCTTCCTTGATTTAATATCAAGCTGGCGTTGCGGTGGTATCTTATTGAAACATCCACCACACGCGTCACGTTCTACAGCAACCACTGCCAAACCGTTTCTGGCATTGGAACGAATTCTTTTATAAGCTGAAATTAATCGGGGTTCAACAATTTGTTCAAGGTCTTCTGACTTCTGATTCAGAACTTCTTCTTCTTTTTTGGTATCCTTCACAATGTCGTCCAACTCAGATTTCTTGTTTTTCAAATCACTCCTGCGCTCTTCAAGTATCTTTTGTGATTCCTCGATAAATTCACTTTTCTCCTTTTCCTGGGCTGTAAACTCACGTATACGCTTCTCGCACAACTCTATTTCAAGAGTCTGATATTCAATCTCTTTCGATAAAGAATCGTATTCCCGATTATTTCTAACGTTATTTTGTTGTTCCTCGTATTTTTTAATAGAATCCTGGGAATTAACGATTTCTGCCTTTTTATTACTAATTGATGTCTGGAGATTTTTAACCTCTTCCTGTAAATTACTAATCCTGGTTTCCAATCCGGCAATTTCGTCTTCCAAATCCTGCACTTCCAGGGGCAATTCACCACGTAAGATTTTTATTTTATCAATTTCGGAATCAACTTTTTGTAGTTCATAAAGAGCTTTTAATTTTTCTTCTACTGAAATATCATGCACATCTGCTGTTTTCGTCTTTTCTGCCATATTTCTATAAATAATTTATTGGATTTGAATTTATTTCCGACAAATAAACTGCAAAGTTAGGCATTTTTTTTGTAATCATATTAAAAAATATGTTTTTCGTAAACTGTTCTGTTTCATAATGTCCCGCGTCTGCCAGAATTACGCGGTTATCAGCATCAAAAAACTGATGATACTTTATATCACCCGTCAAAAAGAGATCCGCTTCTGCAGCAATAGCATCTTTCAATAGAGAAATGCCCGACCCACCACACACTGCTACTTTTTGAACACGCTTCCCGGTTAATCGTGTATGCCGGATAACGCCCGCTTTCAATTTATCTTTAACATGTAAAAGAAAATCTTCATCAATTACCGGAGCTTCCAGTACTCCAATAGCCCCCATCCCTGCATTAACATGAACATTTTCCAGTGGGTATATATCGTACGCTACCTCTTCGTATGGATGACTTTCAAGAAGAGCATTCACGATTTTTCCCGATAAATAAGCAGGAAAAATGGTTTCTATCCTTGTTTCTTCTTCTAAACTCAACTTTCCTTTTTCACCCAAAAATGGATTGGTTCCTTCAAGCCCGCGAAAAGTCCCCGTCCCTTTGATATTATAGCTGCAAGAATCGTAATCGCCAAGATGACCGGCACCGGCTTCAAACAAAGCTTCTCTGACTTTTTGCTCGTGACTCCCCGGTACAAAAGTGACAATTTTTCGCAAAATTCCTTTCATTGGACGGAGAACCTGCACCTGATTTAGCCCAATTACGCGAGCCAGCGCAAAACTCACACCATTCTTTACACTATCAATATTGGTATGAGCTGAATAGATGGCTATATCATTCTTAAGTGCTTTTAAAATTATCCGCTCAGAATAATGGTTACCGGTTAGCTTTTTTAATCCTGAAAATATTACAGGATGGTGAGAAATGATAAGGTTGCAGTTTTTCGACAGAGCCTCTTCTATTATTTCTTCTGTTACATCAACGCAAATTAGAATTCCTTTTACTTCAAGATTCGAATTTCCTGTTACCAAACCAACATTGTCATAATCTTCCTGCAATGCCGTGGGTGCGAAATTTTCGATAATTTTTTGTATTTCTGAAATCTTCATGCATTAAATCTCTTCCTTGATTTCAAGCAAAATTTCCTTTATTTCCTTGAGAGTCTTTATAACAGCAAAATTATTAAGGGTATCTTCGCGATTTTCTTTTAGCTTTTTCTGCGCACCCTTCAATGTCATTCCCTTTTCCTTTACAAGATGATAAATCAAGTTGAAATTATCAATGTCCGCTTGTGTAAAAAAACGATTTCCCTTCTTATTCTTTTTCGGCTTGATTACATCAAATTCTTTTTCCCAATAACGAATTAGCGAGGTGTTCACGTCAAACATCCCGGCAACTTCACCGATAGAAAAGTAAAGTTTTTCAACCTTTTTTTCTTTATAGGGCATTTGAAATCATTTTTTCATAAGACTTTGAGAAATAATCGAATCAAATTTAGTAAGGGTCACTAAATTAATAAATTATTATAAGTAAACAAAATTTATTTTTCTCCAAAACAATACAGGTATCCATCACGGGAAGCAATATAAATTTTCTTATTGTAAACTATCGGGGTCGATTCAAATGTGCCTTGTCTTTCCGATAAAATGTCAAAATTTCCGGCGTTATCAAATTCGATTATTTTGATCCCCGAGTAACCTGCCACGATTATTTTGTCATCAACAACTATTGGAGTAGATATAGAAGGTCCTATATACTTTTTATAAAGAATTTTCGGGGGATGGTACTTTGAAACATTATCGAATCCCTTAACATACCTGGATGAATCGATTTGCATGTGGTCTACAACGTACAGGAAGCCGTCGATAGCCGCGAATGCAGCAATTGCCGGAAGTTCCCCGCTTCTATTATAATAATCGTTTATCCCGGTTGATCCTATAATTCCTCCTTCCCAACCTGCAAATGACTTATCAGCAGTAGGAGAATACCATACAACAGCCTCGGAAGGATCTTTCGATGGATCAAGTTTTATAGCTCCACCCGGGCCATCTATGTATTGCTTTTCAATCGTAACAATCAAACAATTATCTGCTGTTACAACGGCAGAACCATCAATGTCTGAACCTATAAAAAAATCCCAGTCAAGTTCCCGTGTCTTCATGTTGTATCCCCAAACATGCCCGGACCCCGATGCAACATAAATCCTGTTGCCCAGAATGCAAGGACTGGATTCTGTAACCAAATTTCCACCGTGCTTGACAGCGTCCTGTTTATGATATAACTTCAATTCCTGAAAAATACGGGGCTGCAACATGCCATTTATTATGGAAGCATTCCTGTAATCCGGATCCATAACAGTAAAAAGAGAGTTTTCCAAACCTATATACACGGTATCATTGATAACGAGCGCGGAACCATCGACATCACGGCTGTAGCTATCGGTCCATTTAACATCAAAACGCCATAGTTCTTCTCCCGTTAAATAAGAAACAGCCCTGTAACTGGGAATATGTTTAGTATCTAAATAATTACCCACACCTAAACGGCTTCCCTGTAAAATCACAACACGGTTTTTCCGGGCTGTATCATTATTATTAATCCAGATAGTGCCCGTACCTTTCACAACATCATCAAACTTGTATTGCCAGACAAGTTGACCGGTTTCAGCATTTATTTTTTTCAAGTGATGATCGTACGCCCCCTGGATAAGAAACAACTGCCCATTTTCCTTTAACAGTAAAGGTTGCCCGGTCCAACCGGCTCCTGCCCATTCTCTGGACCCGAGTTTCCGGGAGATTACCGTTGTGCCCTTGCCAAGGTAATGTTTCCACATAATATCCAGGGAGCCTGGAGCTGAATTCCCGTAAAAATTTCGTTTTTCATTTCCTAAAAAAGTGGGAATCAGGACATCTATGTCAATATTGATTTTTTTAACTACAGAAGCGGAATCGGGTAAGCCTTCTCCAAAGGTGTTAAAACCCATGAAAACGGCTAAAAATCCAGTAAGGAGCAAAAAATAAATCCTGCACCGAGTTGACATAATATTAAATGTGCTCTATATTAATCAAATGATTGACCCGAATTCATTGAAATCTCTATCATCCTGTCATACTCGGCAGGAGTAAGATCATTCATGTAATAGTTAATCGGATTGACCGGTTTGTTATTCAGGTGTACCTCGTAATGTAGATGTGGTGCAGTTGATAAGCCCGTGTTACCAACATAACCGATAATATCTCCACGTTTAACTCTTTGACCTTCTTTTACATTGAAATCATGCAGATGTGCATATAAAGTTTTGTAACCAAAACCATGATCGATGATGACCTTATTACCATATCCCCTGCGGGAACGATTGATGACATCCACGATACCATCACCTGTAGCATATATTTCTGCCCCTAACGGTGCAGTAAAATCCATCCCGTAATGGAACTTTTTAATCTTGTATATTGGGTGTATTCTATACCCCCACCCGGAAGCTGTCCTGGTTAAATCTTTGTTGGAAATAGGTTGAATGGCAGGCATGGCGGCCAGCATCTCTTCTTTTCGCAAAGCCAGATCAATTACTTCATCATAGGATTTTGACTGGATATAGATCTGCTTTGTGAGTTTTTCAAGCCTTTGTGCCGTGTTGATAACAATATCAGAATAATCGAAACCTTCAAGATCCGCGTACCTGTTTACACCACCAAAACCGGCTTCCCTGATTGAACGGGGAATAGGTTCGGCTTCAAAAATAGTTCGGTAAATATTATCATCCCTGCGTTGAATATCCTCCAGAACTGAAGCGATATCATCCATTCTTTTGTCCATGATATCGTACTGGAGCATGAGTTGTGCGTTTTCACGCCGCAGTTTCTTCTCTTTGGGCGTGTCAAAGAATGACGAAAAAATACCGTAGTAAACTACAGCAACAGCAATTGAAACAAAAATAAAAGCAAAACCCCGGAGAATTTTTTCCCTGATCGTTAAATCTATTTTATCATAATTTAGTGTTTCCGGGTTGAAACGATACTTATTTTTTGGCATGTTTGGTTAGCTATTGGTTATTTTTATTATTAAACAGGCCTACTAATGCGACAAATCTAAATGAAATAATTTAATTTTACAAACGTTGGATATCAACATCATTAGTAATTAATTAATAAATATCATTAAAAAGCCTGTAATTCATATATTTATGACTTCAAAACAAATTCGCGAAGCATTTTTAAGTTTTTATACGGTTAAAAACCATAAAATTGTTACATCTGCACCCATAATTCTTAAAAATGATCCGACATTAATGTTTACAAATGCCGGTATGAATCAATTTAAAGATATTTTCCTGGAAAACACGAAACCTGAATACCCGCGGGTGGCCAATTCTCAAAAATGCCTGCGTGTTTCAGGTAAACACAATGATTTAGAGGAAGTTGGGCTCGATACGTACCACCACACCATGTTCGAGATGCTGGGAAACTGGTCCTTTGGTGATTACTTTAAAAAAGAAGCCATCGGATACGCCTGGGAATTTCTTACTGATACATTAAAAATAAATAAAAACAGATTATACGCGACAGTGTTTGAAGGCACTCCCATTGAAGGGGTAGATTTTGATCAGGAGGCTTACGATCACTGGACAAGATTTTTACCCGAAGAAAGAATTCTCAAGGGTAGCAAAAAGGATAATTTCTGGGAAATGGGTGATACAGGCCCATGCGGGCCTTGTTCCGAGATACATATTGATTTACGTCCCGAAGAAGAATTAAAAAAGATTCCCGGCCGCGAACTGGTAAATAAAGATAACCCGCTCGTTATGGAAATATGGAATCTTGTTTTTATTCAGTATAACCGCAAAGCAGATGGAAAACTAGAGATGTTACCCAAAAAACATGTAGATACCGGTATGGGATTCGAACGGTTATGCACCATCATACAAGGAAAAACCAGTAACTACGATACCGATCTATTTACACCTATCCTTGATAAAATTACAGAATTATCTGGTATTAAATACGGGGCAGGAAAAGATACCGATATTGCCATGAGAGTGGTGGCAGACCATCTTCGTACTGTTGCTTTTACTATTGCCGACGGACAACTCCCATCGAATAACAAGGCCGGTTATGTAATCCGAAGAATCCTCAGAAGGGCCATAAGATACGGGTACACGTTCCTGGGACAACAGGATCCATTCATTTACAGGCTGGTCGAAGTCCTGTCATCCATCATGGGAGATGCTTACCCGGAACTACCAAGGCAAAAAATACTCATTGAAAAAGTGATCAAGGAGGAAGAACAATCATTCTTGCGTACACTTGATACAGGACTCATGATGATTAATCAGCAAATTGAAAAAGCAAAAGTCGAAAACAGGGATATAATCAGCGGTAAAGATGCGTTTGAATTATATGACACCTATGGTTTCCCGCTTGATCTCACCGAGCTCATACTCAGGGAGAACAACATGAAGCTGAACCGTGATGAATTTGATGATTCCATGGCTCAACAAAAAAGCAGATCAAAATCAGCAGCCGCCGTTGAAAAAGAAGACTGGACAATTGTTCATGAGGAAGATGAGAATCAATTCATAGGATATGAAGATATTTCCGCTTCGGTAAAAATTACGAGATACAGGAAAATTACAACGAAAAACAAAGAATCTTACCAACTAATTCTTGATCACACTCCTTTTTATGCTGAAAGCGGGGGACAGGTGGGAGATAAAGGTTATCTTGTATCGGGTGAAGATAAAGTAAGAATTTTTAATACAATTAAAGAAAATAACCTGATTATTCATCTAGCAAACAAATTACCTGAAGATGTCAATCAGTCTTTCACCGCCATTGTTGATGAAAACATCCGGCAGCTAACAGCCAATAACCACAGCGCCACGCATCTTCTTCATTTCATGCTGAGAGAAATACTGGGACAACATGTTGAACAAAAAGGCTCCCTGGTTGATGATGAAAAACTAAGGTTTGATTTCAGTCATTTTCAGAAACTCTCTGACGAGGAAATATTTGCCATTGAGCGGGGGGTAAATAAACTGATTAGACAAAATATCCCACTTGATGAACATCGGGAAATTCCGGTAAAAGAAGCACAGGATATGGGAGCCATGGCGCTCTTTGGTGAAAAATACGGAGAAAAGGTAAGGGTCATCCGCTTTGGGGAATCGGTCGAATTATGCGGGGGCACACATGTAAACGCGACGGGACAGATAGGTTTTTTCAAGATAATAAGTGAAAGTGCTATCGCGGCAGGCATTAGAAGAATTGAAGCAATTACAGCAGTTAAAGCAGAAGAATTCGTGCAGAATGAATTCAAACTCATCCGGGAAATCCGTGAATTACTTGGCACGGGCGAACCCATAAAATTGATTGAAAACCTGCAAATACAGAATAAGGAACTCCAAAAACAGATTGAGTCATTTAGTAAAGAAAAAGCAAAATCATTGAAACAAGAGCTCCTTTCCAAAATTGAAAAAAAGGACGGGGTAAACGCGATTATCCAAAAGATTGATGCCGACTCGGCTGCAACCATAAAAGATATCGCCTTTCAGCTCAAGGGAGAAATTGACAACCTGGTTTTACTTCTGGGTGCAGACCTCAACGGAAAACCCCATCTCGCGCTTATGATTTCCGATAACCTGGTAAAAAAGAAAAACCTGAATGCCAACCAGATAATCCGCGAAATAGCCAAAGAGATTCAGGGGGGCGGTGGCGGACAACCCTTTTTTGCAACGGCAGGTGGAAAAAATGCAAGTGGAATAGAAAAAGCCCTTGCCAAGGGTAAAGAGGTATTGATATAATTCAATTCAAGGTGTCAGGCATCCTGAAATTAATCGTCTTATATTTTTTAGACCGAGGTCATAATAATCGTTAATAGTCTTGGGAAATTTTACACCGGGAAAATAGGTTCTGCTCTTTTTGTCTCGGTTATCAGGTAATTCAACTTGTTTTCATCCATCTCCGGCAAATCTTTCATGTATTCGGCAGCCTTCCAAAAATATGAAGCATCACCCGAGGGGATAGCAGAACTGACTTTTTTTGACATGGTATAACCAAATGCCAGGCGGGACAGTTTTTCTTCTTCCGTCCCAAAATACCACATGTTTTCATGTTGCTTTGGCTCGCCTTCCTGCAATCTTCTCACGGCAAATGCTTTAATCGCGAGAACAGCACTACCCTTTTCAAGTGCTTTATCATACACGGCAGGTCCAAAATCACCTTCCATCCAACAACTGTAATTTATAGGAAACATTATGGTATCAAACTCAAATTTCTCAAGAGCCAGCAAGGCAGCATCAGTTGAATGAGCTGAAAACCCGATGTATCTTACCTTACCCTTATCACGGGCTTTCGTGATATATTCCATGGCACCGCCAGGAGCAAATACCTGTTCAACATCCTCTGTTGTCTTTAAAACATGAAGTTGATACAGATCAAAATAATCGGTCTGCAGTTTTTTGAGTGACGCGTTCATCTCTTCTTCAGCACCCCTGGCATCTCTTTTTTGTGTTTTGCACGCGAGCAAGGAATTCTTCCGGAAGTTTTTCAATGCCGGGCCCATAAGTTCCTCGGCATCCCCGTATGTAGGAGCCACATCATAATACCTGCATCCGGTATCATAGGAACGACTAATTATTTCATTAGCAAATTCCTGCCCGTTATTCCGGAGGGTGATACCACCAAAACCAATGGCAGAAATCATCTCACCGGTTTTACCAAGTACTCTTTTTGGAATCTGAAAATCTCCCAGGGTAGCCATCAGCTTATCCACTCTGAGAATAAGAGCAGATGCTCCAAGAGAAGCCGAATAGATAAAATTTCTTCTTTTCATGGTGTTTTAGGTTTAGATTAGGCAAATTTTCTTCTTATCAAGTAAATTTAATAAATTACGAGCTAAATCGCATTGCATGAATGAAATAAATTTCACTTTACTACATTTTTCTCCTTCAAAAATCTATATTGCTTAATTCTAAATTGCTCAAGTCCCTCGACTGATAAACTAAAAAAAATCATAAAAACTGATCGAAATATATTATATTTGCTTTCGTTAACGCACACGGAATTCATGTAACATAAAATAATTTAACATCATGAGCATTCAACTTAAATCAAATTGCAAATACGCTTTACTTGTTCCAACAAGCATGGGGATAAGGATCACACCTGAAAACGGACAACCCGTTCATAGCAGTGACAGTTTCAAGATGCAGGCTACCAGTGCCGAGACCAATGTCGCCAGTATTTCTTCATATCTTGGCTTACCGGTAAAAGTGCTTACTACTTTTGTTAAAGGAAGTCCGATTGCAGCTTTTATAAAAAGTAACCTGAAGGCCCGGCACATGGATTACGAAGGACCTGAAGTCGATCAGGGCAATCCCTGGGGATACCGTCACCAGATTAACATTGCAGATAGCGGTTTTGGTTCAAGAGGGCCAAGGGTGTTTAATGACAGGGCAGGTGAAGTAGGCCGCACTCTCAACGTGAAGGATTTCGATCTGGAAAGAATATTTGGAAAAGAGGGCGTGCAAATAGTTCATATTTCCGGTCTTGTCGGAGCACTTTCACAGGATAGCAGTAAATTCTGCCTGGAAATTGCAAGAGCCGCGAAAAAACATGGCACCCGGATTTCTTTCGACCTGAATCACAGGGCCAGTTTCTGGAAAGGAAGAGAAGTGGAACTCAGGGAGATTTTCACCGAAATAGCTTCTGTATCTGATATTTTAATAGGAAATGAAGAAGATTTTCAACTATGCCTTGGAATAGAAGGCCCCGAAGCTGGCGGTAAAGGTATTGAATCAAAAATTGAGGGATTCAAGGAAATGATAAAAAGGGTAAAGAAAACGTTTCCCAATGCCTCTGTTTTCGCTACTACCTTGCGTGAAGTAATTAGTACCAACGAACATATGTGGGGAGCCATCATGCTGGAGGGAGAAAACTGGCAGGTAATTGAACCTCGCAATATTCACGTGCTTGATCGCATTGGCGGTGGAGATGGATTTGTAGGCGGGCTACTTTACGGTATCCTGAAAGACTGGAAACCCGAGAAATGGCCTCAATTCGGTTGGGCCACGGGTGCTTTGGCAACAACATTCCTTACTGATTACGCCCAACCGGCCGATGAAGAAATGGTCTGGGCCATTTGGGAAGGAAATGCCAGGGTGAAGAGATAGTAGGATCTCATCTCCCTCCTGCCTGACTTTCTCATTTTCGTTACCAGTTATTACCGGGCTCCCTGCTATGGATTCTTGAGTTATTACATCGTCCGGACTTTGCCGGTTCTATAATTCAAACAAAACATAATTTGTATTTGGAAAATAATGTTCGAGATCAAGGTGCGTTATAGCCATCCCCGCCATAAGCGGGGAATACTATATAATTTACATAAATACATGAATATATCAGACATTATTGACAGACAGCGATAAAATTTGTTCAAGTTTTACCTTGTACTCAATTCATTAAAAACATTTGGGCCGTATTTGAAAAAAATCTATTACTATTCAAAGATTTAGCCTCTATTCTATATAAGTAAATTCCGCTTGCAACATTTGATCCTAAAAAATCTTTACCGTTCCATTGAACTCCATATTTTCCAGGCTGCTGCGAGCTATATGTATAACTGTATATTTTTTTTCCAAAAATATCATAAATAGTAATTTGTACCGATGAATATTCGGGAATAGAATAACATATTGTTGTTGTCGTATTGAAAGGATTCGGATAGTTTTGTTCAAGTGAAAAAGCCGGCACTTCATCTGATAATTGCTGATTTATTCCTGTAAAAGAAGACTCTTTTGTGAATGTCAATATTATTTCTTCATCAATCCGGTCTGTTTCTTCCCAAGTTGACACATCTATAATTTTGTTTTCAAATTCAATATATGAAGAATTTTTACAGATATATATGCGATTGTCAATGCCAAGTTTATACAAAAGGGTAGCTGCAAGTAATGCCTGATCTTTGTATGTCCCTTTCTTAAAAACCACAACCTGTTCTGCAGTCATTATTCGTTCATCGGAATCATAAAAAACAGACCCATAACTTATGTTAGTTTCAATCCAATCAAAAGCTTGTTGAGGCGTTTTTATATTTTGCAGAAGTTCAGCAGGACGTGAAGACCGCAACGAGGCTTTAATGTACATTTCCGGTTTTCTCACATACAAACTCTGATATGAATATTTTGCGAGTGAATACCAATCACTATTGTTTTTATTTTTAAATACCATTGATCGTATTTCTTTTCCTGAATTTAGATCTGAAATCGATTTCAAATCAATATCAATGTCACCTTCTTCTATATTAAGAGATCCGAATAAAGTGTTTCCGGAAATGTTGTTATAACACTTCTGTTCTGAGAAGTCGACCGGTATTTCTCGTGTAATAAGATGATTGTAAATACTTGTATAAGTATAATTGTCATAAGGCAGCCAATGGGATGCTGTCTCAGAAATAATGCTAACATTCGTATTATTAAAAAGCAAAAGCCGGTCATTGAATTTTACAATTCCTACACCGTGGATCATATTGTCATCGATTAAAATCTGGAAGGTTAAGAAATCTTCGGATGAAACGCCAAGACATTTCATCATCGAACACATTAAATTGGCAAGCGTTATGCACTTTCCACTGATTTTACCTGTATATAATGACATGGCCCTCATTTCGCTTGGTAGCAATTTCTTAAATGTAGCCACAAAAAAATTACCACCGAACGGATTATAATTCATTGTTCCCCAGGGATCATTACCCGGTAAATTAGCAAAAACCGAACTTGTCTGAGTGTGTTTGAGGTTTTCACCCATCCAAGTATTTATTATCGAAACCTGATCATCTATAATATTTACACCTTCTAAAAATGCTTTTATTTGTCCTGCGCACTCATACGTTACCGAATCTATCAAATTGGCAATAAGGTAAGGTATATTTGCCTCAGGATTATCTGGGTACAATTCAAAATGCCATTTATTTATTGTAGCAAGTATATCCGACTCCAAAAGATCATTTTCCGTACTTACACATTGTAAATAATCATTTGACAGATTTATTTCCAAAGGTTGACTATATATCTCTGTGCTATGAATAATAGATGTGAAAAACACAAGTGTCAGGATAACTTTAAAAATGTATTTATTTTTCATATTCGGTAAAATTCTTGACTTAAATTATAATCGTTTTCCGACTAACGGTAAAATTAAATCGCTAATCTTTAATGCTTTAGCATTTTTGTTCATTTTAGTATAAACTCCATTTTTTACCGTTTGCTTCGAAACTCAACCAAAGTTTAATCGGTAGGGGGATTGCATGCAACGGCTAGCGTATGACCAGTTGCGGGTTTATGCCGACCCTACTGGTAAAAGTACAAAAATATTCAATTAGCGCGAAACCCTGATATGCACCTGTGGCGCAATTGGTTATACCCATTGTTGTAGCCAGTTTTTATTCGCTAAGTCTGTTTTTCAAGTCCATTCGTTCGTGCAAAATTCTCGTGATTTCAACCGGCTGGTTAATTCGTTTGCGATAAAAAACAATATGCCGGTTCGTTTTTAGTCCATATAAATCTTTTGTTATTCCGTCATAGTTTTTTCCTAATTCGGGGTTGTTCGCAATGTCCTGGCAACTGTCCAACAGTAAATTAAAATATTTATCAGCTTGTTGTTCTGACCACTTTTCAATCGTGTATTCCCAAATTCCCGTCAAATCTTCGACCGCTTTATTGGTCAGTTCATATTTAGCCATTCTTTTTACGTTTAGCCTTTAATTCCTGAAGATGTTTGTCTGGGTCAAAATCGTGGGCAATTCCGCTATCAATCCCTTCTTTAATTGCGTTTCTAAGGGCTATAACTTTACTTTCTTCGTTTTCCAAAAGTCGAAGTCCAGCACGAATTACTTCGCTGACGTTTTTATATCGTCCAGCCGAAACTTGGGTTTGAACGAACTGGTCAAAATAGTTGCCAAGTGATATTGAAGTATTTTTCATTTCTTTTGAACTTTTTTTCAAAGTTACCAATTTTGGGTAAACAATCCAAATTTCGTTCCTTTTTTCGTTCTCTAAAATTCCGACTAAAGGTAAATTTAAATCGCTAATCTTCAATGCATTAGCTTTTTTGTTCATTTTAGTATAAACTCCATTTTTTATCTATCCCTTTTACCGTTTGCTTCGAAACTCAACCGAAGTTTAATCGGTAGGGGGATTGTAGCTAACGGCAGTCTGTCTAAAAACCTAAAAATACATTTTTTTCTGAACATACCGGATTTCTTTTAATAAGATATGATAATCTGAGTTGACAGGGAAAATCTAAAGAATCAAATCCTGGTAACGAAAATTCGTGTCTCAAGAAGCCCCTGAAGCTTATAAAAAAGGCATAAATAAAAGAAAAGCAGCCCATTAAGAACTCTTTTCCCAGTATATTTATCAAACGTTTAAGGTTGTATGCGGTCATCATAAAACCAACATCGGCACTTGCCCTTTCAATAAATCTTTTTGTAATAATATAGGAAAATCCCCATTGTCGCTTGATTGTCCCGTAGGGATGTTCAACTATTGCCTGTCTCTTCCTGTAGGTATCCTTATCATTATCAATGCGTTGTAAATTATCTTCGATATTTTTTGCATATTTTCTCCTTTGCACTATTTTACCGTTTTTAACACTGCTGGTACATTTTTCCCTCACCGGGCATGTCTTGCACTTACTTGTTTTAAACTGCTGGAACTGGCTTCCGTATTCTGTTTTATGCCACGTGCCATTGGTAGTTAATATATGCCCCTGTAAACTGTTAATGCGTGTCAGGATGCTCGAATAACCACTTCACCCCAAATGTTTTATGACCGCATGTTAGGCTGCGTGTTTCTATTTATCATAATGAAATCTACAAGAATAAATCAATATTTCACTTTCTCGGTATTGATATACTAATCTGTGTTCTAAATCAATCCGACGAGACCAAAATCCAGCCAAATCGTATTTTAATGGTTCTGGCTTGCCAATCCCCTCATAAGGAGTCCTTTGGATATCCTTAATAAGTTCGTTTATCTTTCGAAGTATTTTTTTATCCTCTTTTTGCCAAGAAAGATAATCTTCCCATGCATTTCTTGAAAAAGTGATTTTCATTAGTCCTCTATCAAATTATTCGTGATTATATCACCTTTTTTCATTTGATTTATAGACTCATACAATCTATCCGCATTAGTTTTTGAACTCAACAAATGTACAGTCTCCATTATTGAATTATACTCATCCAATGAAAGCATCACTGTGCCTTTTCCTGTCTTCCTCTTTACTATCAACGTTTCATTGTTATCTTCAACATTATCAAGGTACATTTTTAATTTTGTCCTAAATTCTGAAAAATTTGCTGCTATCATAATCCACTTATTTAAGTAATTAATAAAGTACAAATATAAGTACTTATTTATGAATTATCAAATTTTTATTCTCATTTGAAGGTCTTTTCTGAACATGCAGCCTAACGAGTTTATTTCAGAAATACACCCCTTTCCTCCTTCCCATTTAAATCCCCATTCAGAAATGTAAACGAAACCATTTCCTGTAATCATTCCCGTTTATTTTTTGATTTTAAATCTACGAAAAAATATGATTGGATGGATCAGGGAGGGGGAAAGTTGATTAGCTGTTTGCTGATTAAACTTTTTGCTGGTTGCTGGTTCCATCCGCTGGAACTTTGGAGGGAATAGTTTATTGTTCTCGTCCCTCCAGACCTGAGAAAACGTGGATTATCCACCGAAGGTTGAATTTTAGCGACTTCCTATTGAAAATCCGAAAGCGTCTTTTGTGGTTAAAAACAGGACGCAGACAATACGTTTAAATTTGCTGTCTTCTCTGCAGAAAACTTCATGACTGCAAATCCCGAAGTGCAGGAGTGATGTTTGCTATGATGTATGCATCTAATAGGTCCTGGTCATACTTTTGGGTATTACCAAAATATAATCTCCCCTACCCTTGTTAATGTCTTCGAGTTTTCCCGGGTTCTCTTGCAATACACTGGATATTACCTTTATATTCAACCCTTTCTCGTACCGGTTAACATACCAGACAATTCCCTCGTGGTCTTTGGAATGGTAATCGCCATTAAAATGAAGGAAGATGGTGCCCGGCTCACGGTTCTCAAGAATAAAGTGTGCCATTGTTGCGTCCTTAATTGCCTGAGCCTTGAGCAGGTTATCATTACCATGAATTCTTCCCGGCATACCATCCATTCCAATCATGGCCCTGTAATTGGGCAAGAGTGGATCAAAGGGAACAGGAAGAGGAGCAATATATTCCCTGGCTCTCTCCGTTAAAGTATCCAGTGCGGTAAAACCTTCACGATACACCAGGTTCGCGTATCTCCTGGGTATATTAGTCGCGATAAAAGGAATATTATTTCTTTTGGCAAAGTTCACGAGAGGAGCATAATCGGTCTCGAAATTCTTCCATGTTTTTGCCTCTTCGAGAAATCGCTCTTTTACTACAATGCCGGAAAGAAACTCATCCAGAATTAATTGATCATCTGTCTCAAACATCTCGGCACCCAATATGAGATCATTCCCGTGTTCCGCATGAAAATCCTTCATTATCTCGTGTTGTAACCAGTGACAAATCGGGTTATCGTGCAATTCTCCAAATAAAACTATATCAGCCTCTGCTAAATCCTCAACCATTTTACTGTATTTGATTTTTTTCCCTTCCCCGGTAAAAAGCTGATAGGCAGCTTTGTCCTGCCCCCTCGTGTGAAAAACGCTTGAAACAATGAAAAATAATAGAAAATATTTTCTCATGACCATGTTTTTTTTATCCCGTGTATTTTATATTCAGAATATTGACTATATTTCAAAGGTAACCAAAAACAAGAAAACCATAATGCACACGGGAAGATTATTTGATATTCTCGAATTGTACAGGAAAAGACGAAATCGAAAAAAAGTACTGGCTGTTAAAAAGGGTGATAAATGGGTATATCACCGATCATCTGATTATATTGAAAAAGCAAATCACGTGAGTTCAGCGTTGTTATCCATGGGAATAATGAAAGGAGAAACTGCTGCCACCGTTTTTTCATCGGGTATGCCTGAATTTAACTTTCTTGATATGGGAATGGCTCAGTTAGGAGTGATTCATGTTCCCGTGTACCCAAAACTCAGCACCAGGGAATTAGAATACATCTTCACTGACTCAGGGATTAAAATTATCTTTATTTCAGATCATGCTGTCCTGAATCATGTCAAACCGGTACTAAATTCTGTAACCTCTTCAATAATGGTAATAATGATTGAACCTGTTGAAGGCTTCATGAGTTTTGACAAGTTCATGGAAACGGGCCGTAAAAGCCATCATTCTCATCTAAAGGATATTGAAAGCCTAAAAAAACAAATAGAACCAAACCACCTGGCAACAATTATATATACTTCTGGTACAACAGGGCTACCCAAGGGGGTAATGCTGACGCATGAAAACCTTATCAGCAACGCGTATTCCGGTTATGAAATGTTACCTCTCGGTGAAAAACACAAAGTTCTTAGCATATTGCCCTTATCTCATATTTATGAACGAACGACCAACTATCTTTGGCAAATAGCAGGGGTTACCATCTATTATGCCGAGAGTCTTACAAAAGCCGGCACCAACCTGAAAGAAATCAGACCCCATGGGTTTGTAACAGTGCCAAGACTTTTAGAAAAACTTTTTTTCAGGATTCTTAACGAGGGTAAAAAACTCGGTGGATACAGGAGAAATATTTTTTTCTGGGCTGTCAGGCTTGCTTCATTATATAATAACAATCACCAGAACAGCCTGTCCTTTAAGACTAAACAAAAACTCGCGTCTGTTCTTGTTTACAGGAAATGGCGGGGGGCATTAGGTGGCCGTGTTAAATTCATAGGGTGTGGTGGAGCAGCACTGCAACCTTCACTTGAGAAGATATTCTGGACTGCCGGCATTCCCGTTTACCAGGGATATGGCCTAACCGAAACATCACCGCTGATTTCTCTTAACAGAATAACCCATAGATATCGGCGCATTGGAACAGTAGGCCCTCCAATTAAAAACGTGGAAGTAAAAATTAATGGTGATGGAGAAATTCTCACGCGCGGACCTAACTTGATGCTCGGGTATTACAAGAACCCGGTATTAACCAGCAGGGCAATAGATAATGATGGCTGGTTTTACACCGGGGATATTGGGAAACTTTCTACAGATAATTTTCTCGAGATAACGGGAAGAAAAAAGGAGTTGTTCAAAAACTCGTACGGTAAATATATAGCCCCTTATGTTATTGAAAGCAAGCTCAGGGAATCGCATTATATTGATCAGGTAATGGTGGTGGGAGAAGGTGAAAAATTCGCGGCTGCCCTTATTTGCCCTGATTTCAACCATCTATGGGAATGGTATACCTCCTTGCACGAGGACAGGAGAATCACCAAGAAACAATTGATTCAGTTACCAGGGGTACTTGAGTTATTTCACCAGGAAATTGATTATTACAACACATTTTTTAGTGACACTGAAAAAATAAAGAAATTCGAATTGATTCACGACAAGTGGAAAACCATCAGTGGAGAGTTAACCCCCAGCATAAAACTCAAAAGGGAATCCATTACCCGGAAATATTCTGATAAAATACGGGCTATATACGGAAAAAAGGAGTTTTTCTGATTCTAAACATAAAAGATAAGATTTAAAAGAAATTTTTATCTTTGAAACATAAATTACTGGATCAGTATTCAGGGATAAACTACATCAATAATGGAACTAACCAGAACCTTTGACATTCTTGACCTACACGAGAATGTTTTCAAAAAAACCGATGCGCTCGGGTGTAAAAAAAATGGTGAATGGATAACCTTTTCCAGTCAGGAATATGTTAAAAATGCCAACTTGGTAAGTTATGGATTACTCGCCATGGGTCTTAAAAAAGGAGATATGGTAGCTACCATATCCAATAATCGACCCGAGTGGAATTTTGTTGACATGGGAATGAGCCAGATTGGGGTAGTGCATGTCCCTATTTATCCAACTATTAGCAGGGAAGATTACTCATATATCCTCGACCATTGTCAGCCAAAAATTTTAATTATTTCAGACAAGCTTTTACTGGCAAAGATCAAACCTGTATTTGAAGAGTTGAAAAAAATCAACCACCTGTTTACTTTCAATGAAATAGATGGAGAAAGAAACTGGGCCGAGATAGTTGAACTAGGCGAAAAAAACGAGGAAAAGTACCGGGTAGAAGTCGAAAAAATCAAAGCCGGAATTAAACCGGATGAAATGGCAACTCTCATATACACCTCTGGTACAACAGGAAACCCTAAAGGAGTTATGCTCTCACACAAAAATATAATGACCAATGCCAGGTCAGCTGGAAGTATTCACCCGTTTAACCAAAACCACCGAACACTCAGCTTTTTACCCTTGTGTCATGTTTTCGAGAGAATGGTAAACTATCACTTTCAAAGCAAGGGAATTAGTATTTACTATGCTGAAAATCTCGGGACAATTGCTGATAATCTAAAAGAAATCAAACCCCACGTTTTTATTTCGGTACCCAGGCTTATCGAGCGGGTATTCGACCGTATCGTGGGTATTGGCAAGGACTTACCAGGAATCAAGAAAAGAATTTTCTTTTGGGCCCTCAATCTCGGTCATAAGTTCGATTACAATAAGAAACATTCATCAATTTACCGTTCGCAACTCAATTTAGCCCGAAAGCTCGTGTTCAAAAAATGGCAGGAAGCCCTGGGTGGTAATTGCGGACTAATTATCGTTGGTGGAGCGGCCTTGCAGCCAAGACTTTCCAGGGTATTTGGAGCAGCAGGTGTTCCGGTACTGGAAGGGTATGGTCTGACCGAAACTTCCCCGGTGATAGCAGCCAATAATATTGTAACCGGTGACATAATGGTTGGTACCGTTGGACCTCTTTTCGAGGATGTGGAGGTAAAAATTGCCAGTGATGGTGAAATCCTCTGTAAAGGGCCAAACATCATGCTGGGTTATTACAAGGAACCTGAATTGACCAAAGAAACAATTGATGAAGACGGTTGGTTACATACTGGAGATATCGGTATAATGATCGACAATAAGTACCTGAAAATTACTGACCGTAAGAAAGAGATGTTCAAGCTCTCCAGTGGGAAATATATTGCCCCACAGGTCATTGAAAACAAATTCAAGGAATCTTTTTTCATAGAACAACTCATGGTAGTGGGTGAAAATCAAAAATTCGCCAGCGCCCTTATTTCACCAAACTTTCCCTTCCTTCATAACTGGGCTTCCATACACAAAGTTAAATTCAGGGACAACGAGGAGTTAATTAACAATCCGGTCGTTATCGCGCGTTTTCAGAAAGAAGTCAGTAACATGAACAAACAACTGGGGCAAACCGAGCACATCAAACGATTCCGGCTGGTTAAAGAAGAGTGGACACCGCAAACCGGTGAACTCTCTCCAACCTTAAAATTACGTCGCAAGGTATTACACGATAAGTATGCCGACATATTAAATGAAATTTACATGCAGAATAACGGGGAGGATTAACCAATCCTCATTCCTATTCATATTTTAAAGATACCGCCGGATTGGCCCTTGCTGATCTTATGGCCTGTACAATTACCACCATTACGGCAATGAGCAAAGCGATAATGCCTGCCAGTAAAAATAATTCTTAAAGGCATAATCCTGCAACCAGTTTTGCATGTAAAACCAGGCAATGGGCCAGGCAATTACATTGGCAATTAATATCCATTTCACGAAATCAAATAGCAATAAATAAATGATGTTGGTTTTCGATGCCCCCATTGTTTTCCTGATACCAATTTCCTTGTTTCGCTGCTCGGTAACTAAGAATGCCATTCCTAACAATCCCAGGCAAAAGATCAGTATAGCCAGAATCGAAAAAGACAAGAATAAATTCCCCATCCTAATTTCAGCCCGGTATAGCTTCTCGAAATCTTCATCGAGAAAATGATACTCGAAAGGTTCATCGGGGAAAAGCCCTGCCCATGTATCTTCAATCTCATCCACTGTTTGTTTAACATTGGTGCCGGACAATTTAACGGCAACATGCCTTAAATAATTAGGCACAACTCTAAAAATCAACGGGTCAACACCACGACTCAGGTGTCTGAAATTGAAATCCTCTGTAATGCCAATCACCTGCCCCTCGTGATCTCCATGTCTAATGATCATTCCCAATGGATTTTCAACACCCATGTGCTTAACGGTCTCCTTGTTAAGCACGTCCAGGCAGTAATTAAATAATTCCTGATCATTTTTTGTTTTTTTTAAAATTTTTGAAAAATGATTTTTCAAGCTGTACCGTTTATGTTTTTAATCTATTAATCAGCATGTTAAAAGATATTAAGAAAAACATGAAACTATAGCAACCTGTATAAAAAATACACCTTTTGTACGATACTGAACAATGGAAGGAAGATGATAGAATATTTTTTAACCAACTTTTTTCTTTTTCCGGAAAAAAGAAAGAACCAGAAGCCCGGTAAATGTAATCAAACCATTCACGATCAGTAACTCGAAACCAAACTTGTATCCTCCGAACCAGGTTTCGGAATAATAGTTTATGATGAATGTGAGTCCCGGGGATAGAACAGCAACAAACGGAACCCACCGGTCAATTATTTTCATTCTCGTGAAGAGTCCAAAAGCGTACATGCCTAACAAGGGTCCGTAGGTGTATCCTGCTACCGTGAAAATAGCACTGATCACGCTTTGATTATTAATCGCCCGGAAAAGAAGAATTAATAAAAGCAAAAAAATCGAAATTCCAACGTGTACCATTTTTCTTATCCGCGTTACTGTTTCTTCAGGTTTTGCATTGCCATCCAGTATGTCAACGGTAAAAGAAGTTGTGAGTGCCGTGAGAGCTGAATCCGCGCTAGAGTATGCTGCTGCTATTAAGCCGATGATAAAGAAAATGCCCACGATAGGAGGTAAAAACCCTCCCGTGGCCAACATGGGAAATATATCATCCGATCTTTCAGGAATCGTTAAAGCGCTGTTTGCTGCAAAAATATAAAGAAGGGCTCCAAGGGACAAAAAGAGCAAGTTCACTGGCACGAAAGCCGCACTGTACAAGTACATGTTCTTCTTCGCGTCCTTGAGGTTCCTGCAACTTAGATTTTTTTGCATCATATCCTGGTCCAGGCCAGTCATCACGATGGTAATAAACATACCTGCCAGAAATTGCTTGACAAAATGTTGACTTCCCTGCCAGTCATCAAAGAAAAAAATCTTTGAATGACTGCTACTCGCCACTGTCTCAAAAAAACCAATAAAATCGAGATTGAGTCGCCGGCTTACCAGAATAATTGTTATAAAAACAGCGGCGAGCATGGAAAAAGTCTGCAGGCTGTCTGTCCAGATAATGGTCTTAATCCCCCCGCGGTTCGTGTATAACCATATGAGCAGTATGGTAATCATCACGGTTACAAAAAAAGGCACGTTCCACTTGTCAAACATTGATATTTGTAAAACGTTAGCTACTAAAAACAATCGGAATGATGCCCCAATGGCGCGGGAAATGAGAAAAAAAACCGAACCGGTCTTGTAAGAACTCCTTCCAAACCGTTCATCAAGATAGGTATATATCGAGGTTAGATTAAGCCTGTAATATAAAGGTAATAAAATATTGGCTATCACGAAATACCCGGGCAAGTATCCCAATACCATCTGCATGTATGAAAATTGACTTTCACCCACCCAGCCAGGAACAGAAATAAAAGTAACGCCCGAGAGTGAAGCACCAATCATCCCGAAAGCAACCACGTACCATGGGGATTTTCGGTTACCCAGAAAAAACGCCTCGTTACCTGCACCCCGCGAAGTATGGTACGAGATAAGGAGAAGTACGCCAAAATACAGGGCAATAATAAATAATAACCAAAAGGGACTCATGCTGGTCAGTTAATTTGCCGGTAAAGATGAATAAAAAAGAATACAAATAAAAATGTTTTGCTCAAGCGCTTTAATTACCTTTACAATTTATAATTAGTATGAAGATATGCAACAATTTCACTCCAGGTTGCTGGAAAAAGCAGTGCAGGAATTTTCACGTCTACCCGGCATCGGGGGGAAAACGGCCATGCGCCTCGTGCTTTGGCTGTTGAGACAGAAAAAAGAAGATGTTGAAGCCTTTGGTAAAGCTATTATTCAACTAAAAAACGAGATCAGGGAATGTAAAATATGCCATAACCTGGCTGATGCCGAAATTTGTCAAATTTGTTCTGATAAATCGCGTGATAAATCCATTATTTGCGTGGTGGAAAATATCAGGGATGTACTGGCAATTGAAAACACGAGACAATACAAGGGATTATATCACGTGTTGGGAGGAATTATCTCTCCCATGGATGGTATTGGTCCTTCCGATTTAAAGATAGAAAGTCTCAGCGAACGGGTAACAAAAGTTAACCCGGTGGAAGTAATCCTTGCATTAAGCACAACCATGGAAGGAGATACAACTAATTTTTATATCTACAAGAAATTAAAGAAATTCGATATTATCATCACTACACTGGCACGAGGTGTTGCCATTGGTGATGAATTGGAATATACCGATGAAATCACGCTTGGAAGATCCCTTGTTAACAGACACCCTTTTGAAAAATAATCTTTTTCTTATCTCTTTTGCCGATAAACATTATCTTCGCGGAAACAAATAACAGATTTACAAGCATGGAATTAACAAACGGACACTACGTAATTGAAGGAATTCCCGTGGAAGAGTTGCGTAAGAAATACGACACGCCTCTCTACGTGTACAGCACGAGAAAAATGGAACAACAATACAAAAGGTTAAAAAATGCTTTTAAATCTTGTAATGTTAAGATTAACTACGCGTGTAAAGCACTCACGAATATTAACATTCTCAGGTTTTTTCAGCAACTGGGTTCCGGACTGGATGCCGTTTCTATTCAGGAAGTCTGGTTGGGCCTAAAAGCAGGTTTTGCACCACAAGATATCATGTACACGCCAAATTGTGTTTCATTGGAAGAAATCAATCTTGCTGTTAAAGAAGGTGTTCGCGTGAACATCGATAATATTTCCATACTGGAACTTTTTGGTCATGAATATGGAGGAGAGGTTCCGGTCTGTATTCGCCTGAACCCGCATATCATGGGTGGTGGAAACACCAAGATATCAACAGGACATATCGATTCAAAATTCGGCATATCCGTATATCAGCTACCTCTGGTTCATCGATTAATCGAGGCCAACAATATGCACGTCGAGGGATTACACATGCACACTGGCAGCGATATCCTCGATGTTGAAGTTTTCCTCCGCGGTGCAGAAATCATGTTACGCACGGCAAAAGAATTTAAAAATCTCGATTATATCGATTTTGGCAGTGGTTTTAAGGTGGCCTATAAACCAGACGATATTTTTACTGATATCGAATCTTTGGGAAAAGACCTTTCCAAGAGATTCAGGGCTTTTTGCAAGGAATATGGCAAGGAACTAACACTCGTTTTTGAACCGGGAAAATTTCTAGTGAGCGAGGCGGGCTTCCTATTCGCGAACGTGAATGTCATCAAACAAACGACCTCAACCATTTTCGCGGGTGTCGACTCGGGAATGAATCATCTTATCCGGCCCATGTTTTACGATGCATATCATCACATCATTAATGTTTCTAATCCATCAGGTAAACCCAGGATTTACTCGGTAGTTGGATACATCTGTGAAACAGATACTTTTGGTTACAACAGAAAAATCAGTGAAATTAAAGAAGGTGATACATTATGTTTTCTGAACGCTGGAGCCTACTGTTATGCCATGTCCTCCAACTATAATTCACGCTTCAGACCTGCCGAGGTTCTCGTGCACAAGGGAAAGGACCATTTGATAACAAAACGAGAGAATTTTGAGGATTTATTGAGAAACCAGTTAGAGATCGATTTGAAGGAATAGTTAGAAACAAAAAAAAATTGTAGATTTGTTCCTGACTATGATAATTTTGAAAAAATGAAGAAATCGCTGTTGTTGTTTGCAATCATCGCGTTAACTCTGCAGGCTTATTCCCAGCGTGATGCATCCAATGCTGCTATTGATGATGGTAGGCAATATCTGGATAATCAAGAGTACATGGAAGCTATCAGGGAATTTAACCGTGCTGTTAGAATGGATGCTGCCAATCCCGGGGCTTACATTGGAAGAGCAAAGGCTAAGCTGGGTCTCAATAATTATGATGCTGCTCTTAATGATATAAACCAGGCCCTGCAACTCGATCCGGATAATGAAATGGCATTTTACGTGAAGGGAGAGATTTATTCAGCTCTTCAAGAATATGCTAATGCACTCGAGAATTATGAAAAAGCACTGGAAATAAATCCCGACTTAATTGAAGCATTCAGGGGTAAAGCTTTCGCGCTGAATTTTCTCAACAGGAAAAAAGAAGCCATGTCACTTGTTGAAAAAGCAATTAAAAACCAGCCGGCAGAACCATTGTATTATTATACTCGCGGTGTATTAAATATCTACCGCGAAAAATACAGCAAGGCCCTGGAAGATTTAAACAGGGCTTTGGACCTTAATCCCGAAGAAAATCTATTCAATATTTTTCTCAACCGGGGAGTTGCTTATCAAAACCTTCAGGAATTCGAGAATGCCCGTGCCGATTTAAGCAGGGCAATTCAAATAAGCCCGCTCAGGGCAAGCGCTTATAACAGCCGGGGTATCGTTTATTATAACATGAAAGATTATGATAGCGCCATACAGGACTTTAGCCGCTCTCTCGAACTGGCACCCGATAACGATGTAGCACATTACAATCTTGGAATGGCCTACATGCGATTAGAAGATTATATCAATGCTTGCGAAAACTTTCATAAATCATGCTCGCTGGGAAATAAAAATTCATGCCGCATGGTACTGTTGGAATGTGCTGATTTTGTACAATAAAAAAATATCGACTGACTTTTGATGTCCACGAAAAATATGGATATATCAGTAATCATTGTAAACTACAACGTTAAATACTTCCTTGAACAATGTTTAAATTCGGTTATCAGGGCTGTTAAGCACCTGAATGTTGAAGTTTTTGTAGTTGATAACAATTCCGTGGATGGTTCTAACCAAATGATATTAAGTAAATTTCCGGAGGTAATCCTTATTGCCAATAAAGAAAATGTTGGTTTTTCAAAGGCCAACAATCAGGCAATTGAACAGGCAAAAGGAAAATATATCTTGCTACTTAACCCGGACACGGTAATAGAAGAAGATACTCTCCTGAAATGCCATCATTTCATGGAAGAACACCCAAAAGCCGGTTCAATGAGTGTAAAAATGATTGATGGAAAGGGACACTTCCTGCCGGAATCCAAAAGATCATTACCCACGCCTGAAGTAGCCTTTTATAAAATATTCGGTTTATCAACACTTTTTCCCAAATCTAAAAGATTCGCGAAATACCACCTGGGTCATCTCGATAAAAATAAAACACATGAGATAGAAATATTACCCGGGGCCTTCATGTTCATCAGAAAGAGCGTGCTTGAAAAGGTCGGGTATCTTGATGAATCATTCTTCATGTATGGTGAGGATATTGACCTCTCATACAGGATACTTAAAGGAGGCTTTATAAATTATTATTATCCAGAAACCACAATTATTCATTACAAGGGGGAAAGCACGAAAAAAGGAAGTCTTAATTACGTGCGCACCTTTTATAACGCAATGATCATCTTTGCCAGGAAACATTTTCCCGCTGGTAACGCGAAACTTTTCTCATCAATTATTAATATTGCTATCTATTTTCGGGCATTCCTTTCCGTTTTAAAAAGAATACTCGGTTCCATGTTTTTGCCATTATTTGATTTCATTCTCATTTATGCCGGGTATAAACTGATTTTGCCATGGTGGGAGGATGTCGCGCTGGGTCAAACAGCCAAGTACCCGGACTTTTACATGGTTGTTATTGTTCCCCTTTATATTTTGATTTGGCTTTTCATGATATATTATCTCGGGGGGTATGAGAAACCAGTCAAGATTTTAAATATCCTTAAGGGTCTCACGACAGGCACGCTCATCATCCTGGTCATATATGCCTTACTACCACTTCAATATCGCTTTTCAAGAGCAATGATATTGTTTGGAGTTACCTGGTCTGTTCTCACGATTCTATCTTTCAGGGTTATATTACATGTTTTTAAAGTTAATGGCTACCAGCTTGCCCTTGCTAAACGAAAAAGAATTGCTATCCTGGGAAGTGGGAAAGAAGCAAAAAGGGTACAGGAATTGTTAAAACAAACAAACCTTAAGTTCAATCTCGTGGGATTGATAAAACCTGAAGTTAATGGTTCAGAGGAAGGCATGCTGGGCACGATCGAACAACTCCCGGAAATTGTAAAAGTGAATAAAATTGAAGAAATTATTTTTTGCGCGGGAAATCTGAAATCACGGGATATTATTCGCAACATGCTAAGGCTTTCGGGAATAAATGTGGATTATAAAATTGCTCCCGAAGAAAGTCTATCCATCATTGGCAGTAATTCTATTAACACTGCTGGAGAATTATATACCATTGATTTCAATCTGATTGATAAAGGCTTTAACAAAAGAAACAAAAGGGTCCTCGATGTTTTATTATCGTTGATCTTTTTGATTTTCTACCCCGTTTTTGCTTTTCTTGTTAAAAAGCCAGCCAGGTTTCTTAAAAATATCAGCAGGGTATTTTTTGGTATGGCTTCCTGGGTTGGCTATTATTCAGATAAAGAAACACCTATACAAAACCTGCCACCCATTAAAGTGGGTATACTCACTCCTTTGGACGCGATAAAACGAAAAGATATCCCCCGTGAGCTTTCAGAAAAACTGAATATTCTTTACGCTAAAGATTACCGGATTATCAATGATCTCAACATTATTTACAAGGGTTTTAAACATTCAGGGCGTTGAAACCGTTTAACAGGCATTAATAAACAAGGGTAAGAAAATTTAAAATGGCGCGAATTGATATCATTATCCCTGCAATGGGAGAAGGTGTTACAGAGGCTACCATAACCCGGTGGATGGTAAAAGAAGGAGATTTTATTGACGAAGATACTCCTGTTGTCGAAATTGCTACAGATAAGGTTGATAGTGAAATTACCGCACCTGCTGCCGGGTATTTAAAGAAAATAGTGAGAAACGAAGGAGAGATTCCAAAAATCGGAGACACCATCGGGATCATGGTAAGTGAAAAAAATGAATCAACCAGTGATGAAAAGCTCATCGTGAAAACCGAAACAGATGCCAACATTTTAAGACCAGAAAAAGAAGAACAGAAAGAGACCCAAAAAACTCAACATGCAAGTATTTCTTATCAGGCGGATGATTCAATCGAAAGTAAAAAAACAGGATTTATATCGCCATTGGTAAAAAAAATGGCAACTGAGATGAATATCTCCCCGAACGAGTTATCATCTATCAAAGGTACTTCATCATCCGGGAGAATCACGAGGGATGACTTCTATAATTACCTGAAAAATAAAAAATCCGGTGTCAGACAGGAAATCTCCCAAAAGGAAGAAGAACCGGCATTTCTTTCCAGGAACCAGATCTATGGAAGTGATGATAACAGGGTAGAAAAAATGTCGAGAACGCGACAACTAATCGCGAAACACATGAATTATTCAGTAAAAACATCTGCCCATGTCACCTCATTTCATGAAGCAGATGTCACTAATCTCGTGAAATGGAGAGAAAAAAACAAGAATGATTTTCTGCGCAAACACGGTCAAAAGTTAACTTTTACCCCTCTCTTTTTAGAAGCTATTATACACGCCCTTAAAAAATACCCGAATCTCAATATCTCTGTTGACAATAACAATATCATCTATAAACAAAAGTTAAATATTGGAATGGCAACCGCCCTGCCGAATGGAAATTTAATTGTTCCCGTGATAAAGAATGCCGGCAGTAAAAATTTAAAAGGATTAGCCACGGAGGTAAATGATCTTGCTCAAAGGGCAAGGGAAAACAAACTTAACCCCGAGGAAATTCAGGGAGGTACCTTCACTTTTACCAACCTGGGTGCATTCGGCACATTAACGGGAACCCCTGTAATAAATCAACCCCAGGTTGCCATTCTCGCTGCCGGGGCCATACTGAAAAAACCTGCTGCAATAAAAACCAGGAATACATGGAGTATCGGAATCCGGGATATCTGCATGCTTTCCATGTCATACGATCACCGGGTAATAGATGGAGCACTGGGAGGAATGTTTCTTCAACAGGTTGCACTTTATCTGGAAGATTTTAATCCTGAACGTATTATATAACCCAAATTGAGCGATTTGCTCAATCGATGAAGATATAATAAGCATTTCACTTTCTCTCCAACCGCTCAACCTCGTGTCTTGTCAATGGGAAAATGACGGTTGATATGTACCACGTGACCTGAATAAATTGACATCCCGTCTGCAATATCAAATCTGACTCGTCACTGGGTAAAATTCATGTATAAAAGATGTTTATTTGAGGTCAAAGATATATTGTACATCAAAAAGATGATTTTTCAATTGTTTAAAACACAACTATTTCTTTAATTTGTTAAATTTGTTGAAGAAATATTAAACAAAAACGATGCAAATATTCAAAGGAACAATCATTTCCATAGTTCTTTTCTTCCTTCTGGCTTTAGCTCCTGCCCGGGACGATAAAGAAATATTTCTTGAAGCTGAATCATATTTTCATTTTGAAGAGTATAATGAGGCACTTCCTTCATATCTCCGCCTGTTAAAATTATACCCTGATAACGCGAATCTCAATTACAAGATCGGGATTTGCTACCTGAATATTCCATACGAGAAAGAGAAAAGCATTACATACCTGGAGAAAGCAAAATCAAGTCTTACTGAAAAATATAAAGAGAATTCTTTCAAGGAGACCAATGCCCCACCGGATGTCTTTTTTTACCTGGGTAATGCATACAGGATCAATAATGAACTGGATGAAGCCCTCGAAAACTACTATCATTTTAAAGAAATTTTGAATCCTTCTGTCTACAAGGAAGAATTAGTAGACGAACAAATTACTGCCGTTTTAAATGCCAGAAAATTAAAAGCAAACCCGGTTGATGTTGACATAACGAATCTTGGAGAAAAAATCAACTCCCGGTTCGCTCAAAAAAACCCCGTCATTTCCCCGGATGGCTCGAAATTAATTTATGTTGAGGAACTGCAGTTTTATGACGCCGTTTTTTTTGCTGAAAAAAAGAACGGCGAATGGCAGTATCCCCGAAATCTCATTCCCGAATTTGGCATTGACGGGGATGTATACCCCACGAGCATCTCCAGTGATGGCACAGAGCTCTACCTTTACAGGAACGAGGGATTTCTTGGTGAAATATACGTGAGTCACTATAAAAACGGGGTCTGGTCCAAGCCAAACAAACTGGGTGAGAATATCAATACGAAATACTGGGAATCACATGCATCAATTTCATCAGATGGAAAAACCCTTTATTTTACCAGTAACCGCAAAGGAGGATATGGCGGCCTGGATATATATAAATCATTTCGAAATAGTGATGGAACATGGGGACCAGCAGTTAATCTTGGCCCGGTGATTAATACACCATATAACGAAGAAACACCCTTTATTACTGAAGACGGGAAAACACTTTATTTTAGTTCCTATGGTCATTTCAACATGGGAGGTTACGATGTTTTTTATTCATCACTGTATGATGACGGTACATGGTCTCCTCCCCTGAACGTCGGTTACCCGATTAATACCACTGACGATAATGTTTTTTACCAACCATTTAAAAACGGAAAGTTTGCCTACATGTCAAGATTTGAAGATGACAATACCTTAGGCAGAAATGATATTTACCTTTTGACCATATATTCTGAAACCCATCCCAGAAAATTCCAGATAAGTGGCATTGTACGCTTAGACGGAAAGGTAATGCATGCACCTTCTTCTGTTGAAGTAACAATAATAGACCAAGAAAACAAGCGTACCATTTTAGAGAAATTGAGCGCATCAGTAACAGACTCATTCACGGTCAAACTGCCCGCTGGAAAATATACCATGCAAATCAATGAAGAAGGATTTGAAGAATTCTCTCGTGATTTTGAAATTACCAAAGATTTTCAAGCCGGGGATGTCACCCTTGAAACTATTTTAAAGAAACCCGAAGAAATTAGTCCCGACATGGATGAACTTCCTGTTGATCCTAAACTTTCAATCAAGAATAAGGAAATATACACGGACGCGGGGGAGACCTTGAAACTTAAATTAAAAACCGAAAACGCGGATCATTTGGAAATAAATGTTCTCGTGGATTCTGTTTACAGGAGAAAAGACAATTTCCCGGTAAAAAGAAACAGGTTTACATACAAGTATACTCCCGGGGAAGGTCTAAACATGCTTGAGATTATCCTCCATAATAATGAAGGTGGTGAAAGTCGTGATACAATTTGGATTCAGGCCTCTCCTGAGAAAACACCCGAGGATCAAATCCCGGAATCCATGGCTGGTAAAAGTGATGATACCGACCAGGTGACAGAAGACATTGTCGAAAATCTGTATTTTGACACCATGCAATTCAACGCGATCAGGGATTTGCTTTATCAACATGCTCCCGGGCACATGAAGGAGTATATTGCTGCTCTAAATCCAGATTCATTCCCCGGTACTCGTTCCCTGGCTTCAGGAATAATAAAAGATACATCCGGTATCTACAGTATGGATGATCTTGAAAATCTTTTCTCCGGCTATGCCGAAGCATCAGAAACAATGGGTTTCGCGCGTGCATTGGCCCGTTTTGCAAGACCCGGGTTAAAAAATGTTCTTGATACCCTCATGCCAGATAAAGCAGGTATAGCATCACCAGCAGAACTCACTGATTACCTCTACAAGCTAAGTGGTGAAAAAATATTTACAAGCACCCAGGTACTTAAAGCACTGGCTGCAATGGCCCATGAGAGTGACATGAAGGAATTTATCGAAGGACTTAAAATCCACTCGGCACCCGATCTCAATAAAATAATTACCCGTTATGTTGAGCCTGCTGAATTAAAATCGCCAAATGAACTGGTTGATTATTTGCTTGAAAATCACCCGACGTATGAATCAGAATTAAAAGATGGCCTGACCAACCTTGCTCGGGAAACTTACCTGCATTATTTATTGGATAAAATGATAAAAATGAGCGAGGGTAACTTACGGGAATTATTACAATACCTGAAAAGTAACCTTGAAAACGAAAACATAACGGATCTTTCCGGTATTATTCAATATCTGCTTAACAATGCCGGGCAACATGAGATTAGCAAACAGGATATTATTCAACTATTATTAGGACTGACCCAAACCATGATGGATCCTGATGAAATATTTGATCACCCGGGAGTACCCGCTGACGAAGATACCGGGCAACCCGGGAAATACCTGACTCCTGTTATTACATGGGTAGGACTTACTATTATCCTGATACTTTTCTTTATTTTTTACAGGAAAAGTAGAAAAAAAAGAAAATAAAACTTTTCCAGGTAATATAAGTTTGTCAATAGAGTAAAGTGACTGTCCTGAATAAAAAGCAATGAATTATTATACAGCTCTTTTTAATGATTTTATTGGCCAAATGCACTTTGTTTTAAAAACCGCTTTGCAAGTACAAGATTTTTTGTATTTTTAAACTTAGAAACCTGGACCAAAACATACGGTTGCTAAAATATCATGAATTACTGAAAAGACCGTGAATTAACGGGGGTAATTAGTTTTTCATGCAGATGGTAAGCCATAAAAAAATTATCATGATGAAACGAGCTCTATTAATTCTTTCCGTTCTTTCGATGTTTTACACGCCTGCACACCCGCAGGGGATAAACTCTGCATATCGCGATGTTTTTTTAGACGCGGAATTTTTTCTCATGGAAGAGTATTATATAGATGCCCTCACGGAGTACATGAAACTATACAAGAGAGGATTTGAGAACAACGCTAACTTAAATTATCGCATTGGTGTATGTTACGTGAACATACCCGGCCAAAAACCAAAGGCAATTCCATACCTGGAAAAAGCAACCGAGAATCTGACAAATAATTACAGGGAAGGCTCGCTCAGCGAAACAAAAGCACCCTATGATGTTTACATTTATCTTGGAAATGCTTATAGAATTAACAATCAACTGGACAAGGCTATTGCCGCGTACGAGAAGTATAAAAAACTGGGCAAAAAGAGTAATGAAGATATTCAAACCAACGTCAAATTTGCTAACCAACAAATACAAGCTTGTAAAAATGCACGTGAGTTACAGGCAAAACCCGTACCTGTTAATTTCATCAACCTTGGTTCAACAATCAATAACAGCGCATCAAACTACCAACCCGTGGTTTCGGGAGATGAAACCACTATTGCTTACATGAATCGTCTAGCTTTTTATGATGCTGTTTATGTTGCAAGAAAAATAAATGGAGAATGGACAGATCCGGTAAATGTCACGCCGCAAATCCAATCCGACGGGGATCAATTTACAGCAGCTATCTCACATGACGGGAGTATTTTATACTTAACCAAGGAAGATAATTTCGACTCCGATATTCATATCTCCGAATACCAGGAAGGACAGTGGACTGTTTCGCGACCACTTGGAAAAAATATCAATACAAAATTCTGGGAATCTCATGGGTCTGTGTCTAAAGATGGACAAACACTCTATTTTACAAGCAACCGGAAAGAAAGTCTTGGCGGGATGGATATTTTCTATGCAAAAAAACTCCCTAACGGTGAATGGGGCAATCCCGTTAACATGGGAGATGTCATAAACACACCTTTGAATGAAAGCTACCCGGTTATTACCGAGGATGGAAATACATTGTATTTTTCTTCTCAAGGGCACTATAACATGGGCGGCTTTGATATTTTTTACTCGAGACGGGTTGGTGATAATCGATGGACAGAGCCGGTTAATATTGGTTACCCCGTTAATACTACCGATGACGATCTGTTTTTCACACCTGTAAATAATGGCGAATACGCTTACATGGCATTATTCCGCGAAGATGGTCTTGGAGATGAAGATATCTACAGGATTGAATTTATGGAGGCACCACCCGTAGAACTGGCCGAGACCACTACCAGGGAAGAAAAAACCGATGTTGAATTATCTGATGAAGAAAAAGAAACCCCGATTCCCGATGAAGATATTATCGAAACCGATACGGTAGACCAACCCGTGAAAGAAGAGCAGATATCGGAAGATCAGTTGCCCCCGGCTTCTCCTCCAGCCAGCAGACCAAGAATTTCGGTTAGCAGCATCTTATTTAATTTTGATAGTTCCCGGCTAACTGCTCTTGCTAAAGAAAAACTCGATAAAATAGCAAACGCGATGGAGGATTCAGAAGGACTTAATATTGAACTCATCGGGCATACTGATGCCATAGGACCTTCCGAGTACAATAAACAACTCGCGCTAAGAAGAGCAAATGCAGTAAAATCCTATCTAATTATCAAGGGAGTAAATGAAGAAAGACTTAAAACTGCTACCAGTGGAGAAGATGAACCTATAGCACGCAATACGAAGCCTGATGGAACGGATAGTCCGGAAGGAAGAAAATTTAACAGAAGAGTAGACTTCAAAATATTACAAGCAGGTAAAGGTATACTGGAAATCAAACAGGTAGAAGTACCCGCGCATTTAAAAATAGAATAGGTGTTCCATTAAACATTATTCATTTCAGGTGTTACAAAACACCAGGCGTACATGTTTCTTTAAATGGAATAATTGTTGTAGTTCAGATTTATTATTAAATTTGACAAAGATTATAAGGATAGATATGAAACATGTACCTTTTACACACCAAGTTAAAAATATAAAATTCCTGCAGTCTGGTTGGCTTGTATGTGTTGTTTTCTTGTTATCTTTTTTACTTGACTCAAGCGCGCAAACCCGTGCCGAACGTGAAGAATTATTTGATGATGCTGAGTTTTTCTTTCAAACTGAAGAATACAGGGAAGCGCTCTATTATTACAAGCAATTACATCAGTATAAGCCAGACAATGGCAATATCAATTTTCAGATTGGAATGTGCTACCTAAGTATTCCCGGGGAAGAAGTCAGGGCCATACCCTATTTTGAACAAGCAGCAGAAAGAATTTCATATAAATACAAGAAAAGTACTTTTGAAGAATACAGGGCTCCACTGCATACCCTCTTTTACCTTGCAAGAGCTTACAGGATTAATAACGAGCTTGACAAGGCGCTTGAAGCGCTTGACAGGTTCACGTCTTCAAGATATTTCGAGGGCAATTATAATATCAGAATTGTTGAAAATGAAATTGAAGCCGCGAAAAGAGCCAAAATCATTCAGGATAAACCCATTGAACTAAGTTTTACCAATATGGGTGAAATCATAAACACCGCCTCTGATAATATGAATGCTGTAATATCGGGCGATGGTAACACCCTTGTATATATTACCTCTCTCACCTTCTATGATGGCCTTTTCATGTCGAAGAAAGTAGACGGGAAATGGACTGAACCCGTGAATATCACACCACAGGTTGGTTCAGACGGTGATTGCTATCCAACCTGTTTGTCATTTGATGGCACGGAATTGTACCTGACCCGAAAACTAAAAAGAAACAGTGACCTGTACCTGAGCCGGTTCGAGAATGACAAATGGACCTTGTTCCAACCCCTTGGAGATAATATAAATACCCGAAAAGATGAAACCCATGCATCAATAACCAAAGATGGTAAAATATTATATTTCACGAGTAACAGGAAAGGAGAAGGTGGATTTGATATTTTCCGTTCAACAAGGGAACAAAATGGTGAATGGAGCAAACCTGAAAACCTTGGAGAAAATATCAATACAGACCTGAATGAGGCAACACCATTTATCAGTGAGGATGGAAAAACACTTTTTTTCAGCTCCGAGGGACATCAAAACATGGGAGGATATGATATTTTCTTTTCAAAATTCGAAAACGGGCAATGGACCCCACCGCGCAATATAGGATTCCCGCTAAATACTACAGGCGACAACCTTTTCTACCAGCCCACCAGCAAAACAACGGGAATCATTAATCTTCGCAACAGGGAAGACAGCCTGGGAGAAAGCGACATATATCTGGTGGAGATAACCGGGGGAGACCAGTTCCAGTACTTAAAAAAATAATATATTGACGAACAAGGAAATAAACAACAAGTATCTTGTAGGCGATAAAGTAAGGCTAAGAGCGCTTGAACCTTCAGACCTTGAATTACTTTTTAAATGGGAAAACTCCATGGACACGTGGAAGGTGAGTAATACTACCGCACCCCTGTCAAAACATCTTTTGGAGAAATACCTGGAAAGCGCTCATCATGATGTATTTGCTACCCGGCAACTTCGCCTTATGATTGAAGCAAGGGAATTTAATAAACCCGTGGGTACAATTGAACTATTCGATTTCGATCCCCTCAACCTGAGATCCGGAACCGGAATCGTGATTGCCGAAAAAAATGAGCGGGGAAAAGGTTTTGCCAAAGCCGCCATGGAAATGCTTATCAAGTACTCATTCGAAGTGCTATTTCTAAACCAGCTATTTTGTAATATTGCCGCGGATAATGATGATTCGCTGGCTCTCTTTAAAAAACTCGGGTTCGTGCAAACAGGAAATAAAAAACAATGGATAAACCGGGGTACAAAATTTTGTGATGAATACTTTTTCCAGCTTATTAGAAATAGTTAATCAAAAGTGCTCAAGGTCATTGTATAAAGGAATTTCCTTAATAAACCGGTAACTTTTTTTCCCAAAATCAACCTTGCACGTGTAATGCTCGATCCCATTCGACACTACTAACCAGGGCACTCTTAATTTCATATTGTAACGGGCAATCTGATCAAAGGTATCCTGCGATATTTTTACCCGCGGGGCTTTACACTCAACAATCAGCAGTGGTAGACCATGCCTTTCAAAAACCACGATATCACAGCGTCGCTTTAAATCATTATAACTTATTCCCATTTCAAGTGCAATTAATGAAGCAGGATAATTCCTTTCATTCAGCAGATATTGAACAAGATGTTGTCTCACCCACTCCTCTGGTGTGCAAAGCAGAAATTTTTTTCTGATTGCATCAAAAATATACAATTTTCCATCCTCGCTTTTTAACCGGAAAGCATATTCCGGAAAATTAAGTTTAATCATGCAGACAACTTTCTGTAAAAATAAGAAAAAAGAATAATCCATTTCATAGGTACCTCCTGCCAATTTTTCCCTATTTTTAAGGGATAATCATTACCTTTGCTACTCAAAATAAAACAAGGTGTCAGATCTTAAACATTACCGGCAAATAATGCAAGACCTGAAGAACAAGATATACAAACCGGTATATCTTCTTACAGGTGATGAACCTTTTTATATTGATATTATCACTAAATATATTCAGGACAATATATTGTCTGAAGAAGAAAAGACCTTCAACCAGACTGTATTATATGGCAAAGACACGGATGTACCTTCCATTATCAATGCTGCCCGCAGGTATCCCATGATGACAAATCAGCAGGTTATAATCGTGAAAGAAGCGCAGCAAATAAAAAAAATTGAAGATCTGCTGATTTATGTTGAAAAACCTCTTCAATCGACCCTCCTGGTAATTAATTACAAGTATAAATCAATTGACAAACGGACAAAATTTGTTAAGGCCGTTCAGAATAAGGGCGTCTTCTTCGAGTCTAAAAAATGGTATGATTATCAAATTCCCGAATGGATATCCGGTTACATGAAAGCCAAAAAAGTCACCATTGATCCCGAAGCTTCCATGCTGCTTACCGAGTTTTTGGGGAATGATCTTTCCAAAATTGCCAACGAGCTTGAAAAGCTACTGATTACCCTGCCAGCAGGAACAAATCAGGTAACCCCCCAGGATATTGAAAGAAATATCGGTATCAGCAAAGACTACAACAATTATGAACTTAATAAAGCTCTGTTTTACAAGGATGTAGTAAAAGCCAACAGGATTGTATTGTATTTTAGTAAAAATCAAAGAGACAATCCCGTAAACGTCACGATATCTACACTCTATTTCGCGTTTAGCAAGCTTTTATTATATTTCTATTTATCGCGAAAAGGCAGCGACAGGAATAGTATTGCATCCGCTCTTAAAATCCATCCTTTTTTCGTGAAAGATTATGAAACAGGAAGCAAAAAGTATTCTTTCAATAAAACAATGCAGGTTATTTCACTGTTAAGAGAATATGATATGAAATCGAAAGGCGAAGGCAATGTCTCCGCTTCGGGTGGTGAGTTATTACAGGAACTTATTTTCAAAATTCTTCATTAAATTAATTACATGACACTGATCATTGTTATCTTAACCTCGGCTATTTCCATTTGGGCATTCAGCAACGAAACGGTTTTCACTAAACTCCAACTAAATCCCTACCAGACTTTTCATCGTAAGGAATGGTACCGTCTTCTCACGCATGGGTTTTTGCATGCCGACTGGATTCATCTAATCGTGAACATGCTTGTTCTTTTTTCTTTCGGCACGGCAGTTGAACAGTATTTTGATCAACTGGAAGGAGGCGGTTACCTGAAGTTTCCGATCCTTTGGTTTATCTCGCTATACGTGATTGGCATTATTATTTCAAGTGTTTTATCGGTAGCCAAGCACAAGGACAATCCATACTATAACTCGGTTGGAGCATCAGGAGCAGTGTCGGCCATTGTATTCACGAGTATTTTCTTTGCCCCGATACAGAAAATACTTTTTTACGCTGTTATCCCGATCCCGGGCATTTTATTTGGAGTCCTGTACCTGATATATTCTCAGTACATGAGTAAGAAAGGATCAGACAATATTAATCATGACGCTCATTTCGTGGGTGCGGTCTTTGGGTTTATTTATCCGCTCTTCATCGACCTTTCCCTAATCAATCACTTCATTGATCAGTTTCAAAATTTGTAATATAATGAACAAGGCCGTTTTTCTCGATCGGGATGGTGTAATTAATAATGATACAGGACATTACTATGTTTATAAACCAGCGGATCTCGAGATTAATGAAGGGGTTACTGAATTCTTGAAAATTTTACAATCTAAAGGATATAAACTTATCGTGATATCCAACCAGGGAGGAATAGCCAAAAAGATGTATAACCATGAAGATGTTGAAAAAATCCACGACATATTAAAATTAAAGTTAGAGAAGGAAGGTATCACTCTCGATGAAATTTATTACTGTCCTCATCACCCCGATTCTGAAAACTGTATATGTCGAAAACCCGATTCTCTCATGGTGGAAAAAGGCATGGCGAGATTTAACGTGAATAAAAAAGAAGCTTTCTTTATTGGTGACCGGGAAACCGATATTGCCGCGGCCATAAAAGCGGGAATAAAACCGGTAAAAATAGAACCCAATGAAGATTTAATGAAGCACATCCAGCTCTTTCCCTAATTCATCGCGGGGTTTTCAGGTGTATTCAGCCATATTTTATACTTACGGCCGAGGTTTTCCAAAGTTTGTTTCCAGCTATTTTCCTGGAAACAAGTCATAATCTGACCCGGGGTTATCTCTTCAACTGCCCAGGCATTCTGGGAAAGCTCTCCATCCAGTTGTTTCGGTTGCCATCCACTATAACCAAGGAAAAACCTGATTTGTGTTTTATCGATGGCACGGGCTTCAACAAGGTCTTTTATCACGTTAAAATCACCACCCCAGTAAATACCATTTGTAACTTTCACGCTATTTGGAATTGCCTCTCCCAGCGTATGAATATAGTGTACCGTGTTACTTCCTACCGGCCCCCCCACGGAAATATCAACTTCCATCGCGGGAAAATCTGTAAGCACTTCTTTCGGGTCAATTTCAATAGGTTTGTTCAACACGAAACCTACTGAACCTTCTTCTCCATGCTCTACCAACAAAACCAGGGACCGTTTGAAATAAGCATCGTTCAGGAAAGGATCGCTTATTAAAACCCGGCCCTTTGCTGGAGAAATTCCTTGTTCCATCCTGAAAAAATCGATATTCAAATTCATGATATATTGTCTTAATCCCAAAAAAGTGATTAACAAAAACTATACCTCAATAATCTTATTCTCCCAATATTTTTATATCATTGCATTTTCGTACGCGTGAAACAAAAATAAGAAAACAGAAGCTCAATCTCTATAAATGAAATATAAACATTTCATCAAATTAATAACATTTATCCTTTCCCTGTCTATCTATACGACGATAGATGGCTATTCCGGACAAAACACGAATATTTCAAAGCATTTTCATAATCAAGGATTCGAGATCAATTTCCCGGCTTTTACCGTGAAAAATATCCCATCAACTATAAAACTGCAAATAACATCAGATTCTCTTGGCAACCTGCTTGAAGGAGATACTTTAAGAGGTTATATTAATCAATCATCCGTGAAGGCTGTCGTTGATAATGGATTAGCCAGATTTCAATTCGTGCCGGATCGAAAAGAAACCCTTGTTTTCACCTTTCAGGGACATGAATACAAGGAGCCGGTCAATCCTATTCCTTTATGGTTCAGCATTCTCCCACCTTTGATAGCCATTCTTGCCGCTCTTATTTTCAAAGAAGTTTTTAGTGCCTTATTTATCGGTATATTCGTGGGAACTTTTACCATACACCTATACCAGGGCAGCAACTTCGTCAAAGCATTTTTCCAGGGACTATTTTCAATAATAGACACGTATGTAACCCGGGCATTAACCGATACCGGGCATGTTTCCATTATTGTATTTTCAATGTTGATTGGGGCCATGGTAAGCTTAATCACGCGAAATGGCGGCATGAAAGGGATAGTTAAAAAATTGTCGAGGTTCGCGCGGTCAGCGCGTTCCGGGCAGTTTATCACCTGGCTTCTCGGAATCAGTATTTTCTTTGATGATTATGCCAACACGCTCGTGGTAGGCAATACAATGCGATCAGTTACCGATCGGTTAAGGATTTCCAGGGAAAAACTGGCTTATATTGTTGATTCTACAGCAGCGCCCATAGCATCGATAGCCTTTGTAACCACTTGGATTGGTGCAGAATTAAGTTATATTCAGGGAGGGATCAACGCGCTGAATATCGATGAAAGCCCGTATAATGTTTTTATTAATTCCCTGGCATATTCTTTTTATCCTATCCTTACCTTGTTTTTTGTTCTATTTATTATTTGGCAAAAGAAAGATTTTGGTCCAATGTTGAAAGCAGAAAAAAAAGCCCGGGAAGGTGGAATCGCTCAAATGAGCGATGATGACAGTTCCATTGGTCATAATCTTGATAATATCCGGGTTGAAGAAGGAGTTCCAACACGGTGGTTTAACGCGGCTATACCAGTCCTGATAGTAATTTTCGGAACTATAGCCGGACTACTGTATACCGGGTGGAATACTGAGACCTGGCATGACACTTCTCTTTCGTTTGCCAAGAAACTTTCTGAAATTATTGGCAATTCTGATTCATACAGGGCCCTCTTATGGTCTTCTATTTCCGGGGTATTAGTTGCCGTGCTCCTTACGCGGTTTCAAAAACTAATCTCCCTGAAAGATACCGTGGACAGCCTTATTAACGGGTTTAAAACCATGTTAACCGCGATCGTTATCCTGATTTTGGCATGGTCTATCGCGGCACTGACCGGGGATCTCCACACGGCTGATTTTATTTCACTCAGCTTGATTGAATTCAAGATCAGTCCCTTGTTAGTCCCGGCAATCACCTTTATACTGGCTGCTTTGGTGGCATTTTCAACAGGTTCCTCCTGGGGAACCATGGCTATATTATACCCTCTGATACTGCCCGCGTCGTGGATGCTTTCAGAAAATCATGGCCTGGAATACCATCGTGTATTAGACATTTTTCACAATGTTGTAGCCTCTGTACTTGCCGGATCTGTTCTGGGTGATCATGTTTCACCCATTTCTGATACTACAATATTAAGTTCTTTATCAAGTTCATGTAATCTTATTGAACATGTTCGTACTCAAATACCTTACGCGCTGACGACCGGGTTTGTTGGCATTTTTCTGGGAATCATCCCGGCAACTTATGGTATATCCTCATGGATTCTATTCCCAGTTAGCATATCCGTTATTTATTTTATCATTCGTTTCATTGGGAAAAGAGTGGTCTTGTGACATTTTTCAGTACAATCGAGGATATTTTTCCGGTTTTGCTTCATGCATCATTTCGTACACGATCTCGAAAACATCTTCCGCGTTCGGATTCGAGAAATAATCCCCGTCAGAAGTATAAGCGGGCCTGTGGTCTTTCGCTGTTATGGTTCGTGGTTCTGAATCCAGCCAGAAATACCCCTGCTGATCTTCAATTACCTGTTTCATCATAAATGCCGTGGCTCCCCCGGGCACATCTTCATCGAAGAAAATTATCCTGTTGGTTTTCTTAATTGATTCAACAATTACATGATTGATATCAAAAGGCAAAAGAGTCTGAACGTCAATTAATTCCACGCTAATTTGAAATTCTTCAAGTTGCCTGACTGCATCCTGTGCAATACGAACACATGAACCATAAGTAACCAGGGTAACATCATCTCCTTCATTCAGAATTTCCGGAATACCGAGAGGTACCGTGAACTCGCCAAGATTACCCGGGCGTCGTTCTTTCAAACGATAACCATTAAGAGGTTCTACCACGAGGGCCGGATCATCTGCCTGCAAGAGGAGGTTATAAAATCCCGCGGCTTGTGTCATATTCCTGGGCACACACACGTAAACGCCCCGGATAGAATTAATTACCATACTCAAAGGAGACCCGGAATGCCATATTCCTTCCAGACGATGACCACGAGTTCTGATAATTAAAGGAACAGCCTGTCCTCCTTTAGTTCTCCAGTGATAGGTAGCTAAATCATCACTCAGGGTTTGTAACCCGTACAAGATATAATCAAAATACTGGATCTCGGCAATGGGTCTCAACCCGCGCAAGGCAAGACCAATGCCTTGTCCAATAATCGTGGTCTCCCGTATACCAGTATCGCTCACCCGCCAGGAACCAAATTTCTGCTGCAAGCCCTCCAGGGCCTGGTTTACATCACCGAGTTTACCGGTATCTTCACCAAAGGTCAATAGCAAAGGGTATTTATCAAATAATACATCAAAATTGTCACGGAGAACTTCACGGCCATTAATCAAAGGAGAATCATCAAAAAAAAACGGATTTGTTATTTTAACCTTCAATGCAGACCTTTTGGACTCATTGTAGAGCATGACACTGTACTTTTCATATGCTCTCTCGTAATTCACTTGTAGCCATTGTGTTAAATCTTGTTGTAATTGTTTGCGCTGGGTACAATCCAGACAAACATGTCGTAAAATTCTCTTGGCAGAACTAAAAACATCCCGGCGAACCGGGGCAGTAATTTTCTTTAAATCAGAAGCTATCTGATCAATCTTATCATACCCCTCCCTTTTACAAACACAATTTCTATTTTGCACAATTTCCAATAGTTTCTCTCTCTCCTTCTTAATGGGTGACATAAAATCCGACCAAGCCTTCTCCCTGGCCTCCTTGGCTCTTACCCGCGCTGTCTCTTCGAGGCTATCCAGTTCATTTTCCGTGGCAATTCCTTTTGCCAGTATCCATTCCCGGGTTTTCAGCAAGGGGTCATGTGCCTTTTCCCATTCCAGCCGTTCTTTACTTTTATACCGCTCGTGCGAACCCGAGGTGGAATGTCCCAGCGGCTGAACCATTTCGGTAACGTGAAACAACACTGGCACGTGCTCATCTCTTGCTTTCTGGATGCCCTCGTGAAACATGAGACATAATCCCGGGTAATCCCATCCCCGGGCCTTGTAGATGAGAATCCCGTCTCCCTGACTATCTCGCTCGAAACCTTTTAATGCCACGGAAATATCACTTTTCACGGTTTGTTCTTCAACAGGAACACTAATCCCGTACCCATCGTCCCAAACGGCAACAACCATAGGAATTTGCATAACTCCAGCGGCATTCATGGTTTCAAAGAAATGTCCTTCACTTGTACTGGCGTCACCAATCATGCCAAAGGCAACCTCGTTACCATGATCACTCAAATTAGTATAGGCATGTAAAAATTGATTATGCCGGAATAATTTTGACGCGTATGCCAATCCCACGAGCCTGGGCATTTGTCCTGCAGTAGGTGATAGATCGGCAGCGGAATTCTTCATCTGAGACAGATTTTTCCAGCTGCCATCCGGGTTCAGTGAACGGGTAGCAAAATGGTTATTAAATGAGCGACCTGCATTCCCTGGATTCCGGTCAACATCAGTATCTCCATAAAGTTGTGCGAAAAATTCTTCCGGGGTGAACAAGTCCGCTGCCAACATGAACGTTTGATCCCGGTAATACCCCGATCGCCAATCTCCATTCCTGAAATTTTTGGCCATGGCTACCTGGGCAATTTCTTTGCCATCTCCAAATATGCCAAACTTTGCTTTCCCGGTTAATACTTCTTTTCTTCCAAGTTTACTTAGCTGCCTGCTAACTTGAGAAATTCTGTAATCCTCCAGGATTTCTTTTTTGAAGTCTTCAAAAGATATGTCTTTTCCGCGAAGGGAACTCATTTTATCAAAATATGAATAACTCTTCCCAATTAATTCCGTTTTCATACCAAAAATAACAAGAATTCATTTAAATAGTTTAACACGCCTGATATTTTAAAAACACCTTTTAAGGATATAACCTTGTATTTTCATAACTTTGACAAGAAGATTGACTGATATGATATTAAAACTTGTTTTACTCAGTTTAGTATTTCTCTCACTTGCCATGCTGGGCCTTGGCCTTAACATGCTTATCAGGAAAAACGGGCGTTTCCCGGCTCATTCCGTTGGCAAAAACCCGAATATGAAAAAACAGGGAATAACCTGTGTAAAACATGATGAACTCAGGTGCCACAGGAAAATAAAACCTGATAATGAATGTCATTGCGGATGAACTTTATGCCGGTATTTTTGTCCTATAAGTAAAGGACATTTTTATCTTTTTATTTGATAAATTAGAATAGTATTCATGGTAGAAGTATTCATTATTTCAATTTTACTTGTGGTTATTGCCTTAATAGGCCTTTCCGTGAGGGTTATTTTCAAGAAAAACGGTGAATTCTCAGGGGGTAGTTGCCGTTCAACCAATCCCCGTTTAGACGAAAAAGGTCTCTCATGCGGATGCGAAGACAAATGTGAAAGAGAGTATTCACTCGAGTAATTGATTTAAAGCATCTTTATCAATCAACTCTATTTCTTTACGGTTTAATGCAATTATTCCTTCATCTTTGAGTTCGCCCATGACCCTGGCCAGAGAAGGGCGGGCCACACCCATTAATTCTGCCATTTTCTCCTGCGACATGGGCAATATGAATGTATCCCCGAGGCGATTGCTCATTCGAAGCAGGTAATGTGCCAATTTCCCCCTGATTGTCCTGAAAGACAAAAATTGCATTTTCTGGGCAAGAAATTGCGCGCGTTGTGCCATGTCATCCAGGTAGTTTTTCAGGAAAGCCCGGCTCAATTTAAAAAGGTGGAAAACCTCGTCCCTGCTGATAAAAATAGTCGTTGAATCTTCTGTTGCAACCGCGTTAACAGGGAAACGATTGTTCTCCCCAAACAAAAACAGGGATGCCAGGGCTTGTGGCGGAAAAATCCTGTCTATGAGAATTACTTTGCCAGAAAAATCAAGCATTTCACCACTTACGGCTCCACTTAAAAGTATAATCAGATTATCACAACGATCGTCCATCATAGCAATGAATTCCCCCTTTTTGTAATTCCTCCTCCTGAAGTTAACCTGATTAAAAATATGAATCAGCTCACTTTTACTAATACCCTTGAAAAGATTGCACTCTGTTAAAACTTCTTCCATGATTTTCTTGCAAAAATACAAAATTTCCTGTATTGTAACATATGTTACAGTATTCCTCTTGAAATTGAACGTTCTTTGTACTATAAAATTCATTAACTTTTAAAAAGAAATAACATGGATATGTTTTGTTTTCAATGTCAGGAAGCTGCAAAAGGAACCGGGTGCACCATAAAGGGAGTGTGCGGGAAAAATCCTGAAACAGCAGGTTTACAGGATTTGCTTGTTTATACCGCGAAAGGTATATCGATCTTTAGTAAAGTTCTCAGGGAAAAAGGAAATGAAAATACAGAAATTGACAGGTTTTTGCTATCAAGCCTTTTTATCACCATAACCAATGCCAATTTTGATGATGTTGCAATACACCGTAACATTAAAAAAGGGTTTAACTTGCGTGAAGAATTAAAAAGTAAAGCCAGAAACCTGGGGATATTAGTTCCAATGTCAGATCATCATGCGGCCACATGGCATGAAGAAGATATGGATAAAATGTACGATATGGCAGGGGTAGCTTCTGTCACGAGAGAGACAAATGAAGACATCCGATCTTTAAAAGAGCTCGTAATTTATGGTGTAAAAGGCATGGCCGCGTATGCAAAACATGCAGAGAACCTTGGATATAATGATGAAACCATTATCGCGTTTATTGAAAAGGCACTCGTGAAATCTCTGGATGATTCCGCGAAACCCGAAGAATTGATTGATATGGTATTGGAATGCGGAAAATTTGGCGTGAATACCATGGCCCTGCTCGATAAAGCCAACACGGCCACCTATGGAAACCCGGAAATTACAGAGGTAAATATTGGCGTGAGAAACAATCCCGCCATACTTATAAGTGGTCATGACCTGCGTGACATGCAGGATCTTCTCGAGCAAACCAGGGGCACGGGCGTGGATGTTTATACTCATAGCGAAATGTTACCGGCTAACTACTATCCCGCTTTTAAAAAGTATGATCACTTCGTGGGCAACTACGGGAATTCATGGTGGAAACAAAATGAGGAATTTGAAACATTCAACGGCCCTGTTCTTTTTACCACCAATTGTCTTGTCCCCCCGAGAAAGAATTCTACCTACACCAACCGGGTTTACACCACAGGAGAATCAGGATACCCGGGCTTCAAACACATCCCGGACAGAAACGGGAATGGAATGAAAGACTTTTCAGAGATTATTGAACATGCAAAAAGAACAAGTCCTCCCCAGGGTATTGAAGAAGGTTCAATTGTTGGGGGATTTGCCCATAACCAGGTACTCTCGTTGGCTGATAAAATTGTAGATGCTGTAAAAAAAGGTAAAATCAGGAAATTTGTTGTCATGGCAGGGTGTGATGGCAGAATGAAGAACCGTGATTACTATACACAATTTGCCGGAAAACTACCTGGCGATGTTGTTATCCTTACTGCCGGATGCGCTAAGTACAGGTACAACAAACTACCCCTGGGTGATATTGACGGCATACCAAGAGTTCTGGATGCCGGGCAGTGTAATGATTCTTATTCCTTAGCTGTAATCGCTTTAAAACTCAAAGAAGTATTTAACCTGAATGATATCAATGAATTGCCTATTGCATATAATATAGCCTGGTACGAGCAGAAAGCCGTTATAGTGCTTTTGGCATTACTTTACCTGGGCGTGAAAAATATTCACCTGGGTCCTTCGTTACCGGCTTTCCTGTCACCCAACGTGGCAAACGTGCTGGTTGATAAATTTGGTATTTCCGGGGTCACTGAACCTGATCTGGACATGAAAAAATTGGAGCTGGCATAACAACTTGCTTGTTATTGATCTTTTTCCTAACTTTCCGAATACTTGATATTTAAATAAACTCGTAATTATGGGAAAAGGAGACAGAAAAACAAGAAGAGGTAAGCTTTTCAGGGGTTCCCGCGGTGTTAGAAGGCCTTCTAAGAAAAAAAAGGATGCCCTTCCTGTTCAGGAATCCCCCGGTAAAGCCACCAAAAAAAAGTAATCTCATTTCTTTTAAAGAAGCCATTTAATTGTATTTTTATAGTCAATTAAATGGCTTCTTTCTTAAGCCCGTTCCCTGAAAATATCACCTGATCATGAGAATTCCTTTTTTTACATTTATTTTTCTTTTTATTTATAACCAGGGTAATAGCCAGTCATTTTCGATTGATAAAATACCTGAAACCCTAAGAAAGGATGCTGATGTAGTTATCAGGGATTATCATTCAATCATAGAAATAATATCAAAAAGCGAGGCTGTTAGAAAAGAAAAAGTCCTTATCACGATTTATAACAAAAGGGGTGATTCCTACAGCAATTTCATGGAATATTACGATAGTTTCAGGGATATTTCTTTTACAAAGGGGTTTATTTATGATAAAAATGACAAACTAATTCGAAAAATTAAAAGAAAGTATCTGGAAGATTTTAGCGCGACGTCCAACAGTTCTCTTTACGACGATAACCGTGTATTATACTATAAACCAAATGTTCCGGACTACCCGTACACGGTGGAATACAACTTCAAAACAAAGTATAACGGCTTGCTTTCAATCCCACCCGTTGCCCCGGTCCCCGGGCATCATGTATCTGTAATGAATTATCATTACACACTGTCTTTTCCGGATAATTTCCGGGTAAACACATATCCCGTGAATATAGATACAACCAGAACTTCTATCCATAGGCTGCCCGATAAGATTTTATATCGGTTTAATAACATACCTGCTTCAGAACCCGAACCGTTCAGCCCGCCTTTCAGTGAAATCGCACCCATTGTGTGGATCACCCCGGAAAAGTTTGAGTTGGATGGATACGCTGGAAAAATGGATACCTGGAATGATTTCGGACATTGGGTTAACACGTTGCTTAAAAACAGGGATATATTACCGGAAGAAAAGGAAACTCAGATAAAGAATCTAATATCAACAACGTCCGATACAGCCGAAATGGTAAAAATTTTATACTCTCATTTACAGGAAAACACCAGGTACGTGAGCATCCAGTTGGGTATCGGGGGCTTACAGCCCTTTGAAGCAAGAAGAGTTGCCAAAGTGGGATATGGCGACTGTAAGGCTCTCAGTAATTACATGCGAGCAATGCTCAAGGTGGCAGGAATTCCTTCTAATTACGTGCTTGTTCGTGCCGGGAGAGAAGCCCCTGGCATTATCCCTTCCCTGCCAGGTCAACAATTCAATCATGTTATTGTAAATGTTCCCTTGTCGAAAGATACCTTGTGGCTTGAATGTACCAGTCAAATCAACCCGGCAGGATACCTGGGAAGTTTCACGGGAAACCGGTATGTTCTGCAAATCTCAGAAAAAGGGGGAAATCTTATCAAATCAAAGGAATATAAACCCGAGGATAATTCTGAATCGAGAAAAACTACTCTTATGGTTGATGCACATGGGAATGCCGGAATTATTTCACAGGCAATTTACAAGGGCACTGCTATGAGTTCCTTAATTCCCCTGATCCTCGAAAGCCCAGAAGAACAAAAAAACTGGCTGTACAAGAACCTTGAAATAACAAATTTTAAAATAGAGTCCTCTAATTTTGACATGGTTGAAGAACCTTACCTTTTTTTTAAAGTTGATTTCAAAGTAACGGTAAATAGGTATGCTTCTGTCACGAACAGTCGGCTTTTTGTCCCGCTGAACCCACTGAACAAACTAAACAATATACCTGAAAAAAACAAGAAAAGACAGACTAACATATTATTCCGTTTTGGTTTCGAGGATTACGATACTGTGATGATTTGTTTCGATAAAAGGAACACCATAGAATATCTGCCAAAACCAGTAATGCTGGAGAATGAATTTGGAAAATACATCACCTCCATTGAATCATCGGATACAGCAATTATATATACCAGGCATTTGAGAGTAAACGCCGGACGGTATCCTCCTGAAAAATATACAGAATTTCACGAATTCCTTTCTAAAATAGTGAATGAAGACATGAATCAAATGGTGCTTCTAAAATAATGAACAGGCGGGATGAGTTAATATAAGAACTATTTAATTCTATGTTAAAATGTTCAAAGGGTGATCAAATCAAAAAATCAGGAAATGATCAAATCAAAAATTGACAAAATTCTAAGGGCTCATAACTTATCGCCGGTTAAAATACTGGCCCTGAGCACTGGAAAATTCAACAACAGCTTCTACGTGGAATTAGAAAATCATTCCTCACATGAGAATATACCCGCGAAGAAGATTATTATCCGTGTTGCACCAGATCCAGGCAATGTAAACCTTTTTTACGAGAACTCGATGATGCTGCAGGAACCAGGCATTATTCAAATGGTTGGTAAAAACACCTCCATTCCTGTTCCCGAGATTTATGTTTTTGACACTTCAGAATCGGTGATTCCTAATCATTACATGATAATGGAATGCATAGAAGGAACCCCTATGTCAGAAGCTTTTCTTTCAAATAACCGGGAACAAATGATCATCCGGAAAATCGGGGAATACCTGAGAGAATTGCATGACACGATTCATTCCAGTCAGTTTGGATACCTGGGTGAACATAAACCCATGAAACCCGCGAATTCGTGGAAAGAAGCTTTTTCAACCATGTGGTCACTACTCATTGATGACATTTCACGATGCAAAGTTTATGATGACATGGAGAAAAAACTGGCATTAGATGCATTTACAAAACATGTTGATCTATTCGATTTCAGTAATAAAGCCCCGCTTTTACACATGGATATATGGTCACAAAACATCATCCTGGGTGATGACAATGAGATCGCTGCCATAATTGATTGGGACAGGGCACTTTGGGGGGATCCTGAAATTGAATTCGCGGTACTTGATTATGTCGGTTTTAATACACCGGCATTTTGGGAAGGATATGGAGCCAAACCAGAAGAAAACCGGGAATCAAAGATAAAAGGCATGTTTTATCACCTTTACGAGGTTCAGAAATACCTGGTAATATGGACACTAAGAAGAAAGGGGTATCATAACCGCGTACAAAACTACCGTGAATACAGCATTAACCTGCTTAACAAGCTGCTCCTGAAATAAAGACTACTCGTAACTTAAAGCTTCTACCGGGTTTGCTGGTAAAGGAAACGAGCCTGTCTGTTTACGGGAACGAATTCTAACTTAATCAGTGGCACTGAATAACCTCCAATTTCTTCATTATGCCACGAACTTGAAGCTTTCTTATAGCCAATTTAAGAGAATATAGCGCTCCCGAAGAGTCATTAATGTCGTGTCAATGAAAAATGCCGGTTGAAACCTCACATCTTTTATATAAAGGGATATCCCTTCTGTCATAACTGATGCGTTGTTACTTTATTTTTTCCAGCGATGGAATAATACGGGAGAAACCTTCTGTAATGATTTTCATGATTTCTGATAAATGTTCTGTTTCTCCTTTTTTAATCATGTTCTCAACTTTACGCAGATAATGCACGATCCATGATGCTCCTATCAGTTTGCTGGCATTAATCAATTTATGTACCAGCATGCTTAATTCTTGATGCTTATCCTTCATCATCAAGTCATTCAGGGTTTTATCGACATTCCTGTAATCATCCATGAATTTACCGAGTGTTTTCATGAAAAATTCCTGTTCGCCATCATAAATTTCCAAGGCTTCATCCAAATCTATCACTTTTTCAGGCAACTTCCCGGGCCATTTTTTGTCTTTGTAGATAGAATTCGAAGGTCGCGAATCAGAGCTGCTATATGAGAATGTAATCAATTGAAGGACATCTGTTATAGCAACCGGCTTTGACAGGAATCCATTCATCCCGTATAACAGGCAATCCTGTTTCTCCTCTTCTTCAAGAACTGCACTCATCCCCAGGATTATTATATCGTTCCCAGATGGAAGTTGCCGGATCATTTTGGTTGTTTCTATACCATCTATTCCTGGCATTCTGATATCAATCAACACGAGATCAAAATCCTCTGCTTTTAATATTTCAATGGCTTTTTGTCCACTTTTCGCGACTTCAACCCGGGCACATCTTGTAGAAAGCTGGGTAAATAAAATCTCACCATTCATTTCATCATCATCTACCACCAAAACACGAAGCTCACGGAGTACCTGTAAACCGGATTGTTCACTATTGCTAATTTTCCCGGGTGGCCGTGCCTGTTTATTTTCCGTGATGAAAGTAAATCGCACGGCAAATTTAAATGTACTTCCCACTCCTTCAGTGCTTTCGGCTATTAATTCACCTCCCATTAGGGCAACCAACCTCTTACTAATAGATAGGCCAAGACCAGTACCCCCGTATTTTCTGGTAATTGAATTATCGGCTTGTGAAAAAGGCTCAAAAATAACTTTCAATTGTTCTTTCGACAAACCAATACCCGTGTCAGTAACCGTGAATTCGAGCAATACATATTTCTGATTACCTGATGGCATCATCTCATTCACCTCAATTACAACAGATCCGGAATCGGTAAATTTAATGGCATTACTAATTAAATTGGCCAATACCTGACTCAACCTGAAACCATCCCCGAGGAGCGTTCTTTCGGTATCGATATTTATTTTGAATACCAGGTCAAGGTTTTTGCTTTCAGCCTGAACAGAAAACAGGTCTCTCACCTTGCTCAGAATATCAGATAGCTGGAAAGGGTTTTCCTCGAGCACGAGATGACCTGATTCTATTTTTTTTACATCCAAAACATTATCAATAAGAGTATGCATGGTTGATGCAGCATTAACCAGTTTAAGAATGTAATCTGCCTGCTGTTGATTTGGATTTGTCTTGTGTAAAAGTAATCGTATATAGCCGGAAATCGCGTTTAATGGAGTACGCAACTCGTGGGTTACAGTCGAAATAAACCTTGATTTTGCTTCATTGGCTTTTTCAGCCTCCTGCCTGGCCTTGATTAATGCTTTTTCGCTTTGCTTTTCAATTGTAATATCCCTTATTATAGCCAGAATCGCGGGACCTCCCTTGAAATTAAAAACAGTTCCCTTCACGTTAACATTAAATAATGAACCATCACTTTTTCTGTCAATGGATTCAGCAAAGTATGCTTTACCCTTTTTCACTTTTTCGAGAAATTCGCGAAACAATGAAATATAGGGAGATGTTACAATATCCTTTCCATTTAATTTTACCATTTCCTGGTAAGAATAACCATATATTTCAAGGGCAAGGGGATTGGCATCAATAATATTACCTTCAAAATCCAAAACAAGTATGGCATCACGCCCGGAATTGAAAATATTATAATAATTTTCTTCCGTTTCACGAATTTTGACAGTTGCCTTTCTTATTTGTTGCCTCAGCAATCTCACCCATAACAGCACAAAAATAATCACGAGAGCAAAAATTCCGAGTGACCACAATGAATATCGAATCCACTTCAGGTATTTTTGTTCTTTTTTTTCAACCCGAATCCATTTATCCTGCAAGTCTTTCAGGCTGCCATTGTTTCTTAATGTTGAAATACCATTATTGATTCGTGAAATTAAATCAACATTGCCACTATTCACGGCCAGGCAATAAATAACAGGAAAAAGCCGGTTTCCTTTTGCTTCAACATTACCACAATTATTTTGTCTTATAATTTCCATTCCCAGGTGATATGGAGCGATGGTATAATCGTTCAGTCCGGATTCAACATGCATAATGGCATCAGGTAAGCTTTTCACGAGTTTGAAATCATCATAGATACCCATGGGTTTGGCAAATTCATCAGTAAAAATATCCCCTTCCAGGAAAACAGGATTCAATCCGCCCAAATCGTTCATATCCTCAATATGCAAGGATTTCTGACCAAATATGGAATAATGTGAAGTATGAACAGGAAATGAAAAATCATATTTATTCCGGCGTTTTTCTGAATAGATGATTCCCGTGACTGCATCTAACTCACCTTTCCCGAGCTTATGAAGAACACTGTCCCATTTCATTAAATACAGATCGAACTCGAGGTTTGAAACTGCTTCCAATTCATTTAATATATCTACATCAAGGCCGGCAGGTTTGCCAGAATCATCAATATAAGAATAAGGGGGATAGTCGTAATCAGCGCCAACTTTTATTACCTGGGCGTTTAAATTTAAAAACTGACATAAAACACTCACAAATACAAAAAATACTCGCGGGTACAGTGAGCAAAGAAACCAAAATGCAATCTCTTTCATAAATTTACAGATACTTCCTTGACTATTGTTTGATAATCATCCTACAACTAACAAGAATCCCAAAAGTAAGGAAAAGATTGAAATATTTATTAGTATTTGCATTTTTTAACATGAACATAATTCAAATCTAATATAAATTTTTGAAAGAAAATGCAACCAGTTACTTTAGTATGCAATCTTTATAAAAAACTCCTGAAATGCATGAAAAAGATCAGCCTTCTTTTAATATTCAGCCTTTAATAATAAAATAAACGTTAGAAATTGATTTACCTTGCCAACATCTCCCCCATTTTATCCGTGTACCAGATCTGGTAATCCCCTTCTTCATCGCTAAAAATGAAATAGGCTTCAATTTCATCATGCGATTTAACAAATTCAATGGATTTCTCCACGCCCATCACCATGAAGGCTGTAGCATAAGCATCAGCCACGATACACATGTCAGAAACAACAGTGGCACTTAACAATCTGCTAATCACCGGGAAGCCGGTCGCGGGATCAATGGTGTGCGTGTACTTAACGCCGTCTTTCACGAAAAACCGGCGGTAATTACCTGAAGTTGCCAGCGATTGATTTTTGAGAGAAATAATATCCTGCAGTTCTATTCCAGCTATCATATTTCCTTCTACAGGTTTATCAATACCTATTCGCCATATTTTACCCTTGAGATTTTTTCCGAGCGTTCGTACCTCTCCCCCGATTTCGACCATGTAGTTCTGAATACCTTTTTCATCTAGAAAACGGGCAACCACATCAACAGAGTACCCCTGGGCAATAGCATTTACATCGAGAACAACATTTGGGTCGGTTTTTACCAATGTGCCATTTTCCATGTATATTTTTTCCATACCCAGGTGTTGTGCCAGGCTGTCAATTATTGCACTGTCGACTTCAAGCCTTTCAGTGCTGCCAAACCCCAGGGCATTGACTACAGGTCCGACTGTTATATCAAAAGCCCCGTTTGTTTCATGGTATACATGCCTGGCAACTTGCAAAACTTCATGGAAATAATCATCGGGCTGTACTTCTTCGCCCCTGTTAAACCTGCTTATTAAAGAACTGTCAATATAAGAAGAAAGAGAAAGATCAAATTCATGAAGCAGATTTTCTATCTCTTCCTTGTAATTTTCGCCAGTAGAATTCTCGTATGTTACGTGATAGGTAGTGCCCTGCGTGAAACCTTCAAGAAAAACATAGGGATGCTGCTCGCGGGTACAGGAAATATAGCATGTACTTATGAATAGAATAAGATAAAAACCTAAATATCTTATAACCATGATTATCCTCCAAAATCATCAAAATCTATCATTTCATCAGGAACTCCAAGATCGTAGAGCATTTTTTGCACGGCGTCATTCATCATGGGTGGTCCACAAAGGTAGTATTCGATTTCTTCCGGCTCATCCATTTTACTGAGATATTCATCATATACCACCTGATGAATAAAACCAGTTAACCCGTTCCAGTTATCTTCCGGTTTTGGTTCAGAAAGTGCTATATTGAATTTAAAATTAGGAAATTCTTTCTCGATTTTCCGGAAATCCTCCTCGTAAAAAACCTCTCTTTTTGAACGGGCACCATACCAGTAAGATACTTTCCGTTTTGTCTTCATGGTATGAAAAAGATGAAAAATATGAGACCGTAGAGGAGCCATACCAGCCCCGCCGCCAATGTAAATCATTTCTTTTTCAGTTTCCTTAATAAAAAATTCACCGTATGGGCCGGAAATAGTGACTTTATCACCAGGTTTTCGAGAAAAAACATATGAAGAACAAATACCGGGATTTACTTTCATGAAAGCTCCTCTTGAACGATCCCAAGGAGGAGTGGCTATTCTTATATTCAACATGATAATGTTTCCCTCGGCAGGATGATTGGCCATGGAATAGGCACGAAATGTTTCTTCTGTATTTTTCATTTTCAAATCCCACATGCCAAATCTATCCCACTCGTCACGAAATCTTTCTTCAACCTCGATATCTTTTTTAAAATCAACTTCAATTTTGGGTACATCCAACTGAATATATCCACCTGATTTGAAGTCCATCTTTTCTCCCTCCGGCAATCGCACCACGAATTCCTTGATAAAGGTAGCCACGTTACGATTCGAGACTACCGTACAATCATACTTCTTGATGCCCATCACTTCCTCTGGCACTTTGATGGACATATCGTTCCTTATTTTCACCTGACAGCCAAGCCGCCAGTTTTCTTGTTGTTCTTTTCGCGAGAAAAAACCTGTTTCGGTGGGCAGAATCGATCCACCCCCTTCAAGCACCTGACATTTGCACATACCACAGGTTCCTCCCCCTCCACACGCGGAAGGTAAATAAACTCCCTGATTCGACAAGGTAGTGAGAATAGTAGAACCCGGGTCTACTTCTACCTCATCCTCGTTAATTTTCAATTTAACTTTCCCCTGGGGTGTCAGTTTTTTACGGGCAAAAAGCAATACAGCAACAAGTAAAAGAATAATGCCCAGGAAAACACCAATGCTTATTCCAATAACAACACCACTTGATGTAAGTACAATCATTTCCTTGTATATAATTATAATTTAATACCCATGAAACTCATAAATGCAATCCCCATCAGACCTGTAATAATAAAGGTGATACCCAGGCCCCTTAATGGAGCAGGTACGTTTGAATACCTGATTTTTTCACGTATAGCCGCGATACCAACAATCGCGAGGAACCACCCCACGCCGGACCCGAGTCCAAATGCCGTGGCTTCTGCAATGGAGGTATATTCTCTCTCCTGCATGAAAAGCGAACCACCAAGAATCGCGCAATTCACGGCGATCAGGGGCAAAAAAATACCCAATGACGCGTACAGAGTTGGTGAAAATTTTTCTATAATCATTTCTACTAATTGCACCATGCTTGCAATAACGGCAATAAACATGATAAAACTGAGAAAGCTTAGGTCTACATCAGCCAGACCCGGGCTTAACCAAACCAGGGCCCCTTCCCTGAGAATATAATTTTCCAAAAGATAATCGATTGGAACTGTAATACCCAGGACAAATATCACTGCAAATCCTAAACCAACAGATGTTTTAACGGTTTTTGATACTGCCAGGTAAGAACACATGCCCAAGAAATAGGCAAATATCATGTTATCTATGAATACTGACCGTACGAATATGTTAACAAGTTCTTCCATTTTTCAGTATATTCTATTTGTTATCAAATATCTTATTTCTGCTCTTCAATTAATTCCCTGTTTTTATGCCGTTGAAACCAAATAATTATACCCACTGTAATCAAAGCCATTGGAGGTAAAATCATCATCCCGTTGTTCACGTAACCAAATGTAAAAAATGACTCTGGCACTACCTGGTATCCCCAAAGTGTACCCGATCCAAGTAACTCCCTGAAAAAAGCTACTATAATAAGGATGATCCCGTACCCGACAGCATTTCCAATTCCATCCAGAAACGAGGGCCAGGGTTTATTGCCAAGAGCAAATGCTTCCAAACGCCCCATGATGATACAGTTGGTAATGATCAAACCCACGAACACCGAGAGTTGCTTGCTTACATCGTAAGCATATGCTTTCAGAATCTGGTCGACCAGGATCACCATGGATGCAATCACCGTGAGTTGCACAATAATCCGTATGCGGGGAGGTATCAGGTTTCGCAGCAAGGAAATAACCACGTTTGAAACCCCCATTACCCCAACCACGGCAATGGCCATAACCACCGATGGTTCCAGCTTCACGGTTATCGCGAGCGCCGAACAAATACCCAGCACCTGCACCGTAATTGGATTACTTGTATTGATAGGCTCCCTCAGGAGCTTTAAATTTTTTGATGAAAATAAAGGTTCTTTCATGCTCATATCTCAATTCTTTTTTTCATTAATAAAACCCCTGTAAGGACCCAAAAAGTCAATCAACATTGCTTCCAATCCCTGACTGGTTATAGTTCCGCCCGAGATGGCGTCAACAGCATGAGGATCATCCAGGTCAGTTCCTCCTTTTTCAACGGCAATAGAAACGAACTTGCCATAGGCATCAAATATTTCCTTGTCTTTAAACTGTTCCTGAAAAAAAGGCTCCTGAATCTCAGCGCCGAGCCCCGGGGTTTCAGCCTTATGAGCGAAAATGGCCCCATAGACCGTGTTAAAATCACTTTCCAAAGAAATATAACCCCATAATGGACCCCATAAACCTTTTCCTCTCAAAGGAAATACATAGTAGTCGTTACCATTGATTTCGGCTTCAAACACCGGCAGGCTTCTTTTGGACTGCGTTTCTTTAATTTTTCGTTTTATTTCCGTTGTATCTTTAACTTCAGTGTTGATAAAGGAAGAGAGAAACTTTCTGAAAGGACTTATTTGTCTTTCTTCCAGTCTGTCCTGCAGAGCATTTATTTCCTGCACCATTGACAATTCTTGTTTCAAGTCAACTTCAAAAGCGCTTTTATCTTCAAGAACTTCACCCTCGTAATTAACCACGTAACTGTTGGTTATATACTTATCGTATTTCTCTCTGACATCGGAGGGTGTACTTGTAATATTAACGGAAGCAAGAATATTACTCATTTTTTCAATCCTCTCGTTTCTTTCCTGCCTGGGTTTAAGCTGCAAGCTTGTAAAAGAAAGAATCAATGCCACGACGATAACCATCACACCAGCGAAAATAAAAATGTATTGATTGCTATAGTTTTTCATTCTTATTGTCTTTTTAAGCTTTTACTCTTGCTCTCTTTAATCTCATTTTAATATTTGCCTCTACAATGTAATGATCGATAAGTGGTGCGAACACGTTCATTAACAGGATGGCGAGCATCACGCCTTCCGGGTAAGCCGGGTTCAGCACCCTGATAAGAATGGCAAGGAACCCTATCAGGAAACCGTAAATCCATTTTCCTTTTTCTGTTTGGGTAGCTGTTACAGGATCAGTAGCCATAAATACAGCTCCAAAAGCAAAACCACCCATTATCAATTGTTGCCACGCGGGTATTGCCATGAATGAATTCACCGCGAAAAGATTCAGCAACAAACCCATCACGTAACCACCAATGAAGGCAGAAAGTATTATTTTCCAACCGCCAATACCTGTAAATACCAAAATAAACGCGCCGATAAGTATGGCCAGTGTAGAGGTTTCTCCAATTGACCCGGGTATAGTTCCAAGAAACATGGACCAGGCATCGGGTATCTTATCTACGTTTCCAATGGCGACATCTCCCAGCGGTGTAGCTCCTGAAAATCCATCCACGATATTCTCACCATTGAGCATTCCCTCGACCCAAACCTTATCACCCGACATGTATGTTGGATACGCGAAAAATAAGAAAGCTCTCGCTGTTAGTGCCGGATTAAGAATGTTCATCCCCGTGCCGCCAAAAACTTCCTTCCCGATTATCACGGCAAAGGCAGTGGACACGGATACCATCCACAAGGGGACTTCAACGGGCATTACAAGTGGAATTAACATTCCCGTAACCAGGAAACCCTCATTTACCTCATGCCCGCGTACCTGGGCAAAAAAGAACTCAATTGCAAGGCCGGTTACATAAGATACGACAATTATAGGTAAAACTTTCAGGAAACCAAACCAGAAATACTCCCATAGCGTTCCCTCTTCACCGGTCGCGAGTGCATTCTGGTAACCCACGTTCCACATCCCAAAGAGCAAAGCAGGGATCATCGCTATAACCACGATAATCATCGTCCTTTTCATATCGATACTATCGCGAATGTGTGCTCCCCTGGTAGTAACCTTGTCAGGAACAAACAAAAAAGTTTCAAAAGCATCGAAAGTCGAGTGTAATTTCTCGAACTTCCCTCCCTGCTCAAAATGCGGTTTTATCTTGTCAATAAACCTTCGTAATGAACTCATCCTATCCTGTTTATAATTCGTTTACGGTAAAAATATTTATTAAGCCATTTCTTTCCTTATCATATTCAGGCCCCGGCGGATAATTGACTGCACGTCGGTCTTGGATGTGCAAACAAAATCACACAACGCGAAATCTTCTTCCGAAACCTCGTAAATACCCAACTGTTCCATCAAATCAATATCCCCGATAATGATTGATTTAACAAGTTGAAGCGGGTAAATATCCATTGGTACAACTTTCTCGTATTGACCGGTCATCACGTAAGCCCTTTTACCCCCATGTAAATTCGTGTCAATTACATATTCTTTATTGGGTCGTAACCATGACCAAAAAGAACGATTGGCACTGAATTTATTAAATCCCGGCGAGGCCCATCCCAACAACTCGTAATGATCGCCCTCGGGTATCACGGAAACCTGTGAATCATAAAACCCAAGGTAACCATTCGGGGTAATTTTCTCGCCAGTAAGCACATTACCACTTATGTAGCGAAGATTTCCCTGATTAACATTGTTCAATACCATTACTTCGATAGAAACTCCTGCCACGGTCTTAAAATACCTGGGTTTTAGAACCTCGGAACCCGTTAAAGCAACCACTTTAGAAGCATCATATATTCCGGTATTAAACAACCTGCCAATAATTACCAGATCCTGCGGATTAACAAACCAAACAATGTCTCCTTTATTGAGCGGATCAATATGGTGAATTTGAATACCCACGTTTCCTGCCGGATGAGGCCCGGTAAACCGGTTTATTTGCACACCTTCAGCCTTTGAAAAAACTGGATGAGCCGGATAATCTCCATTAATATTAAGGTGAATTTTACCGTCTGTTAACCTGGATAAGGCCTGGATACCAGTCTGAAAATCCTTGTCCATTCCCTCCATTATAAAATCATAATCCGGCCCAAGAGGCGAAGTATCAAAAGCAGAAATAAATATTGATTTGGGTTTATCATCCGGGTTGGCAATAATTGAATACGGTCTTTGCCTAAGATAGGGCCAGGTCCCGGACTTCATCATGGTATCAATGATTTGCTCCCTGGATAAATTACCCGGGTCTGCTCTACCAAAATCTATATAATCCGTGCTTTTATCAGGATCGATCACAACCTCCAGGATTTTCCGGCGTTCACCACGGTTAATTTCCTTGATTTTCCCGGAAACAGGAGATGTAAATAAAATATCGGGACGGTACTTGTCATGAAACAAGGAATTCCCGGCCTTCACGTTATCACCCTCTTTTACATCAAGTTTTGGCCAAAGACCATGAAAGTCAGTAGGTTTAACAGCAAAACTGCCTGAAAATCCCGCTTTCTCGAAAATCTTTTCAGCTTTACCTTTTAACCTGATATTCAGACCCTTTTTTATCCTGATTATTTCTGACATTTGAATATTTAGATATGTTAATTATTTATACAAAAATAGATAATTTATCAATAATTATAAATCTAAAACGGTAAAGTTCCCTTAAAGTTCAGAACTTCGCGTGAAGATGTCACAAAACATTTTTTTGTTTTATCCGTTGCTTTAATAAAATAAATCATGAGAGAAGATAACATCAAACCGGGTCATATACGAAAACTGTTTTTCCTGACAGTTATATTTACTCTTTTTTTATCGTCTGTCAGTGGGCAGGCCCCGGCAATTCCCTATAGCGATATGGTTTATCATCAAAATATAAAGACTGTGAATATTCACCGGAAGGGTTGGGAAATTTCGCATCCGGTTATCAATTTACATGGCGATAATAGCTTATTACTCACTTTTGATGATTTAGCAGACTCCCCTGCAACATATAATTACATAATTGAACATTGTAACAACCGCTGGGAACCTTCCGGGTTAACCGCTTCCGAGTACCTGCAAGGATTTCCGGATAACCTAATAGAGGATTACGGATACTCATTCAACACCCATTACGATTTTATTCATTACAGCCTTGAATTACCAAACAACGACCTGCAATTTAAATTAAGCGGCAACTATATCATCAAGGTTTACAAAGATTATGACGAAAACGACATTGCTTTTATCAAGAGGTTTCATGTAACAGAAAACCTTGCGCAAGTAACCGGAACAGTAAAAAGGCCCATCACGGATGATCTTTATCACAAAGGGCAAAAAATTGAATTCACTGTCGATTACCGGAACCTGAACTTACAGGATCCATCCAATACCGTGGTAGCTACAGTGAGTCAAAATAACCGGCCCGACAAAACTACCCGGGTTGACCGGTCCACGTTTAACGATGGTCAGTTTCTTGAATACAATTATGCTGACAATCAACTGGTTTTTCTTGCCGGGAACGAATTCAGAAACCTTGATCTTAAAAGTGTCAAGTATCTTGCACCGGGACTCGCTGAAATCAAATACCAACCGCCCTACTTTCATTTTTACCTGAAACCCGATGACGAACGATACATGAAAAACTATTCATATCATGAAGATCTGAACGGGAGGTACCTGATTGACGTGCAGGACAGCAAAAATGACGGAACTGACGCCGACTACGTGAACGTGCATTTTTATCTTCCCATGGAAGCACCAATTGTCGATGGAGAAGTTTTTGTACACGGTAACTTCAGCAACTGGAACTGCAGGTATTTCAACAAGATGGAATACAATTTCGATAAGAAACAATATGAAGCAACAATTCTTATGAAACAGGGCTTTTATAATTACCAGTACGTGGTATTTCATGATGAGAAAGGCACGATAGACGATAGCTATATTGAAGGCAGTTACTTCCAAACAGAAAATGATTATTTGATAATCGTGTATTATTACGACAGGATAAACCGGTACGACAGAATTATAGGAACAACCATTATCAATTCATTGCACCGGCAGTAAATCTGTGATAACTAAAAAAATATATACAATTGATACAAAATATTTACACGTTAAATGTCAACGGATTGCGATCAGCATTTAACAAGGGAATTTATAACTGGATCCAGGATGAAAAGCCGGAAATTCTATGCATGCAGGAAATCAGAACTTCGCCGGAAAAGGTCAACATCAGGAAATTTACCGATCTGGGTTATCATTGTTACTGGCATCCTGCAGAAAAAAAAGGATACAGCGGGGTAACAATTTTCACCTTGAAAGAACCGGATAACGTGTTCCGGGGAATGGGAAGTCCTTCACGTGATATCGAGGGCAGGATTATCAGGGCCGATTATGATGATTTAACCCTTCTAAATGTATATATTCCCTCGGGGCGTCAGAATAAAAAACGCCACGAACACAAGATGGAATGGATATCAGATTTTCGTTATTTCACAGAAAATTTACTCATGGAAAGAAAAAAAGTCATTATTTGCGGTGATTTTAATACTTGTCATACACAAAAAGATATTCACCATCCGGAAGAGCATGAAGATGTTTCTGGTTTTACACCCGGCGAAAGAGAATGGTTTGATGAATTGCTTGGATTGGGATTAACAGATGCTTACAGAAAGACCCATCCCCGCAAAGTTCAATATACCTGGTGGAGTCCCTTCAGAAATGCCCTGGAAGAAAACAAGGGTTGGCGAATTGATTACTTTCTCGTGACCAATAATATCGTGAAAAAGGTAAAAGACGTGAAAATTTTTGACAACCTGGTGCTGTTTTCAGATCATTGCCCTGTAAAGCTCGAGATGAACTAATGAAGCTTATTACCAATCAGATGAATAAATTCTTCCCGGGTTGCAACGCTGTTCAAAAAATCACCGGTAAAAGCTGACGTGGTTGTCACACTGTTTTGTTTCTGTACCCCTCGCATAACCATGCACATGTGCTTGGCCTCAATAACCACGGCCACCCCTACCGGTTCAAGTGTTTCCTGGATACAATCCCTGATTTGCATGGTCAATCTTTCCTGTACCTGCAACCTGCGTGCATAAGCCTCCACAACTCTCGCTATTTTACTCAGGCCCGTGATATATCCATTAGGTATGTATGCCACGTGGGCTTTCCCAAAGAATGGTATCATATGATGTTCACATAAAGAGAAAACTTCAATATCCTTCACGATAACCATTTGTTGGTAATCTTCCCTGAATTTAGCCGATGCCAAAATATCCCTGGGTTCCAGGCTATATCCATGAGTTAGAAATTGTATAGATTTAGCCACCCGCAAGGGCGTGAGTAATAAACCTTCCCTTTCAGGGTCTTCTCCAATTGTTTCCAGCACTCCCTTGTAATAGGCAGACAGCTTCCCGGTTTTTTCATCATTGTAGTTTTCAATCTTCATGTAACCACTTTCCTCGTCTGTTCCGATCCCACTGTTAATAATATCCATGATTAATTCCCGTAATATTCAACATAATTATTTTCCGTTTCCGATATTCTAATTTTATGCAATTTAGCGCCCATTTTCTTCACGTGCGGATTCAACTCTTTCCATATCGCGATAGCCAGATTTTCCGTTGATGCGATTTTACCTTTCATAAAATCCACATCCAGGTTAATGTTCCTGTGATCCAGTTTTTCTATAACATGTTCCCGGATTATCATCCCAAGAGACTTGAGATCTATTAAATATCCAACATCAGGATTTACCTCTCCTTTTACTGTAACAAACAGCTCGTAATTATGACCATGCCAGTTGGGATTCGAGCATTTGCCGTATACCTCAAGATTCTTCTTATCCGACCATTCTCTCTTAAAAAGGCGGTGAGAAGAACTAAACCTCTCTCTTCTAGTTAAATAAATCATAACATTTTACAAAGTAAACGATAATTCAAATAAAATGTAAATTTTTCAGTTTAAAATATCCCATTCAAGATAACAATTTTTCATTGAATATTGTTGCTTTGACACGGATTATGTAAGTTAGCGGAAAAAAAGATGATAGTTGTAACAGGAGCAGCAGGATTCATTGGAAGTTGTCTGGTTGGAAAACTCAACAATGAAAACTACAAGGATATCATCCTGGTTGATGATTTTTCAAGAGAAGACAAAATACCAAATTATATCGGCAAAACATATTCAAAGCTGGTACACAGGGATAGTCTTTTCGAGTGGATAGATCAAAATCACAGGTTTATCCAGTTTGTATTCCACATCGGGGCCCGCACCAATACTACAGAGTTCAGGCAGGAAATTTTCGACGCCCTCAACCTGGGCTATTCCATGCTCCTTTGGAACAAGTGTATTGAATACGGATTACCCCTCGTGTATGCTTCATCGGCAGCTACTTATGGTATGGGAGAGCTAGGTTATAAAGACAATCATGAAATCGTGAATCAACTACAACCCCTGAACCCGTATGGAAAATCAAAGAATGAATTCGACAAGTGGGCGCTTAAACAAAAAGAAGCCCCTTACTTCTGGGCTGGATTAAAATTTTTTAATGTATATGGCCCCAATGAATATCACAAGGGCAGAATGGCTTCTGTCATTTTCCATGCCTATAACCAGATAAACAAAACAGGGGGCATGAAACTTTTCCGTTCACATCATCCTGATTTCAAAGATGGTGAACAATCCCGTGATTTTATTCACGTGAAAGATGTTACCGATGTGCTCTTTTTTCTCATGCATCACAGGAAAGACAGCGGTTTATACAACCTGGGCACCGGTGAAGCACGTACATTTCTTGATCTCACGAGAGCAACCTTCAGGGCAATGGATAAGAAAGAGAACATCTCTTTTATTGATACTCCCGCGGATATCAGGGACAAGTACCAGTATTTTACAGAGGCTGAAATGGATAAGCTGCGTTCTATTGGTTACCAGCGTCCTTTCTTTACCCTGGAAGAAGGTGTAACAGATTACGTGAAAAATTACCTTGTAAAAAGAAGATACCTGTAAGAAAGGCCGGGAACCACCCCGGCCTTTCACAAGTAACCCTAAACAAAAATTATTCCTCCATGAAAGGATAACGGTAGGATTGCGGAGGAACAAAGCTTTCCTTGATGGATCTTGGTGAAACCCATCGCATTAAATTCAGTATCGAACCGGCTTTATCGTTGGTTCCCGAACCTCTGGCACCACCAAAAGGTTGCTGACCCACGACGGCACCGGTCGGTTTATCATTAATATAGAAGTTTCCGGCAGCATTTCTTAACTTGTATGCCGTGTTTTCGATAACATCACGATCATTGGCAAATACAGCGCCGGTTAATCCATAAATTGAAGTTTTATCGAGAATTTCAACTGTTTCTTCGTACTCTTCATCCTTAAATATATATATGGTCAGAACCGGACCAAAAATTTCTTCCTGCATTGTACTGTATTGAGAATTTGTAGTTACCAGTACAGTTGGTTCAATAAAATAACCCTTGTCCTTGTTGTAATTTCCACCGGCAATAATTTCTACCTCATTATCCTTTTTTGCCTGTTCAATGTACGCGGTAATGGAATTGAATGCCGCCTCGTCAATAACTGCGTTGATAAAATTAGTAAAATCTTCCGGGCCGCCCATCTTGAAGGAAGCGATATCATCCAGCAGTTCTTTTTTGATATCCGGCCAGATACTTTCAGCAATATACGCCCTTGAGGCAGCAGAACATTTTTGACCCTGGTACTCGAAAGCTCCGCGTGATAAAGCTGTTACCGCCTCCTTTACCTTAGCAGAACCATGCACGATAACAAAATCTTTACCGCCTGTCTCACCCACGATGCGCGGGTAACTTTTATATAATTTAATATTATCTCCTATTGTTTTCCAGATATTCTGAAAGACCTCTGTAGAACCGGTAAAATGAATCCCGGCAAAATCGGGGTGAGAAAAAATAACCTTCCCGGCTACCGGACCGGAAACATACATCAAATTAATAACCCCGTCAGGCAACCCGGCTTCTTTAAGAACCTCCATGATTACCCTTGCCGAGTATATCTGCGTGTTGGAAGGTTTCCAGACTACAACATTACCCATGATGGCAGGAGAAGTAGGTAAATTTCCAGCGATAGCAGTAAAATTAAAAGGAGTAAGTGCGAAAACAAATCCTTCAAGGGGCCGGTGTTCAATGCGATTCCAAACACCAGGTGATGAATTCGGCTGATGGCGATAAATATTGGTCATGTATTCCACGTTAAACCGCAAGAAATCAATTAATTCACAAGCCCCGTCAATTTCAGCCTGAAAAACATTCTTCGACTGCCCCAGCATGGTAGCAGCATTAATCTTTGCACGATAAGGACCAGCCAGTAAATCAGCTGCCTTCAAAAAAATGGATGCCCTATGTTCCCACGACATCTTTTCCCAATTTTCTTTTGCCGCGAGAGCTGCATCAATGGCCATTTTAATATGACTTTCATCTCCCTTGTGGTAATGGCCAAGTAAATGGTTCAGGTCATGAGGAGGACGAATTTCAATTTTATTACCCGATGTTACTTCTTCACCACCTATATACATCGGGATTTCCACCTGTTCCGAACGCATCTTTTCAATCATTGCCATTAGTTCATCTCTTTCGTGTGAACCGGGCTTGTATTCATGAACAGGTTCGTTAACAGCTATTGGAACATTAAAAAAACCTTTTATCATAATTTAATTCCTCACCATTAAAAATATTTCTAATTGCACGTGTATACAAATATATGAAGGTAAATCTTCCAAAAACATGACATTTATTACCTATCAGACATATTGTACAACAGCTTAAATAAAAAAATGTTTCTGGTAGCGGCTTCCAGCAGTACATGTTTTAGAATATGTTATTTAATAGGTTTGTACATGCATGATTTTTTAAAATAATTTTCTGAAATTTATCTTGAATTAAATCTCGGAAAATATGGCAGTAATAACCGAAACTGAAATCAAAGAAATTTTAAATAAACTGGGTATTAAAGAAATAAACAGCGGTGCTTCTACCGGCACCAAATGGCTGGAAACCAATGGCGAATTAATGGATTCCATTTCACCCAATGATGGTAAGCTGATCGCCAGGATAAAACAGCCCACTGCAGATGACTACGACCAGGTTGTTGATACAGCGAAGTCTGCTTTTGAGCAATGGCAAAAGATACCGGCACCTAAAAGAGGTGAGATAGTGCGTCAGATGGGAAACAGCCTCAGAAAATACAAGGAACCGCTTGGAAAACTGGTTTCGTACGAGATGGGAAAAATTCTGCAGGAAGGATTGGGTGAAGTGCAGGAAATGATAGATATCTGTGATTTTGCAGTAGGCCAGTCAAGAATGCTTTATGGCATGACTACTCATTCTGAAAGACCTGAACACCGGATGTTCGAGCAGTACCATCCACTTGGTATCGCGGGAGTGATATCGGCTTTTAACTTCCCGGTGGCAGTATGGTCATGGAATGCCATGTTGGCCCTCGTGTGTGGTGACGTGGTGTTATGGAAACCATCCTCAAAAGTATTCCTGTGTGCGATTGCTGTCCATCATATCATGGAAAAGGTACTGAAAGAAAATAATTTGCCGGAAGGAATCATCAATCTTGTCGCGGGAAGCTCTAAATACGTGGGAGATAACATGCTGGAAGATAAAAGAATTCCACTGATTTCAGCGACGGGTTCAACACCAATGGGTAAACGCGTGGGCAAAATCGTGAGTGCCCGCTTAGGCAAGACTATCCTCGAGCTGGGTGGAAACAATGCCATAATCGTATCGAAAGACGCCAACCTGAACATGGCCCTGAACGCTACTCTTTTTGGTGCCGTGGGAACCACGGGACAACGTTGTACCAGCACCCGCAGGCTCATTATTCAAGAATCGGTATATGATGAGTTCCGCGATCGACTCATCAATGCTTACAGGCAAATTGAAAATCGGGTTGGCCACGCTCTCGACCCAAACATGCTTGTTGGCCCTATGATTGACAAACCTGCCGTGGAAACCATGCAAATTGCCATGGAGAAGGTAATTAAAGAAGGTGGTAATATTTTAACCGGCGGCAAAATTCTGGAAGGAAGTGGCCACGAATCAGGTTGTTATATTACTCCAACCCTTGCCGAGGCAGAAAATAATTTTGAAATCGTACAGGAAGAGACATTCGGCCCCCTCCTGTACCTGATGAAATATAAAAGTATTGAAGAAGCCATCGACATGCATAATAATGTACCCCAGGGACTTTCATCTGCTATTTTCTCTACAAACATACTGGAAACAGAAAAATTTCTCTCGGCTACCGGCTCCGATTGCGGGATTGCCAATGTAAATATTGGCACATCGGGCGCTGAAATTGGAGGGGCATTTGGCGGGGAAAAAGAAACGGGTGGCGGTCGCGAATCCGGTTCAGACTCGTGGAAAGCATACATGAGAAGACAAACCAATACCATCAATTACAGCAATAATCTTCCACTGGCACAGGGTATCAGGTTCGACCTGTAATCTCTGCTCTTGAAAATCTGATACCCACGTAATATTCGTTTTCAAGTGTTGATAAAAAGTGTACCTGTAAAGGGTATCAATACTGCAATTTTATCTACTTTTGAAAAAAAGTCATGCAACTAATGATAAAAAACATCATCACGCGAATTATAAGCTTCTCCCGGATCATATTCGGGTTCCTGAAGAATAAATACATCCTGGCATTGGTAGTGTTTTTTATATGGTTATTGTTTTTTGATCAAAACAACCTTATTGACAGGTTCAGAACTATTTACGAGATCAATCAACTAAAAAAAGACAAGAACTATTATATCAAGAATATCGAGGAAAACTCCCGTCGTCTTGATGAATTACAAACTGATGACGAAAACCTGGAAAAATTTGCCAGGGAACAATACTACATGAAAAAGGAGAACGAGGATATTTTTATCGTAATAGAAGAAGATTAATCTTTCACTCTTCCAAACCTTAATGCTTTTAATATCCAGTTGGGCAAAGGCTTTCTCGGGTCTCTTCCCTTGAGGTTGATATACCATCCCAATTTTTTAATAATAGGAATCTTGTGAGTTTCAACAAACTCGATAAGCGTACCGTCCGGGTCCTCAATGTAGCTGAAATGGCCTGCTGCCTCTCCCATGTCGAAACCAGACTCATGTTTCTCGTAGCTGTCGACTGTAAAGGGAAAACCTTTTTCGCTGCATATTTCTTTCAACCGGTCCATACCGGTAATATCATAACACAAATGAATAAATCCAAGGTCACCCCAAAACCGATCCTCGTATATTTTCCTGGGTGATTTGTTGATTACCTGCACCAATTCAATGGAACTGGGTCCAAAAATCCGGCTAAAACCACCTTCCCAAGGCCGGGAATGAGATAGTGCAACTCTCCTGAATTCAGCATCACCACCAGGTATATCAGAAAAATCGGTAAATTTACCTTTTTTGTCGTAAACTACCTTATCATATCTCAATATTCCTGAGTATACTTCTCTTGCTTTATCAATATCCGTAACGCCAATTACTGCACCGGCAGCTGCACCGGTTAGTTTCTTTTCTTTCCGAAACCAACCGTTTCCCTGCACTATCTCGAAAAAATTATTATAAATATCGCGGACGAAGAAATTAGGTCTACCAGCCGGGTCTTCGCCGAGCCTTGTCACCTCATAACCTTTGCCGGAGAAGGTATCGTGAGCCTTTGCCACGTTGTCAGATTTAATTTTCGCGGCAAAAATTCCCAGATCACCCATTTCTATACCCTTTTTAGGGGGTAAGGGTTTCCGTTCCTTGTACTGCCATATTTCAAAACCGCCGCCCCCTTTAAGATTCAATGCAAGAACCGCGTGACGCTTTTGAGGCTGACCACCCGTGTAAGGCAACATCAATTCGGCAATCGCGCTCTCTTCAAAAATACGAATGTCCATGCCAAAATTCTGCCTGTACCACTTCCATGCTTCCTGCACGTTGGGAACACCAATTCCGATTTGTTGAATTCCACTGATAATAAACTCTTCCATTACAAAAAGGCTATTATGTTTTTTAGGTCGGACTTATTTTTGCAGCAATTTTAAAAAATAAACCCGGCAAATATTTTCGCAAATATATAAGAAAAACTTCCCCTTTCCCTATATATACCTCCCGTTTTTTTCTCATTGCCCCTTTTATAATTTTCCTGGCACATACATCAGCACGGATACCTTTATCCTGACCGGGATCCATCACGCCATGAATTTTGCCATCCAAGGTCAATGCATTAATAGAAATATTTGTTCTGATTCTTCCCGGGCAAACTATGGTTATATCAATACCTGTATTGTAAAGTTCGGCCCTGAGGGTATCAAAAAAGCCATGAAGAGCATGTTTAGAGGCAGAATAAGCGCTCCGCATGGGAAAGCCGTATTTACCAACCACGCTGCTTATCACGATGATTCCCCCCCTGTTCTGCTTTTGCATAACCGGCAAAACCTCCTTGGTAAGCGCTATTGTTCCAAAATAATTAATCTCCATTATCCGCCGGTCCACCTCTGGAACTGTTTCCACAGTAAGAGAACGCTGGCTTATTCCCCCGTTATTGATCAAAATATCAATCACGGGATGTTCAGACAATACTTTTGAAGCAACAGCTTTTATTGATTCCGGCTCTGACAAGTCCATGGGGAAAACATGTGCCTTCACACCTTCTGCCTCGCATTTTTCTTTCACCCCTTGCAACTTTTCCTCGTTTCTGGCAGAGAGAATTAAATTGGCACCCTTCCCGGCGCAAACCAGGGCGAGTGCCTCACCTATTCCTGAAGAAGCTCCCGTGATCCAAACCAGTTTATCTTTCAACATCATGTATCTATTGATTTTATGAAGATATTATCCAACTGTCCTACTATTTCTTCCCTGAGTTTCTTCAATTCCAATACCTGCTTTTTTCCAGTAATAACATCCCATGAGTACCTGAGCATGGCAAATAGTTTTTTTGCCATAATATAATACCAGTAAGAAAACGCACCCGACAAAAACATCACGGGTATATACAGTACGGCCATCCAGGCGGGAAGGATAAAAAGAGCACATGCAAATAACACGAGATAATAGACCGGAAAAAGAATTAAGGCAATCACGAATTTAAAGGAGCTGTGAAATTGCCGGTCTTTAATATTCCTTGTGAAGTAAACCGGTAACCGGTAGGGTATGTAATTATTAATCAGCCCAAGGAGGTGAAGAGGAAAAAATGTAAGCTGAACCAAAGCAGCCAGGATCAATAACAAAACAGGGTACTTTTCTTTCTTCAATATCCAGTCACGAAGGTTTTCATGCTGTATACCATCGATGTACTGCCTTACCTTTTGGCTAAGATTCTCCAAAACAGGTCTGTTTTTTTCCTGTAATTCATCCAATATGGCTACTATTTCTTTTCCGGCATAGAGTTTCTCCAATTCGTCTGTGACCGGTATTCCTTTCTTCCTGCAATATTCCTGTTTGTAAATATCTAAAACGCCCATGTACATGTCGTAAAATTCATCATTTTCAATATGCAGCATGACCTCCTTCATCTTTTCACGAAGATGTTCCCTGAATTGATTGGTGCCCAGGGGTTGGTTTTTGCGCCAAGCATTCATGAAATCGTTTACCTGGATGGATTTCCCGTAGTTGACAAGCAACTTACTCCTGAATTTCACGTAATCGGAAAAATCAAGACCCACGGGAATCACCTGAACCTTATCATCAACAATGGCATCCTGAGCCCTGAAAGCGATCCTGAAAATTCCTTTCACGAGAGGACGAAGTCTTTTTTTATCCCCGTGGTTACCTTCAGGCATAATACCGATGAAATTTTTCCTTCTTAATATCCCTGTCGCGGTATCAAAAACTTCCTCGTTTTTTCCCAATTGAGAAGCCCCATCTCTTATCCTGTAAATAGGTAATATTTTCATGTGGTGAAGTATTTTGATCACGGTTTTCCCCTTGAAAATATCCTGCCGGGCAAGGAACACTACCTGATGTTTAGTTGTAGCCACCACGGCCAATGCATCCATGAGGGCGTTCTGGTGGTTGATAGAGAAAATGATGGGTCCCCTTGCCGGTATATTCTCTTTTCCCCGGACAGTTATCTTCTTGTAGTAAATCCTGAAAAAAATTCTCATGTAAAATCGTAACAGCCTGTAACCAAAGGTAGGCTGGTCAATATTTTTTTTAATTATCTTTTTACTCATCGCTATTACTATAAGGAATTTTAGACCATAAGGAGGCTAATCCCAACCCGGCAAGGATATGCCAAATCCCCCACCAGGCTGCAATAAAAGCCATTCCTCCTATGGCCATGTATTCGGGAAAAATTTTTGGATTAAATAAAAGCACAAGACCAAGCCCCGAATTTTGGATTCCTGTTTCAATGGTAATGGTCCGGCGATCGGGAACAGAAAGTCGAATTAACGTGGCAAAAGAAAATCCCGTAATTAGTGCCAACGTATTATGAAACAGAACGATAATAAAAACATACTTGATGTATGCCACGAAGTAATCGTAATTATTGGAAAAGGCCATTATTACAATTCCCATGAATATTAAAATGGAAAGCCGTTTTATGGGTTTCAATATCTTCCGTGTGATATTGGGAAACCTCCAGTTAAAAAGCATGCCAAAAATCAGTGGAATTCCCAATAATATAAATACCGTCTGGAACATTTGCCCGGGATCAATCTCCAATGGCCGTAGAAATTTAGTAGCATCACCATGAGATACGGTACGGGTATATAATCCGCCCCAAAAGGCAAAATTCAAGGGGGTCATGAATATCGCTGCCAGGGTAGAAATACCTGTAAGACTCACTGATAGAGCGGCATTCCCTTTTGCAAGCAATGAAATAAAATTAGAGATATTCCCCCCCGGGCAGGAGGCAATCAGTATCATACCAAGGGCAATAGTTGGAGTAATGAAATTCCTGAATGCCAAGATAATCAAAAAAGTGAGAGCAGGTAAAAGAAAAAACTGGGAGATAACACCCGTTAATGCTATCTTGGGTTTATAAATCACCTTTTTGAAATGATCAGGCTTTATCTCCAGCGCTACCCCGAACATAATGAAGGCCAACGTGAGATTTAACACGAACAACCCGCCTTGTGAAAAGTTCAACCGGATATCATCCAGTAGCTTTAGATCCTCAAGCATAATTCAACCCCGTTACATGTTAGCACCCAGAGATGCATCATATTAAATATTGTAGAAGGGATATTCCTTTATTTAAACTCGTGGCACGGACCAACCGCCATTCTGTCAATGACAAGACTTTACATTATGAATCGACCACCTTCTGCAATGAATAATTATCAGCCGACTAAGATATAAAAAATTGTGAGAGAGGGAAAAAATAATTTTTATTCCGGTTTCTTTATAACTTTACACTTCTATTGAAAAAATTATCACCCTGAACATTTTATTTTTGCAGGTGTCACATTATTAAACCATTTTTATAATGAAGAATTTCAAAAAAATCTCGGAAGAAACTATTACAGACAATCCTTTTAAACTTATTGGCAAAGACTGGATGCTCATTACTGCCGGCAACCCGGATTCTTTCAATACGATGACTGCCAGTTGGGGCGGATTGGGCATTTTATGGAACAAGAGTGTGACATTTGTTTTTATCAGGCCCCAGAGATATACCCACGGGTTCACTGAAGAAAATGAATATTTCACGCTCTCCTTTTTCGATAAAAAGTATAAAAAAGCGCTATCATTCTGTGGCACACACTCGGGAAGGGATAACGATAAGATAAAAGAAACGGGATTATCACCTGTTGAAACTCCTGCCGGGAATGTATCTTTTTTAGAATCAAGGCTGGTTATCGAGTGTAAAAAATTGTACAGGGGAGAATTAAACAAAAACAATTTTATTGTTACAGAATTGATTGACAAAAATTACCCGACAGAAGATTTTCATACCGTTTATATAGGAGAAATAACATCTTGTTGGAAAAATGAATAATCGCGTGAAAAATCATCCGGTAGTTCTATATGATGGCAAATGCTACTTGTGTAGTGGCTCCGTGATGTTTATCCTCAAACGGGAAAAACGCGAGGGAGAATTCAGGTTCGCGTCACTTCAATCTAAAATAGCCAATGAATTACTGGGTGAACAACAAGAATTGAAAAGCCGGGATGACTCCGGCTCTGTAGTTTTAATCGAGAATGAAAAAATATATACTCACTCCACCGCGGCCCTTCGTATTGCAAGAAAATTACGGCGGGGATGGCAACTTTTATATGGGTTTATCATTGTTCCACGTTTTATCAGGGACGGGGTCTATAACTGGATTGCCCGTAACCGCTTCAGGTGGTTCGGAAAAATGGACAAAGATTTCATCCCCCCGGAGGGTACAGAGGAAAGATTTTTGGACCATTAAACTGGCACATTAACCATTAACCATCCCGCTGCATGTATTTACCAGACAAATAAGCCAGCATATTACGTATGGTAGACACCGCGTGATCGGTATCGGGAGATATTTCTCTATTTTGGAGACGCAATAAAAGCAGCCCGTAGAGTGCCGTGAAACTCACTTCGATATCACTCATGCTCGGGTCTCCGGATTTTTCCCGCAGTTCTTTCAGGTTAGGCCCGGCCCACTTGACTAGCTCCCGGTACTTGGCTTCATCTTTATCGTTAATCATCTGCCGGTGAAGTTCTTCCAGTTCCCGCGTGGTTTCTTTCACGAAGGACAGGTGACCCGATTTCTCGACCCCCTCCTCATGCATTTGCTCGATCAATCCCTTGTACCATTCACGGATTTCTTCCTTGATCATTTCATCTTCCTTGTATTGAACCACAATTACTTCTTCCACTTTTTCCATGGAAAAATCGAGCGAACGCAGCAAATCCTCCACCTGCCACATGTATAGGATGTATTCCGCGATATTTTTTTCTTTTTTCTCTTTGGCTATAAGCATATTGAATTAGAATTTCAGGTTCCGGTATCCATTAAAACATGTAATTCTGCAAAGATAAGAAATTAAAAAGGACCAAAGGGAGTGCAAAACTCCTTTTGAAAAAAACTAAAATTCCGGACAGGGAATCGCGTGAATTTTCTTCTTTCTCGTGGTTTTGAATTCATATACCAGTGATATTTCATGTGATCCCTTGGTTGAATTGATCAGGTTCGAGATGGTGAAATCGTAGCTGTAACCAATGGAAATACTTTTCGTTTTGAATCCGGCCAGTACAGCCAGAGCATCACCACGATCGCTATTCACAAGCGGTATCCCCCTGTACCAGAAACCCAAAACCATCGGCATCTTGTACCAGTATAGCCCAATGTCGAGCTGCTTTTTATTTTTTTGATGCTTGTACAAGTAGGCAATGGATAATGTTTCGTCAATAGGACGCAACAACCTGCCTTTTCGCACGATCTGCATACCTCCATAAAACGTGAATTCCAGGGGCACCCTTGATTTTCCAGCGTAAAACGATTGATTGGGCATCATCAGGTGATCCACGGTTAGCCCGGACCATATTTTATCGGAGTACACCAGCACCGAGGTAGCCGCGTCAAAGGCACCTATTCTGTCATCGTAAGGAGGATCTTCTATAGAGGTGGGGGATGTACCGCTAAATGTCATCTGATCCTTGAAAATCAACTTGTAAAAATCAAAACCATACCGGTAATAATAAAAGCCAACGCCTGGCCGAACATGCCAATAGTCATTTACTTGAAAATTATACGAGTAGGAGACACCCAGATCAAGAAAACCCATGCTTGCAGAACCGGCGGCGTCTTTAACAGCAATAATTCCCAGACCACTGTTAAAAGCCTCAAAATAATGGTCATATGATACAGCGTATGTTTCAAAACCGTTGGCTATTCCTAACCACTGTTTCCTGTATATGGTACCTACCCTGTGTTGTTTGGTGGCTCCGGCAAACGAAGGTGAAAGATATAGCTTGTTGGCATAAAACTGAGTAAATTGCGGATCTTGACCACTCGTGTTTATAAAACACATGATGCACGCGATAACCAGTATATATCTCGATATTTTCACAATTTTCATCATTAACTCCAAATGGTTGCTACCATGGAATTTCATCATCAATTTAACGGCTTATTACTCAAAATTATCTAACATTTATATTAAACCCTGAATTTAAACATCTTCACGACATTTAAAAAATGTATTTATAAACAGGGTTAACTACCCACCCTACATAAGCACTTCATTCTTAAACGGGTAAAACTCATTCCGGGTTGCACCACTGTTCTGCCCTTTTTTACAAAAAACAGGTATATGCCGAGCAACCGGCTAAAAAAGTTGATAAAAATTATATCCTCAGGGTTTATGAATTTTATTACCACAAAAATTAGTTATCCTGCTTACATGTTCAATCATTTAATAAATTCTCCTTAACGCTACTCATTTTTGTGCAGCAGAGTAACATCACCGGCTTTTACTACTGAACGGCCATTATAAAAAGTCGCCTTCACCTTCCAGACATAAACGTCCTGTTTAGAAAGCTTATCCTTGAAATATCCATCCCAGCCAATATTCACGTTATCAGATTCAAACAATAATTCTCCCCACCGGTTGTATATTTCAAGCTTATACTCGGAAACACCCTTATGCAAAGGAAAGAAAATATCGTTGCTCATATCGGCCGGGTCATACTCACCACCAACCGGACCATCCATGTTGGGTGTAAAGGCATTGGGAAACTCCAACACTCCCTCTGCATCCACCGTAACTGCCATTCTTCTTAAAATTGAATCTTCGCACCCATTTTCCGACCAAACAGTAAGGCCAATGTCTTTTTTACCCAACTTTGAATAAAGGTGTTCAGGATCTCTTTCATCGGAAGTATTGCCATCACCAAAATCCCACAGGTACTCAACGGCCCTTTTCGATTTATTGTAACACTTGATGATATCATCGGGCAACATTACCAACTGGGGTTCAACAGCAAAATCGGCCTCGGGACTACGGAAAACATTCACGGTCATGTAATCGTAATTATTCCCGCCATCGCCTGTAACTACCAGCTTCACGTTATAAATACCGTACCTTTCAAATGTATGTTCCGGTTCTATCTGGGTTGAAGTGTTACCATCATCAAAGTCCCAATAAAATCCATCGCTATAAGTATACTCGTGATCAACATCAAATTGTACAGTGAGTGGCTCGCAACCTTCTGGTTCTGCACCCAGGATTTTAATCTCCGGCAGGGGTGGTAGTATTCTGATGGTTCTGGTAACCGTATCAGCACATTGTGGGTGCAATGCATTCGTGGCTATCATCGAGATATCAAACTCGTTATTCTTATCGTTATCCCCCCAACGGGTATAAATTTTCGTGAAAGTCTTCTCGTTTGATTCCGAACCTGTTCCATCATCAAAATCCCACTGGTAATTCCAAATCGCGTAATTATTGGTATGATTGGTAATGCTCACTTCCGGTTCGGGCACGTAATTCTGATGAGTTGGCTTAGGTGAAAACTCCGCGAAAGGCTGTGGAAAAACCTTTACCACGTGGGTAATACTATCAGAACAATTGTATTGTGAAGTTGCTACCAGTTTAACTTCAAAGTCCTTATCTTCTGGTTCTGCATTCACGAACCGGTTAACCGGGTTCTCCTGTGTCGAGATTTTCCCGTCGCCAAACGTCCAAAAATAGTCGTACTCATTAACAGACTGATTAATAAAATTACTGGTAAAAGGGCTACAACCTGCCGAATCGTAACTAAAAGCTGCTGTTACTTCCGGGTAGACACTTACCTTTAAAGATATGCTGTTTTCACATCCACGCGGCGTTACAGCCCGCATGTTTATGGTATGATCGATAATATCTGCTGATTTGTTCAGGTAGGTATGTGTAACAAGATTCTTGTTATAAGTAGTATCCAGGCTTCCATCGCCAAAATCCCAGTAATAATCGGACCCGGTGGTCACTGAATTATTGGTAAGCTGTATATTGAATGGCGGGCAATCGATCGTATTGTTCACGGCAAATTTGGCCTTTGGCCTGTGGAATATATCCATCACTTGTGTAGTACTGTCTTTACAAAGATAATCGGATACAGCCACCAGTTTCACTGTTCTCTGAATATCGGCGTCCGTGTAATTATAATAAATTTTATCCGGCGAGGTTAGTGTCGAAGTGCCCCCATCGCCGAAATACCAATTATAATCATCACCCTCGAGTGAGGTATTATTAAATGTAACGGCATGTGGTGTACAACCATCGTTATCCACTGTGAAATCAGCGGTTACCTTCGGGTAAACCAGGATATTCCTGATAAGGGTATCGTAACATGCATGATTATTTTTCACTACCATTTTCAAGGGTTTCGTAACCGGGTTTCCAGTGGTATTGGTATATTGATGTTTGAAGGAGGCAGCGCTGGTGTTGGCATCCACGACACCATCATTTTCAAAATCCCAGAAATAGGTCGTAACTCCTCCCGGGGCATCATTCTCAATGGTAATTTCCTCATGTGAACAGATATCGGCCTTGTTGACCTTGAAATCTGCTTCCACGTACGCGTATGAGGTAATAGTAATAGTGGTATCATCGGTACAGCCCCTGTTGGTAGTAGCCTGAAGGTTCACGTCGAATGTTTTGTCGGCAGAGCTTAGATTCGTGAAAATATTTACCGGGTCTTCCATGGCAGAGGATGCTCCGTCGTCAAAATCCCAGTCAAAAATGGTAGAAACACTATTGGAATTATTGTCAAAATTCACGGTAAGCGGCTGACATCCCTCACTTACCGACGGGCTGAAAGAAGCCATTGCTTCCGGGTAAATGGTCAGTTGCCGCTGGAGGGTATCAAAGCAATTGTGGTTATTCTTCACCACGAGCTGCAGGGTTCTCACCTGATCGACAAGGGTTTTATTAACATAAGTATGCGCTGGCTCAAAACTAACATCCACAGGACTACCATCTCCAAAATCCCAGATATTGGTAGACACACCGCCCCTTGAATCATTATCCACCACGAGGTTAAAAGGAGAACAACCTTCCGCTTCATCAATTGAGAAATCTGCCTCGATGAAGGCATGTACCTGGATATCTAAATCGTGTGTATCAACACAATTATGGGTTGAAGACGCGATTAATGATACATGGAAAGTGGTATCTTTCGGGGAAGGATTAATAAAGGTGTGCACTGGATTGGCAAGACTCGAAGATTCATCATCACCAAAATCCCAGTTAAAGTCGATGGCCGGAGAATTCGAGTTGTTAGTAAAACTTACCTGCAAGGGGTTACAACCCTGACTAACATCGGGAGTAAAATCTGATACGACCTTTGGATAAGCAGTTATAACACGTGTGAGTGTATCATAACAATTATTCCCGTTGGTTACCACGAGTTGCAGTTCATATTCTTGAACAGATGTAGTATTATTCTCGTAAGTATGAATAAATGCCGGTTGAGTTGTAACCGATTCAAAACCATCACCAAAAGACCATTTATAATTAGTAATACCAGCAAAATCCAGTGAATTATTTGTAATGGTAACATCAAAATCGGCACAGGATGCCGCCTTGTCAATGGTGAAGTCCGCTTCAATATAAGGATATACTGTAATATCAGCCGAATCAACGGCAATACAATTGTGTATAGATTTTGTTGTAAGATATACCCGGTAAACTGAATCTACCGACCCGATATTAGTAAAAGTATAAACCGGGCTTTTAAGGCTTGAGGATGAACCATCGCCAAAATCCCAGTTATGGTCCACGGCAATATCATTTGAATTATTTGTGAACGATACTTCTAATGGATTACAGCCACTCGTGTCAGAGGGTGTAAAATCAGAAGTAATATGCGGGTAAACAGTTATTACCCGTTCCATGGTATCGGTACATCCCTGACCATTGGTAACAATCAGACGAATAGTGCGGTACTGGACGCTATTCGTGTTGTTATCATAAGTGTGCTGGAGGAATTGATTTCCTGATGTACTCGTGTTCCCATCACCAAAATCCCACTCGAACGAGGTAACTCCCATGTTAAGAGAATTATTTGTGATATTTACCGGGAACGGGGCACAAATCTCCGTGGGACTCACCGTGAAATTAGATTCGAGGTAAGGATGCACGAGAAAATCCTCGTAGGCAGTATCGGCACAATAATGAACTGACCTGGCAACCAGGCGGGTTGTATAAGTTGTATCGGCATCGCCAAAGTTCATAAATGAATGAAAGGGTATGGTATCCGAAGAAGATGCTTCATCACCAAATTCCCACTGGTAATAATCAGCATTTACCGAATTATTGATAAAGTCCACTTCTAAAGGATGACAACCCACTGTACCGGGAATTTCATCGAAGGAAGCTGTTACCGTGGGATAGACAATAATTTCACGTTCCAGTGTATCCCGGCATTGATTGGTGTTTTCCGCCACCATCATGATGGTTCTTTTCTTTGGGGGGCGGGTGGTATTCAAGTAAGTATGATAAAATGTCGTATCACTGGGTAAAGTATCTACACCTTCCCAGTTTGCCATTCCTCCATCTCCAAAAAAATACTTGAATTTGCTAGTGCCCAGTGATTGATCCCTGAATTTAACCTCAAAAGGAGCACATCCAAAGGTAGTATCTATATTGAAACGAGCTTCAACGGGTGGTGCAACATCAATGCTTATCACCGTGCTATCCATCATTTGACATGCCCCGGATACCGTGGCAACATAGGTAATATCCTCGGGAGGAGTAGCCACGGGGTATGGACTCAGGGGATCGCTCAGGTAATCGGTGGGATTCCAGGAATAAAAAATTCCTCCGCGTGCTACAATCTGAACATTATCTCCATGACACAGGCGTATATCGCGCGAACCACTTTCGCTAATGAAAGCACTAACTTCCAGTGGATTATAATCACTAAAATACCCGAAACGAGTTCCCCCGGTTGTAGAACCGTTAATAATACCGAGATGAAAAACATCTTTTGTATTATTGATCATGCTTTGTACTGTAACAGGAATATCTGTTTCCGCTACCGGACCAATCCTTGCTGCAGCCCAGTCAGAATTAGCAATATCTGTAAAAACAGATTCATGCAAAAGCGGATGCGGTGAACCATTCAGCAGAAACCCATCCTTCGCGTTTTTCCGAACCATGATATTCATGAAAAATCCCTGACTGGTGGACCGGGTAAACCCTACCTGGGTTGAACCGGTACAAACGCTGGTTGTCGGCAATACAGCCTGCCCCATTTCACACCCGAAACCGGAAATTTGGAGGCAATATATTGCAGAATCCCTGGATTCCACGAGGGTAATATCATCTATAACCTCATGGATATAATGCTCTCCCCTGTCAAGAGTAGTCTTGTAAGCACCGTTTATATAAATATCCGTGTTATCGTCTGTAGCAGTAAGAAAAAGAGTCTCCTGTACTACAGGATTAGGGGGCGGTGGCATATACCATGAAGTATTTAAATTTCCTGTTGTTAACTGTCCTCTCATGGCAATATATTCAGTACCCAGAATATGAACAGGTACAGTTTGATCTCCCGCCAAATCATAACAGCCTCCCACCAGTGACTTCATGGAATCATCTTTCAAAGAAACGGCGATTTTTTTCTTATTATTGGTTGTAATTCTTACCCCGTTTAAATGATCTTCGGCGGCTCTGCCAAACCGAGTATCGGTTGCTTTCCAACCTGTTTTTTCCGGTTCTGTAATCATGGCTGGTGTCCCCGAGTATGTCTCACCCGCGTTGAAGGGCCCTATGACCACTGTCCCGGTGTGCGGGGGATTCGTCCCGTTATAAATAGCAAGGCCGGGTGGTATTTCAAGAGTCAGAAAAGTATTGTCTTCCGTGAACACCACATCAAACGCGGAGTAAGCGGGGTAATCCCAATTGCTATTTACATTGTACATCCGGGTTTGAAACGTGGCAAAAAACTCGGATCCTAAAGCATTATTACCCTTCAATGCCCAAATATCCGGATTATTTGGACGGCTTGACTCGTAATAAATCGTAATCAGGTTAGTTGAGGTAATATGAAAACCCTTGTTGCTTTTACCAGGGATACCATCTCTTTCATCCCAAACATTTTCTATTTCATCAATTTGATCAGTTACATCTTCATGATGAGTAGTATTAGGTGGTATATGTATCACAATGGGATTAAAGTTTGGATTGGAAGGCATTTCGATAGTGACATCCGCGGCTAAATCGGTAGTAGTTATATTAAAAAAGATTGGCATTCCTCCCGGGAAACTATGATCAATGGTAACTTCAGGAGCAACAAACCAAAATTCTTTATCCGTTTGACTATGCAGATGAGTTAAACACAAGGCAGTTAGCAATAACAAGAGAAAAAATCTCTTCATTTCGTGGTATCAATTTGTGGTTTCTAATTAATGATTAAATTATAATCCTTAATCAAAAATAAACTTTTTTCTTTCATTTATACGGGAAAATGCCATTTTTGTTCCCGATTTGGCTTTTCAATTAGGGTGCCTTCACATATTAATATTTTAAATATCATTCCACAAGGACAAGTATGAATAGGGAGGAGTGATGTAACAATATTGAAAATAAATCGTAAATTTGAATGTAAAGTTGAATAAAAATGAAACCACGAGTATTATTCCTTTTTCTCCTGACAATAATTTTTTACACCTCCTATTCCCAAGATACGCTACTTTATGAAGGATTTGAAAAAGGTTCCTTTCCAACCAACTGGGATGATGAATACGTGAAAGGAAATGTAAACTGGCATTTTCAGGAAGGAGGATACAACAACTATCCCGATACAGCAGCCTTCGGCAATTACAATGCAGCTTTCTATTATCAAAGTAACAATGGTGAATCAACGATATTGATAACCCCTTCAATTGATATGAGTGGTGTTGTGAAACCCGAACTTACCTTCTGGCATTCCCAGTATTCGTGGGATTGGGATTACGTGCCTTATAATGACCAACTTAAGGTTTATTACCGCAGGGGTGCCGACTCTGCATGGGTACTGCTGGAATCATATTTGGTTAAAGTAGAAGAATGGGTTAAACGTTCGATTCCTATTTCAGATTCTTTACTCACGAATGATTTCTATATTGGATTTGAAGGCATTTCAAGATATGGAAATGGCACGTGCATAGATGAAGTTCTAATTCGTCAAACCGAGATTGTTCAGCGCTACGTGGATACCATTACAGTGAATCAGGCTTCTGAAATTAGCGTGGCTAGTGGAACGAATGATAATGAAATACTTCGGATTGATGTAAAAGTATTTGGGAATACCGGGGCACTGAACATGGAATCAATCATGGTAAAATCCCTTAACACAAATGATGATGACGTATCTGGGGTAAAACTATATTTTACTGAAGACACTTTCTTTAATGTCACTCATCCATTATCTGCAGAAAAAAATTTTTCATCCGGTTCTTTAACTTTTTCATCCATCAATCATCCGCTCGAATTTGGAAATAATACCTTTTGGATTTCTTACAATCTTTCCGATACAGCTATAGAAGAAAACATTCTTGATGCATATATCGATGCAAATGACATTACTATAAACGGTAATACATATCCATCAACCGCGAAGTCACCAAATGGATACCGTTCAGTTTTATCAAAAATTTTCTTTGATGATTTTGAGAGTAACATGGGATGGGACCTTGAAGGCGATTTTCAACGCACCAAACCATTAGGAAAAGGTGGCCTTGTAGATGATGGAACAAAAACAGGAGGCTCAACCGATCCTGAATTTGCCTATAGTGGTGATACAATAATTGGAAATGATTTAACCGGCATTGGTGAATACCATGGTAATTATGAATTAACTGTAACAGATACCACCCTGAATATTGCCACTTCACCAGAGTTCGACCTTTTTTTCTATAAAGAGCTTAAGCTTTCGTTTTACAGGTACCTGAATGTTTTCAGGGATGATAAAGCTAAAATTGAAGTTTCCACCGACATGGGACAAACCTGGAGCAGAATATGGAGTAATTCTGAAGAAGGGGGTTCTATTATCGATAATAGCTGGAAATTCCAGCAATATAATCTTTCTGGCTCCATAGGCAGAGAAGATTCAGTAAAAATACGATTTATACTGGGACCTGTTTCCGGAACACGCAGTTATAGCGGTTGGAACATCGATAATTTTCTGGTAACAGGAAACTATATTACAAAAGATGTTGGCGTTTCTGAATGGATTTACCCTACTTCAAGTTGCCAATTGGGAGCAGATGAATATTTTCAGGTAAAAATCACCAATTACGGGGCAAAAAAAATCACCGATCCCATACCTGTTGCAGTATCGCTGGAGTCCGGAACACATGTTGTCGTGGATACCATGTACGAGGATTTAAATCCTGCTGAAACCAAAACTTTTATTTTCTCGAAACCCGTTGATTTATCACAACCGGCAATATATCCAAACGCTTACATTACAACCTTGCTGGATGGTGATGAAGATGAAACAAACGATAAACAATCAAAGTTATTTAAAGTAATTCCGTATTTAGAAATTCCTTATTTTGCAGATTTCGAAAAAGTATACAGCTTTTGGACACCATACGGGGAGAACATGTCGTGGTTTCATGGAAAACCTGACGGCTGGCAATTGAAATCAGCTTATGAAGGTGAGAAATGTTGGGCAACCGGCTCCAGTTTCTATTGGGATAACGACTCAAGTTACATTGAAAGTCCTTGTTTTGATTTTACCAATGTTGAAAAACCGGTATTTGAATTCAAGTTATGGAACTATAGTGAAAAGGGAAAAGACGGAACCAGGCTGGAGTACTCAATTGACGGAGGAATCTCCTGGGAAGTTGTAGATACCCACAACTATGAATGGGACTGGAACTGGTACGGGGACAGTTTAATCAATGCCCTTGAATCCAGGGGTTGGGATTCAATTAGCGATGGATGGATTACAGCTAAACAATTGCTGCCAGATGAAGTTGAGGGTCAACCTCTTGTTAAGTTTCGCTTTCATTTTGCTTCAGATACCTCTCAAACATGGGATGGATTTGCATTCGATAACGTTAAAATATACCAGGCTCCCTACGACCTGGGAGTGGTTGGATTCAAAGACCTGATCGATGATTGCCAGGGTGAAAACAATCCCTACCTGAGTATTTACATGAAAAACTTTGGCATCCGGGATTTGGATACAGGAGAAGAAATAGTGGCCGGGTTCACTGTAGATAACCAACCTCCGGTGATAGATACCCTGATTTTAAGTGAAGATTTAGCTGTAGATGATTCTGTAGTTCTTCAATTTACAAAACCTGCTGATATTTACGAGGCAAAAACATACAATATCTTCGCTTACGCCGTGGAAGCAGATCCTGATTTCTACCAGAGAACATCTAATGATACCGGATCAGTTTCTGTAAACGTGGTACCTATACCCCAGGCCAACCTGCCGGACACTATCCGAACCGCTCGATTCGACACGTTAACACTTGTTCCGACCTATGATCCCAGTTACGAATATTACTGGCATGTTGACGGTAGTACGGATTCTGTCTATCATGTATCCGGCCCGGGACTTTATATTCTTGATATTTCTGATACAGGAGGAAACGGGTGCTCGTCAACCGACACGACTGTTGTTATTAAATTAACTCCTGATTTTGGGGTTGACAGCCTTTTATCTCCATTCTCTGCCTGTGAATGGGATAATGAAGTATTCATTCAGGCCAGAATTAAGAATTTCGGAACAGATACACTGGAAGTAAATGACACCATTATTGCTGCCTACGAGTTTGAAAGTATGCAGGTAGAATATGATACGATTATACTGCAATCCAGGTTATACCCGGATAATAATTTCTCATACACTTTTTCTGATGACCCGGTCGATATGGCTAATTTTGAATCATACAATATCAAGGTATTCACAATTTACAAGTATGATGAAAATGAAACCAATGATACATTACTTTCGATTGTAGAAGCTTATGGTTACCCCGTTTTGGACCTGGGACCTGACACATCAGTTGCCGGTCTCTATCACACGTTGGACGCTGGTCCGGGGTATTCTTCTTATTTATGGAATAATGGAGATACAACACAAACCTATGATGCAAAATATATAGGATACCATTATGCTACCGTCTGGGATGAACATGGTTGCCAGGATACAGATTCGGTGCATGTTCACTTGATAATTCACGATATTGGCATCGGGCAAATCCTGCAACCTAATAATTCTTGTGATGGTAATAATCAGATGCATGTAACTTTGCGAGTTAATAACTATGGTACCGACACACTCCAACCCGGCGAGCGAATAGACGTGGCATATAAGGTTAATACCGGGAACTGGAAGACCGGACAGTTTAATCTTACCAATGAAATTTACCCGGGAGGTTTCGTGGACCATACATTTTCCGAACAGGAAAGCTTTTCGGATACCGGTACATATATTATTACTACCCACTGTTCAATTGATGGTGACCTGGTACAAGATAACGACACGCTGATTGACACGGTTTATGTTTACCCCAATCCCGTGGTTGATTTAGGACCGGATACCACTTACCGGGCCTTTCAGGTTGAACTGGATGCCGGCTACGCACCCCATCTCGGGTATACCTGGAAAGGCGGGGTAACTACCCGAACCTACACGGCAAATGCCACGGGAGTATATTGGGTGACCGTCCGAGACAGCTTAACACAATGTTTCGACAGGGATACGGTGTTGATCAGTCTTGTCTCGGAAGACCTGATTATCGAAAATATCATCTCCGATTCTACTCAATGTGAAGGATTGTTTAGCGAACTAGAATTCAAGGTAAGAAACCTCGGAACCACCAACTACACGAAAGGCAGAAAAATACCAATGGGATACATTATAGATGGATACCAGGCTGTTAATGACACGATCGCACTCGATGATAATCTTCTGGGGTACGGCACAACCAACGTATCCCTCAAAAAAATATCCTCCATACCCCTGGGAGAAAATTTGATGAAGGTATACATGCAATTACCTGGCGATATGAATCACGCTAATGACACGTTAAATGTAATGTTCAACCTGAATAAAAGCCCGGAAATCGACCTGGGTGGCAATGAAGATGGACTAAAGAACGTGCAGTTTCCTCATGTTCTTAACCCTAACAAGACAGAGCAATACACCTTTTACCTGTGGCAGGACGGAGAAACCACACCTGCTTACACGGCTACCAGTGAAGGCTTATACTGGGTGCGTGTAACAAACAATGAAGGATGTACAGTAACCGACTCTGTTATCCTCCAAAAAACTAACTCGATTGGACGATACATTTCCGGTAGTGGCGTCACACTGCATCCCAATCCCGCCAACGAATCACTACATGTTCATTTTACAATTCCCGGACTGAAAAACCCGGTTATACAAATTACAGATTTAACCGGAAAAGTAATAATGGAGTACAAGTTACCCGCTCCAAAGGATGATCAGCTAAAACTGGATGTAAGCCAGTTGCCAACGGGGGTTTATTACCTGAAAGTGTTTAATAATGAGAAGTTTATTGTTGAAAAATTCGTGGTGAAGAGGAAGTAATAAGATTAGAATTCGGGAGGTTCGATGCTTGTATCGAACCTCCATGCATATTTCTACTATAATTCCTTGCTCTATCCTTTCACGAACAATGCCTTTACAATATGCATGACCATTTTTGGATTCTCTTTTAAACGACGGGTTGAGTAACCAAACCAGTGTTTCCCGAAGGGCACGTACACGCGCATCCTGTGCCCGGCTTCCAGTATAGATTTCCTTAACTCCGGGGTAACCCCGTACAACATCTGGAATTCATATTTATCAGGCGTGAGATTATATTTTTCAATTAACTGGTAAGCACCTTCAATAATGGGTTTATCGTGGGTCGCAATGGCCGGGTACATGCCATTTTGAATGGTAAATTCAATATCTTCCAGAAAATGTTGATTGATAACATCATATTTTTTATAAGCAATTTCCGGTGATTCATTATATATTCCCTTACAAAGCCTGAAATTAAGTGGTACTTCTTTACTATGCACCTGGAGAAGATTTTTCAAGTCATTAAATGTACGCTTAAGATAAGCCTGGAATACCAAACCGACATTTTTAGGAAATTCCGCGTGCAATTTTTTGAACAATTCAATTTCCAAGTCAACACATTGGGAATCTTCCATGTCGATTCGAATGAAATTATTATAACTTGCAGCTTTAGAAACTACTTCATGTATATTTTGATAACACACGTCTTTATCAATCAATAATCCGAACATGGTTGGCTTTATCGAGTAATTTCCATTAATACCCCGTTTTTCAGCGGCATCAATAATCTCAAGGTAAGTATCCTTGTTGGTTTTGGCTTCATCAAGTTTGGTAATGAATTCACCCAGCAAATCAACGGTAACCATTATTCCTTCCCTGTTAAGCTCTTCCGAGACCCTGAAAGCATCTTCAAGGGTTTCTCCTGCAATGTATTTTTTGGAAAAAAGCCAGACGAACTTTCTTGGGAAATAAGGTAGTATCGCGGCGATTATTTTGTTAAGCATAAAAAAATCCTCCTTCGCACTTTATTTATCGTGAAATTAGATATAAATAAAAAGATAATCACTGATGTTTGTCATTACTTATGATGATTTTAAACATAAAATGAAAGATTAGTTTCAGACACCGGAATTATTTTATAAATACCGTTCAGAGAAATCAAAAAATCTACCAAACTTTTAACATATGCCTATACATATCTGATTTACTGACCTATACGGTCACGATTAAAGATAAGAGACCAATATCATTATCAGGAAGGGTAAACTTTTATATTATCACGATTGTTTACTTCAAAAATCTAATAATCAATAAAAAATGGATAAGAGATCATTCCTGAAAACGAGTTTGGCAACCAGTACAGGATTGCTTATTCCAGGTAATTGGATTAAGGCAGCCGTTAGTTACCAGGGCGGGACCAAAAGAAAAGAGTTGTTCGCGCAAGTTCCACTGGATTACGGGTTCGATGCACTGGAACCTCACATCGATAGTCAAACCATGGAGTTGCATTACACCAAGCATCATGCTGGTTACACGGCTAAATTAAACGAGGCCATGCAAGAAGGCAATCACGTGGAAACGGATATCGTTAAAATCTTCAAAGATATTTCAAACTACCCGCTATCCGTCAGAAATAATGGAGGGGGTTATTACAATCATAATATATATTGGGAAGTAATGGCACCTGGTGGTGAAGATAAGCCCAATGGTGATTTATACATGGCCATTACCCGTGATTTCGGGAATTTTGAACGTTTTCGCGAGGAATTTTCATCCGCCGCTTCCGGCGTGTTTGGATCCGGGTGGGCCTGGCTTATTGTAAATAACGGGGATTTGAAAATAACCACAACGCCCAACCAGGATAACCCGCTGATGGACTTGCCAGAGATAAAAGAAAAGGGAATACCAATTCTTGCTATCGACGTGTGGGAACATGCTTACTACCTTAAATATCAGAATAAAAGAACATCATATATTGACGCTTTCTGGAATGTAATTAACTGGGAAGAAGTGTCAACAAAATATAGAAATGCTATCAACATGTAATGATAGTTCAGGAAGGTTAATGTTGCACGGTACACTTCAATAACGGCTGTCATGGAAATGTCCCGGGAACAGGTAGAAATCCGCCCTGCTGACAAATTACCTCGTCAGCCAACCCATTTCCGGGATAACCGTGCAACATTACTTTTTTTTACGCATTTTAGTTAAAAAGGTTTAAGAAAAGGCAGCAATTAACTTTTATTCTCAACTGGTTTAAAGTTACACGTGGATTGTCGGATAGTATTATCACCAGATTCTCGTCCTGTGCTTTCTTTCCGTTTGTCGAAAGCAAACCCGATGGTTCATACCTGATATAAAAATAAAGGCATCAGGATTTATCCTTGAACCTGTCTATCAGCCGGCGTTCTTTTTTTGTTGGACGGCCAATTCCCCTGTCTCGTTTCTCAAAACCTGCCAGCCTGAAAACATCCAGTTTTTCAAGTTCTTCACTATCGGTTAAGTCTTCCATGTATTGATTTACGAGCTTTGCTCCCACCCTGTTTTCCAATATTTCTTTGACACGGTAGGTGTATATTACCGGTAGTTTTTTCACGACAATAATTTCATCACCATAAATGATCCTGGAAGGTTTAACGGGCATTCCTTCTATCAATACCTTCCCTTTCCGGCATTGGTCAGAAGACATGCTTCTCGTTTTAAATATTCTCACGGCCCACAACCACTTATCAATTCTAACGCCCTTGTTATTATTCATTATTCAGGTACTTCAAGTTTAAATCCAATGCGGTGGATATTAATAATTGAAACTCTTGGATCATGACTCAAAAGCTTCCTGAGTTTCGTGATGTATACATCCATACTTCTGCCCATGAAATAATCATCTTCACCCCATATGGCTTTTAACGCGACATCGCGTCTTAATATTCTATTTTTATTCAGGCAAAGTAAGCGCAAAACTTCTGCTTCTTTTTTGGTTAATCTTTTATCTCCTTTTGGCCAAGAGAGAAGATAACCGGAATAATCAAATGTATAATCGCCAATTTCAAATATAAAAGAATTTTCCATTCCAGTGTTGCCAATCCTGGATCTTTTTAATATTGCCTCGATCCGGAGTCTCAATTCTTCTGTACTAAACGGTTTCGTGATGTAATCGTCCGCACCAGCTTTAAATCCCCTGATTTTGTCTTCATCCAAAGATTTAGCAGTAATAAAAATAATGGGAACCATAGAATCTTTTCTCCTGATCTCCTCGGCAAGGGTAAATCCATCTTTCAGGGGCATCATGATATCGAGAATACAAAGGTCAAAAACTCCTTGCTGAAAGGCCTCCAATCCTTCAACACCATTATTCCTGAGTTCGGTATTGTAACCTGACAACCTGAGATAATCCTTTACTACATAACCCAGGTTGGCATCATCTTCAACAAGTAAAACATTAGCTTTCATATTCATGTTACTGGTTATCGTGTATCTATTAAAAACACATCAGGAACATTTTGGTTTAAAGCTTATCACCAATCAGGGGAAAAAATAAAATAAAACAGCTCCCTTTACCGGGTTCGCTTTGAACTTTCACGGTGCCACCATGTGCCTCGGTCATCATCTTCACGTAATACAAACCCAGCCCGAACCCTTTGACATCGTGAACATTACCTGTGGGTACCCGGTAAAACCGTTCAAAAATAAGTTTCTGTTTATCGGGTTCCATACCAATACCTTTATCTGCTACTTTAATTTCAAGATACTTATCAATAACTCGCGTGTAAATATCGATCTCGGGATGATCTTTGCTATATTTTAAAGCATTATCAACCAGGTTGACGATAATATTCGTAAAGTAGACCTGATCGGCTTCGATCATGCAATCGTCTGAATGAAAGTGATAATTCACTGAAGCAGGTTTCTCACAATGATTCAGGCAAAGATTATGTACCGCGTTTTTAATAAGGCGATCTACCTCAAGCATTTCTTTATGCAATTGAAATTCATTCTTTTCCATGGCGGCCACGTGTAAAACTTTTTCTACCTGATCACGCATTCTGTTATTCTCGTCAAAAATAATATTGGCATATTTCCTCACCCTTTCTCCCTGTTCTCCACCTCGGTTTTTTTTCAGCACCTCGGCAGCTAAAGAAATGGTTGATATAGGCGTTTTAAATTCATGGGTCATGTTATTGATAAAATCATTTTTGATCTCGGTTAATTTTTTCTGCCTGATAATACCGAGAATTGTTAGAGTAAAGGTGACCATAATAATTACAAGAAATATAATTGAAAATGCCATCCAGGCAGAAAGTTCCAAAAAGAAGAACCTCTTTTTTGCCGGAAAATATATTTTAAGATGATGGATATTGTAAGGATAAAACAATGAAAGACAGGTCTTATAAGATATAGTCCTGGTTCCTTTCGGGATATTGTTTGCAGATTGGTAAATCACGGAATCACCGGATGTTTTTATAATCTCGAACTCGTATGATGGATCCAGGTTATGGTATTCCACGTATTTATCGAGCATACTTTTTAGCTTTGAAGGAGGCACGATTTTCAATATAGATCCTGGCTTTCCCGCTTCGGGGGCTAACCCGGGAAGGGTATCACACTCGTCCGAAAGTGTATCATGGAACATCGCCATTTCTCTAACCGCATCATCTAATGCCATGTTCACCCTGTGATCATATTGTTCACCCGCTATTTTAAAGGCATTCCCAATCCAAAAAAGTTGCGTGATGATCAAGCCGGTTAAAGATACAGCAGATAAAATAATTATAAACTTGATAGTTCTGTCGTTCAATCTTCAATATTATTATTAAGTAATAACAAAGATAAGTAGAGCGGGTTCGAAAACCGGATTTTTAACAAGCGTTTAACAATTCTGGCATTCTCGGCATGACAGGGTCTTACTTGTTATTATACAAGTTCATGGTGTGAACGATCCCGATGGTTCCAAAACTCAGAACTATCTCTTGTGCCAGTTCAATTCTTTCGGGGAGCACTTTCTTTTCTTCCGGACCGAATTCACCCAGCACGTGGTCGATCTGCCTGCCCTGTCCAAAATCACTCCCGATCCCGAATCTCAAACGGGCATAATTCTGGTGACCGAGCACGTCGTTGATATTGATTAGTCCATTGTGGCCTGCCGGACCTCCCCTGGGTCGCAACCTCAAAACACCAAAAGGCAGCGCTATATCATCATTAATAATCAATAATTTTTCAACTGGAATTTTTTCTTTACTCAGCCAGTAACTAACAGCCAACCCGCTGCGGTTGACATAAGTAGAAGGTTTTAGTAACACGAAAACCCGTCCCTTGTGCTTTAATTGCGTAACAAACCCGTACCGCCTGTCATTAAAAGAAACATTGGATGCCCTGGCAAGAGCATCCAATACCATAAAACCAATGTTATGACGTGTATTCTTGTATTCGTCTCCTATATTACCTAAACCGGCAACCAGGTATTTCAAAACGGAAAAATTTCAGTTGTTTACTCCTCTGCTTTTTCTTCTTGGGCTGCACCACCTTCAGCTTCAGGTTGAGGCTCAACAGTAGCAGTTTCAACAGTTTCTTCAGGAGTAGGTTCTTCTTCACGCATTGCTTTAGAAATAAGACGGGATGATACGACTCCTACTACCATGGCCCTGTGAGGATCAAGCATTTCAATGTTCGGGTAGGATAAATCTCCAACCTTAAGGGTATCGCCAATATTCAGTTTAGTAATATCTACCTTGAGTACATCCGGTAAATCCTTGTATAATGCTTTAACCTTGAGTTCTCTTCTTCTCTGACGCAATTTACCACCAGCCTTGATACCTTCGGAACTACCTGTCAGTTCGATAGGCATATGAACGACAACAGGCTCATCATCAAAGACTTCAATAAAGTCAATGTGTAAAATTTTATCGGTTACCGGATGGAACTGGATATCTTTTAATATCGCTTTATGTTTCTCCCCATCTATTTCGAGATTAACAATATACACGACATGCGTGTATATCAAATCCTTGAAAGTATTCTCATGGGCATGAAAATGCTTTATTTCCTCTCCCCCATAAAGAACACAGGGTACATTACCTTTTTTCCGGAGTTTTTTCGAGTCTTTCTTCCCGACAGATTCCCGGATTGAACCTTTTAAATCAATAAATTTCATTTTTTTTGAATTTAAACAATTATTAATGTTGTGCTACCTGGATTCCCCCGGCAGTTGGCCGGTTTCCCCATCACACAATTGTTTAACGTTACGTTTCCTAATAAGAGAGATTAATAACCTCCCTCAAAAAGGAGTGCAAATATAATAACTTATCCCGAAAAATAAATCATTACAGTAAAGAAAGTTCAAGGTTTCGCCTATCTTCCTGAAAATGATATTAAATGTATTTTTCAAGGATTTCCTTTAGCTCCTCATAAGTACGGGTTATGTCAAATTCTGGATAATCGTCAATTACATTTTGAGGCGGACAAAAAAGTATGCCCTTGTCGGATTCTTCCAGCATTGTAACATCGTTATATGAATCACCAAAAGCAACGACCTTGTATTCCAGACTTTTGAGTGCCTGAACCACCTTCCTTTTCGGGTCTTTCTGACGCAGTTTATAGTCAATAATATTTTTATTCTCATCGGTGGTTAGCGAATGACAAAACAAAGTTGGCCGGTTGAGTTGTTTCATCAGTGGATCGGCAAATTCACGGAAAGTATCAGAAACAATAATTAATTGTGTACGCGATTTAATCCATTCAATAAAATCCATTGCCCCGGGGAAAGGTTCAATGGTAGCGATTACGTCCTGAATGTCCTTTAGAGTGAGTCCATGCTTTTTCAGCACCGACAGCCTTTTGGTCATTAGAACATCATAATCGTTGATATCGCGGGTTGTGAGTTTCAGCTCCTCGATCCCCGTTTTTTTTGATACATTAATCCATACCTCAGGCACAAAAACGCCCTCCAAATCAGAACAAACTACATACATGATTCTTATGATTTACTATATTTATCGACCAGAAACTGTCTAAATTCCTTGTAATCATTATTCATATTAACAAAAAACTCCTCTTTATCTTCCAGGTTGCTTAAGCTGGGTGGTAATTCAGGATCAATATTCAGGATTTGTTGTATTTCATCCGGGAATTTTGCCGGGTGAGCGGTTTCCAGTACGATTGAGAGCTGCTCATCATGATTTTCTCCCTGGTGAAAGCTAAAATATTGCTTCAGTCCTTCCCAGGCTACAGCGCCGTGGGGTTCAAGCAATAATTTCCACTCGTCCCACGCGCTTTTGATCGCGGCTCTCGTATCTTTATCACTCACTGAAACGCCAAACATGTCAGCCCTTATCCTTTGGATATCAGGTTCCCGGGTAATAAGCCCCCGTTCATTCATTATACCACCATACAGGGAGATGATCCTGGCCATGTTACTGGGATGCCCCACGTTCATGGCACTGCTGATGCAATTACGGGAAGGCACGATGGTCTGGTAATCACCGGTTTTAAAATAGACCGGGACTTCATCATTTTCATTGGTTGCTACCACGAACCTCTTCACCGGCATTCCCATTTCCCTGGCGATCAAACCGCCCATGAGATCCCCAAAATTCCCGCTGGGAACTGAAAAAATCACCTTGTCATCCGCGTTCTCCGAGAGCTTGGCCCAAGCATAAAAATAAAACATTGATTGGGGGATCAAGCGCCCAATATTGATGGAATTGGCCGATGAAAGGTTGAGAGGCTCCAGACTGGCATCCACGAAAGCTTCCTTCACCATTGCCTGGCAATCATCAAATTTCCCTTTAATGGAAATTATTTGCACATTTTCGCGGAGGGTAGTCATCTGTTTTCGTTGCCGGGGTGTTACCTCATTTTCCGGGAAAAGTACGACTACTTTTATATTATCCAGCCCGTAGAACGCGTTGGCGATAGCGCTCCCCGTATCTCCCGATGTAGCCGTTAGAATCAACAATTCTCTTCCTTCTCTCTCGAGGAAATATTGCATCAGCCGTCCCATCATCCTGGCGGCAAAATCCTTAAAAGATGCAGTAGGTCCCTGATCTAAACGTAAAACATGAGTACGATCATGCACTTTTTCAAGAGGAACAGGAAAATTATAAGCATCCTTCACGATAGACGACAAATCATTTTCAGGAATTTCATTTTCAAGAAATTTCCCTGCAATTTTGAATGCAATTTCATGGTATTCAAGCGAATGAAGCTCAGCTATTTCGTTTTTAGTAAACCGGGGAATGGCATCAGGCATGTATAGACCCTTATCGGGTGCCAATCCTTTTAAAAGAGCCTGACAAAAAGAGACCTCTTCAGCTTTTAAATTGGTCGAGAAATATTTTATTGTGCTTCTATTCATTATTCAACTCCGTTAAACATTCGCTATTCTAATAATATCAGCAAATACCCCTGCTGCCGTCACTTCAGTACCGGCCCCGTATCCTTTAATCACCATGGGTTGTTCGTTGTATCTTTCTGTTGTAATCAGTATAATATTGTTACTTCCTTCAAGTGGGTACGAAGGATGCGTGCTGTCTACCGCCAGTAATTCTATAGATGCTTTTCCATTATCGAAAAGGGCAAAAAAGCGCCATTTCTTGTTTTGTTTTTCCAGGTCTTTTCTTCGTGCTTCAAAATCGACATCATATTTTTCTACCTTATACCAGAACTCATCAATAGAGCCATCGAAACAATCTGCAGGGAGGAATGGTTTGATTACAACATCTTCTTTCTCGAGCCTGTACCCGGACTCTCTTGCAAGAATCAGCAATTTTCTCACCACGTCTGCCCCGCTCAAATCTACCCGCGGATCGGGCTCCGAGAAACCTGCCTCCTTGGCCATTTTAATGGCTTTACTCAGGGGCACGTCTGGTCCCAGTTCATTAAAAATGAAATTCAAGGTACCCGATAAAACTGCTTCCAGCTTTAAAATTCTATCCCCGCTTCTGATTAAATCGTTAATGGTATTGATAATTGGAAGCCCGGCCCCCACGTTTGTTTCAAAAATAAACCGGGCGTTTTTTTCCAAAGCAGTTTTCTTCAAGCGGAAATAGGTATCATAATCAGATGAAGAAGCAATCTTATTTGCCGTTACAACTGAAATAAAAGCATCAAGTAATGACATGTATTGGGCAGCTACATCTTCACTGGCCGTGCAATCAATAAAAACCGAATTGCGAAGGTTCAACTTCACGATAGAGGTAACAAACTGTTGCAAATCAACCTTTCCTCCCAGTTTGTCAAGACTATCAATAGCCGTTTCAGGCTGCAGGCAGGTTTTCTCGATCAACATTTTTCTGGAATTGGCTATTCCGACAAGATTAACCTTCAATTTATGGTTTTTCATCAGTTTTTCCTGTTGAAGTGCAACCTGGGTGAGCAGACTTTTCCCGACTCCACCCGTACCTACAACAAACAAATGCAATTCCTTGTATCCTGACAGGAAAAAACCCTCGTGGATTACATTGAGTGCCTTTTTCAGGCTTTGTTGTTTAATAACCACGGAAATATTCAACTCAGAAGATCCTTGTGCTGTTGCAATAGCGCTAATTCCATTTCTACCAAGGGATCGAAAAAGATTGGCCGAAATCCCCGGGGTATTTTTCATTCCCTCTCCTACAATCGCGATAACCGAGAGTTCTGTCTCGTGATTTAAGCGTAGCTCCTTTCTAATATTAATTTCCGTGTTAAATTCTTTCAGGATAGCTTTCTTAGCTTTCTCACTGCTTTCAGGATTAACTGCAAAAGTAATCGAGTATTCAGATGAAGCCTGCGTGATAAGAATAATATTCACGTTTTCACTGGCAAGCGCTCCAAACAAACGGTGAGAAGTGCCGGAAACACCCACCATGGCAGTACCCTGAAGAGTAAGCAGGTCGATGTGATCGATAGATGATATTCCTTTAACCGGCATTTCAGGTTTTGATTCTGCTACATTGGTAATCAAAGTACCTTTTGCCAGCGGATTAAAAGTATTTTTGATAACCAGGGGTATATCCTTCATGTAAACTGGTCGCAAAGTGGGAGTATAAATTACTTTTGCCCCGAAATGGCTGAGCTCTATAGCCTCGCTATAGGTAAGAGAATCTATCGCGTATGCTTTCTCCACTTTCTTCGGATCGGCAGTCATGAAACCATCCACGTCAGTCCATATTTCAAGGGCAGAAGCATCAATAGCCGCGGCTATTATTGAAGCGGTATAATCCGAACCGCCCCTTCCCAAGGTGGTTGTTTCACCAGATTCTGTTGAACCGGTAAACCCGGGAACGATAACGATTCCCTTTCTTGTTTTTAAATGTTGCTGAATAAGTTGATTTGTTTTCTCGAAATTAATCCTGGCGCTGCCAAAATTGTCATCTGTTATAATAGACTTGCGGATATCAAAGAATTCAGCATTATGAATTATTTTACTCATCAACAATGCAGCCAGTTTCTCCCCGTAGCTTAACACGGCATCCTGTGTTTTCAGGGACAACTCCCTCAACAGGTATATCCCCCGGAGGATATTCCCGAGATCATCCAAATTCTCCAGTAGCTCTTTTCGGGATTCTACTTCTAATTCAGGAGGCATCAGTTTTGCAATTACCTGAAGATGACGGGTTTTAAGTTCATCCAGTTCCGTTTGGTAAGTATCGTTACGATTACTTGCCAGTTGGCAAATTCGAATAAGCTGATCTGTAATACCCCTGAAGGCAGACACGACTATGATCATGTCCATATCTGCAGATTCAATAATTTGCTTTACATCTTTTATTTTCCCCGGGGTTCCTACAGATGATCCCCCGAATTTCAGAACCTTCATAGCAAGTATGGTTTATGTTCAATTTATCCACCAGGATGAACATGAGCAGATAGGTAATGCAAAAACTCTATCGTGTGAAACATGTTCTAAAGCATACAAAAATAGGGTATTATTTTTAAAAATATCTATTTCGGAGGCAAATCTGGCTGATAAATTTTACTGAAGTGATTTTCGGAGGATATTTATCCCGGGGATTTATTTCTTTAAATTATTACTGAACTTTTGCAAAGCAATAATCCGAGAAACAATCTACTTTTTCTAATGTCAGTTTATCCATGAGGACATTATTCTCCTTTCCCAGGTAAAGATTTTTAATACATATTTCGGCTTTGCTATTATAATAAAAAACAGGTTTTCCTGACCAGGCCAAATAAAGATAAAATGATTGAGGAACCTTATCCAGCAGAATTATTTTTTTAGCCAATTCAATTTTTGATTCATTTTTATCAAAAAATTCTTGCAAACAAGTCCGCGGAGAATTATTCGAATGAAACCGGATAACACTCGTAATAATTAGCAAACCTGCAAAAAGATAAGAGGCTGGGGTGAATTTTCTTGTAAAATAACAAATACCTTCCGAAATCATGATAGCGAAAAAAGGCAATGCCGGCGCAATATACCAGGTATGAATATTCCTGGCAATAGAAAGAATTAAAACGATCGGTAGAGAAAAAACAACAGAAAAAATGAATAATCTTAACTTATCTGAATGGACTAAACACAATGGATTCATTTTTTTTACTACCATTTTCATAATCAGGTAAGCAGTAAAAAACCAGAAAATATAACTCCACAATCCCATTGTTAATTCAGAAACTGGAAAAATGAACAAGGGGCCATACACGTCACCACCTTCAAAATTGGAAGAAAACAATCTTTTGAAAACATCATAAAAAACCATGGTATGCAACCTGCTTTCACCAGTTAGTGTTTTTTGAGGGAAACCCTGACCATACAGGATATTCAATAAAACCCAGGAAAAAATAAATGTCAGGAAAATCATTGCACCCATCAAAGTTCTTTTGTTTGCTAATAAACACCTCCTTTTCTGTTTTAATATTATATATAACACAGCTCCCGGGAAAAACAAGAAAGATGCGAAACCTTTAGTATAATAAGCGAATCCAAGGCATATAGCTGTAAGAATAATTGCAAAAGGTTTTTCAAAATCGACATACAACAAAAAGAAATAACAAGAAAGTGTTAGAAAAAGGATAAAAAGAGCATCTGTATCGCCGGTACGACCAACATGATGGCCCACGATCCCTTTAAAACTAAGCAGAATAAGGCAAGTGAACAACGCCTGCCAGGGTTGCCTGTAAAGTGATATAATATGAAAGCAAACTAATACAAGTAATACAATTGCCATGGCAGAGGGAAAACGCAGCGCAAAACTGTTATAGCCAAAAATTTTGTAACTTAATACAATTGTCCATATAGCTAAAGGAGGTTTAGCGTTCCATGTATCAATTTCGCCAGCATAATAATAGTTAATATAGTCCCCCCTCTCGATCATTTCCAAGGCGTTCACACCACGGCGGGCCTCATCCCATTCCCTGATGTCAGTTTGTCCCAGTTTCCAAAATGAAAAAAAACAGCCCAGGATTAGTACGATGAAAAGGGCCGTTTTATAATTATTCAGGTATTTCAAATTTATATTCACCTAGTATAATTCGCAATTAAGTAGATCATGCGCTCCTGGTCTCCACCTCCCTGTTGATCTTTTTTATCAGTCCCTGGAGCACTTTTCCCGGGCCAACTTCAATGAATGTTGTGCCACCATCCGCGATCATATTCTGTACAGATTGTGTCCATCTCACGGGGGCAGTTAATTGTGCAATAAGGTTCAATTTTATGGTTGCCGGGTCACTAACCGGGGAGGCAGTTACATTCTGGTATACCGGACATGAAGGTTCATGAAAAAGTGTATTATTGATGGCTTCTTCCAATTCTTTGCGAGCGGGTTCCATCAAGGGTGAATGAAATGCACCCCCCACGTTTAGTTTTAACGCTCTTTTCGCACCCATTCCACTCAGTTTTTCAACGGCTTTATCGATACCCGACATGGATCCTGAAATTACCAACTGACCTGGGCTGTTATAATTCGCGGGAACAACAACATCATCAATTTCCGCGCAGGCAGCTTCCACGGCACTGTCTTCCAGGCCAATGATGGCAGCCATGGTTGAAGGCTCAGCTTCACATGCTTTTTGCATGGCCTGGGCCCTCTTGGAAACAAGTGTTAACCCATCCTCGAAAGAAAGGGTACCATTGGCTGTCAGCGCTGAAAATTCACCCAGCGAATGTCCGGCCACCATATCGGGCTGAAACGAGTCACCCAGAGTTTTGGCCAGGATAACAGAATGAAGAAAAATAGCGGGTTGCGTCACCCTGGTTTGTTTCAGGTCGTCTTCGGTGCCTTCAAACATCAGCTTTGTAATTTCAAAGCCGAGAATTTCATTGGCTTTATCGAAAAGTTCTTTGGCAAGACCGGAAGAAACATAAAGATCCTTGCCCATGCCAACAAACTGCGCACCCTGTCCGGGGAAAACATATGCTTTCATATCCTTATCTCTTTTTAGTGAGCCACAAAAGTAATAATTTCTATCGCTGGCGCACAACAAATTTGCAACAATTGTTTAGGTAGTTATAGATAGATGAGTTGTTCGGCGATGAATACTGAATTGTTTATCTTGATGATCGCTCATTAATAATCGCGTAGATTTCACGCTGATTTTCGCAGATTAATGCGCGGATGGCCGCTGATTTAAGAGCGGGGGAACAAGCTTATTTTACCAGGAAAATCCGAGAGAAATCTTATGCGGCAAGAATACTCTTTACAAAAACATTTGAGAAACTATCTTCATTGCAAATCCACGTGAATATTTTCATCTATTATTGAAAATTATTTAACTCCTCCACGAATACCCTGATCTCCTCATCACTGAATCCCTTTTCCTTAGCGGCCTCTTCCAGCGTTCCCCAAATGGGCTCACCACAAATGATGCAACGAATACCTTTTTGGCTCAGGTAGCGGACAGATGCAGGTTTATTTCTCGTCAGTTCTTCGATGGTAATATCTTTGGTAACCTGGTCCATTCATGCAATATTTTTGGTGGAAAAACAATCATTTCGGGGTTTAGTTCATCCTTTTTTTTACCAAAATCAATATCCAGGCTTTCTAGCCCATGAATACAATGACGAGTAATGGTAAATTATCTCTCGATGAAGGAGAAAAAATGATTATCTCTGGTGCCCTTTAACACAATAATTGGAATTTAAGTGATACAGCCAGGCAATTAGATATTGGCCGGCAAACACTTTACAGGAAAATTGAACGTTATGATATAAGAAAACCGTCATGATCAGTAGGAAATGAATATTTATAAAAGCCTGTATATTAACCTTATTTTGCGGGTTTTGCTTCTCACCTTTACCTGCATGGCGCTGGCATATACCTGGTTTTCCCTGGGCGACTGGCTCATCGATTTTAACATCATGGCACTTATTGTTGTTCAGGTAGTCCTTCTCGTGAGATATTTAAACAGGACCAACCGGCAACTGGCTAACTTTTTCCTCTCTATCGAAAATGATGATACATCACTCAAGATTAACGATAAGTTCAAAAACAAATCATTCAGCAAGCTGGTAAGGGCGCTTGAAACAGTGAACGACAAGATCAGGTTACTGCGCATGGAAGTAGTGCACCAGTACCAGTATCTAAAGGCTGTAATGGAACATGTCTCCATAGGTATTATCGCGATCGATGAAACAGGACACGTGGAAATGCATAACCGGGCAGCCGGCAAACTTTTCTCAATTGGACAAATAACCCATATTGAACAGCTTAACAGGATCAAACCAGGACTATCTCATGACATACTAAGGCTGGGTCCCGGGAATGAGGCGCTTATAAACCTAAAAGGTACTGAGGGAGTTCTTCAACTGGCAATAAAATCCAGCGAGTATAAATTCCGGCTTCATTCAATAAAACTCATTTCATTTCAAAACATTAAAAATGAACTCGAAGAACGAGAGTTTGAATCGTGGCAAAAACTGATTCGCGTGCTTACGCACGAGATCATGAACTCGGTAGGCCCCATCACCTCATCAATCGATACCATAAACGAGATACTCACGGAAGAACAGAATGCGAGCCAGGGCAACGTGTCTGTATCACCCAATGTTATTGATGATACGTTAAAAGGTATCAATATTATTAAAGAAAGAAGCTTGGGATTGAGTGAATTCGTGAATAATTTCAGAAGCCTCACACTATTGCCGGAACCCCGGCCTAACATGTTAAAGGTGAGTCAATTATTCGATGAAATTCACTACCTGTTTAAAGAAACGCTGGAAAGCCATCACGTTCAAGTTAAAAAATCGGTCTATCCTTCCAACCTGGAAATAACCGCCGATAAAAAAATGATCGAACAGGTGATTATCAACCTGTTTACCAACGCTATACATGCGGTGGGAAATTGCCCTCATCCTACCATTCAACTCACAAGCTACCTATCGCCCGAACAAAAACCTGTTATTGAAATTACAGATAATGGCACAGGCATCAGGGAACAAGACCTCGAAAAGGTTTTCATTCCCTTTTACACCACCCGCAAAGACGGTTCGGGAATTGGTTTAAGCCTGGCCCGGCAAATCATGCGGCTTCATAAAGGCAAGATAAGTGTTCGTTCTGTATTTGGAGAGGGAACAACTTTGTTTTTGGGTTTTTAAATTGTTCTAAGCCATTCGCCAAGGTAGCCATGAAATTTAATTTTTGATGTATTCCTGAAAATATCAAATTCTTACCAACTTCAAAAAACATCTTTTCTCTTTCTACATATACCCCGTCCAGAACTTTCCCGGGAAGAAAATCTATTACATGTGTATTAGCTGATAACAGGCTAGTTACACCTATATACCCTTTCATAACACAAATAAAGATTATGAAATTTTGTTTATATTATATTCTGTTCTTTGCTCTTTATTTCGTGGGAATTATTTCCTGAATTGTACCATCTTCATTGTAATGCAATTTATCAAAACATATCGACCTTCGGAAAGGATGCACGCTTCCCTCGTGACCCCAACCAAATTTTTCCTCAACATCTGGGTTATTCTGAAAATAAAGATCGGAATTATGGTAAAACATATACCACTGACCCTTAAACTCAACAATTGAATGATGATTTGTCCCGCTGTTCATTTCGCGAAGTATGACCCCTTTGTATTCGAAAGGCCCTAAAGGATCATCGCTCATGGCGTATTTAATCTCACCACTTTTCCCAACATAAGAGAAATAGTATTTGCCTTTGTATTTATGCATCCAGGCAGCCTCGAAAAAATCATCAGTCCCTTCAAGAAGATGTACTTCCCCGTCATAAGAAACCATATCTTCGTTGAGCTTTATGGCATTAACAACCAGTTGACCCATGTAGAGATACGCCTGCCCGTCATCATCAATAAAGACAGCCGGGTCAATAAAATCGCGCTCGCACACCACGCCTTCCGAATTGATATGAATCAGGGCCGAGTCCAAGGGGTCTTCAAAGTACCCATTTGGCCTGTCACTAACTGCAACGCCGATTTTACTTTGCTCTAACGGGTAATAGAAATAATATTTCCCGTTCCTTTCTATACAATCAGGCGCCCAGGCATATTTATCGGCCCAACTAACATCTTCCAGCGAAAATATTGGCCCGTGGTCAGTCCAATTCTCCATATCGGTGGTTGAGAACACGTGCCAATCATGCATGGAAAACCAGGTAGCCGTGTCGGGATCGTGTGAAGGATATACCCATAAGGTGTCATTAAAAACACGGGCAGACGGATCTGCGGTGTACATGTGCGTAACAAACGGGTTGCCTTTGCTTTTGAAATGGTATTTTTCCTGTTTCTTTTCACTTTTCTGCAAAAAAGAACAACCGGTAAACATTATAGCGGCAAGCAGGGTAACACTAAAAAGGAACTTAATTTTTTTCATCGCAAAATTAGTTTAAGTATTATAATTAAAACGTATTATTCTACAATAATAATAATTCTCCGGTAATCGAAAAGAGATGCTATGGGTATTAACCTCGTTGTGCTCAATTTCAATAATGGAGGTTCGGTTATGAATCAGACACTCTGCCTTGTTAACAAACTCTACTTGAGAAAAGATAGTAATAAAAAGCAGCACCTCTTTGAAAAAATTTGAACAAAAATCACCCTCTCTTTGTTAATTATTTTAAATTAGTCTAAATTAAATAAAGAGTATTAAACGTTTAAAATAAAAAAAAATGTCATTCGAGTTACCAAAATTAAAATACGATTATAACGCGCTGGAACCCCACATTGATGCCCGGACTATGGAAATTCACCATTCCAAACATCACGGCGGGTATACAACAAAATTAAACAATGCCGTTGAAGGCACTGAACTGGAAGGAAAATCAATAGAGGATCTCCTGGGTAATATTTCTAAACATCCTACAGCAGTTCGTAACAATGGTGGAGGATTTTACAATCACAATCTTTTCTGGGAGATAATTGGGCCAGATGGTGGTGGCCAGCCAACCGGTGATTTACTGGATGCTATCAATAAAAGCTTTGGTTCATTTGACAAATTCAAGGAGGAATTTAATAATGCCGCCGCCACACGCTTTGGAAGTGGATGGGCCTGGCTTGTAAAGGATAATTCCGGGAATCTGATAGTGGGTTCAACACCCAATCAGGATAATCCTTTGATGGATATTTCTGATATCAAGGGGGCACCTGTATTGGGCCTCGATGTTTGGGAACATGCTTATTACTTAAAATATCAAAACAAACGGCCGGAATATATTGACGCGTTCTGGAATGTAATTAATTGGGAAGAAGTAAGTAAAAGGTTTTCTGAATAAAAAGTTTTTTCATCATAGATAATAGTTTTAATCAGTTAGTTTTGTTAGTTTGTTAGTTGTTGGTTAGTTGTAAAGAAGGGAGGTTATTCCTCCCTTTTTCATTCCTGGTTACTCAACATCGGGTTATCGTACCAGATTTTATTGTTCAATTCAAAATCATACAGGGTGAGTTCTCTCAACTGATAGTAAGATTTCCAGTATGTCTCAAGTGTTGCGATATAATCTCTTTTGGCCTGTTCTCTCTCCTGTAACGATATATTCAAATCAGAAATACTGATTTCCCCGTTTTGAAACTTTTGAAGGGCTATTTTATAACCACTTTCCGCTACCTTGTCGGCTTCCTCGGCTGTTTTTATCTGATCCTCCAGTAAGCTGAACCGTTCTACCTGAACAATAATCCTTCTTTCAAAATCCTGTTTATCTTTTTCCACGTCAAAAATAACCAGGTCCCTTCGCGATTCTGCCAGACGAACTTTAGACTCTGATCTACCCCAATCCATGATAGGTATTGAAACACCTAATTTAACTACCTGAGATCTTTCTCCCTCGCTCATATTATAAATATCGCTCAACATGGCTGCCTCGTTGTCGACACCATAACTTGCCCTTAGCGAGGCGCTCAATCCATTGTCTCGTTTTGCCTGAACCAGATCTCTATCGGCTAAAATCAGACGTCTTTCGTAATGAGGGACTTCTTTACGATTGGCCAATGCCTCATCCAATGCTTTATCTTTGTCAACCTCAAAAAGATACATTTCAAGGGGCATATCAAGTTCTATGACCTGATTCTGGTCTAACCCGATATATGATTTTAATTCAAAATCGGCATTTTTCAGATCCATGCGGGCTTTACTCAATGCTTTTTGTGCATTATATACAGTTAACTGGATGCGGGCAAAATCATTTTCAGAAATAGTACCCAGTTTTTGTCTGACTTTAGCAATTTTAAGGTTGTCCTGACTATTCTTTAGGTTATTTTTCGCGAGATTGAAATTCGTTTGTATCTTCAGGTAATCAAAAAACCTGTCGGTCGCGGTAATGGCAATCTCTTCCATGGATTCAATGAAATCTTTCTGAGCTTCCTCGTAAACAAGAGGTTCTGTTATTTTATACCACTTCATCCAGTTATAGGAAAATATAGGTTGAGTAATACTTATTTTGAAAGGAGATCCGGTATATTTTGAAGTACCCTGCACGAAATCTTCCAAGCGCAATAATGAAGTTGAGGCTGAAATATGAGCACCGGTAAAAGGAATGGACTGTCTTAGGGATATTTGATCTGAAACTTCCAGTTTATTTTCTTTGATAAACTCAACTGAACCGTCAGGCTGTTGCACCGGTGAAATCTGATTGATGTAATAAGGCATGTTCCCGGAAAGATCCAACTGGGGCATGAATTGGGTTTGAAAATTCTTGTAGCGCCAGTAATAATTCACATCCCGGTTTTGAACATATTTCACCGAGGATGATTGTGTTTTGGCCAGGTAAACCACATTTCGCAGTGAAAGTTTAACCTGCACGGTATCATTGCCCTGAGCGCGAGCATTCCAATAAAAACATGAAAAAAAACCACAAAAAAGAAAATAAACCTGAAATAATCTCAACATAATCAACTTTACATTACCGGTTAACAATCTCTATCTCCTGCAACTTTGAAAATGTTGGCACACCCGAAATTATCACGCAATCTCCAACTGTAATTCCTTTCTCGATTTCCACAAAGTCATCTGAAACCATTCCAATATTAATTTCTCTTTTCATGGCCCTCCCGTCATGAACCACGAAAATATTTTGAAGACCTGCCCCCCCAATCGCATCTCCCCGCTTTAATCTTACCACCCTGTTTTTCTGATCCTTTACAACCATAAGCTTAACCTTCTTATTGGGACGCAACTTGGGATGATCCCCTTGTTCAAGGTTCACGTTAAACTGGATTTTTTCATTTTCTATCGAGGGATTGATATTACCAATTCGGCCTTTTAGCCTGGTATTTTCAACCATTGCATACACGGGCTGCCCAGTCTTTATCAAATCAGACTGTTTCTCATCAATGGCGGCCTTTACCTTGAACCTGCTCAAATTAGATAAGGTGATCAAAACCTGGTCTTCTTTCACTTTTTCACCTTCTGTTCCGTTAACATGCAAAACAATTCCCTCAGATGGAGCTCTCACTAACATTTTTTCATACAATTCCCGGGCATTCTCCAGGGCTTTTTCCTGCATTTCAATTTGCAAAAGAAGTCCTTCTTCATCTGCTTCCAGTTGCTGTAAGCGAATAGAATTCTTAGTACGCAAAGTTTCAAGGTCTTTCTGGGCCAGTGTCAATTCCTGTTTTGTTTTATCGAAACGGGAAGGAGAAATACCTCCAACTTCAAGCAATTGTTTTTCATCAACAAGCTGCGCGTTTAAAGAAGCAATTTTAAGTTTTTTAACCTCCACGTTATACTCGAGATCTATCTTTATATTCCTGGCGTTTAGCCTGTTTTTGCGAAGATTATTTTCCATTACTCCCAATTGATCCTGCATGCTTTCTATTTGATCAAGTATATCTTGCCTGTCAAGCCGCACGATCACCTCACCCGCGCTTACCTTATGCCCGGGTTCTTTCATTATCCGGCTTAATACAGCAGAAGATGGACTTAATATAACTACCTCGTTAGCAGGTTCTATGACCCCATCCGCTTCAACAAAAATGGTTACATCGCCTGAATCGACAATGGCTGTCTGAATGTTTTCTGCATGCACTGTCTTTCGAAAAACGTATTGATTAATAATTAAAAAAGAAATGATTAATACCATTGCAATAACGGTAATAATGATAATGCCACGGTTTAAAATCTTTTTAGCCATTGAAAAAAAATAAGTTAATGCAATACCTAACGTGAAAATCTGGTAAAAGTTCGAACGTGCAAAGATAAAACTCCAAATAGATATTAAAGATATCAATGACTCAAACTTCCTTGATTTTAACGGGGAAAAGACATTTTTCTTGTATATAAGAAACTAAAAAAAGAAGAACTAAGTGAAAGCGTTGAAAAAATACCGTGTGCGTACAACTTTAATCATCCGCCTTGATATTGCAGAAGGGATGTCCCTTTATTCAGGACATTTAGCAGAGGTTTACCCTCATTTTTGCATTGATAAGACACGAAGTCCCGGATCAAAAAAGCCTGTTTGAATAAATGCAAACAGGCTTTAAATGATGCAGTATTCAAATAAAATTTATTCTTCTCCTGACTTCTCCACTAAAAAAAACTCGCTTTTAGGAACGAAGATTTTCTCAAATAGTTCGGCCTTAGCCCCGCTAAAGAATGCGCCTTCATTCTGGTTTGAAGTTACAAGGTACTTATTGGTTGTATCGGCTTCAAAAGCATCAACCTTGATTGATGACACCATGTTATCACCTTCAATTTCAAGCGAAAACTCAGGTACATCAGAAACATCAAGCGTAGTATCAACAAAATTGTGGCTGGTCATCTGGCTTATTCGCGACAGGTATTGTGCCACACTCGCGCTATCGGCTAAGATCCCGTCTGTCATCCATTGATTACCCTGCATTTCCAGCACGAATGAACTATCTGCGGGATAACGGAATTTTAATTTTGTCCAGTTCGATTTATTCCCGCTGATAATTGCTTTATCCCTGTAACTTCCGGCATCGGTACTGAAGGTCATTCTCAAAAATCCATCAACCGCGTATACTTCATCTTCTCCTTCAACACGCACGTAAGAAGTCATCTTACCCTGTCGATCATAAGGATTGGTAGGCTGTTGATACGAGAACTTGCCTATAATAACTTCGGCGAGTGTTTTTGAGCCTCCCTTTACTTTAACAAAAATGCCGGCAGAATCGGTCACCTCGAAATCAGTCCACCTGTTTTCAGTGGTAGCCGCTACCCGTTGTGGCTTCATGTTTATTAATTGCTCTAAAAGACGTTCCACCATTATTTCATCGGCATTATAAACCGTGCCTTCTTTTGTCACCTTCCAAGTTTCCCCCGATTTTTCAAGGAAAAGTTTCTCTTCCGAACCTCCAGGCATGGCCGTGATAACAACCTGTGTTACTTTTGATGTATCTACCTCGACGATCTCGCTCCTGAAAGAACGATCTCCGCTTTTTCGCTGATTGAGCTTCACCAGAACCACTATAACGAGCAGGATAGCAAACCCGCTCAATAATATTTTGGGATTCAGTTTTCTAAACATAACCTTCCTCCATTCGTTTAATTCGTAAATTACGTTTTTGTTGTGATCTGACAATACCGTATACTACCACGAGAAACAAGGGCAACAGGAAGTTAAACCACTTCCAAAATGCTTTTTTACTATCATCTATCTCATCAAGGGGTCGTGAAGTAACGCCTTTTGTCCTGAGCTCGATCAAACCGGTTTCATCTGCCAGCCAATCGATAGAATTCACCAAAAGGCTCACGTTATCAGGTTGTAATTGTTGTGCTTCCTGCCCTGTTCCATTTACAGGGAAGTTCCCATCCGCGATCACCATCATTCTTGCATCGGGGTTTCCCTCGATCGGTCCCTCAAAGGCAGCGCCCAGGGTCAGCTTTGATAATGGGAAATCGTTTTCTGACCATTGCCGCTGTACGTCAAAATACAGCGGAACTTGTCTTGTTCCTGACTTTTCAGAAGAAAACACGAGGGGTGTAAACTTCACGGCGGTATCACCCTCGAAGGACATTGAGCTTACAAACTGAAAAACGACTGATTCCAGCCCGGTTGTAGCCGGATGGTCAGCAAAATTACTGGCAACCGGTATATATGGAAAATTAATACTCACTGGGAACGGGAAATTGGGTTGCCTTACCTGCACGGAAGCACTCTTCGAATCTACTACCATATTGTCTTCCACGATTATCCCCTTTTGTTGTAACCAACCTTCCAGTCCGGTAGTTTGAGTTGAACCCGTGGCATTTTGCAGGTCTCCTTCCACCCTGTTGATAGCAATGAACAAATTATTTCCACCGGCCAAATATTCATCCAGTTGTTGCAGGTGCGATTCGGGAAATGAATCGGTTGGAGCAATAATCGCGACCGTATTAAATCTGTTCAGTGCTCTCGTGGTATCTGAAAGACTCACGGGCTGAACGTTATACATAACTGATAGCGAAGATCTTGCTTGCTGCATGGCTGCCAGGGGTGGTTCTCCATGTCCCTGCAATAAACCAATTTGAAGTTTCTCTGTTACCGAAAGTTTTTTAATCGCGGAAGAAAGGTCATATTCCATGGCAGCACCTGGCTGAATAAAAGGCATTACCTCGCTTCTTTCTCCCATTTGAATTATAGCACCCAGGTAGGCTTTCTTTTGAACCACGGCATCTTTCTCACGACTATCAATAATCACCGGTTGAATTCCATTTTTCATGGCTTCCTGCTCGATCTCTTCATCTTTATTTGGATCTTTAAACTCGTAAACCACCATATCTTTACTCCGCGACCCATATTCCACGAGGAGATCTTTAAAATCGCGCCTTGTTTGGGCTATATTAGGTGGAAGATCTTCTGAAAAATAGGCTGTTACGGTTACCACTTCATCAAGTGATTTTAAAATATCTTTCGTGGCATTGCTCAGGGTATAGCGATTGTCTTCCGTCCAGTCGAGACGCATGAAAAATGAATCACTGAGAATATTCACCAGAACTATGATACCCAGCACAGCTAAAAAAGTGTAAATAACTGATTGTTTACTTCTCATTTTTGCTTCCTTTTATTATTTTTCTACCATGTTTCGTTTGGCCAGTACCAGTTCGGTGGCAAAGAGAGCCACGAATATGATACTAAGGAAATATATTATATCTTTTGAATCAATTACTCCCCGGGAAATAGATTCAAAATGCGTGTTCGCGCTGAGATAATCGAAAATCTGTCCGACAGACCCTGAAAAGCTCGTGGCCAGCACATCAAAGATGATATGGAAAAATATGCCGATAAACAATGCCAGCAAAAAGGATACAATCTGGTTATTGGAAATACTGCTGGCAAAGATACCAATGCTAATGTATGTAGCACTGATCAGGATAAGACCGAGGTAGCCTGACCATACGGCACCGTGATCAACCGGGCCAAGCTTCCAGACCGTAAAGTAATAAGGAAGAGTTAGCGCCAGTGCAATCAGAACCAGCAGAAGGGTAGCAAGAAACTTTCCTACCACCAGTTGCCAGTCGGTAACCGGTTTGGTTAATAACAATTCAATTGTCCCCGTCTTTTTTTCCTCTGCTATCATACGCATTGAAAGCGCGGGGATAAAGAAGAACAAGGTCCAGTAGGCTATACTGAAAAAAGCCTGCAGGCTCGCCTGATCAATAAAGAAAATATTCGACCCGTAAAGCCAGGTGAAAAAACCACTGAAACCGAGAAACAACACGAGCATGACATAAGCCATGAGCGAGTCGAAAAACGAACCCAGTTCTCGTTTTGCAATTATCCAGCTTTGTCTCATAATGACGTTCTATTTTAAGATTATTAGTTCGTTGTTAATTCCCTGAAAATATCTTCAAGCTTAGTTTCAACAGGAGTCATTTCGGTAAGAAACCATTTTTTACTCGCGCAAAGTGTAAAGATGTTTTTACGGGAAGAAAGCCCGCCTTTACTTTGCACCTCGTACATGTTTTCCTTGTCTTTTATAAAATCGACAACCTCGATAGTATCCAGTTTTTGCAACTCCTGAAAAACGGTATCTCTTTCACCTTCCTCAATTCTAACTCGCAAAATTTCTTTTCCTTGTGCCCTTTTACGCAGTGATTCTGCTGTACCATCAGCGACAATTCTACCCTTGTTAATAATCATGATTCGATCACAGGTAGCTTCAACTTCTGCCAGGATGTGTGAACTCAGGATCACGGTTTTTTCTCTCCCGATTCGCTTTATAAGCTCCCGTATTTCCACGATCTGGTTAGGATCCAGGCCCGATGTGGGCTCATCAAGAACCAATACCTGAGGATCGTGAATAAGAGCCTGAGCAAGTCCAACTCTTTGCCTGTATCCCTTGGAAAGTTCAGCTATTTTCTTGTGCTTTTCTCCCTCTAATCCACAAATCCTCACCATTTCGAGAATTCTTTCCGGAATTTTCCTGCTGGAAATACCGTGCAATTCAGCCACGAAATGAAGGTAATCAATCACGGGCATATCCTGGTAAAGAGGATTAGTTTCCGGCAGGTAACCAATTACTTGCTTGATAGCATCAGGATCTTCCCTGAAGGAATTGCCACCAACCAATACATCGCCCTCGTCTGGTGCCAGGTAACAGGTAATGGCTTTCATGGTGGTGGTTTTTCCGGCCCCGTTCGGACCAAGAAAACCCAGTACCTCTCCGGTTTTTACCGTGAAAGAAATATCGTCTACTGCTTTTTGAACACCATATTTCTTTGTTACATTCTTAACTACAATATCCATGCTGTATATTTATTTGTTATACAAACAAAACAGTAAACCCTCTCAGAAACCTTTCATTAAGGGTATTTTAAAAACATGACAAAAATAAAAGGAATCATATCATTTTAAAAAGACAGGACTGTTAAAAATTGTTAAAAGAAAAAGCCAGGTGTAAAACAACTAGTATTTTCCAAAAGGGTTTTGATTTATTTAATAAAATCAATGGATTGTTATTTATTGTTATCGTGTTATTTATTGTAATTTATAACCTAATCAACACTTAATAACAATTTAATTACTACATAATAACAACCGAATTACCACTTTTCAACAAACTTTGAATATTATCTTCTTCTTATTAAACTTTTCCCTGTCTTCATGGTTTTACAAATGAAACAACTATACAATTAACCTTTAAAAACAACTATCATGGCTTTTGAATTACCAAAATTACCTTATGATTACAACGCGCTTTCTCCTCACATCTCCGGGGAAACGCTTAAGTTTCATCACGACAAGCATCACCAGGCATACGTGAATAAAACCAACAAGCTCATTGAAGGCACCGCTTTTGAAAACAGTTCACTGGAAGAAATCATTAAAAAAGCAGACGGAGGAATATACAACAACGGTGCCCAAATCTGGAATCATACTTTCTTTTTTGAAAGTTTTAATCCTCACCCCATGAAAAAACCTACCGGGAAATTGCTTGATCAAATCGACAATCAGTTTGGCTCGTTTGATGAGTTCAGGAACAAATTCACGGATCAGGCCACCTCTTTATTTGGCTCCGGTTGGACCTGGCTGGTGAAAAAGAGCGATGGCTCGCTGGATATTATTAATGAATCGAATGCCGGCAATCCACTCAGGTCAGGGCATACTCCCCTAATGACTCTCGACGTTTGGGAACATGCTTATTACCTGGATTATCAGAACAAACGACCTGATTACGTGGATGGTTTCTGGCACGTGATTGACTGGGAAAAAGTGCAGGAAAGATACGGGTAATAAAAGATCATCCTCATCCGGTGATAAATAGCTACCGGATGAGGATGATTCTGATTCTAAATATGTAATAGCAGCACGCGATTCTAAAAACATTCCCTCATCATAATTGTTAGTCGTTATATTGACTTGAGAATTTAAATGATGTTTTATTAATTATGAATGATGATGGATATAAAAATTGCATTTTTTGACGCTAAGCCTTATGATAAAGAAACTTTTAACAAGATCAATGAAGATTTTGGTTTCGAAATAAAATATTTCCGGTATCACCTCACCAAAGACAGCGTGGTGCTGGCCAAGGGATATAACGTGGTGTGCGTGTTTGTAAATGATATTATTGACGCGGAAATTATTGACCAACTTGATGAATTTGGCGTGAAATTAATTGCCCTGCGCAGCTCGGGTTATAATAACGTGGATTTCAAAGCTGCCTACGAGAGAATTCACGTGGTACGGGTTCCTGCTTACTCACCACATGCTATCGCTGAACACACCGTTGCCCTGATGCTATCCCTGAATCGTAAAATTCACCGGGCCTACTTCCGTACAAGGGACAATAATTTTGCCCTAAACGGTTTGATGGGCTTTGACATGTACCAGAAAACAGCCGGTATTATTGGTACCGGGAAAATCGGGAAAACCCTTATTCAGATACTCCTTGGTTTTGGAATGAAGGTACTGGCTTACGATGTTTATCCTGACAAGGAATTTGCTCAAAGCGAGGGTTTTCAATATGTTGATCTGGATACCCTTTTCAGAAAATCGGATATTATTTCATTGAATTGCCCTCTCACGAAAGAAACCGAATACATCATCGACCAGGAAAATATTGATAAAATGAAAGAAGGGACGATGTTGATTAACACCGGCAGAGGCAAGTTAATTAAGACCACTGACCTGATAGAAGCTTTGAAATCCGGTAAAATCGGTTCTGCCGGACTGGATGTTTACGAGGAAGAAAGCGAGTACTTTTTCGAGGATCTCTCTAACAGGGTTCTTACCGATGACATCCTGGCCCGGTTACTCAGCTTTAATAATGTAATAATCACTTCTCACCAGGGATTTTTCACCAGGGAAGCACTCAACAATATTGCAGATACTACCCTGAAAAATATTAAAGAATTCTCGGAGGGCAAACGTGTGAAAAACGAAATTTGCTACCAGTGCTCCAAAGATAAAAAGGGATGTAAAAAAGCAATGGGAAAACAATGCTTTTAACCAAACAGGTAATCAATGCTTCCCCCATCAACACTGAAGGTTTGCCCGGTAACATAACATGACAAGGGTGACAACAGCCAAACAGCCAGGGAGGCAAAATCGGAGGGCTCCCCGATTTGTTTCACGGGAATAGTTTTTACAGTATTTTCGCGGGCTTCTTCAACAGAAATATTGAGATTCTGACTTTTTTTCAGGAAAATCCGGTTCAGGGCTGCCGTATCATGAAAGCCGGGGGCCAACAGATTGGCCGTTATTTTAATTGCCGCTACTTCTTTAGCAAGCGTTTTCACGAAACCTGCCACAGCCAGGCGTGTAGAGGTACTCAATACAAGATTTTCCATGGGCTGCTTCATGGAAGCACTCTCGATAAATACCATTTTCCCGTAATTAGCTTGCATGAAATATTCTGTCATTCTTTTGGCTAAATCAACTTTCCATCTCAGAATTGACCGGTAAGCCTCATCCCAGTCGTCCATGTTTGTTTCAAGGAAAGATTTCGCTGGTGGACCGCCAGCATTGATAACAATTCCTGTTGTTTTCCTTTCATAAGCTACTGCTATTAACTGATCCATCGTCTCTAGCATTGTAATATCACCTGCAACATAAGAAAACTGGTCCGGGTACTTGTCTTGTATTTCCTGCAATTTTTCTTCTGCCCGTGCATTTCCCGTAACACCTGCACCTTCTTCCAGTAATCTTTCAACAATAGCCCGCCCAAAACCACTGCTTGAGCCGGTAACTATGAAATGTTTATGTTTCAATTTTAAATCCATATCAAATTCTTTAACGCAGCCTTTCGAGTATTTTTATCATCTTAATAATAAACACCTCAACCATTGTTTGGTTGACCCCGGTATCTGTTTAGTTTAGCAATCAGTAAGTTGAAAGGACCAGGCAATAAATCGCCCGGTCCTTTTATTTATCTGTCAGAAAAGGATTCAACCACCTGCAATTTCATGTGATGTAATCTTCAAGGAGTTAAATTTACTTATCATTAGATTCTTTTAGTTTCTGAAAGGATACTTTATTTAAAGAATAAAAAAAGAATACTAAAATCCTGCCATAAAAGCATAAAAAAGATAACCAAAACAAGAATGATTGATAAAATAATGATTTTCTTTGAAGAAATCTTTTTTTTAGTTGGTCTCAGTTTCATTACTGGTATTATCTTTTGTTACTGCTTTATATAACACCGGAACCAGCACGAGTGTTAAAAAAGTGGATACTAAAAGTCCGCCGATGATAGTCCACCCCATGGGTGCCCATAATGTGCCACCGCCTAAAGTTAACGGCAACAAACCACCAATCGTGGTCAGGGTTGTTAAAATAATGGGAGTAAAGCGTGTTTCTCCCGCCTCGATCACGGCCTCTTTAACCTTCATGCCATTTCTTTTCAGTTCGTTGGTATAGTCGACCAAAATAATAGAATTATTTACCACGATACCTATTAAACTGATAAAGCCAATAAAGGCAGTGAAAGAAAAGGTATTACCGGTAACATAAAGGGCCAATACAGAACCAATTATGGCGAGGGGCATGGACGTGAAAATTATCAGGGGTTGCACGAAAGATCTGAATTGCAGGATCAATACAGCCAGGATGGCGATAAAAGCTATAATGGCAGCTTCACGCATTCCCCCGAAACTTTCCTGGCGATTTTCCAGTTCACCGGTAAATTCAAAGGAATATCCATCCGGCCAGTTATAATCCACGAGTTTCGATTGTATTTCTGCTATTAATTCATCAAGGGTATATCCTTTTTGAATATCCGCGGTAACCGTTCCTGCTCTTTGCATCGCGAAATGTGTAATGATTCCGGGAGTTTCACGAAAATGGTAGCCGGCAAGCTGACGCAGGGGGATAAACTTCCCTGAAAGTGATTTCACGTGAATTTTATCAAAATCTTCCAGTTTAAAATCCTCACCCCCGGGCATTCTCAGAACAATATCATATTCTTCGCCTTTATCATCCCTGAATTTGGCAATTGTTAACCCCGCAACACAGGTTCGGATGGTTTTATCAATTTCATAAACAGGTACACCATAAATTCCTGCCTTGTTTTTGTTGATGCTGAAGTAAATGTCAGTACCCACCCTGTTCAACTGGTTATCAACATTTACCGTGCCGGGGGTTTTCAAAACGAATTGCTCAACATCGGCAGTAATATCTCTCAGGGTTGTCATTTGATCACCATTAATTTTAATGGTCAGGGGTGCCTCAATGGGGTTTCCCTGCTCAAGTTCCTTGATATAGATCCTTGCACCGGGATACCCGGCAAATAATTCACGCAAGTGATTAATTAACCGGTCGAACTCATCAACTTCATAATATTTAAGTTCCACGAAAATTTCCGCGAAATTCCGGGCATACTGCCTGGGAAAAATATTGTAATAAATGCGAGGATTTCCATGCCCCACGTTGGTGGCGAAATGTTTAACAAGGGGTATAGTATCCAAAACCGATTCTACATACCTTGCCACCTTATCGGTTTTATGAATATTAGCACTTTCGGGCGTGTTTACCCGAATCATGAACTGGGGTTTTTCTGCCTTGGGAAAGAAACTCACTCCTACCTCCATGAATAACAAGAATGCCCCCGCGAGAGCCAGTAGCGCGATCAAAAAGACAAATACCGGACGCTCGATAGCAAATACCAAAGTTCTATGGTATGGCCCCGTGATCAATGATTTTAACCATCTCTTAAACCGCCCGTCATTATTCTTTTGGTATTTCTTCAAAAATAATGTAGCCAGGTATGGAGATAATGCCAAAGCGATAAACAGTGAAGCCAGAAGTGTAAAAATCACGGTCACGGGAAGGCTCTGAATAAACTTACCAGCCTTATCAGGCATCATGATGATAGGTATAAAGGCAAGTAATGTGGTAAGCGTGGCACTGACTACCGGCCAACCCAACTGTGACACACCCTTCACGGCTGCTTCTTTTCGCGAATAACCCATGGCAATAAACCGCTCGATATTTTCAACTACCACGATTGAATTATCCACGAGCAAACCCAGGGCAATAACGAGCGCGGCAATAGATATCTGTTGTAAGCCGAACCCGGCTATATCTACCCCACCCAAACCAATAAGAATCGAAAATGGGATAGCAATAATCACCAATACAGCAGCCCTAACACCTAATGACAAAAATATGAGAATTCCAACAAGGACTATTCCCTGCAGAAGATTTCCCAGGAACCCGTTTATTCTTTCATCGACACTTGATGATTGATCAAAAACAACCGCGAGTTCCATATCTTCATCCAGGGTCTGATGAAAATTATCAGCTATTTGCTTTATTTCGCCTGCAATATCAAAAATATTGACATTCTCTTTTTGTTTAACCGTGATAAAAATACACCTTTTCGCGTTGAACCGGGCCAGGTAATTATTATCTTCCAGGTTGTATTGTACGCTGGCAATATCACGGAGGTAAATTAACCTGCCCTCGTAAGAGCCAACTACCGTTTCCTTGATTTCATCAAGATCATTATACGCGCCACTGGAATTAACATTGAAATGCCGATCACTGATGTTTAATGATCCCCCGGGGATATTTTGATTATTGCTGACAATAGCTTTCTCTACCTGATCCAGCGATATATTCATCATGGCCATTTTGGCCACATTGGTTTCCACCCGGATTTGTTTCCGGGGCATGGCATGAATTTCAACAGATCTCACACCATTCACTCTTTCAATATCTTTTTTCAGGTTATCAGCCAAAGATTCCATTCTTTCCAGGGAAGCGATTTCCGAAATCAACGCGAATTGAAAAATGGACACGTCTGTACTACTCCACTCGCTAATCTCCAACTTGTAGATCTCCGCCGGCAAATCAGATCGTATACCATTTATAGCGTCCACAACTTCTTCATATTTTTCTCCCGCGTCGGTTTTAAAGGTAAATTCAACGGCCACGCTTACCATACCGTTCATGGCTGTAGACTGGATTTTCTTTATTTCTTCCAGTTCATTTAAAGCTTCTTCAACGGGCTGCACGATGAGCTTTTCCAAATCATTTGGATTGGCGCCGGGGTAAATAATGAAAATACTTGCCCCGGGTATCTGAACAGGAGGATCTTCTGTCCGGGGCATCGTAAGAAAAGAACTGATTCCCATGATTACCAACAAAAGAAAAATCACGAGAGTAAACTGATGATTGTCTATTGCTAAACGGGGAAGTTTCATGCTGCAAGAATTCTTTTAAAAACCATACTCCTTGTATCCGGTTGTAAATTCATCTTTATCGAATGAAGGATTTATTTTTATACCTGTGAAAGTAAATTCTTCAAATATTCCCTGGTCATCTACAACCTTCACGTAAATTGGCAACCAGTTTTCAGGATCAAGATAAAGTGTAAGTTCCCTGGCATAATGCGTTGGTAGCCTGATAATATCCCCGGGTTTGATATCCGAATACGAATCAATACCCGGGTTCTTCTCCTTTATCATAAAGTCACTCAAACCAAACCGATCCGCGATGGAAGTAACATTTTCTCCTTTCTTTACCGTGTAGTTCCGGTAACCGAAATCAGTAACTATCAACTTTACCATTTTAACCTCTTTTCCCTTGTAGAGACCAGTACCCAAATACTTTTTCCGGATTGATTCCCCGTTGGTGGTTAACTGCAATTTTACCAGTTCAGCAATTGATTTAAACCCGGCGTCCATTATCGTGTGATGATGTTCCTGCCGCATGAGTGAACCGTGCGGATCAAGATGCAGGGTAATCCAGGGAAATGCATTCGGGTTTACCCATGCCTTATTACTGTTTGCCCCTTCAACATACAAAACCTCCACACCCTCATTGGGATTTAACTGCCTGTAATAAACCCGATGTGGCTGATAATTAATTCTGAATAATGCCTTTTTACGTGAAAGCTGACCATTTCTTCTTTCATTCAAATCCATGATAAACTCAACACTTGTAAGTTTTTCAGCCCGATCAACGAAATTCCAAAGGTACTCCTCCGGGTTTGTCTTAAGTTCACTCGCCTGCATTCCGGCAAATGCGCGGAACCCGAAAAAACCTGCTAAAAAAAATAAAACCATTATCCAAAATCCTGTTTTCTTCATTATTCTACAATTTCAATGTTAAAATCTTTTTTAATATATTCCGCTCCTTCTGTAACAACCGTATCACCTTCACGTATGCCTTCTTTCACGAGGAGGAAGTTATCTCTTATGGTTTCAGTTACAATTTCTTTTCTTACAGGCTTTCCTTGTTGGATCAGGAATACCGACACCTTATTTTTTGTTCCTTCCAACATGGCATTCACGGGAATAACCAATCTTGCGGTGTTTTGCCGGGGAAAGATATTGATCTCACCAATCAGGCCGGAAATCAACTTTTCAGGTTGATTCGAAAGATTGATTTTTACATCATACGTACCCGTGTATGGATCGGGTGCATTGCTCATTTCGGCGATTTCTCCCTTAAAATATATTCCCGGGTAAGGATCGAACCGAACCAGAGCCGAATCACCCGCGGTAACTCTCACCACGTCCATGTCGATCAAACTTGTTTTTACCTGCCAGTTAGATTCCGTGGAAGCAAACATTATAACAGGATGACCCGACCCGACCATTTCATTTTCTTTCTTTATTACTTTTAAAATTTTTCCTTTTACAGGGGCCTTGATAACAGAGTATTCAAGGTTAAACCTGGCCGCGGAAAGTTGAGCCCTGGCAATATCAAGGGCAGTTTTAGCATTTTGTAAAGTCTCTAATGTAGCCACGCTGTCCTTATATAAATTCTCGGCACGCTGAAAATCTCTCTCTGATTTTTGCACCATTAACCTTGCCTGATCAACAGCAGCCTTAACTTCCTGTATGTCGAGGGTGGCAATTTCCTGACCTTTATATACTTCTTCTCCCTCTCTCACGTTGATTTTTCCTATTATACCACCTGTTTTAAAGCTCAGCAAAACTTCACTGGCCGCTACCAACTGACCGGTTGAATGAATGGGAAGAGTTATATTCTCGCGATTGGCAGTGGCTATCTTAACATGCACGGTTTGCCTTCCATTTCGCGAATCCTGCTGTTTACAGCCTGGTGCCAGAATCAAAAAAGCCAGCAAATGTGAAGTTAATATCCTGTATTTCATGCTTTTCATTCTCTTATTTACTAAAATCACTAATTCCCATAATTTCTTGTAATTCCGCGAATTTTATCAAAAAATCGTATTTCTTAACAATCAAATTTTGAGAAGCTTCTGTCAGCGAATTTCTTGCATCCATGAATTCAAGATAGTTTGCTGAACCTTGCTCGTAAGCTTTTTCAACTACTTTAAATGCCCTGGCAGACGCTTTTTCTCTTGCACCTGCCGCTTTTAGCGCTTCCTGTCCGGCTTTCAAACCGTACCACGCGTCGATAACTGCCAGCTTTATCATCTCAACAGATTCATCATATTTATTCTCGGCTTTTTGCCTTTCAACCAGGGATTTTTGCCTTTTTACATCATTTTGCATGCCGGTAAACAGATCCCACTTGAGTACCAGCGATGCCAAAACGTAATCATCCTCCGAGGTAAAACGATAATCAACACCCTGAAAACCATAATCAACTGCACCGTAAAGGTACGGGTAATAATAGGCATTGCTGAGCTTAATATTTTCTTTTGCAACTTTCACCATCATTTCTTTCATCTTTATTCCCGGGTTGTTTTCAAGTGTTGTAGCCATAACTGATTCAACAGAGGGAAATTGAAGATTTACGTTAATCGAATCCGGCTCAAGAATTTTCTCTGTCAGGCCCCGCCCGATAAGAAAATTAAACCAGGCCCTGGCCGTGTTAACAGCTTTTTCTGATTCTGCCTGATGCTGCTGCAATTTGCTTAATTCAGATTCCGACCTGTATACCTTATCCATTGTAACTTTTGAATTCTCATGCAGTTTTTTATTAACCCGCAGGTTCTCAAGAAGAAGCTGTTCTGTTTCGATAAGCAGATTATTAGTTTCAACTGCCTTCAGGTAATTATACCATCCCTTCCTGATATCTGATATTAAACCTGTTTCTGTATGTTTAATTCCAGTCTCATTTACCCGTGCAATTTTTTCCTGAAGTTTAATGTTTTTAATAACCCGGGCATCATAAACAGCTTGCAATAAAGAAACTTTCGTGTCGTGCTCGGTACGTCGCATGAAATAGATTTCCTCATTTTGAATTTGCTCCGGTAAACCAAGTTGTAAACCAATGTTTTGATGAACAAAATTATTGTACTGATTATAACCGGCAAATAGGTCGCGAATAGGCAAATCGATGGTTCGACCGCCTCTCGCGACAGAATACCTGGCATTTAATCCGACCTGGGGAAGGTATTTGCCACGGGCAGCACGATGTTCTTCCAATGCCAACCTGTAATCCAGTTTTCTGTCGCGCAGTTCCCTGTTATGCTTCAGGCCTAAATGAATGTAGTAATTGAGAATTGTATCGTTCTGCCCAAAGAGTGATTTCCCCGTGAAAATCCCCACCACCAATAAGATGAAAATAAAATAGTTCATATTTATTCTATTGTCTTGTCAATGAAAAAATGACGTTTGATCTGTGCCACATGTCCTGAATAAATGGACATCCCTGCTGCAATATCAAACGCGACGCGTCACTACCTTTTTACCCCGGATAATTCCATCCTGAATAATCCTGAAATGATCCATTAGTAAATCATCCTTATTGTACCCGAGCAAGTCAACCAGTTCAAGCTTATTCCTGGCAAACTGCAGAAGACCGGTCAACTGCGACCAAAGGATGACAGCCAACTCCCTGGATGGGATATCATCACGAATGGAACCATCTTTTTGGCCTTTTTCAATCACGTGAACAAACACCATCAAGGGTGAACCATCTCCAAAAATTTTTTCCTTTTGCAACGGGTCAACCGTTTCCAGGGTTGACGCTTCAAACTCCAGAAAAGAATCGAAATAATTCCGGTATTGCTTCGAGAATCCGATGTATGCTTTACCTATCTCCAATGCATTCTCGGCTCCCGTTTTGCTTATATCATATGCCTGTTGCAGTTTTTCAGAGAGAACATCCATACCTCTCATGCTTATGGCAAAGTGCAGATCTTCCTTACTTTTGAAATATAGATACAATGTGCCCTTGCTCAACTCAGCCTCCATGGCAACATCATCCATGGTTGATTGATGTACCCCGCGTGAAAAAAATACCTTCTCGGCTGCATCAATGATATCGCTCCTTCTTTGCTCTTTTTCACGTACTCTTCTTTCAGTTATTCCCATTTTAAAAAAGTTTTGTATAAAAAATGACTCGTGGTCATATTTTATACAAATGTATATTTAATTAATATTATTTCAAAACATATTCTGATTTTTCAGGAGGGAACAATTTATTATCTTTGCCAAAAAATATCATGAATATTAAAGAGCTTGTTTTAAAGAACAGAAGTTACCGAAGGTTTGATCAATCCCATGCTATTTCAATTGAAACGTTGAAAGGGTTTATAGAGCTGGCAAGAATCTCTCCATCGGCCAAGAATGCTCAACCACTCAAGTATATATTATCGAATGAAGCCAAAAAGAACGAGCAAATTTTTGAATGTCTTGCCTGGGCGGGTTACCTGAAGGAATGGGCCGGTCCAATGGAAGGAGAAAGACCCTCGGCCTATATCGTTATGATGGCAGATCATTCGATAACGGATAATTATTTCTGTGATCATGGCATTGCCGCTCAGAGCATTCTCCTGGGCGCTGTTGAAAAAGGATTGGGAGGATGTATTATTGCTTCCGTGCAGAGAAAAAAACTGGCTGAAATTCTACAATTACCTGGTCACTTAGAGATAGTTCAAGTGATATCCCTCGGCAAGCCCGTTGAGAAGGTTGTCCTTGAAGAGATGGGGAAGGATGGCAATTTTGAATACTGGAGAGATGCAGAATCAGTACATCATGTGCCGAAAAGAAAGCTTGATGATTTGATAATAACCTTTTTTTAACACTCACGGTACCTGGTCTTTAGAATCAATCAGGATTCCCATGTAGAATGCAACACGAGATATTATCTCGTTGCCAAACATTAGCACTGTTCATAAAAAAATTTGTCTTTCTATCGCTATCCCTATTTATTACCTGGAAGGGGGGAAACCCAACGCGCTATGAGTGAAGACATCCATCACCTGATATGCCAATTTCCCAGATTTAATCTTCATTCACCATCTTCAGTTTTATATCGCCAATTCCGCCGTTAATTTCTATCTTTATTTTATTTTTAGCGTTTTCCCATTCATCATTATAGTACGAACCTCCTCTTTTAGTAAATCCCCGTGCGTTGATACCTCCAATTAGTCCGGCAATCCTGGCTTTTATCCCAACATTTGAAGGCAGGAGAATTACCAGCTCTCCAATACCACAATTCAATTCAGCATCAAGGTCAATGGTTCTATCGCCAGAAAGGTCTATACTTGCACTTCCCACTCCTGCATCAAAATCGAGATTCTGGATTGATGGGGGTAATTTCACTTCAAATTCACCGGCACCCATTTTAAAAGAGGTCCGTTGGAGGTTCAACTTTTCCAATTTGAATTCAGCCTTCCCGGCGCCAAACGTCACCTTCAGATTCATTGGCATATCTTCCTGCAGTTTTATGCTGGTAACATTTCGCTCATTTTTCAGGTTTTCTTCCAGCTTGGGCAAGCGTACGAGCAATTGTCCCTGATCTTCGACTTGATTGAAATTCACCCTGGGTTCCCGCTGCTCCTTTCGATAACTGAACCTGGCATCAACAAGCACCTCGTTGGTTGATGCCAACCTGAAAAGCCCGGAAGGAATTTCGATATCAGCACGAAGCGAAGTAATATCTTTCTTTCGTACCTCGTAGAATTTTTTTTGGTATTTACCTTCGTCCTTTATTTCTTCAGGTTTAGCTTCAGGTTCCAGGGTAGTCTCTTCCCGATTTTTTTCGGATCCACCCTCCAGCCATTTATCCGGATCACATCCGGTGAAAAAAAATATGGCTAATAGCAAAACAAAAATATCACGCATTTTCATCATAATAAAATTAATTTTCAAAGGTATGATGGAACATCCATGTTAATGATTTTATTATAAATGTGTTTGTGTTTTGTAAACATGTATGTTTCAAAGTGTTTTTAGGGTTCAAGATACGATCATTTTTGAAAAATTGCAATACCGGTAAAAAGGTGGAATTCAAGGGAACGCGGGCGACAAAGGTACTAATAATTCTCTTTGTTTTTTTCAAATCTCCTCATGCTTTCAAGAATTGTTCTTATATCGGTATTATTTACACTATAATCAAAATCACTCAACAACTTTAACACGCAGGTTCTCACATCTTCTTTCTGATAATAAATCTCGTGTGAATAATTCAGGAATTTCAAAAAACGGAACGCGTTAAACCAATGGAAAAAGCGTTTCCGAAATGTTTCAACTGATTTAACATTAGCATTAATCTCATTAATTTTATCCGACCAGTTATTATTTTGGAGAAATTTCTGGAGGGACAACGAGAGTGAATCAAGGAACCTGAAATGTTCTTTCTCTTTACTCTGAAACAACATATCTATCCTTTCAAACAAATCACGCAAATCTACAAACGACTGATAATTATAAGTCAGAAAGGTATTTTGTCCGGATTGCATCATTTTACGCACGGTAGCACCGGTACCAAAAGGAGCCCGATCGGATGGTCGGGGGGAAAGAATCACCCGCGTGGATTGTAAATCGTGATAATTGCCCAATGGAATAACTTTATGTAAAAAGTAGAAATCTTCACCTCCCTGGCGTTTATTCATTCCTCCTTGTCGACTATAAACATTGGCACTCACGGCAAATGCAGAACCTACCGTGTGACGCGCGTGAGGGAAACCAGAGGATCGCGTGGCCTGGTTGTAATACCGGAGATACAATTCATACAGGGAGGCTGCTTCACGTACTTCACCGGAAAAATCAGGATTATCGACATCATGTTCAAAATAAACCGAACACCCGGTAGTATCTGGATTAAAATTAAAGAGCCGAACAATTTCCGAAAGATAATTTTTTTCATAGATTGCATCCGCATCACATGATACAATTATGCCACGCTCGTTATTAATCTTATTAAAACGATACGTTGCCTCATCCATGAGAATTTTTCTTGCAAAGCCAGCGCCCGCGTGCTTCACTGGTAATTGTTTCTCTAACACTTTGCAATGGAAATTATCGCGGGAGACAGACCGGGACAATTCCTTAGCTTGTGATGCAACTCGATGATTTAACTTCCTGACTTCACTCGTGCAATCTTCAGGCTCATTCACCAAAACCAGTAATTCTGCTTTTACATCACCGGGCAGGCAACATTTGGCAATGCTTGTTATGGTATCATTTAACCTTTCTTCCTTGTAAGCAGGAAGCGTAATAACGAGTTGAAGAGAATTGTCTGGTGGTTCCTCAACCAGAGGTATGAAATGGGTTTGCCTGGCAAGATATGTTTCGAGCGAATTCATGCGTGTTTGACCGGATGCCCCGGGTCAATTCATAAACATACAATGAGATAATTGATAAATTACCTGAATGCAAAGACTAAAACCCGGATTGAACGATTCTGTTCAAAAACTTGCATTACCTATTTCCTGTTACTTTCAGCCTTGAACCTTGCATTCAGGCCATCTATAACATCAGCAGTAATATTCAGGCTATCGGCCGCGAAAAGCAGGCTGCCGCCAAAAGAATGACTGAAAATATACTCGTATCCTTTATTTTTATTATATTCTTTGAGGTACTCGGTAATATCATTTAACAATTGCCTGTTCATTACCTGCTCTTCTTCAGTCAATTCCATGGTCAACTGATCGCGAAGCTTGAGAAGATTCTGTTGCTGTACCATCAATTGTTGTTCCATTTCCTGGGCGGTAGAACGAGTCACCAATCCGCGCTGCACCTTGTACTGGAAGTCTTCCACGTCTTTCTGATATTCCTGTGATTTCGTGTTGAGTTCCGCCTCGAGCCGCTGTTGCTTTTGCTGCAGTTTTTGCCTCAAATCATAAAATTTATCAAAATTATTGAAAAGTGTATCAGTATTAATGTATACTACTTTCAATTTTTCCTTGCCATTAAAACCAGCAGCCATACCTGTAGTTTCCGAGTCAACGGTACCTGATGATTTACCGGTAAAATGAAGCACGTAAAGAACTACAACAGCTACAGCCAGAACAATATTAAGCACGATGGATATTTTCTTCATCTTAAATTAATTTAAATGATGATTAATTACCCCGCGAATATATATTATTATCATGAAATATTAAAAAAGTTGTGAGTTAGCAATGAGCCAATTCACAACCAACAATTCATATTAAAAAAATATTTACACCACTCCCTGTTCCAGCATAGCGTATGCCACCTTGAGGAAACCAGCTATATTTGCTCCTTTCACGTAGTCAATATATCCATCCTCTGTATCGCCGTATTTAACACATGAGGCATGTATATTTGTCATTATTTCATGCAGGCGTTTATCCACTTCTTCACTTCCCCACATGAGTTTCATGGAATTCTGGGCCATTTCAAGTCCTGATGTCGCCACCCCACCCGCGTTAGCAGCTTTCCCTGGTCCAAATAGTATTTTATTATTATGAAAAATCTCAACAGCATCTGGAGTACTGGGCATGTTGGCTCCCTCGCACACGCAAATACAACCATTATTTACCAACATCTCTGCATCCAGTTTGTCTAATTCATTTTGTGTCGCGCAAGGCAAGGCTATATCACATTTCACTTCCCACGGACGTCTTCCCTCGTAAAATTCAACACCTGAAAACTCGTAAGAGAAAGGTCGCACGATGTCTTCGTTCGTTGCTCTTAATTCAAGCATGTAATCAATTTTTTCCCCGGTAATTCCATTTGGATCGTAAATATACCCATCGGGACCACTCAGGGTAACTACCTTACCTCCCAGTTCATTTACCTTTCTTACCGCTCCCCATGCCACGTTTCCAAACCCTGAAACGGTCACGATTTTTCCATTGATCGAATCACCAAGCGTGGCTAACATCTCATTGGCAAAATAAACAGCGCCAAAACCGGTTGCCTCGGGACGTATCAGGCTACCTCCCCAACTAATTCCTTTCCCTGTCAGAACACCCGTGTTTTCTTTTGCCAGTTTGCGATACATGCCATACATGTAACCAATTTCCCTGGTACCCACGCCAATATCCCCGGCGGGAACATCTGTATCGGGTCCTATTAATTCCCATAATTCCAGCATGAAGGCCTGGCAAAAACGCATGATTTCAGCAGGTGATTTGCCTTTAGGATTGAAATCGGATCCCCCCTTTGCTCCTCCCATGGGTAATGTTGTTAAGCTATTTTTGAAAACCTGCTCAAATCCCAGAAATTTCAGAATACTAATATTCACGCTCGGGTGAAAACGCAAACCACCCTTGTAAGGTCCAATCGCGTTATTAAACTGTACCCGAAAACCCCTGTTAACATGCACGTTACCCTCGTCATCCATCCAGGGAACCTTGAACATCAAAACCCGGTCGGGTTCAATAATCCGTTCGATAATGTTGCCGGATTTAAATTGGGGGTTTTCATTGTAAACATCCTCGATCGATTCGAGTACTTCATGCACTGCCTGGTGATATTCAACCTCTCCCGGGTATTTCTTCACCAGGTCATTCATTATTTTATCAACGTTCATAATACATCTTTTTTAAAAAATTTAAGTCTAAAGCATTGTTAATTATCAGGTATGCTTTATAAAGATAAAAGTAGTTGCTTTAAACGGATTAACCTATAGGAAATGATATGATTTTGCTCATCTTTTCCATGAAGATAATCATGTATTCTCATGTTTAACAATACATTACAGGATTACAGGTGACTTATGTTATTAAACAGAACTTAAAATGATGACCTATCTGTGTCACAAGTCTTAAATAAAGTGCGTCTCCAAGGGGATATCAAATGATGGTTGTCATTTCTTGTATTTACCATATTGTTTTAATACTCCAAGCAAAGCATCCTTTTTTATTGGCTTAGAGAGATAACCATCACATTGTGCATCAAAGGCTCTTTCCCTGTCCCCGGCCAGGGCATATGCTGTTTGGGCAATAACAGGCAGGTTGGGCCGAAATGATTTAATCCTTTTCGTGGCATCATAACCACTCATCCCGGGAAGTCTGATATCCATTAAAACAAGATCAATATTTTCATTGGTTTTACAAATTTCAATAGCGCTGTTTCCATCCACCACGTGTATGAAACGAATATTGTAATCTATCATGAGTTCTTTCAGGTACATGTAATTGATCTCTTCATCCTCTACCACTAATACATTCAGGGGTTCCATGTCTCCCTCGATCACGCTTTTTATAACAGTTTCAAATTGTTCCGTGAGAACCGGGCAATAAGGAATGGTAAAATGAAAGGCTGTACCTGCCCCCTTGCATGATTCAAGCCAAATATTTCCACCCAGCAACTCCACCAGCTTTTTTGAGATAGAAAGCCCGAGACCGGCACCCCCGTGCTGACGGGTCATATCCATTTCAACCTGTCTGAAACTCTCAAATACTTTCTCGTGCAATTCCACGGGAATTCCAGGCCCTGTATCTTTAACAAAAAAATGAAGGTAGCCATTTTCCTCTACATACCCGAAACGAATAAACCCCTTTTCTGTAAATTTCAAAGCATTATTTATCAAAATAGTTAATACGCGGTAAAGAATTGATCTATCACTTAAAATCCGGGATTGTTTATTATTCAAACTTAACTGCAAATCAGGCATAATCGGCTTTTCCGAAACCTGTAACTGGAGAAAGGCATACAAATCTTCCAACATGTCGTTGAGATCAAGCTCATTAATATCAGGATAGAGTTCACCTCTTTCTGCTGAAGCAATTTCAAGAATATCAGTAAGAATGGATAATAACTGTTTACCACTCCTAATCACGGTCTGCACGTAATGTATCCTTCTCTGCTCGTCAATATCAGGTTTTAGCAATAGCTCGGAAAAACCCAGTATGCCATTCAGGGGAGTGCGTATCTCATGACTCATGTTTCTCAGGAATGCATCCTTAACACGATTACTTTCTTCTGCTTCCAATTTAGCCTTATTTAACGCCTCATCATTATTTTTCCTTTCAGAAATATCCCTGAATATACCAAGGATACATAACTCACCATCAATCTCAATTTTACAGGGGCTGATTTCAACAGGCACCCGTTCGCCATTCACGTTAATTATATCGAGTTCTTTAAACAATAACCGGTTATCAATATTTTTCACGGTATCTTTAAAGGAACCTGATGCCCTTTCAAACTGTTCGGGAGGATGCAATGCGGTCTGGTGCATGCCAATGATTTCTTCCTGTTCCCTTCCCAGTAATTCAACTGCTTTATTGTTCACGTCAATAATTAATCCCGTTCTGGCATTCACCACAAAAACAGCATCATTCGCGGCATTAAATAGATTCCTGTACTTTGCTTCACTTTTTAGCAAGGCTTCTTCTTTTTTCACTTCGGCAGTAATATCCATCCCGAATTCAATAACCCCTTCCAATTCACCCTCTAAAATAACAGGATAAGCATGAATATCGTAACAACGCCCGTCTGGTGTCGAAAACCGGCGTTGCGATGGTTTTAGAGTATTAAAGGTTTCAATGACTGGGCAATTATTACAATGCTCGTTTCGCTGGTGCCAAACCTCGTAACAATGTTTACCAATGAGTTCGTTGTGACTTTTTCCAACAGACTTCCCGGAGGCCACGTTAGTCCAATCGATCAAGAGTTCGGGGGTCCTGTAAAAACAGAACAGTTCCTGCATGGCATTGAGTATCATGGTCTCACTTACCGGATTTTCATGCTTTTTCTTGAGATTCATATATTTCTTTCTTGAGGTATTTTGAAATAAAAAGTGGAACCCCGGTTTTTTCTGCTCTGAACCCAGATACTTCCTCCCGCTTGTTCAACCAATTCCTTGCAAATCATTAATCCAAGGCCGGTACCTTTTTCCCCGTCAGTACCGGTAGATGATAAAATCCCGTTTTGGGTGAAGAGGATTTCTGCAGTTTCTTTTTTCATGCCTATACCATTGTCGGAAACACTCACCAAAACAGCATCCTGTTCATGCTCCGCGGCCACCTTTATCACCCCGCCAGCTTTTGTGAATTTTATACTATTAGATATGAGATTTCTAAGAATTGTTGATATGTGATCTTCATCAGCCTGAAGGGTAAAAGCCTCAAGAACATGATTTTCCAGTTTCAAGCTTTTCTGCTCGACCTGTATCGCAAACCATTTAATAATATTGTCTACAGTATAGTGCAACTGAAGGTTATCAGGTTTGGACAAGTTATTTCCTTTCAAAGCCCTTGACCATTGCAGGAGTGTTTCGAGTAAATCTGAAATTGATTTTGCTGAATCGTGAATTGCCTTCTGGTACTGACCAATTTTTTCCCGGGGAGCATCCTTGTATTTTTCCCCCAGCAATTCAGCAAAACACACGACATTATTTAAAGGATTTTTCAGGTCATGTCCAATAATCGAAAACAACTTATCTTTGGTCGAATTTAGTTTCTGTAATTCTTCATTTCTTGCCCTGAGCATTTCATCGTGCTTTTTGCTCTGAAAATAATATCCAAGCATTTTCGCGAAAACCTGAAGAATAACCATATCATCGGAAAAAAAATCTTCTTTTTGGTACGGGAATTCAAACCCCACGAAACCAAACCATTTTTGTTTAACCTTAAGAGGAATAACCAGAAGAGAGTTTGCATCGTCAGATTCAATGATTCCTCTCCCGGTTTCATGCAAATCACTTAGATTCTCAAACAAGTATTTTTCTTTAACCAGGAGATCAATCCAATGCAAGTAACCATCATTTTTGTATGAAAAATCCCCGGGTGAAAAATATCCATCATTTGTATTTATCGATTTCTTCTTCTCATGTATCTTCTTCATTCGAAGATCTGTATTTTCATCCTCATAATTCTCGTATATATATATTCTCGCTGCACCCGAGGCATCCAGAATGTAGGCCAAAGCCTTACTGACAGATCTTCCCGTGTCTTTTAACAAATCATTAGAGCATTTAGCCAGTGCCTGCTCATACTTCAATCTTTTTTGAAGTAAACGTTCCTGAATTTTTCTGTCACTTATATCGAAGTAGACACCTAATATTCCCGCTGGTTTATCATTTTCATCATAAAAAACGGTTTTATGAAAAATAACTTCTCTTGTTATGTTATTTTTATCGGTAACCGCGAATTCATAGCTCTGCAAACCCGGGTTAGAAATCAGTTCCATGTCTTTTAGATGATATATCTCAGCCTGTTCCCCGGGCCATAATTCAAATACTGTTTTTCCTGTAATTTCTTGTTCACTTTTGCCGGTTAGTTCCTCAAAAGCCCTGTTACACCCGAGATATTTACCTTGGGCATCTTTAGAGAACACGGGTGTTGGTAACGTATTCAACAATGTTTGGGTAAATTTATAGAGTCTTTTTATTTCACTCTCTTTTCTTTTTTGTTCGGTGATATCCCGAATAATGATAATTCTGACCTCCTCGTCATTATATTGCATTTTCCTGCCGATTATCTCTGCAGCAAATACGCTTCCGTTCTTTCTCCTGGCTTTTATTTCATAAGGAAATTTGTAGTCCTTCAAAACATTATTTTTTGCCTTCTCCCTGTCTTTATCATTTTCAACCAGTCCAAAAACGTTCATTCCAATAAGTTCTTCCCGCTGATAACCTGTAATTTTTGACAAAGTAGGGTTCATATCAATGGCAATACCGTTTTTATGAACCAGAATTCCTTCCATTGTCGCGGAAGATAGAAATTCATACCTGTTTTCAGCCTGTTTTCTACCGGAAATATCCCGTGTGAGATTTAAAATAGCCGGACTTCCCAAAAAATCAATTAATTTAGAATGAATTTCAACCTGAATAATCTTCCCGTCGGCAGTTTTGTGTACTCCTTCAAACTGAATAATTTTATCCTTTTTTACGCGTTCAATCATTGCGAGCACTTTCTCACGGGAAAAAGCTATATCAATATCAGCAACCTTTAACATGAGAAGCTTTTCTTTACTGTACCCCAATTGATTACAAGCACTTGAATTGACTTCTAAAAAATTCCCTTCAAAATCAATAATATACATTGGATCGACCAAAACATCGAACAAGCTCCTGAACTTATGCTCGCTGTGTTCTAAAATACCATACAGTTGTTTGATTTCATTGTTTTTATGTAGCAGTTCCTGATTGGTTTTCCTGTAGGATTCATTCAACCTTTCATTCACATCGTTCTGCTGTCGCAATTCTTCAACACTCGCTTGATATTCCTCGCTTAAAGCGGCAATATCATCTTTATTACTCAATAAAGATTGCTTTAATTTTTTGTTTTCTTCTTCCAGTTTTTTAACTCGATGATGGAGATCTTTTTCTGTTAAATTCATACCGGCTCACTTAAATAAATTTGAACTCCACTTAATAAAAATGAATCATAGGTAGATCATAAAGAAATATTTAAACCCGTTGAAATCTCACTTCACATTACAGAATGTAATTAAAAACCCATGTCCCGGGAGGGTAATTAGTGGTGTTTTCATGTTAGGTTTTATTCGATTTACCAAAATAAAATTAGTAAAAATAATGACAAATTCAAGCAAAGATCAAAAATTTCACCCTGGTGACACGTCACATTTAACATGGAGTAGGGATGTCCCTTTATTTACGGCATGTGGCACAGATCAAACGTCATTTTTTCAATGACAAGGCACCAGGCAACAAGGATTTACCGTAAAATTAGCAGTTCTCTAATTAACACTGTATATTTGTTACAAGACAAATTAATATTTCATAAGAATGAAAACTGTCATTTTTGTATTTATTTTCACGATAACCACGTTAACCAGCGCGCAGAATTATAACTATGCCCGGTTGATAGTAGACACGCTGGCTTCCACCCGATACGCTGGCAGGGGTTATATTGACGGGGGACTTTCCAGGGCTGCAGAATTCATCACCCGCGAATTCAGGCTTCACAATGTTAATTCTTATGGTGCCTCTTTCCATCATTACTTCAGACATCCGGTAAATACATTCCCGGGACGGATGGAATTGAGCATCAACGAACAAAAACTGACCCCGGGAGAGGATTTCATCGTTGATCCTTTTTCACCGGGGATTACAGGAAATTACCAGGCTGTTATAATAGAAGAAAGGAAAATTCAGAACAGGGATTATTTAGGCGCGAGATTACAAAAATCACGTGGGAAAATCATTGTGATTGACAGGAGAGAACCACTTGTTTTACCTAAGACAGAACAACATAACGTGGATGATCTTATCAATATGATAAAATACGCGCCCAACATGCCACATACCGCGACAATTGTCTTAACCAATGACAAACTCACCTGGGGTGTTGCCACGAAACAATCGAACCGGCCCGTGATCATTGTAAAAGCGGGTTCCCTGAATATTATTAAAGCAAATAAAATTTCAATAAATATTGAGGCAAAACTGGAAAAAAATTTTAAAGCAGCAAACATAGCAGGTTATATTGACGGAACCTTCTCCGATTCTGTCCTTTTAATTACTGCTCATTACGATCACCTGGGTAAAATGGGCACAGAGACTATTTTCCCGGGAGCAAATGACAATGCCAGTGGTATAGCCATGCTACTGAGTCTGGCCAGTTATTTCAATGAAAATCCTGCCGATTACGATGTTGTTTTCGTTGCTTTGGCATCAGAAGAAGCAGGATTGCTCGGAGCGACGGAAATGACCGAAAATCCCCCTTTTGATCTTTCACTGGTTAAATTCATGATTAACTTCGATCTGGCCGGAACCGGCGATAAAGGCATAAAAGTAGTCAATGGTTCAGTTTTTCGAGAAGAATTCGACAGGTTGAGCCTTATAAATGATTCCGCCGGTTTGTTACCTTCCGTTCAAATCAGAGGGGAGGCATGCAACAGCGATCACTGTCCTTTTTACCAAAAAGGAGTACCTTGTTTTTACATTTACACTCTCGGTGGCATAGATGCTTACCATGATATTCATGATCGCCCGGAAACTTTACCACTCACCGAATTTGAGGATTATTTTACCCTGGTAACCTATTTCCTGGAATCATTCCAATAACGTGTCACATTTAATATTGAAGATGGGATGTTCCTTTATTCAGTACTTGTGTACAGATCTGCCGTTATTTTTTCACTGACATGATCTCGTGACTATACCTAACGGCTTTTTTCAATAAACTCATTATACCCCCTGGCATCAAATATCAGGAACTGACTGCTAACAACTTGTGTCATTCTCAAACCACATCACCCTTCCCGGGTTTATAAATTACTCCTTCTCCTTCTTTCCCATCAATCTTAACAATAACCGGTTTTTCAAAACGAACATGCCTGATAAAATGGTTCTCCCGGACAGGTTCTGTTTGATTCAAATAATCTATGTCGTAGAAACCGCCATTACTCTGGTAGGGATTTATCGTTAGATAACCGACTCCAAAAGAAGTTAAATTATGAAAAAAGTGTGTTCCCTGGCTGGGATCAATGCGGTAATTTTCCATGCCCGATTCGATGATTATCCTTGCTTCACTTATCTGACCCCATTTAACCGGGATGCCCAACCAAGGGTCACTGGATCCCCAGCGCCCCGGGCCAATTAGAATATAATTTTTTTCTTCATGGATGAAGAATTCATTGATCTCCTCAACCAAAGCGGCTATTTCCTTGTTTTTAGATGCATCAAAAGTTTCTGGTTTTATGTATACCACGTCGCGGATTGTATCAAAAATCCCATTTCCCAGAGCTGAATGAGAATAAACAATGGTTTCTTTCAAATCAACCTCGCCAATATTAAAGCTGATAGATTGTTCATTAAGCACGATAGGACGAATTTGGAGAAAGTTGAATATTTTAGGTTCCCCGGGGGGTGTATCTAGATGCGCGGCAAATTCTATCTCGATAGGTGTATTCATCTCTTTTTGACCTATAATGAGTAATTCCTGGATAATTTCGGCAAGTGGAAAAGTTTCATGCTGAAGAATGTTGGAAAAGGTAATCAGCTTTTTGCCGCTCAACCCGGTACCTTCACGTACCATCTGGCTATCATAATCGTATGTAGAGGATACTGCCCTGAGAGATTTATTATCTTCAGCGGAACCTATTCTGTTTTTCAATATATTGATACCATCGTCCGTGGAAGGAACAAAATTATCGGGCTTTAAAGTCAGGGCATAAAATTGCTTTTGTGTTTCTTTCAAGGCCATTTCGGCTGAGGATAACTGCAGGATTTTCTTCGGGTATCTTGGAGAGAACCGGATAGACGTGCCACCGTCAACGATATATTTACCAAGCCCGTAGGCAACATTCACGATTCCATCTTCTGATCTCTCGGGTTTAATAGGATAGAAATTAATTGACCTGGCTACACCTGACAACGTGGGATAAAAGAGATCGCCATATTGACCGCCGCAAACTTCTTGTAAAATAATACCCATCTTTTCTTCATCAAGCACATTGGAGGTCGCCCGGATATAAGACTTACTTGTTCTAAAATAAACGGAAGCATAAACACACTTGATGGAATCCGTCAACATGGTAAAAGTTTTCTGTTCCTGATTTTCAGGATTCGGGATCATGTATGTAGAATAGATACCCGCGAAAGGTTGATAAAATGAATCTTCAAGCTTGCTGGACGACCTAACGGCGATAGGATTTTTAACAACAGAGATGAATACATGAAGGTCTTCCTGTATTCTATCCGGAAGTTTTCCCCTGATGAAATGCCCCAAAATTTCTTCATCACTTAAATCTGAATTCCCAATATCATACAGCACGTTTGTTTCCATGAATTCCTCGAAAATATCGATCCCCAAAACCACGGTTAAAGGAATGGTAATGATTACATCCTTGTATTTATTAAATATCCGGTGTTTTTTAATCAACGAGTTAATAAATGCCAATCCCCGGGCTTTTCCACCAATTGATCCTTCCCCGATACGTGAAAAAAGAAGGTACTCATCAAATGTTTCGCGGGCAAAGTCGGCAATTACTCCTCTTCCCTTTGATATTCTGAAACTTGATATTGACTCGTAAATATATTTTCGCATGTGATCTAATGATGGGAAATCAGAGATTTTCAGGAACTTGAACATCTGGGCAATTGGAAAAAGAGCCCTTGCATTCAGCCATTTGGATATATCATTGTGGCTGGTATGAAATTCAAGAATATGATCAGGAATTTTCAGGATTAACTGTTGTAAGGCCTGCAAATCGGAGGCCCTGGCTATTTCTTCATCGGTCTCAGGATCACGAAAAATAAAATCCCCGAAAGCAAAATTCCTGATCACGTAATCGCGTAACTCGAGAGATAAGGTTTTAGAATACTTGTGAAGAAATCCGGCATTCATAGCAGTAGCCAGTTCAGCATTACTAATATCAGAAGACTGCAACAGAAAGGGCATGTGAGGATCTTCAGCCTTTACCATGCGGCAAAATTGCAAACCTTCCTTGCTGACCTGATCCCGCTTGTTATTTTTCTTGTAACTCACATCGGAAATAATACCGAGAAGATTATACTTGTAACGGTTGTAAAGAGCAAGGGCCTCTTCTAAGTTGGTTGCCAGCAAAATCTTGGGTCGCCCTCGCATACGGAGCATCTTCTGGTGTTCGTTCAATGCTTCCTTCATGAATTCCCGCGCCTGTTTTAACACGATTTTATATAAATTGGGAAGGTAAGCCGATGTGAAACGCACCGAGTCTTCTACCAGCAATATGGATTGCACTCCAACTTTTTCGATGTCGTGCCCGACATTCATTTTGTCTTCAATTAACTTGATAATCGCGACAAGCAAATCGGCATTGCCCAGCCACGAGAAAATATAATCGATAGCGGTTAAATCTTCATTTTGAAGTCTTATAGAAACATCACGGTTAAAATGAGTAAGAATAACGATAGGCACCTGTGGATATTCGTTCTTTATTCTTTTTGCCAGTTCGAAGGAATCCAAATCACCCGTGCTCAACATTTCAATGACAAGATCGATCTTGTCATTTTTCATGATATCGAATGCCTGCCTGGCTGAATCGGCATGAATAAAGATTGGCGGATACCTCAGGTTAAGCGATACATACTCGTTAAAAATCTGTTCATCGATTCTCCCGTCCTCTTCAAGCATGAAAAAGTCATAATTACTGCAAATCATCATGACCCTGTGAATTCTCTTCTGCATGAGAGAACTGAAAGAAGTATGACTAAATTCCAACTTCTGAACATTTATTATCTTCCCTTGATCTTCTGCGCGCATGTTATTCTTTTTCATTTAACAACATCAGTGATAGTCGTTTTTTACCATCCATGAGAATTTTCAAAGGATTTCTGAAATTTACATGACGAAAATACTTGGTTTCTTCAATTGTCTCCTGCATATTTATTAAATCCATGTTCAGGTAATTGGTTTTTGAATTATGGGAAACAGAAAAATACCCCACGCTCATGGAAGTAACATTATGAAAGAAATGGGATCCAAGTGATGCATCAAGCGGAAAACCTTCAAGGCTCATTTCAACTATCACCTTGGCATTACATATCTGCGGCCATGTCACCGGAATACCAAGAAACCTGTCCTGTGTCCCCCATCTCCCAGGACCTATCAACACGTATTGCCGCTTTTCCTTCATCATTTTATTATTTAACTTTTCTATTTCAGAAACCATTTCGATTGTTTTGGTATTATCAAATCTTTCCGGGATAACATAAATAATATCCGAGATATTCTCTATCTTGCCATTGCCAAGACTTTTTTCCGAGCGAAGAATAATGTCTTTTTCATTATACATTGTCTCATCAATAGCAAAATCCTGCTCGCTTCCTAACAGGGGTTTCATTTGTAAAAGGTAAAAAGAGGGCAGGCCATTCACGGATGTATCCAGGTCCACGGCAAATTCAATTTCAACGGGAGCGCCAAGCGCTTCTTTCATTAATTCCAAAACGGTTTCCAGTGTTTTAGCCAGTGGGATGCAGTTATACTTCAAAATATTGGCAAAATTAATCACCCTGGGCCCTGGTCCGGACAGACCGGATTCAATCCTGTCATTTTGCACATCGTATCTTGATGCCAGGTGAGTAAGTGTTTTATGCTTTTCGGCTTCTGAAATATCCAAATGACTCAAACCAGCTTTCTCGCCCTCGTACATGAGGTTCGAGTTCATCCGTTGCATATCTATCGCGTAGAATTTAAGTTGCGAATTTTTTAAAAGCGCCGCGGGTGAAAGAATATCAATATCAGGATACCTGGGTGAAAACCGGTACGAGGGTTCACCGGATACCACGTATTGGCCCAGGCCTAATGCAATCACGGCAAATCCATCTTCAGGCTGCATGTGTGCTACAGGGTAAAAGTTGTGAGACTGTGCCGTCCCGCTTATATGAGGATAGCAATACTGGTCAAACTGATTACCCACGACCTCCTGAATGATCACCGCCATTTTCTCTTCTTCAATCTTGTAATGAATAGCGTCAAAATATCGACGGGCATCATCAGAATACACGGACGCGTAAACCAGTTTAATGGCATTGATCAATTGCTTTAATCTCACCTTGAAATCCGGGTGATTATTGGGAAGAAGATAAGTAGAAAAAACACCCGAGAAAGGTTGAACGGTGCTATCTTCAAAAAGACTGCTCGATCGTATAGCCAACGGCCCTTTTACAAGCTTTAGTAATGCTTTTAACTTTTTTGACAAACCATAAGACAATTCTGCCTTGAGAAATGTTTTTCGCAATTTATCGAAAGGGGTATCGCCATAAATTGTTTCATGCAGGTTATTTTGTTCAATAAACATGTCAAACTCATCGGTCCCAATAATGGTCGTCTTGGGTGTTCTGATATTTATACCGGTGACAATCTCAGAGAAATTCAGGTTATAAATAAGGGAATTGATAAAAGCAAGACCTCTACCCTTGCCACCCAGCGCGCCTGAACCCAGGCTAACTATATTACTTTCTTCAAGAATTGCATTTTCTTCAAATTGAATGACCTTACCGGTATGCGATTCATTCCGGTATTTCTTAATCACGTACCTGAGATAATTTCTAAACTCGTTAGAAGAAGAAAAATCGGACACCTTAACTGGATGAATCATCTTGGCAATCTTAATCTCCCCCCTGGCCATTAACCACAAGGAAAAATGATTCCTTCGTCCATGATAAACAAGTGATTCAGAAGGAATAGTCTCGATTTGTTTCTCAAATTCACGCAATGATTTCGCGACAGCAATCTTCATCCCGGCAGCATCACGGTAAATAAAATTTCCAAAACCAAGATGATGTTTGATAAACGTTCGGACATCCTGAAGCAGCGACTCGGAATTCTTATTGATAAATGTCGATTTCAGCTCGAAGGTTTTTTTAGCATTGGATGTATCTGATGATTGAATAATTATGGGTAAATCATCAATCTGTGACCGGGCATACCTTGCCAATGCAAACCCGGCTTCATCATCCATTACACCATCGCGGTTAAATTTAACATCAGTAATCAGGCACAGGAGACTTTCCCTGTACTTACTGTAAATATCCAATGCTTCCTCGTATGTTGATGCCAGCAGTATTTTAGGCCTGGCCCTCAACCGTAGTACCTTAAATAGTTCATCGGTACTTACATCTTCAATAATACGTCTTGTTTGTTCGAAAACACTGTCGTAGAGAAGAGGTAAATACCTTGTATAATACTTTTCAGAGTCTTCAACCAGTAAAATTACTTTGACCAGCCCCATGGTAGTATCATTCTCAACATTCACTTTATCTTCGAGCAGCTTTACCATGGTGAAGAAAACTTTCGTGTCCCCGTTCCAGACAAATATCTTATCAATAAAGTCGAGTTCAGGACGGGAATTCTTAAAAATGCTCATTTCCCTGTTATCATTCAGCATCAGGAAAATGGGGATATACGGGTATTCTTCTTTTACTTTCCTGCTTAACATGAAGGGCATATTCTTGTCACTTCCCATCATGATGATTATCATATCAAAATGTTTCCTGTTGAGCAACCCGAATGCCTCTTTAGGTGTTGAAGCATTGGTTATGCGTGGCATGGAGGTCAGGTTCAGGTGGTGATACTCTCCCAGGATTTGTTCCGAAACACGCCCTTCCTTCTCGATTGTAAATGCATCGTACAAGGCAGCTACCAACAGTATTTCTTTAACTTTAAAAGGCATTAAATCATAAAGAATATCCCTGTTTGCATTTTGCTGCGTAAGAAATTTCTTCAATAGCTGCCTGCTGTTGACGACAGGTTCTTTGAATTCTGATATCTCGGGTTTCAGGACTGTTCTTTTCAACGAATCTTTTAATACCAGTTTGGCTTCAACACTATTAAGATAGTTGGCAATTATACTGGCCAGATTATCTATTAAATGGCGTTCCTCTTTTAAAAACGGACCTTCATCGATCTTTTTAAAATACCGTGTATAATAGACTTCTATCTGACCAGACTTACCATCTATAGTATGAAAGGATTGACTTAATTTCCATTTTGTTTCCTTGAATCCACTGGTAGTATATACTTTATTATCAAAAACGATACGTGCCTCGGTAGCTTCCGGGTATTGCCAGGCTGGGGGAAGAATCTGGGTTATCTGCTTAAGGGTCTCATCTACAGACTTCTGGGAACGAATGATCTGGTTGGTGTTATTAATACAAGCCAGTTCTTTCAGTCTCTCTTTACTGTCGTGTATAAGCCTGTCAATATCTGTATTTGAATTCTCTATTCTGTTTGACATACATGCAAGTATTAAAATCGTGGCTCCAAACAAACTCCAATTTATTCGTTACACCCCGAACCTAAAGGTTTCTTAGAGCCCTTTAAGAAAATAAAAAGTTTTCAAAGTGACACTAAATAATAACGAAAAAGCCTCACCCCTGGTTAATAAAATAACAATAAAAAATAATAACACAAAATTAACAATGGGAATCAATGCAATCATTTGGTCACGCCCTTAAAGGTATAAAAAAAAAATTGCCTGCAAAACTATTCAAACCCGAGATATTTGTATCACAAACACATCCGGTGTTAACGCAATATTTTTTGTCTTTTAGAAATCAATCTTCTCACAAGAATATAGAGCAAAATGATAAAAGAAAAGAACCCGGCGACGCGACCAAAATAATCACCATGTTTCACGTAAAAGGTGGTTACATCATTAGCGTTCAGGGTATGTTTTATGGCGGCGGGCACCCACCAAGATGTTGGATGATAAATATCTCCCCGCTGGTTGATAAAACAGGAAATGCCCGTGTTAGCCGACCGGGCAATACTTCGCCTGGTCTCGATGGCACGCAGTCTCGAAAGCGCGTTATGCTGCCTGTATCCAGGGGTATCGCCCCACCATCCATCATTGGTAATAACAAAAATCAAATTCGCGCCGGCCCTGATATAACCGGTAACAAATTCTCCAAAAACAGACTCGTAACAAATCACTGGAGCCACGCCTGTTGAATCCCCGGGTGAAAAAAAAACGCCCCTGTAATCCTGGGTGCCATGGCTCCGAAATGTGCCACCCAGGCGAAGTGTTAGCCTTTCAAGAAAACGCAGGTACCGGGGATATGGCATTTTTTCGACACCCACCACGAGCATGGATTTATGGTACAATTGAATATTGTCTGTTGAATCAATCTGTATGGCCGAGTTAAAAGAATCGTAATAAATGGACGTACCCCCAAGTTGCCGGCTTGTCGGTGATTTCTCTTCCGGATTTTGATACCTTTTGTATGCAGTGATCCCGACAATAAACTTCACATCCGGGAAAGGCTGTAAAAACTCATATACCATTTTAATCACGGGATTTTGATGTAATTGCTCTAACCATATGTTATTGTTTAGCGCTGTCTCGGGAGCAACAACATAATCAATGGTTGAATCGACCAGTTCTTCTGCCAGATTCAATAATTTCCGGGTTTGTAGTTCACTTTCCATGCCCCCGAATTTTTCACGGTAAGGATCAATGTTCGGCTGTACAACTATTATTTCACGAGGATCACTGGTTTCATGATATGAATTATACCTTAAAATACTATAAATAATAGGCACTGAGATCACCAGGAGCAGGTAGAATAGTATTCGTGCAATTCCCGATCGACAGGTATTCACTTTAATTGCACTCAACAGCTTGATAAAAAGAATATTCACTAATAAAATCCAAAAACTGCCTCCCAAAACGCCTGTATACTCGTACCATTGAACAAAAACAGGATTAAAAGCGAACCCGTTCCCAAGGGTCAGCCAGGGCCATGAAATTTCCGCGTTAAGGTAAAAATACTCGAAATACAACCAAAACACGATCAGGCTGAAATAACCAGCCCCGGTTCCAATTTTTCGCCGGGCATAATGAAAAATCCAGAACACGGCGGACATCAGGGAGGTATTAATCAGAATGGCCATAAGTAACCCCGCGAAAGAAGCATTTATAATCCACCAGGTCGTAAGAATATTCCAGGTAATAAAAGTGATAAAAGCATACCCGAAAGCAGCTACCGACTTAAAATCATCTTTATTTTTGACAAGGTAGTTCTCAACATGTAGCAGGGGTACGAGGGCAAAAAGAAGAATAAGACCACTTGCCCACTCGTACCAACCAGCGCTTAACAAAACACCTGATAGTACCGCGAAAAATATTCTTTTTTCTTTTTTCATTCTATTTCACTTAACAGATTAACGCACTAACACTTTTAATACTATTTTACAATAGCATGACCATCGATAGACTATTGTATCACTACCCCACGTCCATTGCAAAACAATCGTGTAACAAATTTTATTTCTTGTTCACCAGAAACACGCCAAACAATATTACTATCATACCGATTATGTCGTAATACAAAATCATTTCCCCATCGAACACACCCCAGGTAAGCGCGAATATAGGAATAATATAAGTAACGGAAGATGCAAATAAAGTTGTTGTGTACCTGATTAAATTATTGAATATTATCATGGCAATCACGGAACCAAAAATCGCGAGCGTGGCTACATGAAAAAAAGACAGCCAGCCGGTATCTGACGACAGGGCATGGGTAAGATCCGTGCATAACAAGAATATTCCAGCCGGTGGCCCAATAAGCAAAAAAGAAATTGAGGCAATCTGAATCCCGGAATAACCCGAAAGAAAGTGCTTTATTTCATTCACATTGAATCCATAACATATAGTAGCCAAAAGAATGAGTAAAGCATGCCAGTCAACTGAGGTAAATGTACCCTTTTCTCCACCGGATATTAGCAGGAATGCACCAATAAATCCAATAAAAACACCAATTATATTATAATACCTGGCAAAACTCCGGTATACAATAATACCCACCAGCAATGTAAATACAGGCGTTAAAGAATTCAGAACTCCAGCTACCCCGCTTTCAATTTTAGTTTGTGCCAAGGTGTAGAGAAAGGCCGGAAAGGCTATTCCCACGAAACCGGTAATTAGAAACGACCTTATATTTTTCTTATTTAATATTTTGAGATGCCGGACAGACAGGGGAAGTATGACTAAAAATGAAATAAATACCCTCAATCCTGCAACCTGCCCCGGGCTAAAATCGACCATGCCTTTTTTCATCAGGATAAATGATGAACCCCATATAAAAGACAAAAAAATTAAAACAACCCATTGCCAGGGTCTTTTGTGCAAGTTTATTTTCATTTTTTCCCCGAAAAAGCCAAAGGTAATTTTTTTACGGGTGTACACAAAGGAAAAACCAAGAATACCTTTGCACCCGATGATAACTATGCTATTCAAATCCCCCGGGCTCAAGTGCCGGGTTACCTGATGACCGGTTCCATGAAATTAACTGATTATTTCTTAAATAACATCCAATATCAATTTATCTCAACTTGATCAGAATTTTACTACTATTGCATGACTATTGAATAACGAGTGTATGACCCATTTCTTCAATTTAATCTAAATTTAACACCATTACCCTATCCACTATATTGAATTCATTTCTATATTTGTACGAATTTTAAAGTGGCAATATAAAGCCGGAATTTATTTATGAATGTTACTGCAGGTATTATTTAAAGGAGTAGCAATAGGCTTAATGGTATCAATACCCATGGGTCCCATAGGATTAATATGCATGCAACGTACCTTGAACAGGGGAGTTAAATCAGGAATTTTTTCCGGGCTGGGGGCCGCGACTGCAGATACTATTTTCGCTATTATCGCTGCTCTGGGAGTGGGATTTATTATCAATTTCGTTGAAGAAAAACATCACCAGTTAGAGTTTTTCAGTGCAATAATAATACTTTTTCTTGGCCTGAAAATATTCTACACGAATCCCGTGAAAGAAATCAGAAAAAAAAGAACAGGTAAGAATAAACTCACCAGCGATTTTTTCTCGGTTTTGTTTCTTACCTTAACCAATCCCCTGACAATTCTTGTTTTTTTCGCGATATTCGCTGGCATTAATTTCAGTCACGAGAGCGATAATTATATAGGGCAAACCCTAATCTTAACAGGTATTTTCGGTGGCGCTGCACTTTGGTGGTTCTCTCTCACATTTATCGTGAATGCATTCAGGAAAAAACTTCATTTGAGGAGACTTTTTATAGTAAACAAGGTTTCGGGCTCAATAATATTCACCCTGGGTATATTACTACTGGCAGGAATCTGTTTCTCCTTTATTTAAACATTATGTTGTTTTTTCAATAAGAGATGAACGACAATACATACATTTTATACAATTACTGCCAGGGTAGAAATTTTTCTTACCTGTTTTTACCCATGTTAATTTAATCGACAAGAAAATGAAAGAGAAAAAACTGGTTGATACCGATGACATACTCAAGGCCGCCAAATTGAATAAACTGGGAGGACAAAGCGCTGCCCGGATTTTAATGAGCCTGCTTAAACTTAACAAAATCAATAAATTGTATTCTGAATTGCACGATAAGAATGGATTGAAGTTTATTGATTGCCTGTTGAAAGAACTGGAAGTAAGTTTCGAAGTCGATGAATGTGAATTAAAAAGAATACCAACTTCCGGACCCTTTATTACGATTTCGAATCATCCTTTCGGGGGAATAGACGGGGTCTTGCTCCTGAAAATTATAGCCTCACTAAGACCCGATTACAAGGTCATGGGAAATTTCCTTTTACAAAAAATTGAACCTGTCAGTGAATTTATCCTCCCGGTAAATCCATTTGAAACAAGAAAAGAAGTCAAAAGCAGCCTGACAGGGATTAAAATGGCATTCAATCATCTACAGAAAGGCATGCCAATGGGCATTTTCCCGGCCGGTGAAGTCTCAACCTATCATCCCCACGTGGAAGGGATAACAGACAGAAAATGGCAAAACTCTATCATTAAATTCATAAAAAAGACAGAGGTACCGGTTATTCCTGTCTATTTTCAGGGAGCGAACAGCCGGCTATTCCACATTCTCGGCTTAATACACCCGATGCTGCGAACGGTAAAACTCCCCTCGGAATTACTAAACAAAAAGAACAAATCGATTCGAATCCGAATCGGAAATCCTATCAGGGTGAAAGACCAGTTAGAGTTTAATGATCTTAACCAATACGGGAGATTCCTGAGGGCCAAAACATATTCGCTTGGCACATCCATGAACGAGATTAAAAAGTTTTTCTTACCCTCTTTGCTCCGACTTAAAAAACCAGAAGACATAATCCCCCCCGTATCTTCTATTGACATCAAAAAAGAAATTGACAACATCCTCCCTGATTATCTCTTGTTCAAAAGCAGACAATTCAACGTGATTTGCGTACCATCAATTATGATTCCAAATATCATGAACGAGATTGGGCGTTTACGGGAAATAACTTTTCGTGAAATAGGTGAAGGAACCAATCGAAAAATTGATATTGATGAATTTGATCTTTACTACCACCAGCTTTTCGTTTGGGACGAAAATGAACAAAAAATAGTTGGGGCATACCGCGTTGGCAAGGGAAAAGAAATTATTAACCAGTACGGTATGAACGGGTTTTATATCAAAACGCTTTTCAAAATAAATAAAGATTTCAAACCGGTTCTCCAGGAAGCCATGGAGCTTGGAAGATCCTTTATAACAAGGGAATACCAGCGCAAACCCATGCCCTTGTTCCTGTTATGGAAAGGCATATTATATTTTCTCATAAAAAACCCCGAATACAGGTATCTCGTGGGTCCGGTCAGCATTTCAAACCGTTTTTCAGTGTTTTCTAAAACAGCGATTATCGAATTCATTAAAAATCATTATTACAACCAGGATTTCTCGAAATATATTAAACCCAGGAAAGAGTTTAAAGTTCCGCCCAGCAATCTCGATACTGAAATTCTCTTTGATTTCGCGAAAGACCTAAGCAAACTGGACCGAATGATAGAGGATATTGAAAAAAACATACGAATGCCGGTTCTCCTCAAAAAGTATCTCCAACTCAATGGCAAGATCGTGGGATTTAATATTGATCCAAAGTTCAATGATGCTCTCGACGGACTAATGGTCCTTGATCTCTATGACGTACCAGTCGAAACAATCGCATCGCTTTCTAAGGAAATCAAAGATGAAAGCCTGTTAGACCGCTTTTATTATAATGATCTATACAAACTTAGCAGTGTATGACAAATTGACGGGAGTAACTCCTCCTCGTATTTTAACAATTTTATAACATCCTTGCAATAAACATTCCGTTCCTGCACTTGTTTAATGACAAAACTAAAAATATAAACAAGATGAATAAAACAGGTATACATCAGGTAGCAACTATAGCAGGAATAATTTTTCTTGGCGCTTGTAACCAGGGACCAAGATCAGAAAAAGCAAAAACCAGTGATGCCGTAGATGCTGATAAAACTGAAATATCAGGAGTATCTCATGTCGTGGATGTCGAAAAAAGTTATATTAATTGGATCGGTCACAAACCAACCGGCAGCCACAATGGCAAAGTGTATCTAGACGAGGGAACATTGGTAACAAAAGACAGTGAAATAAAAGGAGGTTCATTCACTATTAACATGAATACCATTGAGAACCACGACCTTAAAGACCCGGACCGGAACAATAAACTGGTTAGACACCTCAAATCTGAAGACTTTTTTCATGTTGAGGTCTTTCCTTCAGCAACCTTTGATATCACTGATTTTTCCGCAAACCCGAATAATAAGAATAAGGGTATTCTCATGGGTAATCTCACGATGCGGGGAATCACCAAGAGTGTTTCATTCCCGGTTACAGTAAAAAAGGAAAATAATTCTTTTACCGGAACATCGGAAGTATTCACGATTGACAGAACCGACTGGGATGTAAATTTTAAATCAAAATCAGTTTTCGAGAACCTGAGAGATGACTTTATTAATGATGAAATGGAACTTAAAATATTCTTGGTAGCACACGAGCAATAGAAAGTTAAATGCTGATGCCTTAAAAATATTTTGACAATCAGCTTTCAAGTTCAACGTCACTTAACCGGTTCTTACCGGCATATGTCTCGTACCCTGGCTTTATTGGTGTTTCAAGTATAAAAAGATCTGTACTCTCGTGTCCTGTAATTTCAATCATTTCATTTCCTTTTAAAATGAAAAAATCATTGGGTTCCATCAAAGCACCTCCTATTTCCAAATTTCCCCCAATAATATAAACTGATAAAATATTGTTGACCTTCAAATCGTATTTAGTTTTACCACTAAACTGCATCCTTCGAATATCAACCCCCTCTGTCTTGAATTGTACCGGGCTATCATTGGCAGTATAATGTAATATATCAAGAAAATCCGTTTTAATGACCGGGATTTGTTCTTTTCGAAAATCCTTATAATAAGGTTTTTCCCTAAGGCTTTGATCTAATCCGGGATCAAACCATATCTGAAAAATCATGGCGCCTTTTTTCATGAGTTCCGCGTGGGTTAAACCGGATCCGGCTTGCATAATTTGCAAATCGCCTTCCTGTAAACCAATCCACTTAGCATTTTGATTATCATAATGCTCGATACTATTTTTTAAAACGAAGGTAACGATTTCAAATCCCTTGTGAGGGTGTTCCGGGATAGTGCTTTCTGTTTCAGCCCACGCCCTTGACCAGTAGAAAAGATTGGAATACGGTCTCTGTGTCCCCCTGTCTAAAGGGAATCCAACAGGCTTCTTCTCCAGTATTTCCCCGTTGTTAAATCTGCCGTCAACCTGTTGCTGAGGCTTATAAATTTTCATTTTCATGTCTTTCCTGTTAAATACCTGTTTATTATAGACAATTGGATATGGAAATAAGTTCTTTTTCGTTACTTTTATACAATCAAAAAAACATAGAAATGAGTAGATTTATTCCGGTATTTATCGTATTATTATTTTGTTCGGCTGGTGATATAAAATATGATACCAACGCCACTGCAATACATGAAGATGTTTTCACCATCGATACACACAATGATACTCCCATGCTGCTGGGTAAAGTAGATTTTGACATCGGGAAACACAATAGCTTTGCTGACAATCGTACCCGGGTCGATTTCCCAAGAATGAAGATCGGTGGATTGGACGCGGCTTTCTTTGCCATCTTCGTGGGACAAAGAGAAAGAACAACTGAAGGATATCAAAAAGCTTTATCCTACGCTGAAGACCGTATATTCCGGCTAAAAGAAGCCGTGAAACAGAATGCACACCTCGCGGCTATTGCCATAGAACCTGATGATGGAATTAAACTGGAGAAAAAAGGAAAAAGAGCGGTTTACCTGGGATTGGAAAACGGGTACCCGATAGGTAAAGACATCGGTTTAATAAAAAAATTTCATGATGAGGGAATCCGTTACATCACACTTTGTCACACTAAAAATAATGATATCTGCGACTCATCTAATGACGAAGCTGAATATAACGGGTTAAGTTCTTTCGGTAAAAAAGTAATCCGCGAAATGAACAAGCTTGGGATAATTATAGATGTATCGCACGCGTCAGACAATACTTTTCGTGATGTAATTCGCCTGACCAAAGCACCGGTAATTGCCTCCCATTCCTGCGCGAGGACAATCTGCGATAATCCCCGTAACCTTTCCGATGACCTGTTAAGAAAACTGGCTAAAAACAATGGTGCTATCCAGATTTGCCTTCTAAGCGATTATGTTAAAACCCCGGCACCTTACCCGGAAAGAGATTCCGCGAAGCAAGCTGTTTATAAAAAGCATGGCGATTATTACTCGCTTGACGAAGAAGGTAAAGCCAGATTTCTAAAAGACTGGTATGCCGTGGATGAAGTTTTTCCCCAAAACCTGGCGACTGTATCTGACTTGGTTGATCACATTGATCATGTCGTTAAAATCGCGGGTATTGATCACGTGGGAATAGGAAGTGATTTCGATGGAGGTGGAGGCTTGGCAGATCTTCGGGATGTAAGCGAATTTCCTAAAATAACCGAAGAATTACTGGCAAGGGGTTATTCTCACGATGAAATTCGCAAGATATGGGGCGGAAATTTCATGAGAGTTTTTAAAGAAGTACGAGAAAGCAAGAGCCTCGATCTGACTAAAAAATAAACGTGGAACTTATCGATTGATAATTGTAAACTTTGTTTATCACATCTGCAAACAGATCGGCCACTGGTATTACTTTTATTTTATCAGAGCTCTTTTTGAGCGGGATTGTATCTGTTACTATCAATTCTTCTATGGCAGAGTTGTCGATCCTTTCGTAAGCCGGCCCGGATAAAACAGGATGTGTCGCGATGGCCCTGACAGATCTGGCACCTTCCTGCTTCATCATATCGGCAGCAAGTGTAATGGTACCGGCAGTATCAATCATGTCATCCACGACAATTACATCACGCCCCTTGATATCACCAATTACCCGGATTTCTTCCACCACGTTGGCTTTTTTTCGTAATTTGTAGCAAATGACCATTTCTGTTTTTAAAAATCTCGAGTAGGCATTGGCCCGCTTCGTTCCGCCCATATCGGGAGCTGCAATTACCATATTTTCAAGATTTAGCTTTTGCAGGTGTGGAACAAATAATGATGAAGCATAAAGATGATCGACGGGAACATCAAAGAATCCCTGTATCTGATCTGCATGAAGATCCATGGTCATAATACGGTCGACACCCGAGGCACTTAAAAGATTCGCGACCAGTTTGGCTCCTATTGAACTCCTTGGCCTGTCTTTCCTGTCCTGCCGGGCAAATCCAAAATATGGCATTACTGCAACAACCTTGTAGGCAGAAGCCCTGCGAGCTGCATCAATCAGTAAAAGCAACTCTAAAAGATTCTCTGCAGGTGGAAAAGTGGATTGGATAATAAAGACAGTACTTCCCCTGACCGACTCCAGGTAAGAGGGTTGAAATTCACCGTCACTAAACCGAAGCACGTTGGTCTTACCTAATTCAGTACCGAAACTTTTTGCAATTTGTTCTGCCAGGTACATGGATGCAGTACCTGAAAAAAACTTTAGGGGGGCTTTGGGCTTAATCATCTCCTTTCTTTGTGATACTTTTTTCGTTTGCAAATGTAAAAAATCTTAACTCAATATTAAATTAATCCTAACTATAAAAACCAAGTTTTTTTTTCACACCCTGTTCATAAATTTACACGGCCTATTTGCCCGAACGATAACGTTGATTGGTTTCGGCAATAAACCCGAGAATTTCCTCCTTGCCTAATCCCTTGGTGGCACTGGTTATAAATATTTCAGGAAGCTCTTCCCATGTCTTGAGCAATTCCTTCTCGTAATCATGAAGTTGCTTTTTTAACACGCTGGAAGAAATCTTATCGGCCTTGTTAAAAACAAGGCAAAAAGGAACATTATTTATACCCAGCCGCTCGATAAAATCCAAATCAATAGGCTGGGGCTTTAGACGCACATCCAAAATAACCATTAAAGCAACCAGATTGTCACGGGATTTCACGTATGCATCTATCATCCTGGCAATCTTTTCTCTTGTTTTTTTTGATGCCCGGGCGTACCCGTAACCCGGGAGATCAACCAGGTACCAGGCGTTATCAATTAAAAAATGATTAATCAAAAGGGTTTTCCCCGGGGTAGAAGATGTTTTTGCCAGTTTTTTCCTGCCAGTAAGATAATTAATGATGGAGGATTTCCCGGCATTACTTCTTCCTGTAAAAGCGTATTCCGGGAGATCTCCGCCGGGACACTTCTTTACATCAGGAAAAGAACCGACAAATTCAGCATGCTTAATCAACATAATTTCAGGGAATATAAATTTCAAGTAACCGCGCTTTCATCGAGGGAGCCAGTTTAACGAACTCTGTTTCGGCCGGTATCAATAAGGTTTCTCCTTTTATCATTCGCACCTCTTTATTTCCTTCCGTGTTGATGCTTACCTCGCCATCAACGCACATGTATATCACGAATGAATCAAGAAGGCTGTAATCCCTTTCCATGTTTTTGTCGAGTTCCAAAACCGATGTTTTAAAATACTCGCATTCTGCCAGTAACGATGGTTTATTTTTTTCTATGCTGTAAAGGGTCCTGTAATTTTCTCTTTTCTTGAAATCTATGGCATCAATAGCCAGTTCCGTGTGTAAATCACGCGGGTTACCATTGTCGTCCACACGCCCCCAGTCATAAATCCGGTAAGTAACATCAGAAGTTTGTTGAATCTCGGCCAGGAGAATTCCTTTACCAATCGCGTGAACCCGGCCGGCAGGCATAAAAAAAACATCACCAGGAGCAACGGGCTCGAAATTTAATATTTCCTGCAAAGTGCCTTCTTCAAGCCTATTCATGTATTCTGTCGGATCAACATCACGGTTAAACCCGGCAATAAGCCGTGCTTCATTTTCAGCCTGCACGATATACCACATCTCTGTTTTTCCAAAGGCACCATGTCTCTCCCGGGCCATTTCATCATCAGGATGCACCTGAATGGATAAATCATCATTGGCATCAATAAACTTGATCAGAAGAGGAAACTCTACACCGAATTTTTGAAAAACCTTTTCTCCCACCAGATCACCCATGAAAACCTCCGTGAGTTCCTGTATATTATTCCCGGCGAGAAAACCTTCAGAAACCACCGAAAGATTCTCCTGTACCCCGCTCAACTCCCAGCTTTCGCCACATTTTTCACTATTGGTATTTTTGTTAAGCAGCTTACTCAGCTTGTTTCCTCCCCAGATTTTATCCTTTAAAATGGGTTTAAATTTCAGAGGGTATAATTTATCCATGTATATTTCAGAATTTAAAAATTAATTCAACAAGTATAGTGAACAGGTAATTGATAATCGGTCACCCTGACTTCCGTGCAAATCTCCTTGATAAGTTCCAATACTTTCAAGTGTTCCGGGTGTTCGCGGTATCGCTCGAGTTCTTCCTCGTTTCCAAACTCCGATACCAGAACCAAATCGGCAGCATTGGGTGAATTGCTTATATTTCTTCCTACCTCGAAAAACTTAATTTCAGGTATTTTACCATCCAGGTCAGTCAGCGCCCGCGATAGCCTGGTCATGTTATCATCAAACTGGTTATCTGCTTTACTTACTTTAAACATCACGATATGTTTAATCATTTTTTGGTAATTTTTAGGCGGTTTCAACTTTGATTAATCAAAAAACATAACAAAAGTAAGAAAAATATGTTGATTCGGGGAGGGAAAGCTAATTCAACGAAAAATCCTTAAAAATTTTCTATATTTGAAACAAAACATCAATTACCATGCTTGAAGATAAAAAACCAGAAAACATTCTTTTCCTTGATATTGAAACAGTGCCACTTTTCAGTACTTTCGATGAATTACCCGAGGTCGGGCGGAAATTATGGGAAAAGAAGTCATCCAATTTTAAAGAACGACTCGACAATCCTGAGCTAATCGCCGCGGATGTCTACAACCGGGCTGGTATCTATGCTGAATTCGGCAAGATCATCTGCATCTCATCCGGGTTTATCATTAATCGCGACGGGGAAAGAACTTTCAGGATAAAATCCTTTGCCGGCGATAACGAGAAAAAACTCCTTGAAGATTTCGCGGAGATGTTAAACAATATATCCCGGAATAACCGGTTAACCGATCTTTGCGCCCACAACGGGAAAGAATTTGACTTCCCATTTATTGCCCGCAGGATGTTAATCAACGGTATTAAATTACCGGAAATGATTAACGTGGCCGGCAAAAAACCATGGGAAGTAAAGTTTCTTGACACCCTCGAGTTGTGGAAATTCGGTGACTATAAAAGTTATACTTCTCTTGAACTGTTAACACATGTTTTTGAGATTCCCTCTCCAAAAGATGATATTGATGGCTCGATGGTAGGGGAAGTCTACTGGAAGGACAAAGATTTACCGCGCATTATTACTTATTGTGAAAAAGACGTGCTTACCGTGGCTCAACTATTTTTAAGATACAAGGGCGAAGCACTTATCAGGCCTGAGAACGTGGAGATCGCTTGATTCTATCTTTTCAGAAAACGTCGGATAACCCCGAGTAGTTCATCCTGCTTTTCGACATGCACCCAATGTCCTGCACCCGGAATCGTCTCGATTACTGCAACAGGGAACAATTCCTTTATCAGATCATAATCATCTTCCCGAATATAGGGAGATTCACTTCCCTTCACGAATAATACAGGAAATCCTGAAATACCATTCGAGGGTCTGTTATCAGGCTGATTCATACCTTCCATGATTTTCGATAAATTTTTTTTGAGTCCTTTCACGTTCAACCCCCATTCAAAACTATCCATTGATTTCCGTTTGAGATTTTTTAATAAAAACTGACGTATCCGTTTTGATTTAATTTTTCCTGCCAATACTTCATCTGCTTCCTCACGGGTGCGAATAGAGGAGAGAGGCAATAAGTCCATTGCCTCCAGTATTTCTCCATGGGATGGTAATGCAGAAGCATCTCGACTTTTCTCACTGTATGACCGGGGAGCGATATCTATAACAGCAAGTCCTTTCAGCATTTCAGGATATTCCATGGCAAAGGAGATGGCTGTTTTTCCTCCCATGGAGTGTCCTATCAAATAAGCTTTTTCAATTTCCTGTTTTTGCATGAATTCCTTTATATCATCTCTCATCGCTTCATAACTATGTTCTTCACTGTGTGATGATTCCCCATGATTCCGGGCATCAGGAATGTAAACAGCATACCCCAGGTCGGATAAATCCCGGGAGAAAGAAAACCAGTTATCTGAAGAACCGTATAAACCATGCATAATTATTACCGGTGGTCCCTCTCCCACCTTTTTAAAATTCAATTCCATAAATAAAAATATTAATAATCTCAGATTTATAACTCACAACCCGTGAAAATGTTTAGTGTTTTGGAAAGATTCCCTCAAATCCACACCCTTGCAAACGATTCACAACCAGGAATAACTTCCGACCGCGGTCGAAACAATTACAATCGAAAATCATCAATTACTATCGTATGACTCCCGACCACCGTTCCTGTTTGCCCCCCTCATCCCTTCACCTTCCGGAGGTACATCTGAATCGTATTTTCCAAACCGAAATACAAAGCATCAGAAATAAGGGCGTGGCCAATGGAAACTTCCAATAAACCGGGAATATTCTTCACGAAATACTCCAGGTTTTCCAGGCTCAAATCGTGTCCTGCATTCAGTCCCATTCCTGTTTCATTAATTATCATTGCTGCCTCAATAAAGGGCGCTATTGCTTTTTCAGGTTCACGCGGGTATGCAGTAGCGTATGGTTCCGTGTAAAGTTCAACCCTGTCGGTGCCGGTACATGCAGCATACTCTATTAATTCAGGATCGGTTCCGATAAAAAGAGAAGTACGGATATTTTCAGATTTAAGAGTCGATATAATACCGGTAAGAAATGCCAGGTTTTTTTTGGTATCCCATCCCTGATTTGATGTTATGGCATCGGGAGGATCCGGCACCAGGGTCACCTGGGATGGCTTTATCTCGAGTACCAAATCCATGAATTTTTCTATAGGGTATCCTTCAATATTAAACTCGGTGGTTATGACAGGCTTTATTTCATGCACGTCGCTGTACCTGATATGTCGCTCGTCTGGCCGGGGGTGAACGGTGATTCCTTCTGCCCCGTATTCCTGACATCTGATGGCTGCCTGTTTTACATCAGGAATATTTCCACCCCTTGCATTTCGTATTGTGGCAATTTTGTTTATATTTACACTCAGTCTGGTCATAATTTTTTGGTACAAAATTAGTTGTTATTTACCAGAAGAATTACAATATGCTTGCAAAAGATCTCATATCGGATGTTGTACCTGCCCTTAAAACTTCAGACACAGGGGCCAAGGCTCTTTCATGGATGGACATTTTTAAAATCACCCACCTGCCTATTGTCAATAACCAGGAGTTTCTTGGCCTGATTTCTGATAAAGATATCTACGATTTAAATATGGTTGACGAGCCTATTGGAAATCATAACCTTTCGCTTTTCAGCCCTTTTGTCACGGATCAACAGCACGTGTATGACGTGCTTGAAATTGTTGGCAGGCTTAAATTGAGTGTTGTCCCGGTTCTGAACGAAAAAAAACAGTACCTGGGCCTGATCACGATGCATGCCCTCGTGACAAGTTTCGCCGACCTGGCTGCACTCAACCACCCGGGAGGAATTATAGTGCTTGAACTCAATATTAACGATTATTCTCTTTCTGAAATCGCCCAGATAGTTGAAAGCAATGATGCTAAAATACTTGGTTTATATATCAGTTCTCCTGATGATTCAACAAGGATAGAACTTACTATTAAAATAAACAGGACTGAATTATCATCCATTATTCAGACTTTTAACAGGTACAACTACAATATCAAGGCTTCCTTCTTGGAAAATGACGAGTTGGATAATCTTTATAATAATCGTTACGAGGCCTTTATCCGATACCTGAATGTATAGAAAAACATCAACAAAAGATGGTGAAAATCGGTGTATACGGTAAAAGTTTCTCCCCGGGATTTGATAGCGACATTACCTTGTTATTTAATATACTGAAAGAAAAAAATGCCGAGGTGATTGTTTTTAAACCTTTCCTAGATTATATCAGAACCGAAAAGCATATAAATCCCGGTTTCGAAAAGACATTCTCGAACTATAACATGGTAGAACCCAATATGGATTTCATGTTCAGTATTGGTGGAGACGGGACTTTTCTTGAGACTGTATCACATGTTCGAGGTAAAAACATCCCGATTATAGGGCTTAATACCGGCCGGCTGGGTTTCCTGTCAAACGTGGCAAAAGAAGAAATTATTCCCAGTATAAACGCGCTTTTCGAAAAAAAATACACCCTTGAGAAACGCACGCTGCTAACTGTTGATTCAGGCGGTATGCTTTTCAAGGAGTACAATTGTGCCCTGAATGAGATATCCGTGCAAAAAAAGGGATCTGCCATGATCACGGTACATGCTTATGCCAATAACGAGTTTATCAATTCTTACTGGACAGATGGATTGATTATTTCAACCCCGACCGGTTCAACAGCTTACGCGTTAAGCGTGGGTGGACCTATTATTGAACCCGGGTCAAAATCCATAACAATTCTGCCCATTGCACCTCACAACCTTAATGTCAGGCCACTCATTCTGAATGATAATCTTGAGATAAAATTAAAAGTAGAGGGTAGGGTCAATTCCTTCCTCGTAACATCTGATTACCGGTCAGAAGAATTTGACGGCTCCAGGGAACTTATTATTAAAACAGCCCCGTTCACTGTAAAAACCATCAAATTGTTGGGCAATACCTTCTATAACACACTGAGAAATAAATTAATGTGGGGAGCCGACAAGAGAAATTAGCATGAAGTTGCATTTTTTCTTGTACCCTCAACCCGCGACGGTACATTTTTTAAACACTTACGCTTTTACTCCTGAATGCAAAAATCTCTAGTGACTTTCACTACAAAAAAGGCAGTAGTATTTATCTCCTGCATGAATCTTTTTAAATATTCTATTCCTGTTTTTCTTCATTTTATTCATTACTGCTTCTTTTAATCCTGTTTTAAATAGAAAATACAAAAGAACAAGTAATCTCTGAAACAACACCATGCACCGCGAGATTAAATCAAGTAATCTTTGATAACTATTTACCCGGTTATCACGTACATTAATGAAATTTCATTAATTGATTTTTTTTTGTTATTTTTAATTCAAAAAATTAATGAAGTGCCTGATTTTATAGTTTTTTTTAACAAAAAAAAGCCATAAATGAGTTGTACTTTTTATTGAATAACATTTATTGAAATTATTTTTTTACATTTGTGCTTATTATAAACAACTATGAAGAAAAGTATATTCTTAACCTTGTTAATGATTTTCACTGTGACCGCCACTTTCAGTCAAAGGTGGAAGCTAAGAAGATATGAAGCGTCATTTGGGATTGGCTCCACGAATATTTTCGGCGATGTTGGAGGAACAGCCGATGAAAACAACCTGTATGGCCTGAAAGATATCCGTTTTGGAGAAACAAGACCTTCAGTTCATGCCGGGTTAAGGTATAAAATCACCCAATTGATGGCTGTGAATTTAAATATCAATTACGGTTATGGCATTGGGAATGATGAAGGTTCCAGAAATAATGACAGGGGATATACTTTTCGAACAAGCATTTTTGAGCCCAGCGTGCAATACGAATATTATATCATACCGGAAGAAAAGAGAACAAAATCAGCAGCCATTTTTAACCGGCGGGGTATGATAAATAATTATTCCAAAATAGGGCTGTATGCATTTGCAGGTGCTGGCGGCGCGATATTTAATCCGGAACTTGAAGGTGCAGAGGCCCGCTCAGCAGAAGAAACCTCGGGTTACAGTACTTTCACGATTGCATTCCCGATTGGTCTTGGACTGAAATATACAATTGATGACCGGTGGTTCGTTGGATTTGAATTGGGCGGTCGTTATACCCTCACCGATTGGCTGGATGGCTTTAACCCGACAGTGGAGGCGAACACGGCCAGGGATATTTATTATTTTAGTTCCGTATCGGCTGTTTACCGCATAAAAACAGACAGAACAGGAGTTCCTCTCTTCCTCCGGAAAATTAATTTAAACAGAAAGCGAATCGGCAAATAATAAAACAGCGGGGGAGTACGTATAATTAGTGATGAAAAAAATTGGTTTGCTTTTAATTGTTTCGCTAATCAGTTTCTCCTCCATGGCGCAGGAAAAACTTTTAGTAGGTATCACCGGAGGAACATCCTACTACATGGGAGATTTAAATCCAACTGTCCCGTTTAACATGCCGTCTCCCGCTTTTGGAGCTATACTCAAATACCCCCTGAATACCAGGCATGTTATCAGGGGCAGTTTATTATTCGGATCCCTAAAAGGAGATGATCTTACTTATAATTCTGATTTTTACCAGCGCAGGGCCCAATCTTTTTCAACTTCTTTTGTAGAAACAAATATTCAGATGGAATTTAATTTCATGGAATACGCGTTCGATGCCAGAAAAAGAAGTTTCACCCCCTATATTACAGCAGGCCTGGGTTACACTATCGCCCTGGGTAGTAGTAGATATTTCAACCTGCCCTTTGGCCTGGGTGTAAAAAGAACCATGAGTAAAAGGGCCAGTGCAGGCATAGAGTGGAACTTTCGAAAACTTTTCAAGGACAACATGGATGGCATCACTAATCCCGGTAATGATATTTATGGTTCGATATTCATCAATAATGACTGGTATTCGTATGCCGGTATTTTCGTAACCTACAAATTATTTGACAGACCGGGTGATTGCCCGGTATACTGGTAATAATAAAATTATGTCATATAAGGAAAAACTTAATAAAGAGAAATTGCCCGAGCATATTGCAGTTATCATGGATGGGAATGGCCGGTGGGCTCAACAGCGGGGTAACCAGCGAATATTCGGGCATCGTAACGCGGTAAAAGCAGTAAGAGATACAACAGAGGCTGCAGCGGAATTAGGTATTAAGTACCTTACGCTATACACTTTTTCTACAGAAAACTGGTCAAGACCAGCAACCGAGATCAAGGCCCTCATGAATTTACTGGTTTCCACTATTAAAAAAGAAAAAGAAACATTAATTAAAAATAACGTGAGATTAATGGCAATAGGAGATCTTGATAAACTCCCTCCTGAAGTTTTGAGAGAATTAAAAAAAGCCATTGATATCACATCCGGCAATGCTGGTTTAACTCTTGTGCTTGCATTAAGCTACAGCTCGAGATGGGAAATCACCGAGGCCATAAAAAAAATATCCACCGATGTGAAAAAAGGTAAAATTAAAACCGAAGAAATCGATCATTGTCTTTTTGACCAATACCTCGAAACGGCTGAAATACCCGATCCTGAGTTACTTATCAGAACCAGCGGGGAGCAAAGGTTGAGTAATTTTCTCCTGTGGCAACTGGCTTACGCCGAATTATACTTCACGGAAATACTTTGGCCCGATTTTCGCAGGGAGGAACTATACAAGGCAATATACATCTTTCAGAAAAGGGAAAGAAGATTTGGGAAAATTAGCGAACAGTGTAACTAGATTAAGATTTACAAGAATGTTTTCGAGAATAAGTATACTCTTTATTTTATTGACAATACCATTTGTTGTTAACGCTCAAGAAGAAAAACCACGGGAACCTTTAAAGGTTATTGATTACTCGGATCCTTCTGAATACGAGATCGCCGGCATTACCATATCCGGGGTTAAATACCTGGATCAAAATGTTTTAATTAATTTATCGGGACTCACGGTAGGTCAGAAAATATTGCTGCCGGGTGACGAAATATCCAGGGTAATCGATAAATTCTGGAGCCAGGGATTATTTTCTGATGTTGAAATTAAATCGAAAATCGATGGGAACCTGGTTTACCTCGAAATACACCTTCTGGAGTTACCAAGGCTATCTAAATTATCCATGGTAGGAATAAAGAAAAGCGAAACTGATGACCTCATGGAAAAACTAAATATAAGAAGAGGAAGTCAGGTAACCGATGAAGTACTTAATAATGTCAGGACTATAATAAATAAACATTTCACGGATAAAGGATTTTTCAACACGCAAATCAATATCAGGCAATTACCCGACACCACCCTCGAAAACAGGGTAAACGTGAAAGTTTATATCGATAAAAATGAAAAAGTAAGAATCAAGGATATCGTTTTCACCGGCAATTCCGATTTTACCGATAAACGGCTTAGAAGAGTTATGAAAAACACGAAGAAAAGAAACCTCAACATATTCAAGGCTTCTAAATTCGTGCGACCCGATTTCAAGGAAGACAAGGAAAGCCTTATTACTTTTTATAATAAAAATGGTTACCGGGACGCTCAAATTCTTGGTGACTCAATAGAAATATTAAGCGAGGACAGGATAAATTTATATATTGATCTCTACGAGGGAACCCCCTACTATTTCAGGGATATTAAATGGGTAGGCAACACTAAATACCCATCCAGCATGCTCGACCTGAATCTTGGAATTGAAAAAGGAGATATTTACGATCAGGAATTACTCGAAAAACGGCTTTTCGTGGACGAAGATGGTATCAGTTCCCTGTACCTGGATAATGGCTACCTGTTTTTCTCTGTTGACCCGGTTGAAGTAAATATTACAGGTGACTCGATCGATCTGGAAATGCGTATCCACGAGGGAAGACAGGCCACCATCAACAAAGTTCTCATCAAGGGAAATACAAAGACTAACGAGCATGTGGTAAGAAGGGAGATCAGGACCCTGCCCGGCGAACTCTTCAGCAAGGAAAAAATTATTCGTACAGTAAGGGAACTCGCGCAATTAGGACATTTCGATCCGGAAAAAATAGAGCCCAACCCGATTCCCAATCCCGAGGAAGGAACCGTTAATCTGGAATACAACCTCGTGGAAAGAGCCAACGACCAGCTCGAGGTTTCAGGAGGTTGGGGTGCCGGCATGTTCGTGGGAACCGTTGGCGTGCGGTTTTCCAATTTCTCTGCCAGGAGACTCTTCGACCCCAAAGCCTGGAGACCCATACCCACCGGAGATGGCCAAACACTCAGTTTACGAGCCCAAACAAATGGAAAATACTATCAATCTTACAATGTTACCTTTGTTGAACCTTGGCTCGGCGGTAAAAAACCCAACTCGTTCTCGGTTTCCGGATTTCATTCAATATTCAGGGATTTCAACTGGTATACAAGAGAATCAAATGATACCAGCTTTATGACTATTACAGGAGGCTCTGTAGGATTTGGAAAAAGATTAACCTGGCCGGATGATTTCTTTACAGTTTACAATGAAATCGGATACCAAAGATATAACGTGAATAACTATTTCAGGGGCTACTATTCCAACCTGCAAAATGGTGTATCGAACAACATCAGTTTTACAACCGTTTTTGGCAGGAACTCCATTGATAATCCAATTTATCCAAGAAGAGGATCTAATTTTAGTTTGGGTTTAGAGCTTACACCTCCTTATTCATTATTCCAACCAGGTAAAGATTATGCATCGTTACCCTACGAGGATAAATTTAAATGGACCGAATACCACAAATGGACCATAAAAACAGAATGGTACACACCCATTATCGAAAACCTGGTACTGATGACACGCGGTCACTTTGGACTGAAAGGTTACTACAACGAGGATATCGGGCAATCCAACTTTGAAGGCTACTACGTGGGCGGTGATGGAATGTCTGGATACAACCTCACTGGACGTGAAACCATTGCTCTAAGAGGTTATGGCAATGGAGGCCAAAACAGGGGTTCTCTTACACCCCCGGAAGGTGCGAATCTATACAACAAGTACACGGTTGAACTGAGATATCCCTTTAGCCTGAACCCGCAAGCTACCATTTTCGCCCTTACTTTCCTGGAAGGGGGAAACGCGTGGTACGATTTTAACGATTTCAATCCCTTCAGGATAAGGAGAGCTGCCGGTGTCGGCCTCAGGGCCTTCCTGCCCATGTTTGGTTTACTTGGAGTCGACTGGGGATACGGTTTCGATGAAATTCCATGGTCGCCGGGTGAGGCAGGTGGACAGTTCCACTTTTCAATTGGACAGCAGTTTTAATACTAACATATAAAATTACATATCATGAAAACAAAAATATCAATCCTAATCGTGTTGCTGTCAGGTATGTTTACTGCCCAGGCACAGAAATTTGCATATGTAGATACTGATTATATTTTGAAAAACATACCTTCTTACAATGCCGCGCAGGAAGAGTTAGATGAACTCTCCGAAAAATGGCAGCAGGAAGTTGAAGCCGCGAGAACTGAAGTGGAAGAGATGTACAAGGACTACCAGGCAGAAGCTGTTCTGCTAACAGATGAGATGAAACAAAAAAGAGAAGAAGCCATCATGCAAAAAGAACAGCAGGTAAAAGAACTACAACAGAAATATTTTGGCCGCGAGGGCATGCTTTATCAAAAAAGACAGGAACTGATATCACCCATACAGGATGAAGTTTACAACGCTGTAAAAGAAATAGCTACAGAGGGAGGATTTTCAATTATTCTCGATACTTCCCCGGGAGTGAACGTGCTGTATTCTGACCCTAAATTCGACAGGAGCGATCAGGTACTCGAAAAATTAGGTTATAAGAATTAATTTCTTACATTTGTAAAAATTTTAAAAAATAAAGACCGTGGACAACACGGCAAACTTGAAAAATCAATGAATTATGATAAAAAGAATCTCATTATTGTTAATTATCTTTCTGGTTACTTTTTCTTTTAACCAGGTAAACGCTCAATCTCCCAAGATTGGATATATCAACACGCAGGAATTAATCCAGGCTATGCCTGCCAGCGACTCGGCACAAGCCGAGCTTACAAAATCTATTGAGCAAATCAACAAGCAAATAGAAAAGATGCAGGTGGAGTACAACAACAAGCTTGAAGAATATATAAGTGAGGCTGAAAACATGTCTCCACTTATTCGTCAGACCCAAGAAACCGAGCTAGGAGAGATGGAGCAGAGGATACAGCAATTCAGGATGGTGGCAGAAGAGGATATTCAGCAACAAAGAGAAAAGTTGTTCAAACCCATCAGGGATACGTCCAAAAAAGCTATCTCAGAAGTAGCCAAGGAGAATAAATTTACTTATATTATTGATAATTCATCGGGTGTTCTGGTTTACATCGCACCCGATGCAATCAATATACTTCCGATGGTAAAACAAAAACTTGGATTAAATTAAGGATATAAAAAAGGCCATCAGCAGATGGCCTTTTTTGATGTTGATGGATCCAACTCAATAAAATGCCCGCGCCAGAACAACCCATAGGAATTTTTGACTCAGGACTTGGCGGCCTCACGGTAACTCATGCACTGAAACAGCTCCTGCCCAACGAGCATGTAATTTATTTTGGCGACACCAAGCATTTACCCTATGGCGACAAATCCGCTGAATCAATTAAATATTACTCAACCCATATAACGGGATTTCTCCTGGACCAGGGTTGTAAGATGGTACTTGTAGCCTGCAACACGGCCAGTGCAACAGCCTACGAGGATGTAATTGCCAAAGTCGGGGAAAAAGCGCTGGTGATGAATGTAATTGAGCCGGTAATCGATCACGTCACCCTCTCGGATGCATCATTTACATTGGGTGTTATCGGAACAAAAGGAACCATCACGAGTAAAACATACGAGAATAATATCAGGGAGAAAAAACCGGGTGTAACCGTTAAGTCAATGGCCACGCCCCTGCTGGTACCCATGATCGAGGAGGGATTCATTTATGATGATATCAGTAATGCCATTATCCGGAACTACCTGTCAAGAGAGGAAATATCCGGTATTGATAAACTGATACTGGGGTGTACCCACTACCCCATAATTAAAAACCAGATAAGGAAATATTATAATTTCCAGGTTGATATTATTGATTCAGCCACCGTGGTAGCTGCTGCTGTTAAAGCCATGCTTGAAAAACACCAACTCCTGAATCAGGAGAAAACCCATGATGGTCATTATTTTGTTTCCGATTACACTGGGTATTTTAGCGCCATCGCACGCATGTTTTTCGAGGAAGATATTCATCTTGAAAAACTGGATATCTGGAGTAAAGAATAACTTATGTTTTAAGAAATGCAGGCCGTTGAGATAAGCTTAATTATATCATTTTATAACAAGTTAAAGGAGTTGGAGCTTGTTCTTGCCTCATGCAATAAACAAAAATTTAACAATTTTGAAGTAATTATTGCAGATGACGGATCGAGTAAGGAAGTTACTGAAAAAATTAAATATCAGATTCAAGGTAAATATTCTTTTCCCATCAGTCATATATGGCAGGAGGACAACGGGTGGCAAAAGAATAAAATACTAAACAAGGCTATTATGCATTCCAGGGCTAATTATATTGTCTTTATCGATGGTGATTGCATACTACATCCAGCCTTCCTTTTAGAACATTATAAACACAGGCAAGACAGAATTTTACTGGCCGGGAGAAGGGTATATATACCGGAATATATTTCTTTAAAATTAACCCCGGAATTTATTTCTAAAAAGAATTTTCACCGAATGTTATTTTTCTATTCCCTTTGGTACAAGATCGTTTTTAAACAGGGAGAACATATTGAGAACGGGATCTATCTAAAAAATACATTCCTAAGAAAATTTTTAAATAAGAATAAAAAACGCAAAATTCTTGGTTCTAATTTTTCGATAAATAAACATGACATTCTCAGGTTAAATGGTTTTGACGAGCGCTACAACGGCCCTGGGATCGGAGAGGACACAGATATTTATTACCGGCTTACACATGATGGAGGAAAAGTTAAAATGATGAAATTCATAGCGGTTCAATACCATATTCATCATAACAGGCGTAAACATAACCCATCTAATAGGCAAATACTTGAATCGGTTATTAAAAACAAAACAATAAGAACAGAGTTTGGTATTGAAAAAATGAATCCATAATTCTATGGATGTTGGATGATCCCGCGCACAAGTGGCACCCCAAGGCAATCGATGCTGAAAAAGAAGGCTTGAAGGACAATGGCTCAACACCACGTGTGCAATTAGTTGCGCTTCGAAAGTGGCCCGAGAAATGGGAGCATCTGAGGAGGAAATGGTTATGGTTGCACTTCCTTTCCTGACTTGTACCAACCCGAGTACATCAGGTAATTATTCGCGATTTTCTGAATCATTTCCCGGGCCTGTTCTTCTTCCACGTCTTTGAGTCGCCTGGCCGGAATGCCTCCGTAGATGCTTCCCGGTTCTACTATTGTTCCCTCGAGAACAAGTGCCCCGGCCGCGATAATACTATTCTCTCCCACTACAACATGATCCAGTATAATTGATCCCATACCAACCAGCACGTTATTTCCTATCTTTCCCCCATGGATTATTACATTATGCCCTACAGATACATTATCGCCGATTTCAATAATGGATTTTTGGTAAAGCGTATGTAAAATACTGCCATCCTGAATATTTACCCGGTTTCCTATTCTTATAGAATTCACATCGCCACGTAATACCGTGTTAAACCATATACTGCAATCGTCACCCAATACCACATCCCCTATAACTGTTGCATTATCCGCAAGGTAGCAATTTTTTCCTGTCTTGGGAGTAAAACCTCTTACTTCTTTGATTAAAGCCATAACTATATAATATAAAAAACGTAAAACATGTTAAAGAAAATAAATATTTAACAATCTATAAAAAGTAAAATATATATTTTTGATGAATATATTAACCTGGTTAATTCATAAATTTTCGCTATAAAAAATGATTTATTATTTATTCAGGTTAAATATTTAAATAACTGGAAATAAATTTATTGCTATATCGTTATTAACAGGTAAATGCATATAATGTTTATATGCATTTTATTTTATCCACATATTTTGTAAAGAGACAAGAAATGGCAAAAAAACCTAAGGTAATAGAACTTGAAGAGGTTGTAGTCAAGTTTGCCGGTGATTCCGGTGATGGGATGCAATTAACCGGCACCCAGTTTTCCGACACGTCCGCGTTTATTGGGAATGATCTTTCTACCTTCCCCGATTATCCTGCCGAAATTCGGGCACCCCAGGGAACAATAGCAGGGGTTTCTGGTTTTCAGGTACATATCGGTCATAAGGAAGTGCAAACACCGGGCGATCGCGCTGATGTTCTCGTGGCCATGAATCCGGCCGCCTTAAAAGCCAACATGCCCTGGGTAAAAGAAGGAGCAACCATCATCATCGACATAGATAACTTTGACAACAAGCATTACAAGAAAGCAGGTTTCATTGAAGATCCGTTACATGATGGCTCACTCGAGGGGTATAACCTGGTCAAAGCACCGATAACAAATTTAACACGGGGGACTGTCAAAGAGTTTGGCCTCAATATGAAAATAGCCGACAAAATGAGAAATCAGTTCGTGGCAGGCATTCTTTACTGGCTTTTTAACCGCGACCTTAAAATCGGTGAAAACTTTATCATCAATAAATTTCAAACAAACAAAACGCTATCCGAAGCAAACATTAAAGTACTTCGGGAAGGTTATAACTATGCAGAGACCATTGAAGCCATGACCACCACTTTTCTGGTAAACCCGACTGTTGGCAAGAAAGGTCTGTTCAGGAATATAACCGGTAATATTGCCACCGCGTGGGGATTGCTGGCTGCTGCAGAAAAAGCAGGTAAAATCCTTTTCCTTGGCTCCTATCCTATCACTCCTGCCTCAGAAATTTTGCAGGAAATTGCCAATCGCAAGCACCTGGGGGCAATTGCATTTCAGGCGGAGGATGAAATAGCGGGTATTTGTTCTGCAATAGGCGCCAGTTTTGCCGGACAACTTGCTGCTACTTCCACCAGCGGTCCCGGTCTTGCCCTTAAGGGGGAAGCCATTGGTCTTGCTGTAATCACCGAGCTTCCACTGGTAATTGTAGACGTGCAAAGAGGTGGTCCTTCCACTGGTTTGCCTACCAAAACAGAGCAATCTGACCTGATGCAGGCTATTTACGGGAGAAACGGGGAGAGTCCATGTATAGTAATCGCTGCTTCCACACCAGCGAATTGTTTTTACTACGCCTACACTGCTGCAAAATTATCATTGGAACACATGACTCCGGTTATTATGTTATCTGATGGTTACCTCGCGAACGGATCTGAATTGTGGAATATTCCTAAAATGAATGATTTACCCGATATTACCCCCCCCATGGTTAAAGATAACGACCCAAATTACTATCCTTACTACCGTGACCCGGATAAACTGAGCAGGTTCTGGGCCGTTCCGGGTCAAGAAGGACTCAGGCACAGGATTGGCGGGTTGGAAAAAGCAGACATTACAGGCGATGTATCACATGATCCGCTGAATCATCAAATAATGGTTAACTACAGGGAAGAAAAAGTTCAGCGCGTTGTCAATTACATTCCGGAACAGGAAATCTTCGGGAAAACGGAGGGTGAATTACTGGTTATCGGTTGGGGTGGAACTTACGGGGCGCTTTACACTGCCGTACAGGAACTGCAGGAAAATGGTTACTCCATCAGCCTTGCTCAATTCAACTATATTAAACCCCTGCCGAAAAATACAAGAACTGTTCTGAAAGGTTTCAAAAAAAGGGTTGTATGTGAACTAAACAACGGTCAGTTTGCCAATTATTTACGAATGAATCACCCGGAATTTGATTACAAGCAATACAATAAAATACAGGGACTCCCATTCATGATCTCTGAACTCAAGCAAAAATTTATCGAATTAATGGAGGGTTAATGCTATGGCTAATACACAAGATATAAAAACTTTAAATCTCAAAAAACAGGATTTCAAACTGGACCAGCCAGTTAAATGGTGCGCCGGATGCGGGGGGCATGCCGTACTCAGTACCGTTCAAAACACTTTACCGGAAATAGGCGTGAAGAAAGAAGACATCGTGTTTGTATCGGGAATCGGATGCTCCAGCAGGTTTCCATATTACATCAATACATACGGTTTCCATAGCATGCACGGGAGAGCCACGGCTATCGCCAGCGGGATTAAAGTAGCAAATCCTGATCTGAGTGTCTGGATTGTAGCCGGTGATGGAGATTTGATGGCCATTGGTGGTAATCATTTTATTCACCTCTTAAGGAGAAATATAGATGTAAACATTCTTCTTTTTAACAACAAAATTTACGGGCTCACGAAAGGACAATATTCACCAACAACGCCTAAAGGAAGTATCACGAAAACTTCTCCCGATGGCACCATCGAAAACCCCTTTAAACCAGGTGAACTGGCCATGGGTGCCCAGGGTACTTTTTACGCCAGGGTAGTAGATACAGAACCAAAAATGATGAAAGAAGTAATGCTTCAGGCTGCTGAACACAAGGGAACTTCAGTAGTGGAAATTCTTCAGAATTGTATCATTTTTAATAATCAGGTGCATTCTGAAATTACCGGGAAAGATGTACGCGAAGATCATCAGATTTATCTCGAACAAGGAAAACCCATGTTATTCGGGAAAGAAAATAAAAAAGGACTTGTAATGAATGGTAGCCGTTTTGAGGTTGTTGAAATTGGAAAAAACGGGGTTACTGAAAAGGATATACTTATTCACGATGCACACAACCCGGATGATACAACACATTACATGCTTTCAAGAATGACCCTGCCAGAATACCCGGTAGCTATGGGTGTTATAAGGTTTTGGGATTCTACGGTTTACGAGTCATTGCTAAAAGACCAGATAAAATATAACCGGGAGAAAAATCCTATAAAGAATGTCGAACAACTGCTGCATAGCGGGAATATATTTGAAATTAACTAGTGACGAGTCACACTTGATATTGCAGAAGGGATGTCCCTTTATTTTGGACTTGTGGCACAGATCAACCGTCATTTTTTCATTGACATGACACTGGAGAGGGGAGTAACTAACTCCCTTTTTTTTATTTTTTTTACTACCATGCAACCCTGAAAGAAAAACCTTGTCATTAACCACAGAAAACATTAAAAAGTGAGCCAGGCATACCAGGAAATACACAAAGAAATAATCGAGGCAAGTAAAACAGGCGACCGGAAGTCGCAGTTTATGCTTTATAAATTATACGCGAATGCCATGTTTAATATAACCATGAGAATGATGAATTTTAAAAACGATGAAGCCGAGGATATGTTGCAGGAATCTTTTATCGAGGCTTTCAGAAAGCTCGACTCTTACAGGTACGAGTCATCGTTCGGGGCCTGGCTAAAAAGAATTGTTATTAATAAATGTATTAACCAGATGAAGAAAAAAAGAGTTGACCTGGTTTTACAGGACGAAATTCCGGGAATATATGAAGAACCAGTGACCTTTGATGATGAAAATCTTCAACTTGACGTGCAAAAAATTCATGCAGCCATGGAACAGTTACCTGAAGGATACAGGGTGATACTTTCTCTATATCTTTTCGAGGGTTATGACCATGTGGAAATTTCTGAAATAATGAACATTTCAGTATCAACTTCAAAATCTCAATACATGAGAGCAAAATCGAAATTAAAAGATATCCTACGCTCAAATAATATTATGATGAATTATCAATACAGTTAAAAAAGTAACCCTCGTAAGTAAACTCGTTGTTATGAAAGATAAATTGGAAAAATACGTTGAACAAAACCGGGACAAGTTCCAGGTGTTTGATCCTGATCCCTCCCTCTGGGATAATATTGACAAGAATTTGAAAAAGAAGAAAAAATCTGTTAACCTGTACTACTTAATCACGAGAGCAGCAGCAGTAGTATTTATCTTTTCTTTATCATTCATGGTTTCGGAATACATGCATCAGCGGAAAGACGAGAAAATAAAGATAGCAAAAACAGAGATCAATATTCCTGAATTAAAAGAAGCCGAGTATTACTACTCATCATTGCTACAACAAAAAATGGAAGAGATAAGCCCCATGTTGTTAAAGGATCCGGAATTGAAAAAAGATATCAACATGGAAATAAATGAACTGGATAGTATTTATAATGAACTAAAAAAAGACTTGCATGACAACATAGCCAACCAGGAAATCGTGGAAGCAATGATACAGAATTACAGGCTAAAACTCGAAATACTGGAAGAAATACTGGCAGAATTAAAAGATACCAATAATATCCAAAAAGATGAAACGAAATATAATCATATTTAAACTCACCGCGTTGCTCGCGTTATTATTGACTTGTGAGATACACTCGCAAACCTTCACGGAAAGCAAGCACGTTGAAAAAAAATTCAGGTTGGGCAAGAACACGACCGTTGATATTACCAATAAATATGGCAAGGTGCATGTGTCGACCTGGGAAAAAGACTCGGTGCTGTTTCGAATCGATCTGCTGGTAAAATCTTCAAGCATCGAAAAACTGGAAAGCACTTTTGAAAGTATTGATTTTGATTTCTCCAAAACGGAATATTACGTGTTGGCAAAAACTATTATTCAAAGTAAAACCGGGGGCATAATTTCCGAGATCGTGAACCTGGCCGAATCCATGTTCACCCAGACAAACCACATCACGATTGATTACCACGTGACACTCCCGGACGATATCTCCCTTAAAATTGAGAACAAGTATGGTGATATTTATATTGATGATTACAAGGGTAACTTCACGCTAACCCTTTCGAACGGGGATTTAAAAGCAGGAAATTTGACAGGAAGGTCTATTATTGATCTTTCTTTTGGAGACGGCATCATTACATCAATAGATAAATGTAAAATGAGCATTTCATACGGCGACCTGAGCATCAGACAAGTTGAAGATTTACAGGTCAATAGCAAATCCTCTAAAATAACTCTCGAAACAGTCGAATTTATAAACATGGATTCAAAACGAGATAAGTACAATATGCATAACGTTGGAAAAATATTTGGAGACACCTACTTTTCAGATATCATGTTATTTAATATTAACAGGGAAATAAGCCTGGACATGAAATATGGCCTACTCTCTGTTGATGAAATTAACAAAAATTTTTCCCTTGTTAACCTCAACACGGAATATACCGATGTAAACATATATCTCAAGCCACAAAGCTCTTATTACCTGGATGTAACTCACGGGAAAGAGGTAAATTTGCGATATCCCCGGGTCGACAATATACAGGAAAAAAAGATATCGGATGATGATAAATATTTAACCTACGGCAATATTGGCACCCCGGGGGCGAAAGCAAAAATAAAAATCATGGCCAGGGAAAAAGGCAGCATTAATATCATCCACAAGTAATTTAAAATTGTTTAATATCAAAATACTATTCATAAAAACACAAAACATTATCACCATGAAAAGATTTTTTATATTTGGCGGGATCCTGATATTTCTAATGATACTTTTTTCATCTTGTGAAAGATGGAGATGCATAGAAGGCAATGATCTCGTGAGATTAGAAACACGGGATGACATCAGCGGGTTTACAGGTCTAGTATCTGAAGGTGATTTCAGCCTGCAAATTACCCAGGATACCGTATTTGAAATCAGTATCAGGGCTGATGAGAATATTCTTCCATATATCAGGACTGAGGTAAGGGGCAGGAAATTGTACATCGATTACAATACCGATCGATGTGTTAGAACCTCCCGGACCATCGAAATTGATGTAAAAATGGAAGAAGTAGAAGATATTGTCCTACGTGGTTCAGGTGAAATATATTGTAATAATCTTTTTACCAATGATATAAACGTATTGCTTGAAGGTTCGGGAGAAATTGAACTATTTGGATTGGATGCACTTTTCGTGAACGCCACGATAACCGGATCAGGCAAAATCGAATTAGTAGGAGATGCTGAAGACACGGACATGGCTATTATAGGCTCCGGTCAAATCAGGGCAGACGAACTACGCCATTTTGAAAGTTACATAGAAATCTCGGGAAGTGGCGATGTGCTCGTTTGGGCACTTGATGAAATCCGGGGAGAAATATCAGGCAGCGGAATTATTTGGTACAAAGTATTTCCATTGAGAGGATACCGGGTAGATATTACTGGATCAGGAGATGTAAAACCATTATAAAATACATAGAAAATGAATCTCAAGTTACTTTTTGTTCTGTTAATA
>CAYRRV010000001.1:0-283042 GCA_964426725.1 uncultured Bacteroidales bacterium | reverse complement strand
GTGTACTCGTAATCACCCGAGCCACCCGAGGAATTGGTTATATCTATCTCGCCGTCATTGCCGCCAAAGCAGGTCACGTTGGTCGAGGAAACATCTGCATCCAGCACGTCAGGTTCATTCAGCTCGAAAGCACCATCAAGTACCGCTGGACAATAAGGTTCAGTACGGTTTCTGATTCTTATATCGTATGTACCAGCCAGTAAATTAGAAAAGGTTGAACTAGTTTGCCATTCGTCTGGAGGATAATCTATTGTATACTGGTAATTTCCCGATCCGCCTGCTTCATTTTCAATAGATATTTCTCCATTATTTTCCCCGTTACAATCCACATCAATCGCGTTAATATCTGCGGTAATAGGATCTGGTTCTGTAATTTCGAGATTCGCGTTTAATATTTTTTCACATGTTGTTACATTGGCATCCCTCATTCTCACGTCGTAGGTGCCGGCACCCAGACCGCTAAAATTCCCGCTTGATTGCCAGTTAGTACCGCCATTAATGGTATATTGATACGAACCAGAACCACCCAAGGGACTGTCAATATTTATTTCACCATTTGTATAGCCATTACAACCAGAGACATCAGTTTTTGATACCGTGGCATTTAACTCGTCAGGCTCGGTGATTTCCAGGCTAGCATCCAGTATTTTTGTACAGGAGTTTTCTGCGGCATCACGCATTCTGACATCGTAGGTACCAGCGATTAAGCCGGTAAAATTTCCTGAAGCCTCCCAATTAATTCCACCATCAATCGTGTACTCGTAATTACCTGAGCCACCGGAAGGAGATGCAATTGAAATAGAACCAGTATTATCACCAAAACAATCAACATCACTTGAAGAGACGCTGGCATTCAACTCTCCAGGTTCCGTAATAGTCTCGGTAGACAATGCTCTCGTGCATAAAGAATTGGCAGCATCCCTGATAACAACATCATAATTTCCATCAGAGAGCCCGGAAAAATTACCATCGCCTTGCCATGTATTTCCATTATCAATACTATACTCGTATGTTCCCCATCCACCAGATGGATTAGAAATTGTAATCGTTCCGTCGTTAGCCCCAAAACAGGTAATGTCTGTTTTAGCAACATCGGCGTCAAGCTGTAGAGGCTCATCCACCGGCAAATCCCCTGTTGTAACAGAGGGACATGCATTTGCATCGGTTATTGTTACCGTGTACGTATTTGCACTTAACCCGCTAAAATCACCTGTCGCATTATTAGCTCCTGTTTGGTCCAGCGTGTAGCTATAGGGTGTTACTCCCCCTGCTGCTGAAGCAGAAACTGTACCGTCATCTGCTCCATTACAAGTAATATGGGTTGATGATTCGGAACTAATTGAGATAGGATCCGGCTCATTTACAGTTAAGGGATCACTGGTTTCGGTACCCGGACAGGTATTATCAGTGACATCAACAGTATAGGTATCTTCAACAAGTGATTCAAAAGTTCCTGTTCCATTTGTTTGTATGACGACGTCAAGAGAATTCTTTAATTCAAAGATGTAGGAACCTGTTTCACCACTGGCGCTAACATTAATTTCGCCATTATCATCTCCATTACATGTAATATCAGTAGCAGACTGTGAAGAAAAACTCACGGTATTGGGTCCCCCGACTGACTGATTTCTTCCATCGCCCGTAATTGGACCTACTCTTACTATCACGTAGTACCCTTCTTTTATTAACCCCGTGAAGGTGTGAAAAGTATCAGTTTTATAAGCAGAGGACTGAATAATAGTACTTAAATCATCTTCATAATATAATTCATACTTAAAGCTGGAATGGGCACCCTTGTTTACATTTACAAATATCTCACCATTTGCTGAAGAGCTACATGGTGAAACATCTTTAGATGTAACCGTTGCAATTGAAAATTGTGCCTGAAGGGTGTAAATTGGCAGAGATATTACCACCAGAAACAAAAACAGTCTGTATATACGAATCATTTTTTATAATATTTTTGAGCCCTTTTTCAATTCTTCGCGATGTTAATAATTTCTACGATTTGTTAATAAAATAGTTTCAATAAAAAATTTTATCTAACTCCCCCTAATCCTCACATCTTTTAATATTCAACAAGAATATTACCCTAAATCAAGTAAAAAATCATCGGTTCTATCAAATATTGAAATAAGTATGGCAATTTACCTATCGTACAACAGATTAGCAACAGAACTTATTAACAATTGAACATATCTTGCAACGGGAATCGTTCTATACTCCTGTTTTACTGTAACTTACGGCATAATTAATTTTCAGTAGGCGAATCGATCCATGAAATATTTTCTGCTAATGAAACGAATTGGATACCAGGATGCTATAAACCCGATAAAAATAACCGTGAAGAATACAAGGATGAAATCCGTTAATTTCATCTGTACCGGGTAGGCTTCCACAACGAATGATCCACTACCCTGTAGGCGGATGAAACCGAATTCCATTTGCAACCAGCTTATTAACCCACCCAGCAACAATCCCATGACAGTACCGGAGATAGTTATCAGCAAACCCTCGAATAAAAAAATACGACGAATCATATTAATATCGGAACCGAGGCTTCGCAAAGAGGCAATGTCTTTTTTCTTGTCAATAATGAGCATGGTGAGCGAGCCGATTATATTAAAGGAGGCTACAATGAGTATAAAAGAAAGAATGAAAAATATAGCCCATTTTTCTGATTTCATGATCTTGTAAAAGAGCTCTTTTTGCTGGAAACGGTTTTTTACCTCAAAGGAGGGGCCCAGGATATTTCTCAATTTTTCCTGTATTGTTTCAGAACTTGTACCTGAATACAAGCTTATTTCTATCGCGGATACTTCCCCGTTCGCGTATCCAAAAAGGGTTCGGGAAAACTCGAGTGGTACCAGCACGTAACGCGAATCATATTCCTGCTCGATCCGGAAAATCCCGGACGGGAAAATGTATTCCCTGTTAAAAGCTGTTTTTGGATCAAGTACCCGCTCTGTTCTGCGAGGTACGTACATAACCAGGGGACTGACAAAGTTAAGCCCGACTGACAAAAAATAAGCAACGCCCTGACCAATTACCGCCTGATGTTTATTTCCCTTGTAAAGGTTAAATTCTCCCTCGTGAATCATGGAATCCACCCCGGATACATGGACAAAATTGTTATCCACTCCTTTAATGGTAGCAATGTATTGTTTCTCGTCGTACCGAATCAGTGCATTATCCTCTATTACCTCACTTGAATAGGCTATTCCAGGAAGCGATAATGCTTTTCCAAAAGAATCGCCCCGGGGGATAAAAGTTTTTCCCTGGACGGGTGTAATTTTCAAATCCGGATCAAATGAATTATACAATGATTTCACCAATCCCTCGAATCCATTAAAAACAGATAAAACCACGATCAATGCCATCGTACCAACGGTAACCCCCACCATGGCAATATTAGAAATAATGTTGATGACATTCTGTCCTTTTTTGGCTACCAGGTACCTTTTGGCTATGAATAAAGGAAAATTCATTATTTCCAGGCTTTTACAATTAACCCTGTTCCTTCTTTATGCTTTTTTCTCACATCCATTATATTCAATACCAGGGAAACAGGAAAAATAAGCACGTAATAAAAGGGTAATAAGATAAAAAACAACTTACTTTTATTCAAAGTCATGATCGGGAATTTCATGGATAATTTCCAGGATAATTTCCCGGGTTTACCGTATGAATAGCGGGCCTGGCTTTTTTCAAAACCAGCTTTTCCCAGTTTTGCTGTTATATCTTCTATCGAGTACCCTTCTCTGACGTGCTCATCAATAAATGATTCATCATGCTCATCATGCACATCACTTCCTCCTTTATCTGAAGGGGTAGATATCAATAACATTCCTCCTTTTTTCAATGTCTCATGAAAATTTCTGAAAACGAGGGTGTCTTCCTCGATGTGTTCCATGACATCCACGCATAATATCAAATCGGCTTCATCTCCTTTTTCCAGTCGGGTGAGATCTGCAACCTCGAAATGCACCCTGTCATTTCTTCTAATTTTTTTGAAAAAGGCATTGCAATCCTCAATTTGTTCTTCTTTTACATCAAGTCCAAGAATTTTCCAGTTTTTGCCAAGGGATGAAAGATAATAGCTATACTGTCCAAATCCGGATCCAGCGTCAATAACCAGGGCTTCTTCATTTGCATGTTTCCTGAAAGACTTTAATTCATGGTGTATGTGCCATGCCCGCAAAAGAAGCAGGTCGAGTAACTTGTAAAAAAGGATTCTTAAACGGGGAGTTGTATTAAAGACTTTTCCCAGTGAACGTTTAATCGGATCGTATTGCATTTTAGTATAACTTAATCAAAATTTATTTTTTAAGTAATTCATCAATCTTTTCAGCATAATCCAGGCTGTCGTCAATATGAAACTCCAGGTTGGGTACTGCACGAAGCTGATGTTTCACTCTTGATGCCAAAACATGCCGGATATGTTTTGCCTTGTCATTTATTAAACGGAGAATTTCATCTTTATCTTTTGCCGGGAATATACTCACGTAGACCCGGGCCAGCGATAAATCCGCGGTTACCCGCACAACGGTAACTGAAATAAGATTTCCCCTGAAAAGATCCCGGGATTCCTTTTGAAAAATATCACTTAAATCTTTCTGTAAGAGTCTGGCTATTTTATTTTGCCGGGTAGAATCCATAATTACTTTTTAATTACCTTGGGTACTCTGAAATGCTCTCCATCGGTATCGGGTGCATTTTTCAGGGCTTCTTCCCTTGTAATGGTTTGTTCAACAATATCATCCCTGAGGACATTAAATTCATCAGACATGAAAATCAATGGTTCCACGTTACCGGTGTCAACTTCTTTCAGTTTTTCAACAAAATTGAAAATCTTTTCCAGATCGTTTCTAATATTTTCTCTTTCCTTGTCTTTAAATTCCAACCGGGCAAGGGATGATAACCGATCAATCAGTTTGTCATCAATTTTCATGTAGATAATATTTTAACTATTTAAAGGTTGTAAAATTACTATTTTTAAATCACATTTTTATAGTTTTGTGGTTTGCTAACAAATAACAACAAACGATGGAAGTTGTATTAAGCGGTATACGGTCAACAGGAAATCTCCACCTGGGTAATTATTTTGGCGCGGTAAAAAATTTCGTGCAAATGCAGCACGATTACCAGTGCTATTTCTTTATTGCTGATTATCATTCTCTTACTACTCATCCTCACCCCGGGGATCTGCATGATAACGTGAAAAAAGTTTTATCGGAATACCTGGCAGCGGGATTAGACCCTGAAGTAGCCACCCTGTACGTGCAAAGTGATGTACCAGAAATTCCCGAGTTATATCTCCTGCTCAACATGATATCATACGTGGGCGAGTTGGAGCGTACCACTACCTTCAAGGAAAAAGTACGCGGCCAGCCCGAGAATGTAAACGCGGGACTGTTGACATATCCCGTTTTAATGGCGGCTGATATTTTGATTCACCGTTCAAATAAAGTACCTGTAGGAAAAGATCAGGAGCCTCATCTTGAAATTACACGGAAAATTGCCAGGAGATTTAATCATCTTTATAATGAAGCGTTTTTCCCCATGCCGGAACCTTTCAACTTCGGAAAAGAACTGGTGAAAATTCCCGGACTGGACGGTTCCGGGAAAATGGGCAAATCAGAAGGAAATGGAATATACCTGGCTGATGAACCTTCCGCGATCCAAAAGAAAGTCATGCAGGCAGTAACCGATAGTGGCCCAACCGAAAAAAATCAGGAAATGAGTGAGCCCATCAGAAATTTGTTCACGATCATGGAAGTAGTGAGTAAGCCCGAGACGGTTACGCAATTCAGAGATGCATATAATGATTGTACTATCCGGTACGGGGATTTAAAAAAACAACTGGCGCGAGATATCATTGATTTTACAGAACCAATAAGGGAAAAAATTAAATCCATTTATCACGATGATGATTATTTGAGAAAAGTGGCCAAATTGGGAGCGGAAAAGGCACGGGAAAGCGCGGTTAACACGGTAAAGGAAGTGCGAAGGTTAATAGGATTCAAATCTTTCTGAAATAGTTCACCCGGGAAATTTTTATTCACGGAAAAAGGGTACAAAATAAAAAACCGGACTTTCGTCCGGTGCCCCGATGATGTCAGGTATATTTTGGGATTGCCTGTGCATAATCAAATGCAAAATCAATGCCAAATATTTAGCCTGACAAGTTTGCCCTTTTAAATTCTTTATTCCTGTCGAAAAGGTAGCGATACGTGATGTGGGTTTTGGCAATTTTTGCCCCAACCTGTTCCGCTATTTTCATCATGGTGGGATTAAAATCCCCGATCCAGTTCATTTCAAGGTCCTTGTAGCCAAAATCAGGTCGCAATGCTATTTCAGCAAATGCCATGATTATAGCGCCTTCAACACCTTTTCCCTGGTGATCGGGAACGACACCGAAAATTAACCCGAATGCTTTATCTGTTTCACCTTTCCATTTATAGTATAGAAACTTAATTTTTCCCCACCAGTTCATTTTCCCATTCAGATGCCGGATGATTTGATTTATTTCAGGTATCATGAGATAAAATGCGACTGGTTCATCTTTATAAAAGGCAAACCACATGAGTTTCTCATCCAGAATTGGTTTCATGGATTTAATGAGTGCTTCGGCATGTAATTTTGAAATAGGCTTTACCCCTGAATGCTTTACCCAGGCCTTATTGTAAATGATACGGAAATATTCAGCGTACTTCCCGATTCTTTTTTTTTCAATATGACGAAAAGAATAGTCCGCGTTCCTGAATATTCTGGTGGCCCTTTCCCTAACCCCCGGCTTAAGCCCTGCATCGGTAATGGGGGTATAATAAGTATACTGCTCAAAATAGTTTTTAAAGCCAAAATTTTCAAACAGCTTTTGATAATAGGGAAAATTATAGGGAACACAATAGTTTGGAGGTGTAAATCCATCGACCAGTAAACCCCACCAGCGATCCCGATCCCCGAAATTAATCGGGCCATCCATTGCCTCCATGCCTCTCGCCATTAACCAATCCCTTGCCATTAAAAATAATTTATTGGCGGCTTCCTGGTTATTGATACAATCAAAAAAACCCATGCCTCCTGTAGGCTGATCATTGTTTTTTGCAGTTTTCCAGTCCACGAATGCAGCTACTTTTCCAATCGTCTTCCCATTTGCATCTAACAGAATCCATCTCGTGCATTCTCCATTCCGGAAAAATTTATTTGCACGGGGGTCAAAGACTTTTTCTATATCTTCATCAAGTGGTCGAATATAGTTAGGGTCATGCCTGTATAGACGTACCGGAAACCGGAGAAATTCTTTTCTCTGCTTATCTTCCAGGACTTCAACAAGTTTCATTTGAGAAATGTCTGTCAAAATATCTTAAAATTGGTTACACTTCTCAAAGATAATAAAAAAAAGACAGTCAATCCCTAAGGTAAGCAATACCGGTCATTTCAATATAAGGAAGATCCCCGTATGCCCTGTATTCTTGTTTTTCTTTTACCAGCAAATAATTACCTTTAAGATGCGCGGTTTTCTTTCGCAGAATTATCATAACATTCTTTTCGAGATATTCAGAAGATGTTTTGATCCTGTTTCCAACGTATTTGGCTTTAAATTCTTCCAGTTTTTTCAACCCTTCTATTTCGTCTTCAGAAGTTAGAATTATTACCTTTTCCCAGTCTTTTTCACCAACAACCACGGCCCAGTCTTTTTCTTCCTTTACTTCTTCTCCTGAGATAACTTGCTCTGAACCATCCGAGAAAATTATCTTTTTAATCATATCCTTATCCATTCTCTGCTCTATGGTATTAAGAGGGTAGGTATAGACAATCTCGTAAATATTGATGTCTTTAACCTTAACAACATATTCATCGCCAGTACTTGTAATTACACGATCAAAATAATTACCATCCGATCCCCCGGGAGATAGCTTTTCTGGGTTAACCTCTTTCATAACGGGCAGTTTACCAGATGCATCAATCTCCATAGTATCTAAAATTCCCGTGTTCATGGACGAATCATCAGGTACCTGCAAACTATCGCCTGCAGTGGCAAAACCCGGTGTATTAACTAAAAAGCATAAGCATAACATGCACATCAATGATGTTTTATTCATGGTATAATTTTTTGGTTAGTGTGATAGTCCTGAATGCAAAACAGGATAAAACAGATTACGATCAATCTGGGAAAAAGTTCCCGGAAGAAGATTAAGAATATAAAAAAATCTTACTGTATAAAATCCTAAACAATTCCCCGAATCCCGGCAGTGTCCGCGATAATGCTTGCCAGTTCATCAACTGAAAGTGTCATGCAATTAAGGGTTAAATCAAACCGGGTGTAGTCTGTATTTTTCCCTTCGAAATACTCCCTGAATTCTTTTCTTTTCTTATCGATAGCAATAGCATCACGTTTGGCTTCCTCGATAGACACTCCATGTTTCTGGCTGGCGCGTATAGCTCTCCATTCCAATGGTGCTTCGAGATGTACATGCAATGATTTAGGGATATCTTTTGTAATGGCAACTCCCCCGCGACCCACGATGATCACGTGTCCTTCCTCACCAAACGTCCTGATAACGTTGGCTACTGTCCCGCGTATCTTCCTGTCGCTCTTGTAATATTTCTGAGAATGAGATGCCAAAATATCATCAATTATGCTCTTCTGCTCGTAATCAAAAACGTACTTGATACTCTTGGGTTCGAGATTCAGTTCCCTGGCTGACTCGTACATTATTTCTTTGCTAATCCACCGCCATGGTTTTTTTTCTCCCTTGACTATTGTTTTGTCGGTAAGCATATCTGACAACTTGGCAGCCACCCGTTTAGCCGGGCATCCATATTCACGGGATATGGTAATTACCGGGCCCGGTTCTTTTTCTTCCGGGTGATCCTTATAATGCCTCCGCGTCAGGTACGTGATAAGATCTGCCTTCCTGTTCATGGGTTATGGTTTAGAAATATTTTAAATATAATACAATATTCGAAATTTTACAAGCAAAAACCTGAAATACCAGATCAGATATGCTTTATCCTCAAATTGTGTACCCCCATCAATAGTAATTTGGCAGGCCGGTAAAAATCGCTGGAAATTGGCGAAACATTAAGCTTAAAACTGCTATGAAAGTATAATTCTGTCACCCAGATCTTTTGCAAAGGTTTTCTTAATATCATTTAACACCATGAATTTTTGTTGCAATTCTAACATTTTTTCCAGCGAACCTTCTTCCTGAGCCTTCTTTAATTCCCGACTTGCCCGATCGAGTTCAATCATAATTTTTTTATTCTTAAAGGCAATGATAGATTCAGGTACCAGTTCGGCTAATTTCATTTCTTCAGTTTCAATATAGTTTTCATTTTTTTCCCAAATTTTGCTGAGGGGATAAGGAACACTTAGCAGATCAACGGCTATCCTGTTAATATCATTATCGGCATGATGCGTGAAATATTTTTGGTCAGGATATTCATCTCTTTCCAGGAACGCGGAATATTCTTCCAGTATCTTTTTATAAAGAGGATCCTGGAATTGTAATGCTTTTTCATCTTTTTGCAATTCCCCAATGATAAATTCGGCAACCTTAACCATTTTTATAGATTCTGGTTCTTTCTCATTCTCCAAGGTCATTTCAAAAAGGTCTTTATCCCCGTAATTAATCATCAGCCGGATAAGCTCCCTCTCGTGCATACTTGTTTCACCGGAAATTATGCCTGTTTCATTTTCATCTTTTCGCGAATCCTGGAAATTATTTGCCCGTTGTACCTTTTTATAATTTTGATCTGACCTGTGTTTTCGTTTTTTATTGATTTCCGTGTACAGGACATTTTCTTCAACCTCCAGAAGCCCGGAACATTCTTTAATATATACTGATCTTTTTATACCATCAGGAATAATAGCGATAGAGGAAACTATACCCTGGATTAGAGAGGCCTTTTTAACCGGGTCATTTTTTGTATCCTTAAGTAACAACTCGGTTTTAAAAAGAATGAAATCTTTTTCATTTTGAGCTATGTACTCATTCATTTCCTCGTTACTGTGTTTCCTGGCAAAAGAATCGGGATCTTCATTCACGGGAAGAAGTACGATTTTCACGTTGAGATTTTCTTCCAATATCAAATCAATTCCCCGCAGCGATGCTTTAATCCCGGCCTCATCTCCATCATAAATTATAGTTACATTCTCTGTAAACCTCTTGATAAGCCTTATTTGCTCCCGGGTAAGCGATGTTCCCGAGGATGCTACTACATTTTCCACACCGTTTTGGTGCAGGGAAATCACATCGGTGTAGCCTTCTACCAGGTAACATTTACCGGCCATGTTGATGGCTTTTCGTGCCTGGTAAATGCCATAAAGGACATTACTTTTGTGGTAGATTTCTGATTCCGGTGAATTCAGGTACTTGGCTGTTTTTTTATCTTGTTGAAGGGTTCTCCCTCCAAAAGCAATAACTTTCCCGCTAAGGCTGTAAACCGGAAAAATGACCCTGCCCCGGAACCGGTCGAAAACATATCCATCTTTATCTATCGTGAGTCCGGCTTTAACAAGGTATTCCTTCTTGTACCCTTCTTTGAGGGCCTGGTTCGTGAAACTGTCTTTTTTACCCGGGCAATAACCAAGCCCGAATTTTTCAATAATACTCATCCTGAAACCTCTTTCTTTCAGGTAACTCAGCCCAATGGCAATTCCTTCTTCATCATGGAAAAGCGTGTTGCTGAAATAACGCTGTGCGAAAGAGGTAATAACCAACATGCTTTCCCGGTCGTTCTGCTGTTGAATATCTTCTTCCGTTCGCTCTTTTTCTACAATTTCTATATTGTACTTGGCCGCGAGAAATTTCAATGCCTCGTAATAGGTCAGGTTTTCATGCTTCATGATGAAATTTACCGCGTTTCCTCCCTCGCCACATCCAAAACACTTGTAAATTCCTTTCGAGGCAGACACGGTGAATGAGGGAGTCTTCTCGTTATGAAAGGGGCACAAGCCAAGATAATTCGCTCCCCTTTTTTTCAGGGTCACAAAATCCTGAACCACGTCAGCAATATCAACTGCATCATAAATCTGTTCAACTGTACGTTGATCTATCATCAGGTGCTATAAAAAACAGTTTGAATATCAAGAAGATGAAATATCACATTCATTTTGCTAATTTAACAATTATTACGGTATTTACCTGTCCAAAATAAAAATGAATTAAAATTGCATTAAAGAAAAATAAAAATGATTTTCTTACATTTGTCAAGATAGTATATTTCAAACTTTTATGAAAAAATTGGTTGTACTTACCGGTGCAGGAATCAGTGCCGAAAGCGGTTTAAAGACTTTCCGTGACATGGGAGGTTTATGGGAAAACTATGATGTTATGGAAGTAGCAAGTATCGAGGGATGGAATAAAGATCCCGAGCTGATCCTGAAATTTTACAACGACCGCAGAAAACAATTACTCACCGCGGAACCTAATGATGCTCACCGTGGATTAGTGGAACTGGAAAAATACTTTGATGTTGAAATTATTACACAAAACATTGATGATTTACACGAGCGGGCAGGAAGTAAAAATGTTCTCCATCTTCACGGTGAGCTCAGAAAATCGCAATCAACGGCAGATTCTTCCCTGGTATATGATATCGAGGGCTGGGAATTGAACATGGGTGACAAATGCGAGAAAGGCTCTCAACTCAGGCCATTTGTTGTATGGTTCGGAGAACCCGTCATGGAAATGGGGAAAGCAGCACGTAAAGCCTCAGAAGCTGATATTTTCGCCGTAATTGGCACTTCATTGAATGTATATCCTGCTGCAGGACTGGTAGATTATGTTCCCTATGACAAACCTATCTACCTAATTGATCCACTGGATGTTAATATACCTGTTTCAAGAAAAGTAACTGTCATTAAAGATAAAGCAGTTACCGGGGTTAAAAAATTAATCGAAATACTCACGAAATAATATTAAAAATATTCTTAATGAAACATCCATGTTTACCGAACGCAAACACGACAGTACTATAATTTGCAACATAGGTATTCCCTGTCTGCTACCAGGCAGGCATCATACCTTTAAAAATTAAATCTTATTATGATGAAAAACTATTCAATGGTATTATTAAAATCATTATTCACGATTTTCTTATCCGGGTTGTCATTTCTGGCTGCCGGGCAGGCTTTCGAGGGTGGTCCGCTACTTGGAATCAGTTTAAATCAAATTGATGGTGACCGGTATTCCGGTTATGATATGCCCGGGGTAATTGTTGGAGCATATACAAAAACTACTTTCGGGGATCCGGTAAATTATCAGATCGAAATCAAATATTTCAGCAAGGGAGCCAGTTCCGGCCTCATTAAGGATATAATAGAAGTACAATATTACCGGATGAGGCTAAGATATATTCAGGTTCCTGTTACAGGCCAGATTTCCCTGAATGACAGAATGCTTGTCGAAGTAGGACCTTCATTTGGTTATCTTATTAGTGCCAGGGAGGATGATGGCAATGGTTACGTGGAACCACAGAAAGACTTTAATACTTTAGAGATTGCAGGAATGGTGGGATTCAACTACATGCTAGGGGAAAGAATAATTGCTAACGCGAGATTTATTTACAGCCTGCTTCCCACCAGGGAACATCCTGGTAATCAAACCTATTACCTGGATCAGGGGCAGTATAATAATACTATCTCCTTGTCATTTTATTACCTATTGTTTTAACCTCGTATCACGCGAAACCAATGGTAACTAAACTCACGGTAACCCCATCAATGCCAAGAAGAAGATTCGCGCAGGCCTCTAATGTAGAGCCTGTCGTAACAATATCATCCACCAGTAAAACATGTTTTTTCTCGAACAATGATGTTTTTTTAACCTGAAATACCTTCTCAACATTCAGAAAACGATCGTACCGTCCTTTTCGGGTCTGTGTCTCTGTATATCCTTCACGATACAGATTGCTGACATTCAGTGGCTTAGACATTGCGGAACTCAATCCCTTCGCGATCCATTCACTTTGATTATAGCCTCTTTTCTTTATCTTTAAAGGGTGGAGGGGTACCGGCACAATAATATCAATTGCCTGATACGCGCTGTTGACCAACTCGAGGCCATAAAGAAATCCCAATTCGAACCCCAGTTCCTTATACCCTTTATATTTTAACTGATGAATTAAATTCTGAAGTAATCCTTTTTTATGAAAATAACAATATGCCGCCGCGTTGGTTATCTCGGATCTTCCCCAAAATAACATGGATACAGAATTGACTTCCTCTTTATGAAATCCTGTCTTGGGTAAATTATACAGGCAACTTGTACAGATGTATCGTTCCTGCCTGTATAAACTATTACCACAGCCCGCGCAAACACCAGGATAAACAAGATTAATGAAGTCATCAAAACAGGAAAATAATTTTTTAATCATGCAATTTTTATTAATATATTCCGTAGTTTTAGAAATATCGAACCTTATTTTCCTGAAAAATGCATTTATTACTAATGTTTTATTTAAACCTGGGACTGATAATATTTCAGATGACATTTTCAGGACAGGATAATCCCGTGAAAACTTTCGAGGAAGCAAATGCATCTCTTTTTTATTCAATCATTCTTGAACGTGACGATGAAGTGATTATCGATGTAAGAACTTGGAAAGAATTCAAAAAATGCAGGCTTGAAAATGCCAGTCTTGCTGAAACATCAGACTTTTTGAAGGATATTGTAAAGGATTGTCTTCCCGAGACTCCATTACTGGTCTATTGCGAGGATGGTGACAGAAGCCGGCAGGCTTGTATTCTCCTTGTTGATATGGGTTTTACAAATGTTTATAATTTATCCGGGGGCCTTAATGAATGGATAGAAAATGATTACCCGTTAGACAGAACACGTGCTAAAAAAAATAAGAAATAATCAATACTTTTATACGTTATCCTCCTGCTTCCCCGGACCTTGTTTTCCCTCCTGGCCCGGGTACAATTTATCAATCGTGCGGTTTAGCTCTTCAATAATTTTATTCTTCTCGTGAAGCAACTTGTCTTTTTCTCTTATAATTTTATTTTTCCTATTCATGGTAGGAATAGAAAAAAGTGCCCCAAGGATAACACCAATCCCGAAAGTTACAAGAAGCAGCAATGCACGGGACAAGCTAACATCCCATAAATATAACCTGACATTAATAGGTTCAACATTCTGAATTGCAAAAACAACCAGAAGAACAGCTGCTATTATACTAATGATAAGTGATCTTTGCATGGACAAGGTTTTGATTTTATACAAATTTATAAAAAAACCATCATAATAAAAAGACGAGGTATATGCATTACATGTTTCATGAATCAGCCCGGTCCTTTTTCAGCCAGGCCAGGGCTTTTTCATGATCCGTGAAATATTGAATACTAAAATTATCAAAGGTCTCTTCCTCAATTAATTCACGAGAAAGATACTTGTAACTATCTTCTGTAACTACAATGGCATATTTATGTACTCCCAGTTCAATGATTTCACTTATCAGATGCTTCACGATCCAATCCTGCATTTTCTGATCAATATCAAAATAAAACTCACGCGTATCTGCAAGAATTCCTGTAGGATGAAACTCCCTGGTATTATCCAATAACATAAGCATCTCCTTTTTTACTCCATCCTCATCCAACTCCGACGATCTCGATTTCCAGGAGGAAATGAGCAAATTATCCCGGGGTTGTTGCATAATCACTGAATAGTCGCTGTTATAAATTTCCATTTTACTAAATTTAACTTAAATAAAATATCCCGGTAGTTAAACAATTGACTAAATTAAACATTTTATTTACATGATGCATTTGCCAGAAAGATATTTTGAAATAATATTAACATGAATCATGCGAACTGACCTTGTGAGAGAAGAAAGAGTCCGGGCAATGAATAAAGGAACCGCGAGAGGTAAAATTATTCTATACTGGATGAGTCGCGACCAACGAGTAGAAGACAACTGGGCATTATTGTATGCCGCGGAACAGGCATCCCAGCGGAAATTATCATTGGTCGTGGTATTCACGCTCGCGGAATCCTTCGGGGAGGCCACTACCAGGCAGTACCTTTTCATGCTTGAAAACCTTAAAATAGTGGAAAAATCACTTGCCAGGAATAATATTCCTTTTCATGTACTCATGGGTAAACCTCCTGAAGAAATCCTGGCATATACCCGGGAGAACGAAGTTGCCATGGTTATAACCGATTTTGATCCCTTAAAGATCAAAAAGGAATGGAAAACCCGTCTTGTAAAAGATTCGAGCATTCCGATCCTGGAAGTTGATGCACATAACATTGTTCCTTGCTGGCACGCTAGTAACAAACAGGAATTTGCTGCTTATACCTTCAGGCCAAAAATTACCCGGCAACTGGAAAAATTCCTGGAAGAATTTCCCGCTCTACCCCGGCTCAAATACCAACATAAAGTTACCCTCGCAAAAAACAACTGGGAAACTATATTTTCATTCCCTGCAATTAAGAATGAAGGAAACAGGAATATAGAACCCGGGCCTGGCCCTGAAGAAGCAATGAAAAAGCTTGATGATTTTATTCATCATAAAATAAAACATTATGGTGAAAACATTCATGATCCCACGAGGGAGGTTAGCTCGGGTCTTTCACCATACCTGCATTTCGGACATGTATCTGCTCAACGGGTCGCACTGGAAATCGTGAAAAATGTACAGGGCAAATCACTTACAAAACCCTTTCTTGAGCAATTGATTGTTCGCAGGGAATTATCAGATAATTATTGTTATTATAACAGCAATTACGACAACACTGAAGGTTTTCCCGAGTGGGCTAAGCAAACTCATGAAATACATCGTGAAGATGAAAGAGAATACCTTTATAGCCTGGAAGAATTTGATAATGGCAAAACGCTTGATAACTTGTGGAATGCAGCCCAAGTTCAGATGGTAAAAACAGGGAAAATGCACAATTACATGAGAATGTACTGGGCCAAAAAGATACTGGAGTGGACAAAGACCCCGGGGGATGCATTATCCATTGCCATAATTCTTAATGATCGCTACTCGTTGGACGGCCGTGATCCGAATGGCCACGCGGGAATCATGTGGTCGATTGGGGGTGTTCACGATCGTCCCTGGCAGGAACGACCGGTTTTTGGCAAAATACGTTACATGAATTATAACGGTGCAAAAAGAAAATTCAATGTTGAAAAATACATCCAAAACTGGCTTTGAATTTAATTTTTGCCATATATTCTCAGCTTGAAATACCCAGTTAGTAATTAATAAAAAAATTAAGGTATAATGATACCCGTAAGGCCTGTAAAAACTTTAAAAATCGATTGTTTATTTTGGCTTATACCGGGCAGGCATTTACAAAAATGCGCGTGTGGACGTGATTGCGTGATTGAGTTTGAATTTTCAAAAGAAACATTGTTCACTGCAGGAGAAGCAGAAATCCCTTTCATAGTTGTTCAAAATAAACACGGATTATTTTTGGCCTTCCGTTAACAACTTCCGGTTATCTGTTCTGAAAGGATTAGCCGGTAATCCTTCCTTGTTGTACAAGTTAAGGTCATCCGGGTTATTAGCCCACCCGTAGCGCACGGCAACGGGATTTTCAATTTTTTCAGAATAAACTTCAACGGTATTATCATCAATAATCTTTGCTTTCGCCCATTCAAATTCACTATCCTTTCCCGCGACAGCAAATCCTTTCACGTACCCGTAACGATCCTTAACCACGAGACCGGAACCCACGTGTTCAAAATGCACCTTGATGCTATTTCCTGTAATATCCATTGATTCATACATGGGGCCGGAATAAACGATATCCTCGTTGTAAGCTATTTTCCTGGCCGCGAGAGATAACCGGTACCCGACATCCTGCTTGTTCCTTGGATGAATATCATCAGCTTCTCCAATATCAATAGCTGAAGCCATACCCGTGGCAGGAAGAGAAAGAGCCATGGTTTGCGCTTCCCTCAATTCTGCCCATTCAGCATCGCGGGGTTCAGGAGATGGTTCCATGAAATTGGCCAGTTGCACAAAAAGGAAAGGAAAATCTCCTTGTTTCCAATGCATCCGCCAATCGATAATCATATTTTTAAACAAGCGCCGGTACTGATATGCCCTTGAGGCATTAGATTCTCCCTGGTACCAAATAGCTCCCCGTATACCGTAAGGAATGATAGGGTTGATCATCCCATTAAAAAGCAGTGTTGGGTAACTATTAGGGCCTGCCTGCCTGGGCCTGTTATTTATAGCTGCCAAACCAACCTTGTATTTCCATTCACCAGCCAGGCTTTTTTTAAATTGGCCTGATTCTATAAATAAATCAGATGGTTCACCATGCATTCCCCCGCCCCCGGTATAATCTTCGATTCTCACGACCAGCGTATTTTCGCCCTCTTTTAAAACTTCTTCCCTAACCTCGTACTTCCTGGGTGTATTATATTTATTGTATGTTTGTCCTACTTGCACACCATTCACGAAAGTATTGTCAGAATCATCAATAGCACCAAGACTCAACAATAATCCTTTTTCGGCAACCCCGTCAGGCAGAGTAAATTTTGTTTTAAACCAAACAACACCATCAACACCTTCTAATCCCTGTGCTTCCCAATTACCAGGTACCTTCATGTTTTTCCATGATGAAAAATCATTGTCCGGATCAGACCATACATATTTACCGGCTTTCATTCCGGCATCTTTTTCCTTCAGCGAACGCTGCCATTCTTCCATCTCCTTTTCATTCTTTTTGAATATCTCCTCCAGGTTACCTCCAGCCAGCTCCTTTATTCTTTCAGAAAAATCCACATCATTAATCATGGTTTCGGCACTTGTCCATGTTTCCACGTTCGTACCTCCCCAATTTGTACTGATCAACCCGACAGGAACATCAAGGTGCTCATGAAGATTTCTCCCAAAAAAATATCCAACCGCCGAAAAATTTGGTATGGATAAAGGAGAGCATTCTGCCCATTCCCCGGAAGTAAGGTCCTCAAGCGGCTTGGGACTCATTTCATGTTCCACTGTAAATAAGCGGATACTGGGATAATCTGCATTCGCGATTTCTTTTTCCGCGTTTAATGATCTCTCGACAGGCCACTCCATGTTCGACTGGCCACTACAAATCCACACCTCTCCAATCATTACATTGTCAAAAGTGATTGTATTTTCACCTTTAATGGTCATTGTGTATGGTCCGCCGGCGATCATGGATTTCAATACAATCTCCCATTTTCCTTCTATATCGGCTTTGGTGTTCAGTTTTTGACCGTTAAATTGCAAAGAAACTTTTTCACCAGGGTTAGCCCATCCCCAAACGGGAACTTCCTTGTTTTGTTGTAAAACCATGTTGCTCCCGAAAATTCTTGGCATAACAACATCTGCCATTACCGGAAGAGCAAACAACTGTAGGAGAATAACAAGATTAATGAACTTGAATTGTTTCATTAAATTTCGGGTTTAAAGAATAAAAACCCTAAAGATAAAATGTTTTTTTAAACGATAAAGCATTGCATGTAAACAATTACATTCAATACAGGTAAGATAAACAGGTTGAACTTGCTTATTTCAAAACTCCCAGTTCTTTTCCTATCTTATTAAACGCTGCAATTGCTTTATCGATATCTTCTTTTTGATGACTGGCTGAAAGTTGCACCCTGATGCGCGCTTCGCCCTTTGGTACAACCGGAAAATAAAAACCTATCACGTAAATTCCTTCTTCCAGGAGTCTTGCTGCAAAATCCTGGGATAATTTTGCATCGTAGAGCATGATTGCAACGATAGCCGACTGGGTGGTTTTAATATCGAACCCGGAGTTCGTGATTTGTTCTTTAAAATACCGGGTATTTTCATGCAATTTGTCCTGCAGTTCTGTTGTTTCGGACATCATTTCAAACATCCGTATACCAGCGCTAACTACCATGGGCGGTAATGAATTTGAAAACAGGTAGGGTCTGGATCTTTGCCGCAACATTTCAATCATCTCTTTTCGTCCGGTTGTAAAACCACCAACGGCCCCGCCAAAAGCCTTACCTAACGTGCCGGTAATGATGTCAACCTTTCCCCTGATATTGAATAATTCAGTAACTCCTCTTCCCGTGCGGCCCACTACCCCCGCGGAATGGCACTCATCTACCATCACGATAGCATCATATTGCTCCGCGAGAGAAATAATCTTATCCATTGGCGCCACGTTGCCATCCATGGAGAATACACCATCAGTGACAATAATTCGAAACCTTTGCTGTTGAGCTTCTTTCAATTTTTTTTCCAAATCTGCCATATCAGCATTCTGGTAACGGTAACGAACTGCCTTGCAAAGCCTTACGCCATCAATGATAGATGCATGATTCAGGCTATCGCTTATGATGGCATCTTCAGCCGAGAGTAATGGTTCAAAAACACCCCCGTTTGCATCAAAACAGGCAGCGTACAAAATAGTGTCTTCGGTACCAAAGAATTCTGCTATTTTCTCTTCCAACTTCTTGTGAATATCTTGTGTACCACAAATGAATCGCACGGAAGACATACCAAAACCATGGGTATTCAGGGCAATTTTCGCGGTGTTAATTAGTTCAGGGTGAGCTGAAAGCCCAAGATAGTTGTTGGCACAAAAATTTAACACTTCCTGACCGTTATTAAGCGTTATTTTTGTCCTTTGCGGGGATACAATTATTCTTTCGTTTTTATACAAACCAGCATCTTTAATAGATTGCAGTTCCTTTTGTAAATATTCTTTTATTTTTCCGTACATGATATTCAGGTTTTACAGGTTCTCAAATTTCTTTTTTATTTCTTTCAGCATAATTTTGGTTATCGAGGACAGATCATACTCGTGTTTCCACCCGTTGTTTTGCCTGGCAACAGAATCGTCAATTGTTTGAGGCCAGGTATCAGCGATTTCCTGACGAAAATCGGGTTTATAAGTGATTTCAAAATCCGGAATGTATTTAATAATTTCATTTGCCAAATCTTTCGGTGCAAAACTAATTCCGGCAACATTATAACCCGAGTGTATAGATAGTTTATTTCTCTCAACTTCCATTAACTCCATGGTTGCACGAATGGCATCGGGCATGAACATCATGGGAAGGACTGTGTCTGCACTCAGGAAACACTCGTATTTACCATGTCGAACAGCGTCATAAAAAATTTCAACAGCATAATCGGTGGTACCACCTCCTGCTTCAGTTTTGTAACTAATCAGGCCAGGATATCGAATACTCCTTACATCAACCCCGTATTTATGAAAATAATACTCACACCATCGTTCACCGGCGAGTTTACTGATTCCATAAACTGTAGTCGGTTCCATCACGGTAAGTTGAGGAGTTGAAATTTTTGGGGTTGTTGGTCCGAATACAGCAATAGAACTAGGCCAGAAAACTCTTTTTACTTCCTCGATCATGCGTGCTACCTCCAGGATATTCATCAGGCTTTCCATGTTGATATTCCAGGCCTGTAATGGTAATCTTTCTGCATTTCCTGATAGAACAGCAGCCAGGTGGTATATCTGCGTGATCTTATGACGGATTACAAAATGAATCAGTCTTTTATCATCCATCACGTCAAGTAACTGAAAAGGACCCGAGTCTTTAACATCTGCAGGAGGTTCTTTTATATCAGTAGCAAAAACATGATCATCCCCATAAACCTTCCGTAGCTTGATTACTAATTCCGAGCCAATTTGACCAGAAGCTCCAATTACGAGAATATTTTCCATTATACACGATATTTTTCACGAAAGTACAATGAAAAATGATAACCAGGGAATATGGTCCCATGATGTTTAACATACGGCTATTATATATTTAAGCACCGGGTAGTGAGGCGTCACATTTGATGTTGCAGTGGGAAGGTCACTTTATTCAGGCATGTGGCACAGGTCGGTTGAAAAAAATTATAGTTAGAACCGGCTATCATCTGCAAACAGAATATTCTGTTGCAACAAAATTATATACTAAAAAACCTCATAATCATGGAAAAGTTTTACTGCCGTCGGGTTGATAAATAAATCTGAATTTAACCTCCGTGTATTGATTCTCCGGGTCATCCTTATTAATTGTTATTTCTTCCACGAGTACTTTAGCATACTTCTCATCATAAGTTTTAATTCCCCAAATATCATTTATTTCTAAGACCGCTGATAATTCAACATACTGAAGATCTTCTGCCTCCTTGTAACTTTCGAAAGCGGTTGAGGCCTGCTCCATACTATCAAAACTATCTACCAGGGCAAATGCTTCTTCTTTCGAAGGATGGGCATTCATTCTTGCACCAATTACATTAACGCGGTTATTATCATACTGGTTCGTCAGTAAAATATCGAACGAATTCTTGAATTCACCGCCAAATTTCACTTTCTCTCCCCGGGAAAAGGAATATGCATTCGAATAAAAAGCTGATTCGGAACTGGATAATTTCGATGAAAGAGTAAATGTTCCACTTGTCTTAGGTCCCGCATCCTCTTTTTTACAACCATAAAAAATAAACAGTGATATGGTGAAAAATAATAAAAAACTGGTTTTCATGTCTCCCACATTTTGGTGTGTATAATAAAACGATCAAATAAGGCGGCAAGTACAATGCCAACGAAATAGCAAAGTAAATCAGACCATCTGAAACCGTAACCAAGCATTAATCCTCCTGCCAAAGTGTGTCTTATATCCTGAAGCCAGGAATAACGCGCGAGTTGAGTAATCTCTATCAGAACAGAGAACATGTAGGCAATCACCGCTACACCGGTTACACCAGACGCGGGAAGGAAGAAACGAATAACATAATAAGCAGCAAAAGCCCAAAGGATATCCCCCGAGTAAAGTGATATCACATCAGGCAGGTAATCAGAAAATAGTCGACTCAGCACGCCAAGACTGCCAACAATTAAAACAATAAGAAATAACTTTAAGAATCTCCCGAGCATAATAATTTTTCTCCCTTTTATTAAAAGGCGGCCATCAGCAGGTCTATATCCTTGGAGGGTATATCAAAATGATCCCCGATGAACTTGTTTGTTAAAATTCCATTATAAATATAAATTCCATGACGAAACCCGCTATCTACACGGATTAATTGTTGCAAGCCCCCTGCCATACCCATTTCAAGTATCAAAGGAGCAACAACATTACTCAGCGCGATAGAGGCTGTCCTGGAAACTCTTGATGGAATGTTGGGAACACAATAATGAATAACACCGTGTTTTTCATACACGGGATTGTTGTGGGATTTACATTCGGATGTTTCAATACATCCACCCTGATCAATACTGATATCAACAATAACGGTTCCTTTCTTCATATTCTTAACCATATCTTCGGTAACAAGAAACCGGGGTCCTTTTTCAACGAGATTCATAGCGCCAATAACCACGTCGGCCGAACGAAGAGCCTTCATCAGTACCTTGGGATGAAATATAGAAGTATGCAGTGGAATTCCAATATTGTTTTGTAACCGTCTTAACCGGTGAACAGAATGGTCAAATACTTTAACAAAGGCACCCAGCCCCTTTGCTGCTCTTACAGCATATTCAGCGGCTGTTCCAGCGCCTATAATTACAACTTCCGTTGGAGTTATACCGGTAACGCCCCCCAACATTACCCCCTTACCGCCATGAACATTACTCAATAATTCCGCGGCAACCAGCACCGATGTTGTTCCTGCTATAGAACTCATGGATCTCACAACGGGGTAGGAATTGTGCTCATCTTTGATATTCTCGAAAGCAACTGCTGTAATCTTTTTTTCCTGTAATTTTTTTATTAATTCCTTGGTCTGGTTATTCAAGTGCAAGGTAGATAAAACGCACTGGTGTCCTTTCATTGCACCAATTTCATCAAGAGATAACGGGGCTACTTTTAATACAATATCAGACTGGAAAACTTCTTTTCTGCTTTCAACGATAAATCCTCCACATTCACTGTAATCTGTATTCAGGTAATTAGCTCCCTTGCCTGCATCAGTTTCAATAATAATATCATGCCCATTGTTTACCAGAATTTCAACTGCTTCCGGTGTTAAAGGTACCCTGCTTTCATATTTTTCAAGTTCTCTCGGGATACCAATTGACAATTTTTTCTGTTTCTTCCGCACTTCAAGCATTTCTTCCTGCGGAATCAGAAGATTTCGTGTAAAAGCATATCGGGTCGTTGATTCCTGGCTTTCGGTCATAATAGTCTGTTTCAATCAATAATGAACTAAAATAATACAAATACCTTTTATTTTCAAATAATCATGAATATTTCAAAGGAATATAATTGTATAACCCAAATGGAGCGATTTACTCAATCGATGAAGATACTGTAAGCATTTCACAGCGCTTGTTTTGTGAAATTCAACAAACTCAATACCGGGGTTACCCGTCGACTGGCGAAAGGCACTTGTTCGATTCTCTCCAAACGCTCAACCTGGGTATAATTCAAATCGTGAAACTTATCATTAAAAATTTATTCATCCTCGCTGGTGAACAAATGAAAATTTTTTTCATGTACGTTTCATTGATCATTTATAGTTGTTCCGGAAAAATTATAATCTCTCTACGGGTTTCTGATAATTTTTCAATAGTTACTTTCATCATTTCCCGCGGGATCAATGAACCGGCCTTTTCCGGCCATTCAATGAAACAAAAGTTGGATGAAAAAATATATTCTTCAAAACCTATATCCAAAAGTTCCGCTTCATTTTCTACCCGATAAAGATCTATGTGAAAAACAGTATCTCCTGTTTCTGTTGAATACTCGTTCACAATAGAGAAAGTAGGACTATTTACCGTGTCTACAACATTTAGCTGACTGCATATTTCTTTAATAAGCAAAGTTTTTCCTGCCCCAAGGTCTCCCTGTAAAAGAACAACCCGGGGTTTATTAATATGTTTCAATATTTTTGAAGCAACAAAAGGAAGCCCCTCAACAGAATCGATCGTGTATTTTTCCATCTTATTTTGGCGATAATACAACCACGGGGATTAACATTTCTTCCATGGAAATACCCCCGTGTTGAAAGGTATTTCTGAAATAATTCGAGTAGTAATTATAATTATTAGGGTACACCAAAAAATCATGATGCATAGCAAATATATAAGATGAACTGAGATTTATTGTTGGCAGGTGAATATCAGATGGATTTTGAATTTCAAATACTTCCTTCGGATTATAATTAAGGTTTCTACCTGTTTTATAGCGCAAATTGGTACTTGTTTTCCTGTCGCCCACTACCCTGAGGGGATTAAAAACTCTCACCGTCCCATGGTCAGTGGTGATTACTACCTTGAATTTTCTTGCAGATAATTCCCTTATAATATCCAGTAAATGGGAATGCTCGAACCATGACAAGGTCAATGACCGGTAAGCTGCTTCATCGTTTGCCAGTTCTTTTATAAGTTCCATTTCGGTACGGGCATGCGAGAGTATATCAACAAAATTATAAACGATAACTGACAACGGGTAATTTGTTAGATCATTAACGCGGTTCAGGATTTTTTTCCCGGTTTTCAGGTTACTTACTTTCTCGTAATAAAAACGGGTGTTTTTCCCGGATCTTTGTAATTGTCCTTTTAATAGTTCTTCTTCATATTGATTTTTTGATTCTTCTTCCTCATCATTGATCCACAGGTCAGGATAAAGCTGCCCGATTTCCAGGGGCATCAATCCTGCAAAAATTGAATTCCTGCTATATTGTGTTGCTGTTGGAAGAATGCTGCAATAAAGTTCTTCCGTCGTGATATTAAAAGACTCCGATACCAGTGGTTTTATCACGTGCCACTGATCAAATCGCAGGTTATCAATTAAAATTACCGCTACCTTTTCGTGATCATCCATGATTGGATATATCTTTTTGCTAAAAAGGTTAGGTGACATAAGTGGTTTAGATTCATTATTCCCGGAAAACCACGATTTATAATTTTTCCTTATAAATTTGGAAAAACCAGCATTGGCTTCATTTTTTTGAAGATTGAGCACTTCGGATATACCGGCATCACCTGTCCTGTCGAGCTCCAACTCCCAGAATACCAGCTTCTTGTATATTTCTGTCCACTCGTTAAAGGAATTGGCGGAATTAATTTCTATCCCGATTTGAGAAAACTGGGACTGATAAGCAGTGGTAGTTTTTTGATTAACCAGTCTTTTTGTATCCAGGTTTTTCTTTATGCTGAGAAGTATTTGATTCGGTTTCACCGGTTTTATAAGGTAATCGGCTATTTTTGAACCAATAGCCTGATCCATGATATCCTCTTCCTCGCTTTTTGTAATCATGATTACCGGCACAGAAGGCTTGAGGCTCTTTATCACGTTGAGTGTTTCCAGGCCTGTCATTCCCGGCATCATTTCATCCAGTATAATTAAATCAACCGAATGGGAATTCACGATTTTTATGGCATCATCCCCGTTCGTGGCAGTGATAAGATTATATCCTTTATCCTCGAGAAAAAGGATATGCGGTTTAAGCAGTTCTATCTCGTCATCTACCCATAAGACATCAGCATTTTTCATTTTCAAATCCAATTAAGAGTGATACAGGTATAACAGGCTTCCTGGAGAAAAGTTAATCCAGGTAGTTATCTTTGAAAAACAGCATGTACCTTTCAATTCCTTTATCATCGCGCAGAACCTTCATGTTTTCTTCTGAAATAATAAATTGATGATGAAGATCTGAACCTACATCTTTAAAAAGTTCGCCAGTTGATGTAATATTCTGGTAATACTCTATTGCTTCATTTGTATTTTTGAATTGCTTCACGGTAACAATCTGGAAATCTTTATTAAATGTTTCTCCATTCACCCTAAGATCGGCATTTTCATAAACATCAAGGTTGAAATTGATAATATTAAATATCAATTGGTTCATGTTACCTTGCTTGCTGTCAAGCAAAATAACAAAGAAATGAGGACTATTTTGTATTACATCAAAACCCGTGTAAATTTCTTTTGCCTTAACGATTTCCTCTTTTTGTTTTATCTCCGGATGCTCCACGTTCATTTTATTGATAATGGCCTTTGCCAGATCGGCCACTTCATTACCCGGGTACGTGTTTATTAACTTATTCAGGGTGTCTCTAAAAATTTCAATATTATTATTGGTTTTCCCGATTGATATCGCCCTCAGGTAGGCATACTTGGGTAATATATCGCTTTCTTTAAATTCTTCGAACGCGTAATTTACATTATCAATAACCTGTTGATAATTTTCTTGTTGGAAAAGATTGTATGTTTCCTCGTAAAACGAGTATACCCTGTTTTTCTCTGCTTTTAATTCTTCAAGGTAATTCGGGTTCGTCAGCAATTTAGCATACTGGCTTTCCGGGAAGTTATTAATTATTAGGTTTTTATAAAGGTTTGATTTATTCAGGTTACCCTGTTCATTATATATCTTGTAAAGATTATAAAACGCCATCAGGGCATGGTCATTTTCGGGATATCTTCTTCCGAGTTCTTCAAATTTTTCTGCGGCAAGGTCAAGTTCTCCGAGGTCATTCCAGTATATCATTCCCGCATTATAAATGGATTCCCTTATTTGCTCATGTGAAACCTGCATCATGGAGTCTGTAAGTGGTATATTTTGCAGGTAAAACTCTCTTGATTTATTATCAAGGACTTTTTGCTGTTGTTCTTCATTCACGTCTCCCTCCTCTGCCAGTTCACCATATTCACCCGTGCTAACAATCTTTTTGCTTTTTCTTCGCCAATTATCTTCAAGCTCGCGATCACCCCACTTTCTTTTGAATTCGGAAGAACCCTGGTTTTTTGAAGAAGGGCTATAAAAATACCATTTGCCGGAAGCAGTTGGATCATTATACGTGTTATAACCCTGTCCATCATGCATTCGTGCCATTTGCTCCTGCATCCGTCTTTCGTTTTCTCTTTGTTTTGCCTCAATTTCTTCCCGCTTTACATTTTCAATTACCTTATCAATATAGGCATACAATTCTTCTTCACCCATTTTGGCAAGTACCTGAACGCTATCTTGTAATTCAATCGTGTTCAGATTTTTAACCAGATTTGTAAGATTTTCAGCCCGGGCAGATATTAGCTGGTAATTATTATGGGTTTCATCGATTATCATAACAGCACTATCGTAATAAAACTGAGCCATTTTATAATCAGGAAACTCGTAATAAATATCAGCGATAGAAATGTAGGATTTGGCCTTTTGCCGATCATTGGATACACTATTCCAGGTGGATAATTTATAATATTCTAAAGCTTCATCGATTTTATTCTCTTTAATCTCAATGTTCCCTAACGCGTAATATATCTGGTCTTTGAACTCCTTGTTCTTCTCGTCTTTTAACATGTCGAGCAGTTGAACCTTTATTTCTTTTGCATTTACAACACCCGCCTCAAAGACGGAGGCACGGTTAATTTTCGCGTTAAAGGTAAACTCGTAGGGAGGATTGAATTTAATGACGTTACCATACATGTGATAGGCTTTCAATCCCTCGCCGATTTTCGCGTATAATTGAGCGAGAATAAAACTATATCTTATTTTATTATCTTTTTTTCGTGTATGTTGCAGTGCAGTTTCAAGGTGAGGAATTGCTTCACGGTACATTTCCTGTTTAATATAAAAATCGGCTAGTGAAGTAAAGTAATCCTCTTTTAATTTTTCGGGAATGGATGGTTGACTGGCCAGGATATTGAGTGCTTTTTCAGCATCGTCGTATCTCTCTAATTCACAATTCGTTCGGGCAAGCCAGATTAATCCCGTGTACATGGCATCCTGGTTTTCAAATTCCCTTATGACAAACTTAAAAGTTTCGGAAGCCAGTCGAAAATCATGCTTGTAAAAGTGTGCTTTGCCGGTAAACATGTAAGCATCGTCAACAAAAATATTATATTCATTTTTTTCGTAAAACTCCTTTTCTTCCGGTGTCATCGGACCTTCTTTGATTTCAGGCTTAACCTTTATTGAATGAAAAGTAATTACCTTGGAGCATTTTTTCAGAGTTCTTTCCATATCGGGAATGGCAGTTGAAGCAATGTTCTTGTTCCCATACGTAAAAACAGGTAAAATCCCTGTAAAATCATTCTCGTAAGCTTCATTAACTTTTTTTACTCCCTTGTTGAAACTTTCACTGGCATTGAAAAGGATATTATACTTCGAGGTAACATTATGATAAGTACGGGTAATCCACGTGTTTTTCTCGGTACTGCACCCTGAAAAAAACAGAACAATGATAATAAAATATGTTAAACCCCTACTTCGCAACGAGCTAATATTTTTTGACTATACAATAAACTGTTTTTTGCCCATCTTATTTTATAATACGGACACAAATTTTAATGTCCTGCACTCCCATTAGGTGATAAATAAGATTTTCAGGCCGTAAAAACCAGTGACGCGTCACATTTGATATTGAAGAAGAAATGTCCCTTTATTTAAGACATGTGCCACAGATAAACCGGTATTTTTTCATTGACATGACACTCTTAAGTTACCCTGATAACATGAAAATTTTGTAAGCAAGGTATAGTAAAAAGTATGGAAATCCGTTTTAAACTGAAACTACTTCCTTAATTTCAGGCACTTCTCTTCGAATTGCCTGCTCAACACCGGCTTTTAAAGTCTGCATGCTAAAGGGACAACCCACGCAGGCTCCTTCCAGTTTCACTTTAACAGTCATATCATCAGTTACTTCCTGAAGAGATACATCGCCCCCGTCGGCTTTCAGGTAAGGTCTGATAAGTTCCAGGGCTGTTTTAATTCTTTCTTTAAGATTTTCTTTATCCATTGTTTTATTCATGATTATATTATTTACTTGTTTATAATTACTCTTTTGGTAGGCGCTTTTTCCTTAAGACGTTTATCCAGGGCTGCATTAAAATTTCGTACCAGAGAATCAAAGGCTGAAAGGGTTATTGGATTATCATCCAAAACAACAGGATTCCCTGAATCTCCGGATTCAACAACATCCTGTACAATTGGAATCTGACCCAAGAGAGGAAGATTCATCTTTTCAGCCAGGTGCTTACAACCCTCTTTGCCAAAAATGAAATACTTGTTTCCCGGTAATTCCTTTGGAGTAAACCATGCCATGTTTTCAATTAAACCGATAACCGGAACATTAATTTTAGAACTCTCAAACATGCTAATACCTTTTATCGCGTCAGCTAAAGCCACTTCCTGGGGGGTACTTACAATAATTGCTCCCGTTACAGGTACCTCCTGAACAATAGTAAGATGAACATCTCCGGTGCCGGGAGGTAAATCAAGGAATAGGTAATCGAGTTCTCCCCATTCAGCATCATGAATGAGTTGACGTAATGCACTGGTAGCCATAGGTCCTCTCCATACCAATGCCTCAGAAGAGTTCACGAAAAAACCAACCGACAACATTTTTACCCCATATTTTTCTATTGGAACTATCAGGTCTTTATTGTCCACTTTTTTAACATGAGGCCTCAAATGTTCGACCCCAAACATTTTGGGAATTGAAGGCCCATAAACATCCGCGTCAATCAAGCCAACCTTTGCTCCCGTTTTTGCCATTGCAACCGAGAGATTAACAGCCATGGTGGATTTTCCAACACCACCTTTACCCGACGCAACCGCGATAACATGTTTAACCCCAGGAAGGATAATCTTTTCCTGTTCTGATCCCCGGGGAACGAAGGCACTTTTAACAGTAATGCTTACTTCAATGTTTTCATCAATTTCACTCTGAATAGCACGTTCAATAACCTTTGCAATGGAATTAATAAAAGGATCTTTCTTTTTAGTTGTAACGAGATCAAAACTCACTTTTCCTGTTTCCACAACTAGTTCCCTGACCATTTCCATTTCTAAAATAGATTTACCGGTCTCGGGATGTTTCACTTCCCTAAATACTTTTATTACCTGGTCTTCATTTAAACCCATTTTAAATATTTTTATTTATACTAAGATTAAATAAGTGCAAATATAACGATTAAAATTACATGAAAAATATAAATCGGACAAGGATTTTACATGACATTTTATACTGTATCATGTCATTGAAAAAATGACAATTGAACTGTGCCACATGCCCGGAATAAAGGGATATCCCATCTGCATATCAACTATGACGCGTCACTAACTCTTTAGCAGGATCCCAAAAACATTCCTGAAAATCAAGTACCTGATCATCATGCACCCTGACACCCTCATTTTGAAGGAGTTCTTTCATAACGCCAGGTGTGCCAAAGTATCTTTTCCCGGTAAGCAGGCCCTGCCTGTTCACGACCCTGTGCGCGGGAATATAGTCCCCTGAAAACCGGTTGCTATTCAGGGCCCATCCTACCATTCTCGACGACCGTGGGCTTCCGATATACCGGGCAATCGCCCCGTATGTAGTCACTCGACCACGAGGTATAAGAAGTACCACGTTGTATACTTTTTCAAAAAAGTTTACTTCACTCATCTGGCAGGTTAATTATTTCCTTTTCCGCGGGAAGTTGAAACTTCAGGTAATGAATGGGTAAATTTTCATCCAGGAACATTTGCTCGTAAAATGTTTTAATCCCATGTGTTTCATTGGCATAATAACTATTATATAAATCATTGGTAGCAATTTCCGGTAGAATACCATTATATTTTACGAGCCCGAGGGTGAAATTATAAAGAATCCTGTTATCTGTTTTAAGATGGATAATGCCATTATTTTTTAAAAATTTCCTGTAAAGATTCAGAAACCTGGGATGGGTTAGTCTTTTTTTATTGCGCCGCTTTTTCAGTTGAGGATCAGGAAATGTAATCCAAATTTCAGCAATTTCCCCCGGGGCAAAAAATGAGTCTGCCAATTCAATCCTGGTTCTCAGGAAACCAGCGTTATCCAAGTTGTTTTCGATAGCCTGCCGGGCTCCTCTCCACATTCTTGCCCCCTTGATATCAATCCCGATAAAATTTTTACCCGGGTATTTGGAGGCCAGACCAACGGTGTATTCACCCTTTCCACACCCTAACTCGAGAACGAGAGGATTATCACAGTTAAAAAAATCTGAATTCCACTTTCCTTTTAACCGGTAATCTTTTTGGTAAACCTCGCTGAAATGAGGTTGTATAACATTCGCGAGGGTTTCCATATCAGCAAACCTGGCCAGTTTATTTTTCGACACGTAAGTATTGACTTTTTATATTTTTACCTTCACGATTCTAATGCCGGCATCCAGTATATGATGTAGTGTATCAGTTCTCATCCCGTGTTGAACAGAAAATACATATACTCCCTTAACAGGAAATTGTACCTGCCGTTTGTAAATTTTTTCGGTTTCCCAAATGCCGCCAAAACCTTTACCCATCCATTTACCCTTTTCGTTGGCAAGTAGAATCTCAACGGTATCTCTTACAACCTGTCCGGCAGGTGAGGCTGTATTTACGAACAAAAATAAGTTCCTGTACCTGTATTCCCCAGAATTTCTCACGCTGACATAAATATTATAGATGCCGGAAGTATCTTCAACATGAGCTTCAAAAAGTTTCTCCTCCCCCTTATCCCATTTTGCCCCGGGGATAGTCCTGAACTCCTCGTAGAGGATCCCTTTACCGCATGAAAGAAATATAATTGGCAGGAGTATGTATAAAAATCTTCTATTTTTCATTTCTACCTGTATTTTTTTTATTCTTATCGCGTCTTCCCTGGCCTTTTTTACTTTTTCCACCTTTTCTTTTTTTCTTTTCAAAGCGGGTGAGGCTTTCCTTACCTACCTCATTCTCGTAATCAATACCCGTACCAATTACTTTATTCTCTTTAACTTCTTCCATGAGTCTAGCCGGCTTGGAACCTTTCTTGTTCATCTCGATTATTTCTTTCACCCTGTCCACGGGTATTTCAACAAGTGATGCTGTTGAATCAGGTGAAGAAGAATACCACATGAGTCGCTTATGAACGTCTGTTTTTTGATGGTAAGCTGTTCCTTCTCCTGTTTCCAGGGGTATAGAAATATCGGGAAAATCTTTTTGTGCATCAAGATAACACTCTACTTCATAATTCAAACAGCATTTAAGTTTACTGCATTGACCGGCCAGTTTCTGCGGATTCAGGGATACTTCCTGATAACGGGCAGAATTGGTTGTTACTGAAACAAAATTGGTTATCCAGGTAGCACAACAAAGTTCCCGTCCACATGGTCCTATTCCGCCAATACGACCTGCTTCCTGCCTTGCTCCTATCTGTCTCATTTCTATTCTTATACGGAATTCATCAGCCAGTACTTTAATTAGCTCCCTGAAATCGACCCGTTCGTCAGCGATGTAATAAAAAATAGCCTTGGTCCGGTCACCCTGGTACTCAACATCTCCGATTTTCATATCGAGTTTCAAATCTTCGGCAATTTTCCTGGCCTTCAACATGGTTTTATGCTCCAGGTTAATTGATTCCTTCCATTTATCTAGATCATTGGGCTTGGCTTTCCTGTATACCTTCTTAAAATCCGGGGAATCCAACTTGAGTCCGACTTTTTTCACCTGCTCCGCCACCAAGGGACCTGTTAATGATACAATACCAATATCATGCCCGGGCGAGGCTTCAACAGCAACGATATCTCCCCGCTCCAGCCGCAGGAAATTCGTGTTAATATAATATCCTTTTCTAGTGTTTTTAAAGCGAACCTCAACGAGATTTTCTTTATGCGTGTAAACAAGCGGAATATCTTCGAGCCAATCGTAAGCGCCTAATTTAGTCAAGCTATCTAAAGTAACTCTATCTATCTTTAATTTATTCTCGTCCAGGTCTTTAAATCCCCGCATTATACTACCACTCATGATACTAATTATATAATTACAGATTTACAAAATTAGTGAAAATTACTGTTTTAACAACCGCCTTATTTTCAAAGCCGTATCCAGCAAAATTATTTTCGGGTAGCCATTCGCGCTCACGTGAGCATGGGCCTGGTTAAATAACGCTGTTATTTTCATTACATTGTTTTCATGAATGAAAGCAGAGAAATTCTTCGAAAATTGATCTTCCTGACTCGTCATGAAGACAATATCACTGCAACCCGTGTTCTTTACAAAATTTTCCCGGGTAAAGGCCAGGCAATACTCGAAAAAGTTTTTTAACTTCTCCCTACCCATGACAGATAATTTCTCCACCCATTCTATTAATTCAACCATGTTACCACCGAATGATAATCGCATGAGTTTCACGTAATCCTCATGAAAAACACTATCCCCTCCATTTTCTGCTACCTGGCAGGCTCTTAGTATATTTCCCCTTGCCAAACGCGAGATATCGAGAGATTTATCACTTGAAATATTAAACTTTTTCCCTATAAATGAAATCAAATCTTCATTTTTAACTGCCGGTACCTTCAATAATTGAACACGGGAAAGAATGGTTGGTAGTATTCTTTCACTATCCGAGGAAACCAGTATAAAAAGTGTTTTGCCAGGTGGTTCTTCAAGTATCTTCAATAACTTATTAGAAGTCGTGACATTCATGCGTTCCGGCATCCAGATAATCATCACTTTATATTCTCCCTCGAATGTTTTCAGGCTTAATTTTCGAAGTATCTCTGAACTTTCATCAACATAAATACTTCCCTGCTTGTTTTCTAATCCGATTTTTGCAAACCAGATTTCCTGATTCAGGTATGGATTCTCAAGGATTGCTTCTCGCCACTCCGCGAGGAAATTATCGCTGATCGCTTTTTGACCGGAATCCTTTTTGACCACCGGGAATACAAAATGTAAATCAGGGTGAATTAAATTTTTTACTTTCCTGCACGATGGACAAGTTCCACAGGCATCCTGATCCTGGCGATTAATACATAATATATACCCCGCGAACGCAAGCGCCAAGGGAAGATTACCGGTGCCCTCCTTGCCAAGGAACATTTGGGCATGACTAATTCTTTCTTCTTTAACAGAAGCGATTAATCTTTCTTTTAATTGATCATGGCCGGCAACATCAGAAAATAACATGGGCTATTTATTTCGTGTTTAATCCCCGTAAAAAACATTTTTGTTATAATAACATTGGTTGACAAAAGTAAAGAAAAACTTTTGTTACCTTTGCAAAATTAATAATTACCTTAAACTAAATAATGCCATGCAAAAAATAGACAATTTTAATTTTTCAGGAAAAAAAGCTATCACCCGGGTAGATTTCAACGTACCCCTGAACTCAGAATATAAAGTTACAGACGATACAAGAATCAGAGGTGCGCTGCCCAGTATAAAGAAAATCATCGGTGATGGTGGTTCTGCCATCCTCATGTCTCACCTTGGTCGCCCAAAAGAGGGACCGGAAGAAAAATTCAGTCTGAAACACGTGGTTCCTGTACTTTCGGAGCACCTCGGTATTGATGTGAAATTTGCTTCTGATTGCATTGGTGATGATACCCTGCAAATGAAAAAAAATCTTAAAAGCGGGGAAGTACTTCTTCTCGAGAACCTGCGGTTTTATAAGGAAGAAACAAAAGGTGACGAGGAGTTTTCGAAGAAACTTGCAGAAGGTACAGACGTGTACGTGAATGATGCTTTCGGTACGGCCCACAGGGCACACGCCTCCACTACCATTATTGCCAACTATTTTGAGGAAGAGAATAAAATGTTTGGATTTTTGATTGAGAAAGAATTAGATGCAATAGATAAGGTTTTGGAAAACCCGAAAAACCCTTTTACTGCTGTAATGGGTGGCGCCAAAGTATCGGACAAGATTAGCGTAATCGAGAATATGCTCGACCGTGTTGACAACCTGATTATAGGTGGCGGCATGACTTTTACGTTTATCAAGGCACAGGGTGGGAAAATAGGAAACTCCCTCTGCGAGGATGATAAACTGGATCTCGCGAAAGATCTTATAGAGAAAGCCAAATCAAAAGGAGTTAATTTATACCTGCCGGTTGACAGCGTGAACGCGGAAAAATTTGATAAAGATGCCAATACTTCCGAATCGAAAATTGATGAAGTTCCCGATGGATGGATGGGATTAGATATTGGAGATAAATCAATTGAAGAGTTTTCAGAAGTTATAAAAAACTCGAATACCATTCTCTGGAATGGTCCCATGGGTGTTTTTGAAATGGATAAATTCGCGAAAGGAACCACTGAAATCGCGAAAGCCATCGCGAAATCCACTGAAAATGGCGCTTTCAGTCTTATTGGCGGAGGTGATTCCGTTGCTGCAATTAACAAGAATAACCTCGCCGATAAAGTATCTTACGTATCAACAGGTGGAGGCGCAATGCTCGAGTACATGGAAGGCAAAGAACTCCCCGGAATTAAAGCCATAAGAGGATAAACAAATTTTGATAATCCCGGTTATTATAAATACCTTATTATCATAAATTTTATCTATTTTTGAAGTTCCTGCACGGTATTCCGGCAGGAACTTTTTTTATAAATTGATAAAATGCAGCCATGAATAAAAAGAAAATAGCCATTCTCGGTGGAGGGAACCTTGGAATTTCCATGGCCCTTGGTCTTTTAAAATCCGGGTTTACCGAACCCTCTCTTATTAAAATTACCCGAAGAAGAGCTCATCTCATCAAGTTTTTAGAAAATAAAGGCCTACAGGTTACCGACAATAACCTGGATGCTTCCAGACATGCTGATATAGTCGTGATATGCGTGAAACCTTATCAAATTAGCGCAGTCCTGAATGAAATAAAACCCGTTCTTACACCAAACCATATTATTGTGTCAACTGTGACGGGATTCACGATGAAAGAAATTGTTGACATCACAGGACCCGGTATTCCCGTCTTCCGGACAATGCCAAATACTGCTCTCGCGATTCGCGAGTCCATGACATGTATTTCCGTTTTCGACAAAAAACATGAAAAAGAAACGATTTTAGTTATTGAATTATTCAATCAACTTGGTAAAACACAAGTTATTAACGAGGAATTAATGGGTGCTGCTACCGTCATCGGTGCTTGTGGAGTTGCATTTGCCCTGCGATTCCTGAGAGCACTGACCCAGGGGGGAATCGAAATCGGGTTTGGGGCTGATCTGGCTCAACAAATTACAGCCCAAACACTAAATGGAGCGTCAAAACTAATTCTTGAAAGCGGGCAGCATCCCGAAAAAGAAATTGATAAAGTTACAACCCCCCTTGGTATTACCATATCAGGATTAAATGAAATGGAGCATCATGGTTTCAGTTCAGCATTGATTAAAGGTCTGTTAACTTCTTTCAGGAAACTTGACACTCTTAAAACCAAACGGGACTGATATTATACCTTGTTTCCCGAAATAAAGAATGTTCTGGTCATGAATGCAGCCGGGAAAATAAAGGAAAAAATATTTTCGTTAAGGAACGAGGATGAATTTACAGTTTTATGCCTGGAAATCTTCAGGTACCAGGTTGCGCGTAACAAAATATATAGAAGATATTGCACGTACCTGGGAATTAAACCTGAAAAAATCAATAAAATTGAAGAAATACCTTTTTTGCCAATACGGTTTTTTCGTGAACATGATGTCATCTCCGGGAATCAGAAAATTGAAAAAATCTTTACAAGTTCTTCTACTTCAGGACAAATTCCTTCCCGACACCTTGTATCCGACATATCTCTTTACGAGAAAAGCTTCCTGGAATCATTTCAACAGTTTTACGGGAGTCCGGCAAATTACTGTTTTTTTTGTCTTTTACCTTCTTACCTTGAAAGACCCGGGTCATCCTTAATATACATGACCAACCGGCTTAACAGTGAAAGTAAGTATAAAGAATCCGGCTATTTCCTTTATAATCATGATGAACTGTATTCAAGATTAACTGTAATGAATAAAAGAAAAGTGCCGGTGGCGCTTTTTGGTGTTAGTTTTGCCCTGGTTGACTTCGCGGCTAAATACCAAATAGATCTTTCAGAAAATACTATCATTATTGAAACCGGTGGTATGAAAGGAAGAAAAAAAGAAATGACCCGCGAAGAATTACATGATAATTTAACCCAAGCATTTGGCGTAAAAAGTATTCACTCGGAGTATGGAATGACAGAACTTCTTTCACAGGCCTATTCCAAAGGTCAGGGACTGTTTCGTTGTCCTCCCTGGATGAAAGTTCTCACCCGTGACCTGTACGATCCATTTGCTTACGTTAGAAATCGCGAAACAGGCGCTTTAAACGTGATTGACCTGGCAAATATTTACTCCTGTTCTTTTATTGAAACAAGCGATATGGGAAAATCATTTAAAACGGGTGAGTTTGAAGTAACAGGACGAGTTGATACCAGCGAAATCCGTGGCTGTAATCTCATGGTCGTTACCTGACCCTGGTGATCCCACCAGATACAATGAATTTCATCGCGTCAGAAGGAGGTATGTCTAATGGCTTTACATGTTGTGAAGGAACAATAAACAGTTCCCCGGAAAAATTGTATGAATGAGGAAAATACACGGCAACTTTGTCTGTTATTCCTAATTCACTTAAATCGGTTTGGGTGATAAATCCAAGCTTCTCGAGTTCCGAAATGGTATTCACCTTGACAAGAACAACTTGCTGGAATTTTTTTTCTTTTCCAACAAAAGCCGAAAATAAATCATTCAGCGCAGAATAAACTAATTGTACTATGGGCACTTTTTTTAAAACTTTTCTAAAAATAAGTTTGAAGGGCTGAGCGAGAATAGATTGCCCCAGAAAGCCCAGGATAGTTAACAAGATGAATATAATGAGAACGCCCAATCCCGGTATAGAAAATCCAATGACTTTTTCAAGCGAGGATTTTAATAAACCATCAATAAACATAAATACCAGGTACAATATATAAATAGTGACACCAATAGGCGCGATGTATAATAATCCCTGAAAGAAATATCGCATGATCCTTTTCATTTCCTACAAATTTTAAATTTACTTGTTCAATTCTTCTTGTATTTTTAATGGCATCTTTTTCACTACTTCAGCATAAGAATGGTCAATCCAGGCATATAATAATTCTCTTTTAATTTCATTTTCCAGTATAATGGTATTCCAGTATTTCTTATGCATGTGATAACCAGGTGTTACAAAAGTATATCTTTCCCTTAGATCTACTGCCATGAGAGGATCAAACTTGAGATTTATCCTCTTCTCGTCCAGGCTAAGCAGGGCAAATATTTTACCTTTCACCTTAAAAACCAGTGTTGTTTCATTGAACGGGAAACTTTCTTCCACTGCCTTTTTGTCTAAACAATATTCCCTGATTTCTTCAATATTCATGATAATTATTTGTCATCTCATGTAATCTCTAAAAGCATCCTCGATATGATCTATCTCTGTTCTGGCAGGTTCATCAACGATAATCATTAAATCAAACCGGGCTTCTTTATCAATCTCGTACATATCAATATATGCCTGGGCAGCCCTGATATTGAATCGCATCTTTTTTTCTGTAATATTATCAGCCGGGGATCCATAATCAAGCGATGTTCTTGACTTAACCTCTACAAAAACAATGTAATCTTTATTCTCGGCTACAATATCGATCTCATCTTTAATGTACCGCCAGTTTCTATGACGAATGAAGTACCCTTTTTGTTTAAGCCAGATCGTGGCTGCTTCCTCTGATTTATGTCCTTTTTCAATATTGGATTTCATCATTTAAAAAAATTGTGTCCAAACCCGAAATATGGCATTCCCCTCGGTAGCTGCCGGGGTTAATCGATTTATTCATGTTCATGACAGTACTTGGACCTTGATTATCATCTCGGGTATGTCCTGTGCTACGAGTTTATATTTAAATTGCTATTCACCGCGTTCATGAAAAGGCCTTGCCTATTATTTACTCATGTTTCATTCATTTTTTTTTTATAAAGATACAGCTCTCTTAAAAATTCCGGCATTTATCAACATGAAAAATTCAAACCTTCCATACATTGTTCATAAAATCATTTGGTTAAATGCAACCTTTTTGCTTTTTTCCCGGTATTTCCATCGGGAAAGATGATAAACAGACGGATTGACAGATGAACAAATCAGGGAGAATTAAAATTGCAGGGTATTTATTGGTAATTCTTTTGGTATTTTCAAACTTTTCAAATGAGAAGGTGCCTTTTGAAGGAAAACTAAAGGTTGTTAAAGTAACCCCTTATGATACGGCTTCTTATCAGCTATATATTAAAGATAAAAACTTAAGAATAGATACCTATTGCAGCGAGGGTCTCCTCGCGGAGCAAATGATTATCAATCTCAATGATAAAAAAGTTATTTTAATAGAACCGGCCACCAAAAAATTTACCAGTATTGATAATCGGTTTGATTACCTTGGAAGGAATGAAAATTACCAGGTGACAAAATCGGACAATTACAGGTATTTTAATGATCACAAATGTTTTCAATGGAGAGTTAGAAACAAGTTATTAAACACGGAGGTCACCTATTGGGTAGCTGAAACTGGTAATTTTGACTTTTTCACGGATTTTATACAAATTATCCAACAATCTGAAAATATTTTTGATTTCTTTTTATTTATTCCCGGGAATGAAGGATATTTTCCAATGATGACAGAAGAAAGAACCCTGGTTCGAAAAATAAAATCTCAATACATGGTGAAAGGTATCACGAGTGAAAGAATTGAAAGCGACCTTTTCAAAATTCCCGGTAATTATCATAACGTGAATTACCCGGTCAGGTGAAAAAGACGCTGCTAATCGAATCATTTACTTCCATTTTAATTTCTCTTCCCATGATTAGACACATGTTTTCCTTTTGATGCCCGGCAGGAAAATTGAATATCACCGGGTAATTGTATTCTTCCACTGAACTCGCGATAATCTCGTATGGACTTTTCCCATAAGGAACCTGATTATCATTAAAATCCGTCATTCCTCCAACGATCAATCCTGAAATTTTTCGCAATATCCCGGAAATTTTCAAGTTCATCATCATCCTGTCCAAATGATAAAGATATTCATCTACATCCTCGATAAATAATATCTTATTCTCGTAGTTCACCTCCAAGGGAGTTCCCCTGAGGCTAAAAAGTACAGATAAATTACCCCCGGATAGCAAACCGTTTGTTTCTCCTACCCTGTTGAAAGGATGATTTTCTAACTGATAGGAAAGATTATTACCTGTAACTGCCCTGAATACAGATTGACTGGATCCTGATGAGTAATCGGAATTAAAATTCACGGGCATCATACAATGAAGACTTTCAAAATTATGCAAGTGTAATAAGTTATGTAAAACTGAAATGTCACTAAATCCCGCGACCCATTTTGGATGTTTCATAAAGCCAGTAAAATCAATATCCTGAACTGTTCGTACAGTACCATATCCACCCCTGGCACAAAATATCGCCTTTATCTCTGGATCATCCATAGCATCCTGGAGATCCTTAAATCTTTGGCTGTCAGTTCCGGCAAACTGATCGTGAGTTGCAAAAAGATTCCGCCCTTCTTTAATTCGGAATCCAAACTCCTTAAAAATCCTTGTGAAATTAATTAATTCCTTTTTTTCAATCTTTCTGGCAGGAGCAATTAGTGCAACTTTGTCTCCCTTTGATAAATAATCCGGCCTGATCATTCTTTAAATCATATTTCTTAATTAATTTTGTCAATTTAATCATTTTCGCCAAAATCTCAACGAAAGCAGGGCGGATTATATAAATTTGAAGTAGAATTTCTGGAGATTTTATTATGAGTAAAGATTACAAAAGGTATACGGTTACAGCCGCGCTTCCTTACGCGAATGGCCCGGTTCATATTGGTCACCTGGCTGGAGTGTACATTCCCGCGGATATTTATGTAAGATTTCAGCGGTTAAAAGAAAAAGATATCTTGTTTATTTGTGGTTCAGATGAACACGGTGTTCCCATTACTATCAAGGCACGCCAACAAGGTGTATCACCAAAGGAAATCGTTGATCAATATCACTTCCTGAATAAAGCATCTTTTGAAAAACTGGGTATTTCATTTGACATTTATTCCAGAACCAGCAATAAAACACATCACGAGACAGCTTCTGACTTTTTCAGAAAACTATATGACAAGGGAGAATTTCTTGAAAAAACCACGAAACAATATTTTGATGAAGAAGCCAATCAATTCCTTGCAGATCGTTATATAACAGGAACATGCCCTCATTGTTCCAATGAAAATGCTTATGGTGATCAGTGTGAAAGTTGTGGTACTTCACTAAGCCCCACTGAACTAATTCAGCCAAAATCAATGATAAGTGGCACTAAACCTGTCTTGAAAGAAACGAAACACTGGTACCTGCCACTCGACAAGTACGAGGACTTCCTGAAGAAATGGATTATTGATGGTCATAAGGAATGGAAATCTAATGTTTACGGGCAATGCAAATCCTGGCTCGATCAGGGCCTCCAACCCAGGGCGGTAAGCCGCGATCTGGATTGGGGCATACCCGTTCCTGTAGAAAACGCGGAAGGAAAAGTTTTATATGTTTGGTTTGATGCACCTATTGGCTATATATCAGCAACACGTGAACTCACTCCCGATTGGGAAAAATACTGGAAAAATGAAGATACCCGGTTGATACATTTTATCGGGAAAGACAACATTGTATTTCACTGTATAATATTCCCGTCCATGCTCAGGGCAGAGGGCAGTTATATCCTGCCGGATAACGTTCCTGCCAATGAATTCCTGAATCTTGAAAATAACAAAATTTCTACTTCAAGAAACTGGGCGGTATGGCTGCACGAGTACCTGGAAGATTTTAAAGACAAACAGGACGTGTTGCGTTATGTTTTATGTGCCAATATGCCCGAGACAAAAGACAATGACTTCACCTGGAAAGATTTTCAAAACAGGAACAATAACGAGTTAGTTGCCATTCTTGGTAATTTCGTGAACAGGGCTCTTGTTCTCACGCAAAAATATTTTGATGGAAAAGTGCCCCCGGTTAATGAAATTACCCCACAAGATAAGGCTGTCATAGATGAAATTCCAAAAATAGTTGAATCTCTCGAAGAGAACCTTGAACATTTCAGGTTCCGGGAGGCTTTAAAAGAGGCCATGAACCTTGCAAGACTTGGTAACAAATACCTGGCTGATACCGAGCCCTGGAAGCTAATAAAAACAAACGAGGAAAGAGTCAAAACCATCCTCAATCTTTCCCTGCAAATTACTGCCGGCTTAAGTATTATCCTTGAACCATTTTTACCTTTCACGTGTATTAAACTAAGAGATTTTCTTAATTTGGATAAAATCCCCTGGAAGTTTGCCCGTGATACAAATCTCCTGAAAGAAGGTCATGTAATTAACCAACCTAAATTACTTTTCGAAAAAATTGAAGATGATGCCATTGAAAATCAAGTTAATAAATTAATAGCTGCCAGGGAAATTAATGAATCCGTAGAATACACGCATCTGCCGCGAAAAGAAGAGATTTCATTCGAGCATTTCTCTAAACTCGATATCCGCGTTGGCTCCATTCTCCACGCGGAAATAGTGCCAAAAACAAAAAAGCTGATGAAACTTGAAATTGATACCGGGCTGGATAAAAGAATTGTAGTTTCGGGAATCGCGGAGTTTTTTAAACCCGATGATATTACCGGGAAACAGGTATGTATTCTTATGAACCTGGCACCCCGGAAAATCAGGGGAATTACCTCTCATGGGATGATACTTATGGCAGAAGATAAAGATGGAAAACTTGAGTTCGTGGCACCTGTTGAAAAAATAATGAATGGTGCTTTGATTAAATAGCATTTGTCAATGTTCGAGATTGAAGCCCGAGAAGTGCTTAAAATTAAGCATTCCCGATGCATCCCGGGATGACAGTTTTAAACACGAGCAAAACGAAGAACTTAGCGAGGCGATCTCGTGAATACCTTATAAAAATATTATTATTTCAGGAATATATCGGACATGATGACCAAATAACCAATTAATATTCCCGGTTAAATTTTTTTAAGTATCCAAACATTGCTCCCGTCTTTTTGATTTCTTAAACGTTCCAGTTCATTGAAAGCTTTTTCCCTGTCTTGAAAAGAATAGAGTGTTACCCTGAACCTGTTTTCACTGGAAATGATTTCTGGTTGATAACCTTTCTTTTCAAGATTAGACATGTGTTTACGAGCATTGATTAAATCCCTGAAACTACCTGCTACAAGATAATACGTGGTATCTTTAACCTGGTATACCGGTCCCGCCTTTTCATCAACTGCAGGCGAAAGAGCTTCTGACATTTTTGACTTCCCCGACAACTCCGCCCCAATCCCGTATGTTTCCAGGTACTCTTGCAATGCAGAATCGATTACTTCTTCATTGCTTTTTGAAGTAACAATATCGTCAATCGTTTTATAAACAGTACTATAAAAGTCAGTAAATATAAAAAGGGCCACGAGAAGAACAACTACTGCTGCAGTGACCAGTATTATCAACCAGTTTTTACTTTTATTAGGCGCTTCCGCGGGTGTATAATATTGTTGTGGTTTTTCGTAAGTAATAACAGGTTTTTTCTCTGGCACTTCTTGCTTTTCTTCCTCTTGCTCTGGTTCTTTATCTTCAATTTCAAATAGTTTCACGCTGTCCATTCCAAAAGAATCGGCCAGCAGATTGATATCCTCCTCGGCTTTAAACACGTACTCCCCACCCGGTTCTTCAATAATCACGCCCAGTCCTTCAAAAACGATCTCCTCCCCTTTGTTAAGTCTTTGTCTTAAATCACTGACAATTTCACTTATAATTTCTCCGGCACTTTTTTCAGAAATATCTAAAGTTTTCGCTATATGTTTTCTTAATAAATCATCATCATGTGACAGATTTTTCTTAAATTCGACATTTCTTTTTGGTGGATTCAAAGTTTTGGCTGCAGGATCAACACGGGCACTTTCATACCGTGTGATAAATGTGCCGAACCCGGGTATAATAACGAATTCATTATAAAAGAGAAGATCTTTAATTTCTTTTGTTATATCTATTTCCATGGTTTAATGGTTGGTTCGTACAAAATTAATAAATATATACAAGAGGTAAAGATAAGTTATAAACAACATCAAAGACTTATAAAATGACGAACAATATAAGAATGGTTGATTTAAAAACCCAGTATTTGAAAGTAAAAAAAGAAATAGATACATCCATTCATAATATAATTGATAATAGTTCTTTCATCAATGGTCCAGAAGTAAAAACTTTCACGGGAAACCTTGCCCGTTACATGGATTGTAAACACGTGATTCCTTGTGCCAACGGTACCGATGCCTTACAAGTGGCCATGATGAGCCTGAATCTTAAGCCAGGAGACGAAGTCATCACTTCAGATTTTACCTTTATCGCCACGGTTGAGGTAATTGCACTCCTGGGACTAAAACTCGTTCTCGTGGATGTTGATCCCGAAACGTTCAATCTTGATGTTGATCAAGTAAAAAGAGCCATCACGAGCAAAACTAAGGCAATTGTTCCCGTGCATCTTTTTGGTCAATGTGCTCCCATGGAGGATTTACTTGAATTAGCAGCAGTAAAAAATCTTTTCATAATAGAAGATGCGGCCCAATCCTTAGGATCAATATACACGTTTAAAAACGGGGAATCTTTAAAATCAGGTACCCTCGGACATATAGGCTGTACCTCTTTTTTCCCTTCCAAGAATTTAGGTTGTTTTGGTGACGGGGGCGCGATTTTTACCCGTGATGACAATCTTGCAGAAAAAATATCATCTGTGGTAAACCATGGTTCCAAAATAAAATATTACCATGATGATATTGGTGTGAATTCCAGGCTCGACACGATACAGGCAGCAATACTTAACGTGAAACTAAAATATCTTGATCAATATAATTCGGCCAGAAGAAAAGCAGCTGATTACTATGATAAACATCTCGGAGAAATAGATGAAATTTCGATTCCAGCCCGTTCAGAATTTTCCACGCATATTTTTCATCAATATACCATAAAAATCAAAAATGGCAAAAGAGATGGTCTTAAAAATTATTTACAGGAAAAAAATATACCTTCCATGATATATTACCCCGTACCACTTCACTTGCAGAATGGTTATCGATACCTTGGGTACAGGGAAGGAGACTTTCCGGTCACAGAAGGTCTTTGCAAGACAGTTTTGTCATTACCCATGCATACAGAACTTGATGAAAATCAACTAAAATACATTGTAGAATCTGTTAAATCTTACTTTGCCTGATGAAAAATGATTATTTCGCTCACGAGACCGCTGTAATAGATGAGGGCTGCTCGATTGGGAAAGGAACCAAAATATGGCACTTTTCTCACGTTATGCAGGATAGCACTATCGGGGAAAATTGCAACATTGGACAAAACGTGGTAGTATCCCCGGGAGTAATCCTGGGAAAAAACGTGAAAGTTCAAAATAATGTTTCCATTTACACGGGCGTTATTTGCGAGGATGATGTGTTTCTGGGACCCTCCATGGTTTTTACAAATATCGTGAATCCCCGGAGCGCCGTGGTAAGAAAGGAACAATATGTTAAAACAATTGTAAAAAAAGGAGCTTCCATAGGTGCGAATGCCACTATCGTGTGTGGTCATGATATTGGTGAATATGCCTTTATCGGGGCCGGTGCCGTGGTTACCAAAAATGTGAAACCCTATGCCCTCGTGGTTGGGAACCCGGCTATACAAAAAGGTTGGATGAGTGAATTCGGTCACCAGCTTGTTTTTGATCAGGATGGAATTGCAATTTGCCCAGAAAGCAAAGAAAAATATAAACTTGAAAACAATATGGTTAATAAACTATAAAGAACAGTAATAATGTCTAAAAATTCAGTAAATAATTTTTCTCTTATCGGAGTCGGCGGTTTCATTGCCATACGCCACCTGAGAGCCATTAAAGACACGGGTAATAACCTGGTGGCAGCACTTGACAAAAACGACAGCGTTGGTATTATTGACAGTTACTTTCCCAATGCTGATTTTTTTGTTGAATTTGAACGATTTGACCGGCATATAGATAAACTAAAAAGACAAGGCACGAAAGTAGATTATACATCCATTTGCTCTCCTAATTACCTCCACGATTCTCACATAAGATTCGCCCTGCGAAGCCAGTCTGATGCGATATGTGAGAAACCCCTGGTTTTGAACCCATGGAATATTGATGCCCTCAAAACAATTGAAGAAGAAACCGGAAAAAGAGTATTTAATATTCTGCAATTAAGACTTCATCCTTCAATTGTCGCTTTAAAGGACAAAATTGAAAATGGCCCGAAAGACAAAATTTATGATATTGACTTAACCTATATCACGAGTCGCGGTCATTGGTACATGATCTCCTGGAAAGGAGATGTACATAAATCCGGGGGCATTGCAACCAATATAGGTGTTCATTTCTATGATATGCTGCATTGGATTTTCGGTGACGCTAAACAAAACATTGTTCACATCTCAGAACGCAACAAGGCAGGGGGATACCTGGAACTTGAAAAAGCCCGTGTAAGATGGTTCCTTTCAATAGATTATAATGACCTGCCCGAAAAAATTAGAAAATCAAACCAGAGTACCTATCGCTCGATACTGGTCGACAATGAAGAAATCGAGTTCAGCACCGGATTCACGGATCTTCATACTTTATCCTATCAAAAAATATTGGAGGGCAAGGCGTTTGGACTGGAAGAAGCCAGAAAATCAATTCAGACAGTATATACTATCCGCAATTCTAATCCTGCTGGTATGAAAGGAGATTACCATCCGATATTGAAAAATATTACAAGTTAAATGAAAAATAATCAGATAAAATGTATCAGGAAATAATTGAAAAAAAAGCAAAGATAGCCCTCGTTGGGTTAGGATACGTGGGATTACCCATTGCCCTTGAATTTGCAAGAAAGGCATCTGTTATTGGATTTGATATTAAGGAAGAACGGATCAAGATGATGAAAAACAAAATTGATCCCAGCAAAGAACTGAATTCATCTGCCTTTGAAGGATGTGATATTAAGTTTACTTCATCGGTTGAAGATCTTAAAGAGGCCAGGTTTTATATCGTTGCCGTTCCAACACCCATTGATAATTACAACATGCCGGATCTAAACCCGGTCCTCATGGCTTCTGAAACCGTGGGTAAAGTTTTGAAAAAAGGAGACTATGTTGTTTATGAATCAACTGTATACCCGGGTTGTACTGAAGAAGATTGCGTGCCAGTGCTTGAAAAATTTTCCGGGTTAAAATTTAAGAAAGACTTTAAAGTAGGATACTCCCCGGAACGCATAAATCCGGGAGATAAGGAACACACGCTTACCAGAATTGTTAAGGTAACTGCAGGCTGCGATGAAGAATCATCGGAGAATATAGTAAAGGTATACAAAATGGTAATTGAAGCCGGAATACACCAGGCCAGTTCTATTAAGGTAGCTGAAGCTGCCAAAATCATAGAAAATACCCAAAGAGATATTAATATCGCTTTTATGAACGAACTTTCCATCATTTTCAATAAAATGAACATCAATACCTATGAAGTATTGGAAGCCGCCGGAACAAAATGGAATTTCCTGAAATTTTTCCCTGGCCTAGTGGGTGGACATTGCATCGGGGTAGACCCATATTATCTTACCTATAAAGCAAAAAAACTTGGATACCACGCGCAAATAATTAATGCAGGAAGGTTTATCAACGACTCCATGGGTGGCTACGTGGCCAAACAAACCGTGAAAAAAATTATCGCGGCCGGGAAAAATATCAACGGGGCAAAAGCACTCGTGATGGGGGCAACTTTTAAAGAAAACGTGAGCGATATTCGTAATTCAAAAGTAATTGACGTGATTAGGGAGCTTAAATCCTTTGGCGTTGAAGTAGATGTTGTTGATCCTCATGCATCCGCGGAAGAAATAGAAGAAGAATATGGCTTCAGGCTCTCCGACAAACCCGGGAATAACTACGATGTTGTAATCCTTGCTGTAAATCATCGTGAATATGCAGTACTTGATGAATCCTATTTCTTGTCATTAATGAATGATAATCCCGTTTTTGTAGATATTAAAGGAATTTTCAGGGATAAAATAACCAAAATGACTTACTGGAGTTTATAACATATATACAAATGAAGAAAATATTATCCCATGAATAATCTAATTCTTGTAACAGGCGGAACTGGCTATATCGGTTCTCATACTGTGGTCGAACTTATGAACGAGGGCTATGAAGTGGTGATCATTGATAATCTCTCTAATTCGAGAATAGAAGTACTGGATGGAATAGAAAGTATTACCGGGAAAAGACCTTTATTCGAACAATTCGATCTCACCAACCAGGAAAAAGTAAAGGAATTTTTTAAACGGTATAATAAACTTTCTGCGATAATCCATTTCGCCGCGAGTAAGGCTGTGGGAGAATCCGTGCAAAAACCTTTGCACTATTATTATAATAATCTTAACTCACTGATGAATCTCCTGGAAGGGATGACAAATCATGATGTTCCTATCATGGTTTTCTCGAGTTCCTGCACTGTATATGGAGAGCCCGATGAATTACCCGTTACAGAAGAAGCACCCATTAAAAAGGCCAACAGCCCGTATGGCAATACCAAGCAAATTTGTGAAGAAATTATTCAGGATACCATAAAAGCAAATGAGAAACTATCCTGCATTTCACTGAGGTATTTCAATCCTATTGGAGCCCATCCATCGGCACGTATCGGGGAATTGCCTCTTGGCGTTCCCGATAACCTGGTACCCTACATCACGCAAACAGCAATTGGATTGAGGGATGAACTACGCGTATTCGGAAGTGATTACAATACGCCAGATGGCACGCCAATCAGGGATTACATTAATGTTGTAGACCTTGCCAGGGCCCACGTGGTCGCGATAAATAGACTCCTGGAAAACAATAACATTTCATCCTTTGAAGTTTTTAACCTGGGTACCGGAAATGGTCATACGGTTCTGGAAATTATTAAAACCTTTGAATCTGCAACAGGAGTTAAACTCAAATACAAGATAACTGGTCGAAGAACAGGTGATGTTGAAAAAGTATACGCGGATACATCTCTCGCGAATGAAGTGCTGGGATGGAAGGCTAAAATTTCTCTCGAAGAAACCCTTCGTTCGGCCTGGGAATGGGAAAAAAAATACAGGAATTCAATCAAAAATTAATATATAATGAGTGAAAAAACATTATTGGTCACCGGGGGAGCCGGGTTTATCGGTTCTCACGTGGTGCGCTTATTGGTTAACAAATATCCTGATTATCAAATATTTAATCTGGATAATCTTACCTATGCCGGTAACCTGGATAACCTGAATGATTTACAATCAAAAAAAAATTATCATTTTGTAAAAGGCGATATTACCGATAAGCCATTTATCCAGCAACTCTTCTCCAGGTTCAAAATTGATGGAATAATTCACCTGGCAGCAGAATCGCATGTTGACCGTTCCATCACTGCACCCATGGATTTTATTAACACCAATATCGTGGGTACAGTAAATCTGCTAATGGCAGCAATGGATGCCTGGAAAGATCAGTATAAAGGAAAACTTTTTTATCATATCTCTACTGATGAGGTTTATGGTAGTCTCGGTGACGATGGATTTTTTACCGAAACAACACCCTATTCACCAAGAAGCCCTTACTCGGCTTCAAAGGCTAGCTCAGATCACCTGGTTCGTGCTTATTATCATACTTTTGGACTGCCTGTTGTCATTTCAAATTGTTCCAATAATTACGGACCCAACCAGTTCCCCGAGAAATTGATACCACTTGCTATAAACAATATCAGGAACAATAAAACGATTCCTGTTTATGGTAAAGGCGAAAATGTAAGAGACTGGCTATACGTGGAAGATCATGCAAGAGCTATTGATCTCATCTACCACGAGGGACAAATCGGGGAAACTTATAATATCGGTGGCAACAATGAATGGAAGAATATTGATTTAATCCGGTTGTTGTGCAAGATAATGGATATAAAACTGGACAGGCCCCCTGGCTCCTCGGAAGAATTAATTACATTCGTTAAAGACCGTGCCGGTCATGATTTAAGATACGCTATAGATAACACGAAAATCAAAAAAGAATTAAATTGGCAGCCTACCCTGACCTTTGAAGAAGGACTTGAAAAAACAGTAGATTGGTATCTTTCCAACGAATCATGGATGAAAAGAATCTTAACAGGGGAATATGAAAAGTATTACGAGAAACAATACCTGAAACGATAAAAAAAAACCTGCTGAACTGAATCAGCAGGTTTTTTTTTATCTGTTTTTATTTTCTTTATTCAACGGTCACCGATTTTGCAAGATTTCGCGGTTGATCTACATTGCATCCGCGCAAAACAGCAATATGATATGAAAGAAGCTGCAATGGAATTACAGTCAATAATGCAGCAACGGCCTCGTGCGAGGGAGGAATCTCAATAACATGATCTGCCATATTTTTAATAACCGAATCTCCATCGGTAACAACGGCAATAACGATCCCGCTCCGCGCTTTCACTTCCTGAATATTGGACACAATTTTTTCGTATGATTTATCATGGGTAGCAATGAATACAACGGGCATGTTTTGATCAATAAGAGCAATCGGCCCGTGTTTCATCTCGGCAGCAGGGTACCCTTCAGCATGGATGTAAGATATTTCCTTCAATTTAAGAGCTCCCTCGAGTGCGACAGGGAAAAGAAAGCCTCGCCCAAGATATAAAAAGTTAGTAGCATCCCGGTATAATTCAGCAAGTTTGAGATAGTCGTCATTATAAGATAATATCTTCCCGATTTTATCAGGTACCAGCGTGAGTTCTTCGATCAATTCGCTATACGTTTCATCACTAAGCACTTTCCTGTCTCTACCAATAAGAAAAGCCATCATGGCAAGCACGGTAACCTGGGCAGTAAATGCTTTTGTTGAAGCAACCCCTATTTCAGGACCAGCGTGGGTATATACACCTGCATGGGTTTCGCGAGGAATAGAAGATCCCACTACATTACAAATTCCCAGAACCATGGCCCCGGCTTCTTTTGCCATTTTAATGGCAGCAAGAGTGTCCGCGGTTTCACCACTCTGGCTAATAGCTATTACCACGTCTCCCTCGTAAATAATTGGATTCCGGTACCTGAACTCGGAAGCGTATTCAACCTCTACAGGCATTCTTGCATATTCTTCAAAAAGATACTCGCCAACGAGACCGGCATGCCAGGAAGTACCACACCCGATAATTATAATTCTTTTAGCCTCGACTAACTTGTTCAGCACGGAATAGAGCCCCCCGAGCTTGATCTCCGAATTATCCAATGCAATTCTTCCCCTGAAAGTATCCAATATGGATCGGGGTTGTTCGAATATTTCCTTGAGCATGAAATGTTCATACCCGCCCTTGTCTATCTCACCAATATCTAAATCAAGCTTGTGTACCTTGGGAGTTAATTTGTCATTCTTAAGTGTTTTAAGAATCAGTTCTCCCTTTTTAATAATTGCCACATCATTATCATTCAGATAAATCACGCTCTTGGTATGTTCAACAATAGGGGTAGCATCAGAAGCAATAAAATATTCTCCCTCCCCCACGCCAACAACAAGAGGACTACTTTTTCTTGCCGCGATCAGCTTATCCGGTTCATCCTTGCAAATAACAACAAGTCCATATGCACCAATAACCTTAGTGAGAGCCAGCCTGACAGCAATTTCGGCAGTGACCTTTCCTTTTATATATATGTATTCTATCAGATTGGCAAGAACCTCTGTATCCGTATCCGTTTTGAACTTGTATCCCCTGTCAATTAATTTCTTTTTCAGAAGAGAGTAATTCTCAATAATCCCGTTATGAATAATTATAAAAGTATCATTCATCGAAGTGTGAGGATGAGCATTTACATCATTGGGTTCACCATGTGTAGCCCAACGCGTATGACCTATTCCAAGCTTGCCTGAAATATCTTCTTTAGAAGCAAATGATTCTAAATCACTCACTTTCCCCTTTTTCTTGTAGGTGCGGGGAATACCATTAAATATTGAAACCCCGGCAGAATCGTATCCCCGGTACTCGAGCCTTTTAAGACCGTTAATTAATATAGGGTATGCATCCCTGTTGCCAATATATCCAACAATACCACACATAAATATATCAGGGTTTTGTATACGTTACTTTAAGTTTAATTTTATTTTCACCGGTACCATTCGTGATAATAACTCTTGAAGCACTGCTGACAGCTTTTTGAGTTATTATTTTCAACTCATTTGAAACAGAATCTCCTAAAAGAATATTCTCGATAAAGTTGGTTACCCGGAATGTATAACTCCCGGAAGTTGCATCATAGCTCCCCCCCAGGCTTGATTCACTACCCGAGATAAGATATTCATCAAGGATAGGCGCATTATTTTCATCTCTTAAAGTGAGATTATTGGGTAATGTAAATGTTTTTAAATCAGGATCCTCTCCATAATTCTTAACAACAAGTTCTGCCTTATTTATCATAAGAGGCAGGGAATCTTTTAACCTGTCCAAATCCTCGATCAACAAACGAACGCCAGTTCCACCCATTGATTGAATATAAAGCAGGGTGTCAAAAGCCGTGGAATCAGAAAGCTGATCATTAAACTTTGATAGCTCGTAATTATGGTCGAAAAGATTAACACGGGGTGAATAAATATCATCAACGAAATATTCTGTACTCAATGTATCATTATAAAAAACAGTTAATATAGATTTTTCATTTAATAAATCACAAAAAAGAACAGAACCATTACCAGGTGCCGGGTTCCCGGTGGCCGCGACATAAAATCCTTTAAAATAACTACTGAAATTCAGTACATCCCTGTTCGTGGATGAATCGGCGGAAATTAACAAGTTACCTATCTCATTACTCAGCTGAACTGAAATAACATTCGTATCACCTGATGAACGCGCTAAAGTACTCCAACTTTCAGACATGTCCGCGTAATCATCCGGATCAGAGTTGGAATAATAAATGGAATCGAACCGCAAACGAGTATTTAATTGATAGACAGATATTGGAATCTCTAGATCGCTCGATCCATAAAAATCGGTAATTGCTAAAGATAAAACAACAGAATCAAGCGTGGGTGATTCACCATAAGTGTAAAATCCGGATTGGGGCTGAAGGGTAAACATGAAAGAAGCACTCCCGGTGCCAAATGACGGATCATGATAATTCCCTACTAATCCTTTGGATATCATGGTTGTACTTGGTTTAACCGGGTTGTCAAAATAAGATCTTCCGGAACCTGCTGAATCAATTCTGTAAGTAGTTGCTTTGATCCCGAAATCGTCCGTGTAAACTACATTGATATTATCTTTTGATGGCAAAAGTTCTTTCCCGAGAAAACTTTCTTCTTCACATCCAATTATTCCGGTAAAAATAACCGCGATAACAAGCCCACTTATAAAGACTGAGGATTTTAATATTCTCATGCAATTTCTTCCATTAATAATTTATCATAAAAACCCGCGTAAGAGCAAATATATTCTTCTTCTGTCTGATAAGGAAGTACTGGTTTTTCAATTGAATTGAGATGTTCTTTTACATCTTTATCAATTTCCTGACTCCCGATAATAACACCATCACTGAATTTGATAGCATTCTTTATTATATTCGGGTAATTGGGTGTTTTGATTAATTCAACGTCTTCCTTACCAATCCCTTCCATGAGTATTTTATCAGATAATGACTTATTTAACGGATTTTTAAAATCATCATTGTATATTGAAGAAATAATTTTCACGTTCGTGAACAATGGATCATCATGATAAGCCTTTTTTAATATCATGGGCAGAAAAGATGTGAACCATCCATGACAATGCACGATATCGGGCGCCCAACGCAACTTACGCACGGTTTCAATTACCCCTCTGGCAAAAAAAATTGCCCTTTCATCATTATCCTCGAACTCGTTTCCCTGATCATCAGTTAAAACATATTTCCTTTGAAAGTAATCTTCATTATCAATGAAATATACCTGCATTCTCGCTGCCTGAATAGAAGCCACTTTAATAATAAGTGGATGATCCGTATCATCAATGATTAAATTCATCCCTGATAACCTAATCACCTCATGCAACTGATTCCTCCGTTCATTGATATAACCATATTTCGGCATGAACGTTCTAATTTCTTTCCCTAAATCCTGAATGCCCTGAGGGAGATTTCGACTGATTAGTGACATTTCAGATTCAGGCAAGTAAGGAAAAATCTCTTGGGAAACGAATAAAATCTTCGCGTTTTCCATTTATTTCCAGATTGATTTAGATAATTATGCAAAATTACTAAAAAATATTATAAATTCTTTAAAAAGTCTGTTATTCAACACGAGATGATTTTAACAAGAGTTTGTAATTTTGCACCCTGAAAACAAAAAAAATAACCAGCTATTTAACCTATGGAAGCCTTTAACAAGATCAATGCATTAAAAATATTTCTTCGTGAAAAAAAAGAAAAAGGAAAGTCTATTGGATTTGTTCCCACGATGGGGGCTTTACATGAAGGACATCTAAGTTTACTGGAACATTCACACCAACAAAATGATATAACTGTAGTAAGTATATTTGTTAATCCAACGCAGTTCAATGACCCCAACGACTTGAAAAAATATCCCCGTACTCTAAATAAAGACCTCCATTTACTGGAGCAAAAAGGATGTGATGCCGTTTTCATACCAATCATTGAAGAGATTTATCCTGAAGCGGAAAACCACGAAATAAATTTTGATATTGGCTACCTGGATTCTATCATGGAAGGGAAAAACCGCCCAGGCCATTTTAAAGGCGTCGTTCAGGTTGTTTATCGCCTGTTTGATATTGTAAAACCTGATAAAGCCTATTTTGGTGAAAAAGATTTTCAACAACTTGCCGTTATAAAGAAAATGACAAGTACCCTGGAATTACCCGTTGATATCATTGCCTGTCCCATAATCCGGGAAACCGACGGTTTGGCTATGAGTTCAAGAAATCAATTGTTGACTCAAACCCAAAGAAAATCCGCTGGATTGATTAACAAAATCCTCGCGAAAGCTAAAGAAAAACGAAATGAACTGTCTGTTCCCGCGTTAAAAAATTGGGTGGTCAGTAATATTAACGAGAATCCATTTCTCCAGACAGAATATTTTGAGATCGTTGATGAAAAAAACTTTCAACCGGTTGAAAACTGGAACCAGACAGCAATGCCCAGGGCCTTTATTGCCGTGAAAACAGGCAGCGTGAGGCTCATAGATAATATGAAATTTTATTCGTAACTTTGTAGGTTATGATGATAGAAGTAGTAAAATCGAAAATTCACAAGGTTACTGTTACCGAGGCAAACCTTCATTACGTGGGTAGTATCACCATTGATGAGGATCTTATGGATGCTTCCAATATCATAGATGGAGAAAAAGTACAGGTTGTTAACATAAATAATGGTGAAAGGCTCGAAACCTACGTGATAAAAGGTGAAAAAGGTTCAGGAAAAATTTGTCTTAATGGCCCGGCAGCAAGAAAGGTAGCTGTAGGTGACATTATAATAATTATTTCTTACGCGTTCATGGAATTCGGGGAAGCTAAAAATTTTACACCCAGCATAATCTTCCCAGATACCAATACAAATAAGATCGTGAAATAAGGCTGAATGTTCCATGAATCAAAATAACCTTGATGTCATATTAAAAAAAATCAAATCATACAATGATATTGAAAGCGAGCTTGCCCGTTGGCGTTTTCTTTCCAGGAAAATTGTTTTTACCAATGGCTGCTTTGATGTTTTGCATCGCGGCCATGTAGAATACCTGGCAAAGGCTGCTGAACTGGGTGATGTTTTATGTATTGGATTGAACTCGGATTCGTCAGTAAAAAAATTAAAAGGCCTGGCTCGTCCTTTAAATGATCAGCTATCCAGGGCAATCGTGCTTGCCGCGTTATCATTTGTTACCTGCGTGATTTCTTTTGATGAAGAAACTCCAATTAACCTTATAAATATTGTACAACCTGATGTTCTCGTAAAAGGAGGAGATTATGTTCCCGAGAAAATTGTTGGATACGATGTTGTAAAGAAAAAAGGAGGAAAAGTAATTACCATTCCCCTGGTTAAGGGTTTCTCTACCACATCAATTATTAATAAGCTACAGGACGAATGATGGCCAGGGTAAAATCCGTGTTTGTATGCCAGCAATGTGGGGCCGAATCACCCAAGTGGGTCGGAAGGTGCTCATCATGCGGCGAGTGGAATACTTTCGTTGAAGAAATTATATCGAAAGATAAAAATCCCTTAACAACAAGTAACGTAAAGGCAAAACCTGTAAAATTACAGGATATCGAGAGATTCACTGTAGAGAGAATTCAAACCAATACTATCGAATTCAACCGAATAATGGGCGGGGGAATTGTACCAGGCTCGGTTATTCTCCTCGCGGGTGAACCGGGGATTGGAAAATCCACGCTGGCATTACAATTATTGTTACAGTATACTTCATTGAAATCCCTGTACGTTTCAGGTGAAGAAAGCATGCAACAAATCAGGCTGAGAGCCGAACGAGTTGGAATGCCTGATGGAAATTGTTTTATTTTACCGGAAACATCCCTTGAAACAATCCTCACGGAAGCCCGTGCACTGAAACCCGGGATTATCGTGGTCGATTCCATTCAAACTCTCTCGACAGGTCAGATTGAAAGCAGTCCCGGAACTATCTCCCAAATAAGAGAATGTAGTAGCCATCTGTTAAGATACGCCAAAGAAACCAATACCCCGGTGATTCTTATCGGTCATATTAACAAAGAAGGAGGGATCGCGGGTCCAAAGGTACTTGAACATATCGTGGACGTGGTTTTGCAATTCGAGGGGGATTCAAAACACCTCTACCGTATCCTTCGAGCATCTAAAAACAGGTTTGGCAGCACATCAGAAATGGGAATATTTGAGATGCGCCACAATGGTTTAAGAGAAATACTTAATCCATCAGAAATACTTTTATCTCAATCTGAAGATAATCTTGCAGGAACTACCATCGCATCCGTGCTGGAGGGTATAAGACCTCTGCTTTTAGAAGTACAATCCCTGGTGAGTACAGCAGTTTATGGTACTCCACAAAGATCTTCCACCGGATTTGACCTAAGACGATTGAATATGCTACTGGCTGTACTGGAAAAAAAAGCCGGATTTAAACTGGCCGCCCGGGATGTTTTCCTGAATGTTGCAGGAGGCATCAAAATCGCTGACCCCGCGGCGGATTTAGCCATCGTGAGTGCAATTCTATCTTCGTCTGCCGATGTGCCGGTAAATAAGAAAATATGCCTGGCCGGAGAGGTGGGACTAACCGGTGAAATCAGGGCTGTTTCCAGAATTGATGCCAGAATATTAGAAGCAGAAAAACTGGGATTTGATAAAATCATTTTTTCATCTTACAATAAACCTGAAAAAAAGAAGTATAATATTAAAATTGAAAAAGTAGACAAAATAGATTCTCTTGTGAAAAAAATATTTGCCTGAAGAAACAATGGTAGCAGAACTTTTTGATGCAAAATTTAAATTTTTCAAAGATCCTTTCAAAATAACACCTCCTACAATTGATTCAGGTGCAACATATCATTTTGTTGCAGGTTCAGGATTATTGTACGAGGTAACATTCGGCAGGAAACAAGACAATTACCTTCACCATATCATTAATTTTTCCGTGATCAGTGATGAATTTGACGAAGAAGAATACCCTGTAACCAACAAGGGTGAACTTTACAGGATAATTGCAACCCTGATTGAAATCGTTCGGTTGTTTCATACTCATCACCCCCACACCCAAAGATATGAATTAACCGGTGAATTTAAAGAAAAAAAAGATACCCTCGAAGCAAGCATCAGAACGAGACTTTACTACCGGTTCGCGAAAAATGTTATTAGTCACCGATGGCAGGTTAAAATCAATAAGAATACAGTAATTGTAGAAAAAAAAATCCATGAATGAACAGATTTTATTATCGGTTCAAAATTTAACTATTACAACCCAGGGTGAAACCAGTATTTCACTGGTAGAGAATGCCTCTTTTGCAATAGACACGGGAAAAACATTAGGAATCGTGGGAGAATCCGGATCCGGGAAGTCTCTTACTGCCCTATCTGTTAATGGTTTATTACCGCCCGGAGTTGAAATAAAAAATGGCATGGCTCTCCTCAAAATTAATGATGATACCATTAACCTGTATAACTTACCGGAATACCATCTGAAAAAAATAAGAGGAAAATATACTGGCATGATATTTCAGGAACCCATGACATCTCTCAATCCATCGATGAAATGTGGAATTCAGGCCGGTGAACCCATGGCTATACATGGTAACCGCGATAAAAAAGAAATAAAAGAAAGAGTGCTTACCTTGTTTGAAGAAGTTAAACTCCCCGAACCCGACAGGATCTTTAATGCTTACCCGCATCAACTCTCGGGAGGACAAAGACAGAGAGTAATGATCGCGACTGCACTGGCTAATGATCCCCAACTGCTTATTGCTGACGAGCCAACAACTGCCCTGGATGTAACTGTTCAAAAATCTATTATTACATTACTCCGCGAACTACAGGAAAAATTCAAAATGAGTCTCCTGTTTATTTCACATGATTTGGGTGTAATCAAAGAAATTGCCCACGACATCATCGTGATGAAAGAGGGAAAAATTGTTGAGAAAGGAAAAACAAATGAGATATTAACTCACCCGCGTGATCCTTATACCAAAGGCCTGATAGCATGCCGCCCTTCGATTTCAGGTAGAAAAAAACGCCTCCCGGTTATAGATGACTTTGTAAAAAAGACCCCGAATACCGGGAATAAAGATAAATCTAAAAGAATCAACCCGCCACCTGAGACCAATGGAGAAATCCTTCTGCAAATTAAAAATGTGAAAAAACTCTTTGTCAAACAAAAAAATCTTTTAGGAAATCCTGTTTCCTATACACCTGCGGTTGATAATGTCTCCTTCTCAGTAAAAAAAGGTGAAACAGTAGGACTGGTTGGTGAATCCGGATGCGGGAAAACCACGCTAGGTCGTTTGATTCTTCAACTAATCAGGGCTAATCAGGGAGAAGTTATTTATAATGGCATCTCACTTTATAAACTCAATGCAAGAGACCTTAGAAATTTAAGAAGAAAAATTCAACTCATTTTTCAGGACCCTTATTCTTCTTTAAATCCCCGGTTAAACATAATACAAACACTTTCCGAGCCGCTAAATGTTCACTTTCCAGGTTTAACAAAAGATGAAATCCGTGAAAAGATAATTGATATCCTGAATAAAGTTTCCTTACGCGAAAAAGATATGTTTAAGTACCCTCATCAGTTCTCGGGTGGACAACGTCAAAGAATCGTGATAGCAAGAGCATTAATTATTAACCCGGAATTCGTTATCTGTGATGAATCGGTCTCCGCGCTGGATGTATCACTTCAGGCACAAGTTTTAAATCTCTTAAATGATCTGAAAGATGAAATGAAACTAACCTATCTTTTTATTTCACATGATTTATCTGTTATCCGGCATATGGCGGACAGGATCCTCGTGATGAAAGAAGGGAAAATTGTAGAAAAAGGAAAAACAGATATCCTGTTTCAATCTCCTGAAACACAATACCTCAAGGTTCTTATATCTTCTGTACCAGGTATCGATTAATAAGGACTGAAAATGTCATAATCATCCGATGACCCTCCAATATCAGGTTCATCACAATCAAGATTCACGTTAAAACCATCCGGTCTTTCAAAAGGTTCCTTTGACACGTTCAAAGTAGAATCGGACAAAACCTTTTTCATGAATATTCCATAAATTGGCAATGCCATGTTTGAACCATAACCGAGGTTGCTGTCAAAATGAATTGAACGTTGCTTTCCTCCTACCCAGGCACCTCCAACTAAATCGGGTGTTATTCCAACAAACCAGCCATCCGAATAATTTTGAGTAGTCCCGGTCTTACCTGCTATTTCATTTTCAAATTCGTAAACATATCTTAATCTGCCGGCAGTGCCCTGATCAACAACTGTTTTAAGAGATTCTATCATTAGATAAGCTGTTACTTCGTTTATCACTTCTGCTTTTTGAGGCTTGAAAGTGCTGATAACGTTCCCGTTTTTATCTTCAATCCGCTTCACGAATAATGGGGACGTGTGAATTCCCTTGTTCGCGAAAGTCCCATAAGCAGAAACAATCTCGTAAAGAGAAATATCGGGAGTACCAAGCACCATGCTGGGTACCGGATCAATATAACTTTCAACGCCCATGTCACGCATGATCTTGATTACAGATTGAGGATTAAATTGTTTCATCACCCATGCAGAAATATAATTTACCGAGTTGGCTAATCCCCATTTCAGGGTAACCATCTTTCCCTCGTATTCTTCAAGACCAGCATTTCGGGGTGACCAGGTTGAATCATTCACTTGAAAGATAACCGGCACATTAGGAACCTTATCACATGGTTTATACCCTTCCTGGTAGGCAAGGGTATACAAGAAAGGCTTGATGGTGCTGCCTACCTGTCTTCGCCCTATCTTAACATGATCATATTTAAAATTCCTGAAGTTAATCCCCCCAACGTAAGCTTTGATTTCACCATTTATCGGATTTAAAGCCATGAACCCGGCATGAAGAAAATGCTTGATATATTTTATGGAATCTAGCGGGGTCATAACTGTATCTTTTTCTCCCTCCCATGAAAAAACTTTCATCTCTGCAGGCGTATTGAATACTTCCATGATGGAATCCTTTGAAATACCCCTTAACCTGAGCAAGCGGTATCTATCTGAACTCTGAACAGCACCCTGCATGATTTTATCAATCTCTTTTTTTGTGAGCTCCTTGGAAAAAGGAGCTTTACTATAACCCTTCATCTCCCTGAAAAAAAGGTCCTGCAAGTACCCTCCCAAATGTTCCTTTACAGCTTCTTCAGCATACTTTTGCATAGTATAATTTACCGGGGTATAAATCTTGAGCCCGTCCCTGTAAAGATCATACGGGGTACCATCTGGTTTAATGTTTTTGTTGCACCACCCGAATAGTGGGTTGGTAACCCAATCAATGCTGTCTTCCTGATAACTCTTGTATGAGCGGTACATTTTTCGCTCGGGCTTTTTAGCAGTAAGAATAATTCGCAAATATTCCCTGAAATAAGTTCCATGTCCTACATTATGATCCTGCACCCGGTAATCCAGATTTATCGGCATGTTGGTGAGAGAGTCAAACTCTTCCGGGGTAATATATTTATACTTCATCATTTGCCCTAAAACAATGTTTCTCCTGCTGATAGCATTTTCAGGATTCAAGACGGGACTATATCTCGTGGGAGCTTTCAATAAACCGACTAAAACTGCAGCTTCTTCAATGGTAAGAGAATCAGGCGTTTTATTGAAAAAGGTATGGGATGCCGATTTAATACCAAACGAAAGATGCCCAAATGGTACCGTGTTGTAATACATCAAAAGAATTTCCTTCTTCGTGTAATTTCTCTCCAGCTTAACAGCCGTTACCCACTCCTTAAATTTATTTCTAACAAGATTAAGCTTTTGGGCTATTCTCCGACTTTGTAACGTTGTATCTCTCGGGAAAAGATTTTTGGCAAGCTGTTGAGTAATAGTACTACCACCACCGGCACTGGATTGACCCATGAGGATGGTTTTTAAGGCCACTCTTATAAGACTGCGTCCATCAATGCCGGAATGATTGTAAAACCTGATATCTTCAGTAGCAACAAGTGCCTGTTCGAGATAGGGCGACAGATCCTCGTAGCGAACAAAGGTTCGGTTCTCATTGTAATAATTACCCAATACTTTGTTATCAGCGGTAATTAATTCTGAGGCAATGTTTCGTTGCGGGTTTTCCAATTCCTTGAAATCTGGCATATAGCCAAATCTACCCGTTGCAACAAGAGTAATCATCAATGCCAGTATTAAAAAAGGTAAAGCAAACAAGCTCCAGAAAATAATGATATACTTGCGTTTACAACTGTTTTCAGACATAACTATCATGGAGTTTGATGGTAAAAATAGTAATTATTTATTTTAATTTTTTGATTAAAGCTTCTTATTTGTTTTACTTTTGTGTTTTTATTTCTGATGAAACGTTCATTAAAATTTTACTTAAAAGTTTCACGATAATTATGCGGATCGATCCGACAGCCGGTGGAGAACTCGCCGAAGGCGGTAAAATTTTGATGATATGTTCCATTAGATCATTGATTTATAAATTTATATTTTAATGAATTAACCTATGGAAGAAAATATAGTAATCGTGGAATCCCCTGCCAAGGCTAAAACAATAGAGAAATTCCTGGGAAAAAACTACCTTGTTAAATCAAGTTATGGTCATATCAGGGATCTCTCCAAAAAAAACCTTGGAATCGACCTCGATAAAAACTATAAACCTGACTATATTATTGCGGATGATAAGAAAAAGATTGTCGCCGAATTGAAAAAATTTGTTAAAAATGCTGATACTATTTGGTTGGCTTCAGATGAAGACCGTGAAGGAGAAGCAATCGCGTGGCATCTTTATGAAGTATTAAAACTCTCGGAAGATAATACCCGGAGGATTGTATTCCATGAAATTACCAAAGAAGCAATTCAAAGAGCGATAAAAAACCCCAGGTCAATCAACAGAAATTTAGTTGATGCCCAGCAAGCAAGAAGAATTCTTGATCGTCTCGTTGGTTTTGAACTTTCACCAGTACTTTGGAAAAAAGTTAAACCTGCTCTTTCAGCCGGCAGGGTGCAATCTGTCGCTGTAAGATTAATTGTTGATCGGGAACGGGAAATTCAAAAGTTTCAACCTTCCTCGGATTTTCGTATCACGGGTATCTTCGAGGCTACCCACGCTAAAAAAAATAAAAAAGAATTTCCCGCGGAACTTTCAAAACGGTTTAAACAACCTGAAGAAGTTAAAGCTTTCCTTCAAAAATGTATTGGCTCGGAGTTTACTATCAGTGGCATTGTTACCAAACCATCAAAAAAATCACCCGCGCCCCCTTTCACGACATCAACACTACAGCAGGAAGCCAGCCGTAAGTTAAGTTTTTCAGTAGCCCAAACCATGTCAATTGCTCAAAAACTTTATGAAGCCGGAAAAATAACATACATGCGAACCGACTCGGTAAATCTTGCAAGCTCGGCTGTTAATGCCTGCAAGGATTTGATCAATAAAGAATTTGGAGAAAAATACATTAAAACCCGACAATATAAAACAAAGGCAAAAGGTGCACAGGAAGCCCATGAAGCTATCAGACCAACATACATGGAAAATGCCGAAATCAGCGGTTCATATCAGGAAAAGCGCTTGTATGAATTAATATGGAAAAGGACAATTGCCTCTCAAATGAGTGATGCCGAGTTGGAAAAAACTACAGTCACCATCGATATATCAAAAGCCCCCGAAAAATTTACCGCTACTGGAGAAGTGCTAAAATTTGAAGGGTTTCTGAAGGTCTACATCGAATCAACCGATGAAGACACCGATGAACAGGCTAAAGGCCTTTTACCACCACTGGAAAAGGGAGAAAACCTTATCCGGCACGATATTTCGGCAACAGAAAGATTTACTCATCACCCGCCAAGATACACAGAGGCCAGCCTGGTAAAAAAACTGGAAGAATTAGGTATTGGCAGGCCTTCGACTTATGCCCCTACCATTTCAACCATCCAGCATCGTGGATACGTTGTTAAAGAAGACCGACCGGGAAAAGAACGGAAATATAAAGTTTTTGCCATATTGAACGATAAAATAGTAGAACAGCAAAAAACAGAGACAACCGGCACCGAGAAAGCCAAAATGTTCCCTACAGACGTGGGCATGGTCGTGAATGATTTCCTTATGGAAAATTTCAAAAACATCATGGATTTCAATTTCACGGCGAGTGTGGAAAAAGATTTTGATCAAATAGCAGAAGGAAAGCTCGATTGGCAAAAAATGATCGACCAGTTCTACAAGCCCTTTCATAAACAAGTGGAGGAAACAATCGAAACTTCAGCAAAATCAAAAGGTGAAAGATACCTGGGAGATGACCCCGAAACAGGAAAACCCGTGTCTGTTAAGATAGGAAGATATGGACCAATGGTTCAACTTGGTGACTCCGAGAATGAAGAAAAACCAAAATTCGCCGGTCTGTTGAAAGGCCAAAAGATGGATTCAATTACACTTGAAGAAGCTCTCAAGTTATTCAAATTACCCCGTTCGCTTGGTGAATACGAGGATAAAGAAGTGGTTGTAGGCATTGGAAGGTTTGGTCCTTATGTTCGTCACGATTCAAAATTTGTTTCCCTGGAGAAAAACGTAGATGATCCTATGTCCATTGAACTGGAAAGAGCAATAGAACTTATTGAGAAAAAAAGAGAAAAAGAAAAAAATAAGATCATTAAAAAATTCAATAATGATGGTGAGTTATTTATCCTGAGAGGAAGATACGGGCCCTATATATCTTATAATAAAGAGAATTATAGGATCCCCAAGGGTAAAGATCCTGAAAAACTTACCTATGAAGAAGTAAAAGAAATAATTGAGAAAAGTTCCAAGAAAAAAAATAAGAAAAAATAAAAATGGATCTGAATGAATATTTTGATCCGGTAAGCCTGGATAAATCAACAGAATTAACTCCTGAACAGCCCGGTGCTTTTTGTAAATTTACCCGTGTTCACACACCCGATCAACCCATTCCCGATACTTCAGGATACAATATTGGCATCCTGGGTGTCCCCGAAGAAAGAGGCACATATAATATAGGTACCGCGAATGCTCCTGATACAATAAGAAATAAACTTTACCAGCTCAATAAAATCAATAATCAAATACGAGTAATTGACCTTGGAAATCTTAAACAAGGAACCCATCCAAAAGATACATATTTTGGATTAAAAGATGTTTTGCAGGAATTAATACAAAAAGGAACTATACCTATTATAATGGGAGGAAGTCAGGAATTATCCTATCCCGTTTTTAAGGCACTTACTTATCTTAAATCAGATGTTTCACTCGTGTCAATCGATTCGCGTGTAGATATGCACACTGCCATAAACGATTTACACTCGTTGAACTTCCTGCGGAAACTAATCAGTAATAAAAATGATTCCCTTTTCAACCTAACCTCACTGGCCTATCAACAATATTTCGTGGATTCATCCCATCTTGATGAACTTGACAAGCATATGTATGACAATATGCGAATTGGACAACTCCGCCAAAATATTACTGAAGCAGAGCCCATTCTCAGGGATTCCAGTTTTGTCTCTATAGATATAGGAGCTATCAGACACTCTGATGCCCCGGGCCATTACAACAGTTCTTCTAATGGCCTTCATGGTGAAGAAATCTGTCAATTAGCACGCTATGCAGGATTAAGTGAAAAAATTTCCGCATTCGGGATTTTTGAGGTAAATCCCAGGTACGACATCAATAATATTACATCCCATCTGGCCGCGCAGATCATTTGGTATTTCATGCAAGGATTTTCTTCAAGAAAAAATGAATCCCCGGAATTAACCAGACAAGGTTTCAAGAAATTCATCATTAAGCTAAATACAGTTGAATATGATTTAATCTTTTACAAGAGCCTGCAAAGTGATCGGTGGTGGATGGAAATTCCCGTGATCGGAAATGAAACTGCTGAAAAAAACACGACCAAAATAATTGCATGCTCCTATAAAGACTATCAGGACGCGTGTAATCAGGAAATCCCCGATAGATGGTGGAAAAATTTCCAGCGGATTAATTAATATACAAGTAAAATCTGACCTGAACGATATTTCTCTTTGCTTATATCACTCAATTCGGGTAGAGTATTTCATCTACCGCTGTTTTTTCATCCCCAGTACCCTCGTGAGCCGTCACATTGGATATTGCAGAAGGAATGTCAATTCATTCAAGACATATGGCACAGATCAACCTTCATTTTTTCATTGACAAGACACTGGTATTTATTTAACTTATCACGCTTTTTAATTAAAAAGTTAGAGGAGCCCCCGTTAAAATAACAATTGAAAAAATAAATCGAACCGCGAAATATTTGTACAGGGATAATCGTTATTGGTTTACACGAAAATTACCGGGGGATTAGTGAAAAAACTATTTTTTTTTGACCCTTTACGGAACATTATTTTAAAAAAATAGTATAACGTTCATAGAAAAGAATGAATTATTAACAATAAGCTGTTAATAAAATTTGTTTAGATATAATATTTTTACTTATTTTACTTTCGTATAAATACAAATAATAAAAGGCTTGCAGAGCATCAGACAAAAAATAAGGTTCACTCTATTGACCAGTTTTATCGTAACTGGTTTATTTTCTGTTGTCTCAGGACAGCAAGCTCCTGTTTTTAGTCAAATTATGTTTGATCATATGGCTATTAACCCCGGGTTCGCCGGTAGCAGTGATATGGTTTGCCTGAATGCACTTGCTAAGCAAGATATGATTGGATTTGCAGGAAATCCTGAGTCGGCTGTTTTTTCTGCCAGTACTCCTTTCCGGTTATTCGGGGTTTCAAGTGGTGCAGGTTTAACAATTTTAACAGATCAATTAGGATATAACAATAATCTCTCCATGAATCTTACTTATGCATACCAGATGAATGTAGGAGATGGTCGACTCGGCATTGGTATCAGGGGAGGATTTATTAATGCCGGGATCAGCGGGATGGAATGGGTTTATCCAGATACCGAACTTTCCGGGGGACAAGATGAACTTGTGCCACAAAATGATGACACGGGCATAGGACTTGATTTGGGAATGGGATTATATTACAAAACAGACAACCTTTACGTGGGAGGGTCAGTGCTTAATTTTGGTCAGCCCGAGATTCAATACAGGCAAAATGGTGTCTATCAGATGAAACCTCATTTTTTTGTAATGGGAGGATACAGGATGCAACTTGCTAATCCATTATTTGAGATTCAACCCTCGCTATTCGTTCAATCCGACGGGAAAATTAACAGCCTTAACTTAAATACGAATCTCATGTACAATAAAAGGTTTTGGGGTGGCGTTTCTTACAGGGTCGCTTCAATGGTAACAGGGATGCTTGGAATAGAATTGTTTAACGGGCTGAGAATAGGATACTCCTATGATTTTGCAACTTCAAAATTGATAAATTATAGCACGGGTTCTCATGAGTTAATGTTATCGTACTGTTTTACAATTAAAAAAGAAAAGGTTCCACAAAAATACAAGAGCATACGATTTTTGTAAAAAAAATATATATTTTTATAAAAAATTAATAAAACAAGAAACTAGAAAATAAATTAGCAAAAATAATACCTTTAGAGTTATGAAAAGACTGATTTGCTTACTTACGATTCCTTTAATCATCAGTAGTTGCGGTAGCTACAGCGGTGGTGAGCTTACCGGTGTTGAAAAAAGAAAGCAATTTTTCGAGCCAGATCCTTTTGGGATGGTTTTTGTTCCACAAGGTAGTTTCAACATGGGACCAAGTGATCAGGATGTATCCTGGGCACAAAACACCATGACAAGAACTGTTTCAGTTGAACCATTCTGGATGGACGAAACAGAAATTACAAATAATGAATATCGCCAATTCGTTCATTGGGTAAGAGATTCCATTATGAGAAGAATGCTTGGAGAGAGAATTGAAGATTTTATTATCTCGGAAGATGAATTCGGGAACCCTATTGATCCTCCCAATATCAACTGGGAAACAAGAATCGATACCCGTGATGAAGAAATCAACGAGATCCTGCAGGAAATGTACTATCCTCAAAATGAAAGATTCTGGGGCAGAAAGGAAATTGATACCCGGCAACTCATTTACGAGTATTATTGGATTGATATGCAACAAGCTGCCAAACCAGAAAACAGATATGATTATCAAACCAAGCAATACGAGGGAACCGTAACTAATAATCAGGGAGAAACCGTGGAAATAGCGAACCGTTCCGCGTTTGTATTCCGGGAAGCATTACCTGTTTACCCAGATACATTATGTTGGATAAGAGACTTCTCCTATTCCTATAATGAACCCATGACCACCTTGTATTTTTGGCATCCTTCTTATGATGACTACCCTGTTGTAGGAGTTTCCTGGAAACAGGCTAATGCATTTGCCATCTGGAGAACACAATATCTCAATAATGCACTTGCCAAAGAAGGGAAACCTTTTGTACATGAATACCGGTTACCTCTTGAATCTGAATGGGAATATGCGGCCCGTGGTGGTTTGGATCTTTCCATGTATCCATGGGGTGGAAGATATACCAGAAATAACGAGGGTTGTTTCCTGGCCAACTTTAAACCATTACGCGGGAACTATGCCGATGATGGTGGTGTTTATTCAATTCGTGTTGGCTCTTACGATCCTAATGAATATGGCTTATTTGATATGTCTGGAAATGTAGCCGAATGGACCGCGAACGCGTACGATGAGTCCGCTTATGTTTTTTCACATGATCTGAACCCAAACTATCAGTATAATGCAAAACCGGAAGATCCTCCAGGATTAAAGAGAAAAGTTGTTCGAGGCGGATCCTGGAAAGATATTGCCTATTACCTGCAATGCGGTACCAGAACATATGATTATCAAGACAGTACTAAATCTTATATTGGATTCAGGTGTGTACGCTCATACCTGGGTAGATAGTAAAATTATTTTAAAAAAGAACTTACCATGAATGTTGCCGAAATAGTCCAGAGTTCAGGATGGAAAAATTTTATGGCCAAGCTTTATGGACTTGGCGCTTCTGTTGTGATTGTTGGTGCATTATTTAAAATTCAGCACTGGCCCGGGGCAGGAATGATGTTAACCATAGGGCTCACCACGGAAGCCGTTATCTTTTTCTTTTCAGCATTTGAACCGCTGCACGAGGAACTCGACTGGACTCTTGTATATCCTGAGTTAGCCGGAATGACTGACCCCGATGATATGGAATCATACAGGGAAAATATTACCAGTGGTAAAACAAGTGCCGTTCTCGAGAGATTCGACCAGATAGTTGATACATCAGCAATAACTGCCGATGATTTTAACCGGTTGGGCGACGGTTTACATAAAATGAACGAAACTGCCTCTAAAATTAGTGAGATTACGGACGCTTCTCTTGCCACGAATAATTATGTCATGAACTTTCAAAAGGCCGCGGAAGCTCTCGGTTCGATTACAAACACATATACTGAGAACACGCAACACCTGAGCCAGTCAATGTCAACCCTTGATGATTCTTACAGGAAAACAGCCGATTTGGTTAACCGTACCGGTGAAGAAATTTCTGAGCAGGTATTAAAATCTGGTAGTACCCTCACGGAATCTTATCAGAAACTCACTGAATCAATTGGTAACTATTATAATAATATATCTTCAGGTGGAAAAAATTATGGCGAGCAACTCGAATCACTCAACAAAAACCTGGCTGCACTTAATGCTGTTTACGAATTACAATTAAAAGAAAATAATGATCATTTGAAAGGGACCCAGGGCTTGTACAGTGGATTCGATAAAATGATGGACAACCTGAAGAATTCTGTTGAAGAAACCCAAAAATACAAGGAAGAAATATCAAGATTAAGCGATAATTTAGCCGCTTTGAACACGGTTTATGGTAATATGCTTTCGGCAATGAATGTGTCAAAAAAATAAAACCCAATTTTGTATTAATTTTTAAAGTTAAGTTTATTCTATTGATTAACATATGGGACACGGAAAAGAGACACCTAGACAAAAAATGATCGGGATGATGTATTTGGTGCTTACTGCATTGTTAGCGCTGAATGTATCCAAGGATGTGCTTGATGCATTTGTCAAGGTAGATGAAGGTCTCACGAAAACCACAAAAAACTTCGTGGAAAAAAATCAGGTTCTCTATAAAGATTTTGATCGGGCCGTGGCAGAAAACCCTGAGAAGGCTAAGAAATGGAGAGATAAAGCCTACGAGGTGAAAACCAAGGCAGATGAACTGGTTAATCTAATCCAGGATTTAAAATTACAAATTATTGAAGCATCCGAGGGAGAAGATACTGAAGCAATTGATGGGAAAGATGTGCATGGTATGAAAATTCAAGGTAAAGACAACACGGATGTTCCTGCTCAAATTATGGTTGGAGATAACAATGATGCGGCCGCGAAAGGATTAAGGGCCGCAATTGAGGATTTCAGGGAATTTCTTTTCGAAGAAGTGATAAGTCCTGATGCAGAAAGTGTGCGTTCATCCATTGCTTCCAGCCTGAATACCGATAACCCACCCCCGGTTGAAGGACACACGGCATCTTGGGAATCCGAGCATTTCGAACATCTGCCGCTTATTGCCGTGGTTACAATCATGTCATCTCTGCAGAGTGATATTCGAAACGCCGAAACGGAAGCACTTCGTTATCTTTACACGCGCATTGATGCTGGAGCATTTAAATTTAACCAATTAGAAGCAGTTGTTATACCCAATACAAATTATGTATTGAAAGGAAATCCATATTCAGCAAAAGTATTTATTGCTGCTTATGATACAACCCAGGCACCCAAAATATATGTTGGTTCTTATGATTCAACCTATAATGAAGAAACTGGCATGTATACCTATCATATGACCGGAAATTATGATTCCCTTGATATTCAAAGCGGAAAAGGTATTTATAATATAAGTCCAACAGCCGTGGGTCCAAGAAACTGGGGTGGCCTAATCGTGCTGAAATCGCCTGATGGAGGTGCTGATATAAAAAAACCGTTTCATGCTTCTTACACTGTATCAGAACCATCACTTACTATTTCTGCAACCAAGATGAATGTTTTTTATCTTGGCGTGGATAACCCCGTAGATATTGCCGTACCGGGTGTTACTTCAGACCAGATTGATGTAAATGTAACCAACGCCGCCATTCGTAAAGTAAGTGGAAGTTCTTACGTGATTAATCCCAGACGCCCTGGAAACAGTATGGTGACAGTACTTGCCAATATCGATGGTAACAGGCAAAACATGGGATTCAAAGAATTTAGAGTAGACCTGGTGCCCGACCCCGAAGCCCAAATCGCGGGCGAAAAAGGTGGTTCAGTTAGAAAAAATGTGTTACTGGCCCAAAATGGTATTTTAGCCGCGATGCCCGAGTGGTTCAAATTTGATTTAACCTTCAAAGTGACTTCATTCACCGTTTCTACTACTCAAAGTGGATTCGTGAGAGAAGCTTTGTCCAATTCAAACAGGTTTACAAATGAACAAATGGGTATACTGCAAAATCTGGGAAGAGGTCAAACAGTATATTTTCAGGATATAAAAGCCGTGGGACCTGATGGTACCACGCGAAACTTAGGAACGATAAATTTTAAAATTAATTAACATAAATTCAATTGGAAATGAAAAGGACATTCATCTTATTAATAGGATTAGCTTTTGTCCTGGCTGGAACAGCTAAGGTATTTTCCCAGGATGTTAAAGTCGAGGTATACGAAAAGAAAAACGTGCCCCAGAGAAAACCAGTGCCCTATCCTGATGTCAGGGAAGCTGACGTGATGTGGGCAAAGAATGTTTGGAGAATGATAGATTTAAGAGAAAAAATGAATCTTCCCCTCTACTATCCTACCAAACCAATCGGGAATCGTATGAACCTGGTTAGCCTTCTACTGTTTGGAATCGATTATGAAGGATTAAAAGCCTATGATGCCTCAGATGACCTCAACGAGTTTAAAATGGAATTGACAAAAGAACAACTTGATGTATCACTGGATGCAGTAGCAGATACCATTACTACAACTAATTTAGAAACCGGGCAACTGGAAACAAAAGTTGTCGCGGGTGAGAGAAAAACAGACCAGATTAAACAAATTCTCGTGAAAGAAAAGTGGTATTTCGACAGGAACCACTCGGTCATGAAAGTGAGAATTATAGGCATTTGCCCTGTCAGGATTTATAACCGGGAAGTAAATAATGTTGTCACGGATGAAATCCTTAAAGCAAAGACTTTCTGGATTTATTACCCTGATGCAAGACCATTACTGGCTCGACACGAGGTTTATAACCAGAATAACGACGCCCAGAGAATTTCATTTGATGATTTATTCTGGCAAAGAAGATTCAATAGTTATATTTATGCAGAATCAAACGTGTATAATAACCGTGCGGTTATCAATTACGCTACAGGAATTGAAGCACTCTATGAGTCTGAAAGAATTAAGCAATACTTGTTCGAAATGGAACATGATCTCTGGGAATATTAAAATATATCATAATTATAAAAAAAGCCGGGTTAATAGCCCGGCTTTTTTTATGAATCCTTACTAACTGAATTCTCAACCTCTAGGCATTCTAAAATCATGTCAATGAATAATGGACAATTCATTTGTGCCACTTGCCGTAATAAAGGACAGCTTTTCTGTAATATAAAAATGTGATGCGTCCCTAAATTTTCATTTTGATATAATCCAACATGAGATCTATATCTATTGAAGGAATATCATATTTCATAAGGTGTACTTTATCTGCCATGAATTCATTTTCAAACCATTCAAAATTATTTTTACATGCGTCCAGACTTTTCTTGTAGTTTTTTATAGCCTGGGAAACATTTCCCTCGCACCAGTGAACATGCCCGAGATTCATATAATCATACTCATTACCCTCCTTTTCTATCACCTTCTGAAAATAATTCTTAGCCGCGTCTATTTTGCCGGATAAAAATGAGCACCAGGCAATAGGTCGCTGAATTTTGTGATTATCCGGGGTCAGGTATTCAACCTTATAATAATACTTGAGGGCCTCATCATATTCTTTCATATCCATGAGTGTGTGCCCCTTGTAAGACTGTATAACTAGATTATCAGGTTCCAGGATTTCAGCTTGTTTATAATATTCCAGGGCTTTCTCGTACATTTTCAATTTTCGATAACAGAAAGCTATCTTTTTTAAGACCCAGGCTCTATTTCTATCATACAATTCTGTTTTCCGGTAAAAATCAAGGGCTTCTCTGAATTTTCCCAATTTCTGGAAACTGTATCCAACTTTTTCCAATAGTTCAGGGTTCTTATTATTACTGGCTAACGAGCTAAATATATCTATAGCTTGCCTGTAATGCTGCTTTTCAAAATAAAACTCGCCCATGTTCCGTGCGACAGAGTCATCCTCAATAAGCAATTTAAAAAAATTTGAATTGTGAAAATCAAATTCCATATCAAAAACGTCAAAAAAAGCACTCCTGTCAGGATGCAGTTTGAAAAACCGGTAGAGATCCTGCAAGTATTGTGTGAATACCTTTCGGGATTCACCGGATGTATCTATCAACTCCTCATCTTTTCTTATTTCATCCATGGCTTTCATTTCCATATTGAAAACTTCTGCCATCATATTTTTTTGCTGTGCAGGCATCCTGCCAATATTAAAACAAAATGAATATTTATCAGAATTACACAAGAAGGAGGAATGCTCGATTCCCTTGATAAATTTACCCGTTACCTCCTCGTCAGGTGCATTTTCCAGTGATTTTTTAACCGTAGAATTTTCCTTGTAAAACGGTATGAACCAGTTAGAAGTGTTCCTGAAAAAATCAAACCCTTTTAACATTGAGAAAGCGCTCATGAAAACATCAGAACCTTCCATTTGCAACATCGAAAATTCTTCAAATTTATCATAAAGCCCCGGGGAGTCCTTGAAAAAGTTTTCCCATTCCGGATTTTTATCCTCAATATTCTTTTCTGAAATAATATTTTCCAAATCCAATTTATTGTCAAGACGCGTCCTTAATTCTAACATCTCGGGAACAAGCTCATCCTGTATCTTTCTTGCTATTTTTTCAGTATCAAGACTCTTAATTAATTGAATAATAATTGTTTCAATATCCTTCTTTATTCCTTTTTCCTCACTTAATATTTTTAACTGATTGATGATCCCGGGATACAAGAACAAGCGGGTATCATACTTGTGCAAAGCGGTAACAAGACCCGTTAATGCCCTTTGCCAAACCTCATGTTCGTTATCCTTGAAAAAATCAAATAAAAGATAAACTTTGGTGCTGTCAAATTGTCTGAATAAACTCAATGTAATTGCACTCACGACTAGACAACGATCTATCCATGAATAATCATTGCCCTTCCTGATACGCTCCACTAATCCTACTTCGACATCCTTATATTTGTCCGTCATCCAAAGGATATGAAAGATCCTGGATATTGCTTCTTCCCATTTGCTCGTCTTCAATTGACCAGCAAATCCACCTGTATGGCAGAGAATATAATTATTAATTTCCCCTGCCTTCATTTGCTGAAGCTCGCTTGATGATATAAAACCTGCTCTTTGTAATGCCTTTATATATTTGGTGTTACCAATAAATACCGGTAACAGCTCATTTTTCGTGATTATTTCGTTCCTGCCATGGTCTCCAAGTTCTAGCAACTCGCGAAGTAACTTGTAATATACTTTATCCTTTTCAGGATCCTCTATTTCACCGAATGAATATTTAAGAATATTTCGATAGGTTTCAAGGCTGCTTTTCAGGCGTACCCGAAAATCATCCTGATCTAGATATTCTGCAAATTCACCCAAAATATCACCTGCTTCCTTAACCTTACCATTGGTAATATAATAAACAAGCGCGCTGTATTTTTTATTAATTATTTTAAGATCCATCTGGATACATCTTCTTTTACTTGAATAATACTATTAATATTTCACTATCCTGATGACGCGTCACGTTTGATATTGAAGAATGAATGCCTGATGATTTTGAATAAATTCACGAATCAAACAACATTTTTTCATTGACAAGACACCAGTACGGGTTTTATGCAGCAATCAACATGCCAACTGCAAATATGGCAGTTCAGCAAAACATATAGGCTAAATTAGCGTACAATGAAAAAATAACTTATTTTAGATAGAAATTGTTTCATTTTGAAATATTTAAACTGGATAGTAACACTTTTGTTCATGTCATGTTTTGCTCTTTCAGCTCAACATCACGATATGTATTTCCTGGGCAATAATAACTGGAAAATCAGTGGCCATCCTATACTCGGTTATACGCCCGAAACGGATATTTATTATGGAATTGCAGGAATTATCTTGTGGCAACCCCTGGATACATTTAGCCATCAACGTGTTGCAACCATAAATCCCTTCTTGCTGAAGACCTTTAATGGCCAATTTAAATTCGTTTTACTGAACGAGGTATACCATAACAAGTATCTTTTCAACCTGAGAGCCGAAACAGGAAGCTTTCCTGATTTTTTTCATGGTATTGGAAACAACACGAGCGATGATAAAGGAATTTATGAATTGAAACGATCGGGTTTTGAAGGAATGGTACTTTTCAAGTTTAATCAGCAATTTTATTTGGGTCCTGATTTTAGATTCCAGTATAACATGACACGAATTATTAAATTACATGACCTGTTCAAAGAATATAGTATCGATGAAACCGTGGAAGGTGCGGTTGCAGGAATGGGGTTGGCTGCCCGTTTTGACAATCGTGATAATATATTTTTCCCGTCTTCCGGGTTGTTAATTACCCTTGAAAGTTACACGTATGATAAAATTCTGGGCAGTGAATACAAATTTAACCAGTTAACACTCAACGGAAAAAGTTATACTTCCCTGTTTAAAGAAAATCATATTATCGCTGTTAACAGCAGAATAAGTATTTTGAATGGTAATAACATTCCTTTCTACGCGTTAACCCGGATTGGAGGTGAAAACCGGTTAAGAGGTATCTTCAATAACAGGTATATTGATAAAAAGTCAATGCTGATTCAAACAGAATACCGGTACATGTCTAAAAAGAGAGTTGGATTTGTCATTTTCGGCGGAACAGGTTGGGTTGGTTCAAAAATAAATGATTTTACAACCAGAGAACTCAAATTTTGCGGGGGTAGCGGATTACGATATAAAGTTTTTAAAAACAAAAAAATCAACTTCCGTTTTGATGCCGGGATAGGTTCTGATAAGCAAAGTGGCTTTTATTTTGGTATTAATGAAGCATTTTAACCATTATTCAAGGGTAAAGTGAAATAAAATGTAGTCCCTTTTCCCGAAGACGTAAACCAAATTTTCCCTCCCATTTTTTCCACGAGTGATTTTGATATGGCAAGCCCCAGGCCCGTCCCACCAGTTGTGCCGGAAAATGGATTCTCCAAAAAGGCAGATTTTAATCGATCTGATTCCTCTGCCTTTTTTTTCATTCTTTCCAGATTGTTCTTTTCTGCCTTTAATTTTTGTTTCGTGCTTTTTTCCTTCTTCAAGCTGTATTCAATACCCTTCAATAAACTGGATAAGCTGAATGTTACGATAGCGTTTAAACCTAAAAAATTAATCGCATTCACGAGCCATTCGCCAGGCATGTAGGCGCCTTCCATTAATACTTCCTAACAACAATACATAATTCGATGATTGCAACAACACGAACAAATCCAATAGTCCATGATATCAATCCATAACCTGGTAAAAACACTGTGATGAATCCCAGAACAAGTTCTGATATTGAGATATCGAATATCCCCAATAGTGTATGGAGAGGCTTTAATTATTCTCTCTTCCTTGAAGATTCAACTCCCTTGCAGAAATTTCTCTCATTTCAACTTTCCGTATTTTCCCGGTAACCGTGGCAGGGAATTCTTCAACAAATTTCCAGTACTTTGGAATTTTATAGGTAGCAATTTGCCCCCTGCAAAATTCTGATAATTCTTCATTCGTTAAAGAATAGCCATTCAAAGGCTTTACCCAAGCCATAACTTCTTCACCATACTTAAAACAAGGAACGCCAATTACCTGGGCGGTTTCAACTTTATTGTGTAATTGTAGATACTCTTCTATCTCAAATGGCGATATGTTCTCTCCTCCTCGAAGTATCATATCTTTAATCCGACCAGTAATTTTCACGAATCCTTCCTCGTCCATTTCAGCTATATCCCCGGTGTGCATCCACCCTTCTTCATCTATCACCTGCCGGGTTACAAGTTCATTTTCCCAGTATCCTTTCATCACGGAATAGCCACGGGTACAAATTTCTCCCCTCTCTCCACGGGGTAAAACTTCACCGGTTTCGGGATCAATAATCTTAATTTCAACATGCGGGTGTACCCTTCCCACCGTAGTTACAAGTCTTTCGAGTGGATCCGTTGTAAAACTCTGTGTCGATACCGGACTTGTTTCTGTCATACCATAACAAATGGTAACTTCTTTCATGTTCATTTTGGATTGAACTTTCCGCATGGTATCTTCAGGGCAAAGTGCACCGGCCATAATGCCAGTCCGCAAGGACGAAAAGTCAAACTTTTTAAAGTCGGGATGGGCCAGTTCAGCAATAAACATCATGGGGACACCATACAATGAAGTACATTTTTCATCTTGCACGGTTTGCATGACCAATACCGGATCAAATGTTTCCCCGGGTATTACCATGCAGGATCCATGAGTAGTACAGGCCAGGTTGCCAAGAACCATCCCAAAACAATGATAAAAAGGAACGGGAATACAAACCCTGTCGTTCTCGGAATAATGCATTCGTTCCCCAATAAAAAAACCATTATTCAGAATATTATAATGAGTCAAGGTAGCTCCCTTTGGATAGCCGGTAGTTCCGCTCGTATATTGAATATTAATCGGATCTTCAGTATCTAGACTCGCCTCTACATTCCACAACGATTCATCAGAAACAAACTCTCCTTTCTTCAAGAATTCAGTCCAATTAGTCTCAAGGACAACTATATGCTGCAAAGCGGTGATATTTTCGCGAACTTTAGACAAAATCTCCATGTAATCAGTCTTCCGGAAACCCTTTGACATGATCAACATTCGCAAACCCGACTGATTAAGTGCATATTGTAGCTCCTTAGACTTATAAGCGGGATTAATGTTAACCAGTATGGCACCAATAAAAGCAGTCGCGTACTGGATAATCACCCATTCGTACCTGTTAGGCGCCCATATACCAACGCGGTCACCTTTTTTAATTCCTTCCACCATTAAAGCTTTGGCGGCCAGTTTAACTTCTTCAAAAAACTCCGCGTATGTGGCCCTGTAGCCTTGCGATTTAACAATTAAAGCCTCTCGTGAACCAAATAATTCAACTGTTTTTGCTAAATTCCGGATTATTGTATCTGTTTTAAGAGGTATTCCCGTGATCCCCTTGTCATAAGATAACTTCTGCATATTCTACATGTTTGAAATTATACCTTCAAAATTTTAATCGAATGACAAAAGGCAAAAATAATTTTTTCTATTTCAAATCGATCATGATCTATTAAAAAAATATGTTTTATAACAGTATTGTAGAACATGGAAATATTTATTCAAATATCTCCATGTATTCATTCTTGTAGAAATAAACAGAGACGCTGCTATATGAATACTGCCGGGCTGTTGATTTCATGCCATATGGAAAAACAGCTCTATCAATCCAAAGTTCTATTTCCTTTTCGGATTTTGTAAATCCATGGTTGTAGGCAGAGGCAAAAAACCGGATTTTATCTTCCTTTGAGTGATATTTTTTATCAGGAAAACGCGATTGAACGACATCATAGAATGCGGCTGCATAAATTAACTGCCAGGAAACTGTCTTTAATCTTCTTATTCTTTCTTCACGGACTTTTTTTGGCCTGACGGAATGGAATGATATTATATTATCGTACTTCTTTTTTAAATCATGATTATTATCAATAAATTCTTCCAGATTTTCAACAAAAGAAGGTTTCATTTGAAAAATTCCTATGGAAAAATCCGCGTCATCTGAACCAAATTTAACATATAAAACTTCAAGAGCCAGGGTTTCCATGTAATTCTTAAATAAAGAAAAGCGAACCACTTCCGGGAAAAGAACAGGAATAACTACAGAATTTTCAATATCAAAATCATTTGTAACATCACGCATATCACGTTTGTTATTCTCCATGAAATTCACAGCCCACTGGTAATCGAAAGTAAAAATATTGCGAAAGTCCTCTTGCTGATAGACGTAAACATGTAACAAACCAAAAAGTAGTAAAATCTTCATGGCAAACACATTTTAATCAACAACCGGATGACCCGTGAACCCCGAAAAGCAGAAAATCAATCACCTGAGCGAGCATTCGTTCTCCAACGCTGGCAACTATTTGCCCGATTTCAACATTTTGAGCAGTAGTGATATTCACGTTCATGATTCATGTATTAATGGTTTGAAATTACATCAATTTAACTAGATTGAAAAATTATCCCAATCTTATGCTAACACCCGGAACGGACAACATTTTCGTGTTATTTACACGTCATAATTGGTGTTGTAAAAGAGATATACCTTGTTTAATACATGTGATATGGATCAACTGATATTATTTCACCGAATGACACTGGCTATTGTACTAATTTTTATCTTTGTAAAAAAAACACCATGAGTGGAGATATTAGAGTACGTTTTGCCCCGAGCCCAACAGGCCCCTTGCACATGGGAGGAATCAGAACAGCATTATTCAACTATTTATTTGCCAAAAAAAATAACGGTATATTTATTCTCAGGATAGAGGACACCGATCAAACCCGTTATGTTCCGGGAGCAGAGGAATATATTATTGAAGCACTCAACTGGTGTGGACTTTTCCCTGATGAAGGCGCTACTACTGGTGGGCCGCATGCTCCTTACAGGCAAAGCGAAAGAAAGGAAGTTTATCAAAAGTACACCCGTCAACTTATTGATTCCGGGAATGCATATTATGGATTTGATACTCCAGAAGAACTTGAATCTCTCAGGCTGGAATATGAAAAAGCCGGGAAAACTTTTTCTTATGATGCATCAGTGAGAATGAATTTGAAAAACAGCCTCTCACTGTCTGAAAAAGAAACAAAAACCTTGATCGAGTCAGGAACACCCTTTGTTATTCGATTCAAAATGCCCGAGGACAATGAAATTGTCATGCGTGATATTATAAGAGAAGAGATAAAAGTGAATACATCCACGCTTGATGATAAAGTGCTTGTCAAAACAGATGGATTACCCACGTACCACTTGGCAAACGTTACTGATGATTACCTGATGAATATTTCACATGTTATCCGGGGTGAAGAATGGTTGCCTTCTTTACCCCTGCACGTGATGCTATACCGGGCATTTGGCTGGGAAGATAAAATGCCGGCCTTCGCGCATCTGCCACTTATTCTTAAACCGAAAGGCAAGGGAAAACTCAGTAAAAGAGATGGGGATAAAATGGGATTTCCCGTATTCCCGCTCGAATGGAAAGACCCGCTATCAGGTGAAATGTCTCCCGGCTACAGGGAACAAGGATATTTCCCGGAAGCATTTATTAATATGCTGGCACTTTTGGGATGGAACCCAGGCACGGAAAATGAAATTTTCACGCTACAGGAAATGATCGCTGAATTCAGCCTGGAAAGAGTAGGGAAATCCGGGGCCCGTTTTGATCCCGAAAAAACCAAATGGTTTAATCAACAGTATTTAAGAAAAAAAAGTGTTAATGAACTTTGCAGGCTGTTTTTACCTGTTTTGAAACAAAAAAACATTTCAGCAGAGGAGACTCACGTGGAAAAAGTGATTGAAACCGTGAAGGAAAGAGTCTCTTTCGTTCATGAATTTTGGGATGAAGCCTGGTTTTTCTTCACGGCTCCTGAACAATATGATGAAAAAACAGTGAAAAAGAAATGGAATGATAATTCTGCAGATTTGCTAAAAGAAGTATTACCGGTTATTGAAAACGAACCTGATTACAATGCTTCCCGTCTTAAAGAAGCCATTTCTGCATATATCGGAAATAAAAATATTGGGTTTGGACAGGTAATGTTACCCCTGAGAATAACACTTGTTGGAAGTACTACCGGGCCGGATCTATTTCAGCTTATGGAAATGCTCGGGAAAGAGGAAACAATTGCCAGAATTAAAAAAGGTATAGCAAGATTAGAGACACTTCACGGTTAATATCGCAAAAAAATGACCTTTATTTCACGAAATCACAGGTCAAACGTCATTTTTTCAATGACATGACATTAGGATAAGCAATTACGGCATTTATAGCCAGGTACCGCGATGTATCATCATCATTTAACGAACCCGGGGGTATTAAAAATTGAACAAGAAATATATAAACAGGCAAATGAATAATTCTTTTCAATATATTGATATTCACACGCATAAGTTGTCAAATAATAATAATATTTTAACCATCCATAATCTCCTCCCGGGTGAATTATCATACAATGAAGAGAATCTCTTCTCCGCGGGATTGCATCCCTGGTATATTAAAGAAAACTGGAAATCCCAGGTACTTGAAATTGAAAAATATCTCAGTAAAAAAAATGTAATAGCTGTTGGTGAATGTGGCCTGGATAAACTAAAAGGACCTTCCCTTGCATTGCAGGTTGAAGTTTTTAATTATCAGGATGAAATCGCGAATCATTTTAAAAAACCCATGATTATACACTGTGTAAAAGCATATGATGTTATATTATCTGAACGAAAAAAAAAGAAAGAAAAGACAACCTGGATTATCCATGGTTTTAATAGCTCCCCGGAAATGGCCTTTCAATTAATTGAACTGGACTGTTATCTTTCACTCGGGGAGAATGCTTTAAATAATCAATCCAAGTTGCGCGAATCCCTTCAGGATCTTCCCCTTGATAATCTCTTTCTTGAAACAGATGAGAATAACTTAACTATTGAAGATCTGTATTATCAGCTCGCGGGCGCTAAAAATATCTCTCTTGAAAAATTATCAGGTAACATTAAAAAAAATTTCATGAATGTATTTGGATAAATTATGATATGGTTATGGGTTTGTGAATATGTTCGGAAAGGGATACTATCGTCTCTGTTCTGATTACTCCATTTATTCTCTGGATACTCTCTCCAATTACCTTGCGTAAATGATTGGTATTTTTACTGACAATTTTAACAAAAATACTATAAGTCCCCGTTGTGTAATGTGCCTCCACGACTTCATTAATCTTTTCTAAATCGGAAATTACCTCCTCGTAAACACTACCCTTTACAAGATAAATGCCCACGAAAGCTGTCAAGTCATATCCCAGTTTCTGATGATCAATAATTAATGTAGCGCCTTTAATAATACCCAGTTCTTCCATTTTCCTTGTCCGAACATGAATGGTTCCGGGAGAAACTACCAATCGTTTTGCTATCTCCGTGTATGGTATTTTAGCGTCTTTAATCAGGAGTGCCAATATTTCCTTATCCAGATTATCAAGTTGATATTTATTTATGTTTTCCATATCCTTTATTTTGCTCTTTTAATAATTAATATGCTAATATATTATTTTTATTGCAATTATTAATAGTATTTGTTAATATATTATCATCTTTTACCAAAATGTGTTTATTTTTGTCCATGAAGTTCTGACAAACATATTGTAGGGTGGTGAAATTTTTGGCAGACACGCCCTCCTGTCCCGGGGGTGGAGAATAACGGGATAAATTCCGGGTTACACCGGAACCAACCGCTCCTTGAAGGTTCGAATCCTTCCCCTACAGCAAAAAATGGGAGATGAATCCATATCTCCCTTTTTTTTTATTTACCCTCTAGTCTTTTTATTCTAATCAAAATAATTAATATGATCAATCTATCCCATTAATGGTGATCAAGATCACCATGATGTGTTGTGAATAAGAAAAAATTCATCCGTAATTTTAAAGACGCTTTAAAAAATAAGCCTGCATGTTTGAAACCCTTCTAACCCCGGAAATACAACAAGGGCGGAAAGAGAAAACCGTTTTAGATCCCTGCTCCCGCTATCCATATTGGAAACAAATAGTGGAAAAATCTGTTGGAAAACCAGGTCTCTTGTTCGCTGAAAAACATATTCGAATTGATGACCGGTCAACTTACGTGAATATCCCCTCGTTGGTTCCATTTTCTTATTATCCTTACCGGTTTTCGGCTATTGCCGATTTTATCAGGATTAATGATCACAGGAGATTAAACAAGTATTTTAAAACGGTCAATGCAAGGTTACACGAGGGAGGAATATTAATAGGTTGCGCGGTTTCCGGCAACATCAAACGAAAAACAATTTTATCACGATACCCCGGTCAAGTAGGGATAATTTTATATTTCCTGCATTTTGTTTTCAGGAGGATAATTCCCAAGATACCCGTGTTAAAAAAAATTTATTTCACATTAACCATGGGCCGGGGAAGGATGTTCTCCGAAACTGAAATTCTTGGAAGGCTCGTATCCTGTGGTTTCAAGATTTTAGAAGAAAGTATTATCGACAACCTGTTTTACTTTGCTGTTCAAAAAGTATCTGAACCCATGTACGACATACAACCCACATATGGTCCCCTCATCAAACTAAAGAGAGTAGGTAAGAACGGCAGAATTATTAAAGTATACAAGTTCCGCACCATGCATCCATATGCCGAATACCTTCAGGAATACATTTACAAGAAAAACAAAATTTCCATGAATGGTAAATTCAATGATGACTTTAGAATTGCCCGCCTTGGCCAATTCATGCGGAAATTATGGATCGATGAATTTCCAATGATAATTAATCTGCTGAAAGGTGAGCTTAAAATAATCGGGGTTCGTCCATTGAGTGAACAATACTTCAATCTTTACCCTGAATGGCTTCAGAAGAAAAGAATTGCCACAAAACCAGGCCTGATTCCTCCCTATTACGCTGATCTTCCCAAATCATTTGATGAAATAATTGATTCCGAAAACCTGTATTTAGAGAGATGGAAAAAATCTCCTTTTCTAACTGATTTCAGGTATTTCATGGTTGCCTGTTATAATATTTTAATAAAAAAAGCACGTTCATCCTGATCTTCCCGGGTATTCATGAATATTTAAATATTCGCGGTATTTCAACAATTCTAAAAAAAATGTAAAAAGTTTTATATTATTAAGCTATTATTATAACTTTGAAAAGGAAGTTGCGTAAAAACCGATGGTTATTAAAACCCTGGAAACTATCAAGGAACAAAAGGAAAAATTCAGTGAGGATGAAAATGCTGTTTTAACAGCCGAGATTCATCCAAAGGAACAAGTTGCGCCTGTCTTAAAGGATTACAGGCTGAAATACGTATCATGGTTTTTTATTGTCACAGATCTATTTATAATTCTTGCTGCCTATTTTCTTACCCTCACACAAAAAGAATCCGCAACTTCATATCTCAAGAATAACTATCTTATCGCGCTGGCATTTTTTATTTTCATCTGGTACACCGTGAGTATTTTTACCCGGAAATTCGCCTTCAAAAAAACGGATACATTACGCAACCTGCTAATGCCGGTGCTTTACAGTAATCTCATCGTGTTTGCCACGATTAGTGTCATCATGTTCTTCTTTCAAAATTTGAATTACTCGAGAATGATCGTTACAGGCACAATTTTACTTGCAACCCTTTTCGAGATAATATTCGTTAACCTTTATTATTTAATGAAAGAATCCACCGAGGAAAAGGAAGATATTCACACGAAACTGGATAAATTTACTCAGTCAGCCATAATAGACAGGTTTCTCAGGAGCAACCTGAAGCAAGATGTTATTGATAACGATCTTTACCAGGAACTCATTAACAGGAATCTCAAGTTTGCCATTATCAATGACTCAGGTTTAGAAGTTTATAATTTCATTAAAGATCATGTTAATCTTACAGATACAAAAACCCTTGTACTGGAAACTACCACGAGGTTCAATATAGAAATGCAACCTGTTGATTATTTCACGTCCATTGTAAATTTAAAAAGAATCAATGATATCCAAAGGATCAACAAGTTCTTTGAATCCGTGAATCGTAAACTTCCTGACAGGGGTATTTTTATTGGCTGCGTGGAAACTAAATTCCTCCGAAAACAAAGAATCTTAAATAAATATCCACCCGTGTTGAATTGGCTGTTTTATTTTTTTGATTTTATCTTGAAAAGGGTATTCCCAAAATTTAAACTTACCAGGGGACTATATTTTCTACTTACCCGCGGGCAAAATCGCGTGCTCACGAGAGCAGAAACTCTTGGTCGCCTTTATTCATGTGGTTTTGAAGTAATCAATGAACAGTTCATCGGTGCTTGTTACTATTTCGTGTGCAAAAAAGTTAAACAACCCGCGTATGATATGAACGCCTCTTACGGCCCACTGGTCCGTTTGCGACGAATTGGAAAAAACGGGAAAATTATAAAAGTCTACAAGATGCGCACCATGCATCCTTATGCCGAGTATTTACAGGATTACGTGTATAATAAATTTAATCTGGCCAAGGGTGGTAAATTTAACAACGATTTCAGGATTTCAACAGCAGGAAAAATAATGCGTAAGCTTTGGTTGGACGAATTACCCATGCTTCTTAACGTGATTAAGGGAGAGATGAAAATAGTCGGTGTTCGACCGCTAAGTTTACATTATTATAACCTCTACCCCGAAGAACTGAAACAAAAAAGAATCAAATACAAACCCGGGCTCATTCCTCCATATTATGCTGATTTGCCCAAAACACTGGAAGAAATAATTGAATCAGAAATGAAATACCTTGAAGCATATGAAAAGTGCCGCATTTTAACTGATCTTAAATATTTTCACAAGGCCTTGTATAACATAATTATCAAAAAAGCAAGATCATCTTAATTATTCCTGATTCTTATTCCAATTGTTTCAAATACTTTAAATATCTTATCTTTATCATTTTTGAATGAATATGAAACGAGCATGTAAATTGTTTTAAATAAACATTGATGAACAAAAAGCAAGTTCTCCCGAATATATTCGGGACCGACCTTTAAAAATCAATTTTGTTCGTATGAAACCCTCATGTACTAACTTTCACCAAAGGAAATGAATATAATATGAGGGTTCCACGGCATTAGAAGTACCAATGCTATCTAGTAATTTCAATTGATTGAAAAACAAATGTCTACCTTAATTTTATTATAGTGAAAAAATGTATCAATATTATTTTGGGAATTTATATAATTATTAATTACTCCACCGCGCAAGTAGTATATGAACACGTGAGTAACAAGGATATATACATGTTTTTGGAAGAACTCGCGAATGAAAAAGTAATTCATATAAACTCCGTGGTTAAACCTTATTCCAGAACTTATATTGCTCAAAAATTAAATGAAGCATATCAAACCCGGGAAAAGCTGAGCCTTTATCTTCAAAAAGAACTGGATTTTTACCTGCGCGACTATAACAAAGAATTGCTGCCCGGTAAAAACTTTCAAAAACGACTTGATCTTTTTTATTACAAGGATTCTCTATTTACCCTGTCGATTAATCCAATTTTGGGTATCCAGTACTGGTCCAACGAAAACGGGACAAATTATCATCGCTGGAATGGCGCTGAAGCCTTTGCCTACCTTGGCGATCGATTGGGTGTCTATGCCAGCTTGAGAGATAATCATGAAAAAATTAAATTTTCGAATGAAGATTACTTAAATACCCGACCCGGAGCAAATTATAAAGCGCGATACGATTTCAGTGAAATGCGGGGGGGGATTACCTGGACCTGGAAATGGGGAACCATTGGCCTGGTAAAAGACCATTTTGAATGGGGTCAACATGTATACTACCCCAATATATTTTCTGCCAAAATACCCAGTGCTGCCCAGGTAAAACTGAACCTGAAACCGACCTCCTGGTTCGAGTTTAACTATATTCATGCCTGGCTGGTTTCCGAAGTGATCGATTCCGCGCGTAGCCAGTACTATACAAATAGTTACGGCACGAGCATGCGACAGGTATTTAAACCCAAGTTTCTTTCCACGAACATGTTCACATTTAAACCTTGGCAAACAATTGGCCTTTCTCTTGGCAATTCAATCATTTACAGCGATATGGGCTTACATCCAGCTTACATGATCCCGGTGATGTTTTATAAATCAATTGATCACACCTTAAATTCAACCGGGCCAAATCAATTGGGCCAAAACAGCCAGATGTTCTTTGATGCCAGCATCCGTTCCATAAAACATCTTCATCTTTTTGCTACCATTTTCATAGACGAGTTATCTATCGCCCGTTTCACGAAACCGGATGAGTTAAACTTCGTGAGCTATCGAACTGGATTCAACCTAACGAACCTGATTCCCAAAACATATGCACGCTTCGAGTATACACGTACAAATCCTCTTGTTTATCAACATGATATGCCCACCACAACTTTTGAATCAAACTATTACAACCTGGGACATTATCTTAAAGACAATAGCCGTGAAATTTTCGCTTCTGTTGGCTTCAAACCAGCCAGGGGATTAGATTTAAGACTATCATATATTTTATCCCAACGGGGAAAAGATTACACAGCCCTGGGAGTTCGCAGGGTAGGCAATCCTTACCTCGATAGTATAGAATGGGTAAAAAAAGAGATATCTTTTGTTGCAAAATATCAGGTAATCAATAATGGCTGGATTTTCATGGAATTTTTATCCCGGGATGTTAAAGGTGTTGAAAGTTATTACCCTGAGTTTTTCCATGGTAAAACCAGCACGATAACCCTGGGTGCCAATGTAGGATTTTAATTTGTTGTATCTTAATTGTATTCCATCCCTACTATCTGGCTACAAACAAAAAAACCCGGTCGTAACCGGGCATTAAAATTCTAAAATCGTAATTTCCTAATTATCTAGTGCATCATGTTACATCATCGAATTTACCAAATGCAAACCTGTAAAGTTTCCCCAATTGAGCCTGATATGAAAACATCATGTTTTTTAACCTTTTGATCTCTTCATTCAACCGGTTGGTTTCTTCGAAAGTTAATTCATCTTCCATCAGTAATCGATGGTTAATGGCGATCTTTTTCTGGCAATCGGATATCATTGCCTCCAGCTTTTCAATATGTTCGGTCTCCTGATTCATAATTCAATTTATTAACCTAAAGATACTAAATTTATCCTCTTCCTTTTTCAATTATTTAGTGGTATAAAATATATTCCACTAATGATATTTATCAAATGACAAAATTCGTACCGCTTGTGATAAAAAACAAAAAAGGATATTAACATTTGAGATTGATTTATCGCATGTGCCTGGATACTAATTTAATAAGGGTAGCGAATAGTTGGTAATTATGTAACCCACTGAATTAAAAGTAGAAATAAGGATTAATATATCAATAAACCCGGTAAACAAGTTCATTTTGGTAATGTTTTCCCATCATTACACTATATGTATTAGAAAAACGTTTTATTTTAATTCAGTTTAAATTAGTGTTAAATCGGAGATTAAAATGGATAATATATTAAAACATGTTGTGGATTATTTTGAGAGTTTTCTGCTTTTATTGAATGAAATGTCCTTTTATCTTTTAATTGGTTTCTTTTTTGCCGGTCTCTTACACGTCTTTTTCCCGGCGGCCAAAATTAAGAAATTCCTTGGCAAGGGTAATTTCAGGTCCGTTTTCAACTCTGCTCTCGTTGGTATACCCCTGCCCTTGTGTTCATGCGGTGTAATACCTACCGGTGTATCCTTATTTAAAAGTGGGGCATCAAGGGGTTCATCTGTTTCTTTTCTTATTTCCACCCCGCAAACCGGTGTCGATTCTATTTTTGTTACTTACAGTTTACTGGGGCTTCCTTTCGCTATTATAAGACCGATTATCGCTTTATTCACGGGGATTGGAGGAGGCATTGCTACCAATATATTCATGAAAAAAAGGGAAAAGACAAAAATCAGGGACCATTCAATAGGTGAAGAGAAAAAATACAAGAATCCTGTTAGAGAATTATTCAGGTATGCTTTTGGCGACTTTTTGGATGATATTTCAAAATGGTTAATAATAGGTCTTTTGCTCGCTGCTTTCATCGATGTAGTTATTCCTGATAATTTCTTCGAGGCTGTAAGAGAAAACTGGTTGCTTAATATCGCCGTGATTCTTGCTGCTGCTATACCCTTGTATGTTTGCGCGACCGGTTCAGTGCCCATTGCTGCCGTTCTTTTAATGAAAGGGATATCACCCGGTGCAGCAATAGTTTTTTTGATGGTTGGTCCGGCCACCAATATTGCAACAATAACAGTGATTGGTAAAGTTCTTGGCAGAAAGAACCTCTTTCTCTATCTTTTAACAATTATTGCAGGCGCTCTATTCTTTGCTTATATAACTGATTTCCTCTTACCCACCGGATTTTTCAACAGTACTCTACCTCATCACCATGGTGAACATCAGCATGGCTTACTCCCTGGATGGCTTGAAATTGCTTCCGGTATAATACTTGGTGGTTTATTACTGCTGAGCATATTTCGAAAATATTATAATAGCTTAACCAAAACAGGCAATAGTCCTGGACCAGAAAAAAGTATCATGAATGCAAAAGATGTTAAAGTAAGCGGAATGACTTGCAACCATTGCAAAATGAATGTTGAAAAAGCAATTGGTTCTATTGAAGGAATCAAGAAAGTTACTGTCGACCTGGCAAATTCTTCTGTTCATGTAGAAGGCGATAAAATTGATACAAGAAAAATAAAAGAGCAGGTAGAAGACATAGGTTATAAATATCAGGGTGAAATCAACTAAATGATTATAGTTTTGTTATTAGTATTAAAAATAAAATGTTAATACCATGTATAAAGTTGTTTTATTAAGACATGGCGAAAGCACCTGGAATAAAGAAAACCGTTTTACCGGCTGGACAGATGTTGATTTATCTGAAAAAGGAATCGAGGAAGCCCGTATGGCCGGCATCCTTTTGAAGGAAAATGGATTTACTTTTGATATTGCTTTCACTTCCGTTCTAAAGAGGGCATTGCGTACCTTATGGATTTGCCTGGACGAAATGGATTTGCTCTGGATACCCGTCGAAAAATCCTGGCGCCTTAACGAAAGGCATTACGGGGCACTACAAGGCCTCAATAAAGCTGAAATGGCAGATAAACATGGTGAAGAACAGGTAAAAACCTGGCGCCGGAGCTATGATGTCCAACCCCCGGCCCTTGAAGAAAAGGATGAAAGGCATCCGAAATTTGCCCCAATGTATAAAAATTTGCAACCAACAGATTTACCATCAACCGAGTGTTTAAAAGATACTGTTGAAAGATTTTTACCATACTGGCACGAAACTATTGCCCCAACAATAAAATCAGGTAAAAGAGTGATTATTGTCGCTCATGGCAATAGTTTGAGGGCCCTGGTAAAATATCTTGACAATATTTCTGACCAGGAAATTGTTGGTCTGAATATCCCCACGGGTATACCCCTCGTTTATGAACTTGATAATAATTTAAAACCTGAAAAACATTATTACCTCGGCGATGAAGAATCTATTAAACAGGCAGAAAAAGCGGTAGCAAACCAGGGTAAAAAAAAATAATTATTTACCTGATTCTTTTTACAGGTATTCATATTTAAAATAAATCGAGAGTTTATGATTGAAAAATAATTCCCTGCGGATCGATAAAGCCGAGGGAATAACTTGTATGAAACCTTTCTTCAATAACTATACCTTGTAATACATGTTAAAGATACTGGAATTGGCATAGATAATTCAAAAAAAGACATTATTTTTGATAGAAAGTAAATAAAATGGATTATAAATGGAATGATTATAAAGTTCTCCTCGTTGAGGATGATGAAACCAGCTTAATTTTTCTTCAGGAAGTATTAGATATTACCGGTATTAAAATAGTTTCGGCGAAAGATGGAAGGGAAGCGATAGATATTGTAAAAAATAATCCCGATATTGAATTAGTCCTCATGGATATACAACTTCCTGTCATGAATGGTTTCGAGGCTACCCGTGAAATTAAAAAGATAAATCCTGACTTGACCGTAATCGCCCAAACAGCATATGCCATGGAAGAAGACAGGAGAAAATGCCTGGCCGCGGGTTGTTCTGATGTGTTAACCAAACCCATTGAAGAAAAACAACTATTTAACACGATGAAAAAATATCTTGAAAAATGAATCTGGTTTGATCTATTTTGGAAACAACAAAATAAATATTCTTAGATCAATCTAAATGAGACAGTATTTATTCCATTTCGTTTTTCTACTCCTTGTTCAACTGCCAGTTTTCACTCAGGAATCTACTAATCCTGAAATCGTAACCGACAGGCCTGATCAAACAGAGTCACCATTCATTGTTCCCAAAAATACACTGCAAATTGAATCCGGTTTCATGGCCTCGTTTGATGAGAATGCAACCAGAACAAAAAGCAATTTCGTGTATAACTCCACGTTGTTGCGATATGGTATCCTGGAAACCATTGAGTTACGTTTCATTGCTGAATACCTTGGCGAGTTTATTGATAATAGAGAAACCGGGAATACCAGTTCCATAAAAGGATTTTCACCTGTAACCGCCGGAATCAAGGTATTTATAACGGAAGAAAGAGGAATAATTCCGCAATCAGCAATTCTGGTCCATTTGCTATTCCCGGGTACCGGTAAGGATGAATTTTCAACCAATTACTTGGGACCTTTCTTTCGTATGGCTTTTCAACATACTCTTTCAGAAAAGTTTTCCCTCGGCTATAATATTGGTGCCGAATGGGATGGTCTTGTCCCTGAAGCCTCGGCAGTATACTCTTTAGTTCTTGGATATTCTCTGAACGAAAAAATAGCTGTTTTCAGTGAATTCTATGGTGATTTCCCGGAGGAAGGTAAAAATGAACACAAATTCGACGCTGGGTTTGCCTGGCTACTTGCCAATAATTTTCAGATTGATCTTGCATTTGGTTTAGGAATCAATAATTTTGCACCGGATAAATTCATTACAACCGGTATTTCATGGAGAATTCCGCGCTAATAAATGCATATGACCATTAAACAAAACCTGATAATTCAAGCTTCCTGGATTAGCATTGCAGGTAATGCCTTGTTATCAATATCCAAAATAACTGTAGGAATAATCGCGGGTAGCTTGGCCGTGGTAGGTGATGGAATCGATTCGGCTACCGACATTGTCACCTCTGTTATCACACTGGTTACTGCAAGGATTCTCCGGAAACCCCCGAACATTAAATATCCATATGGCTACAGGAGAGCCGATACGATTGCTACAAAAGCCCTGTCGTTTGTTATTTTTTTTGCCGGGGCTCAACTTGCCATTTCTTCCATATCTAAAATTACTGAAATTTCTTCTAATGAAATTCCTGACAATATAGCAATTTATGTAACTCTTTTTTCAATTTTCGGGAAATCCGGACTAGCGCTATACCAGTTTAAAGTTGGAAGTAAAGTGAATAGCCCCATGCTTATTGCCAACGCGAAAAACATGAGAAATGACGTGATTATCTCTCTTACTGTATTAGCCGGTCTGTTTTTCACTTGTATACTCGAGTTCCCGGTTATCGATATTGTCACAGGGTTACTTGTCAGTTTATGGATCATGAGAAGTGCCTACTTTATATTCATGGAATCAAACATGGAATTAATGGATGGTATTCAGGATCCCGCGATCTACAAAGATTTATTTGATGCCGTGAATGCAATAGACGGGGTAAATAATCCTCACCGGGCGAGAATAAGGAAATTAGGGGCCATGTATGTAATTGCCGTTGATATTGAAGCAGATGGGAATCTCACCCTCAATAAAGCTCATGAGCTGGCCGAGGAGGTTGAAGCAGGAATAAAGAATAAAATCGATAATGTCTATGACATTTTGGTTCATGTTGAACCAATGGGAAAAGAACACAAAAAAGAACAATTTGGCATTTCAGAAGAGGATGTGAAGGGTAAATGATTTATGAATCCCCTGTTTATTTATAATCTTATTTTCCAAAAAATAGTGTTTGCACGAAAGTTTTTTTCTTCCTGATTGTCAAAAATAATTATTTAAACAGATTTAACACGAGTGAAAGAAGAAGAACTCGTTAGAGGAACTAAACAGAAAGATGAAAACGCCTACAGGTGCCTGGTAGATCAATATCGTGAAAAAGTACTCCGCACCATCACCGGGCTTGTTCATAACCCTGCCGATGCTGAAGATTTGGCTCAAGAAGTATTCATTGAAATCTATCGTTCGATTCATTCATTTCGCGAAGAATCCAAACTCTCAACCTGGATATACCGGATCGCTGTTAACAAATCCATTAACTTCATGAATTTCAAAAAAAGAAGGGCCGTTTTTAATCATATCGAGGAATTTTTCACGGGTAAAAAAAAGGTGAACTCTCATGTTTATAAAAACTTCGCCCAAGATCCTTCCGGTAAACTCGAGAGAGAAGAAATCGCAAAAGCCCTTCATCATGCCCTTGCTAATTTGCCAAAAAATCAAAGAATAGCCTTTACACTAAATAAATACGAGGATTTATCATACAAGGAAATCGCCAACATCATGCAAATGAAATTACCTGCTGTTGAATCACTGATTCACAGGGCTAAAATAAACCTGCAGAAAAAACTAATTCATTTTTATAAACATTATGAATGAGCGAAAGAAAACATGCGATATATTGTCCAATATTATAAACCGGAATAATGACGCACCAACCATGAAAATACAATGCAAAGAAATAAACCACTACCTTTTTGATTACGCTGAGAAAAACCTGGATGATAAATTACGGGAAGAAATATCGGCCCATTTGCAGGAATGCAAGGAATGTCATTACCGTTTAATCATCCTTGAAAAAGCTTTAGACGTTATCGAAAATGAAAAAGAAATACCAGATGATCCCTGGTTTTACAACAAGTTAAAAGCCCGAATGGAAAATGCACGGGTGGAAGAAATTTCAACTACCCCGACGACGTGGCCCCGGGTATTGCAACCGGTTCTTGTTTCAGCTATCATAGTTATTTTTGCAATTTCGGGAATGTTACTGGGAAATACAATTAGCAGGAATTTCATCTTTCCAGCAGAAAATCTGAATAGATATGAAGTTATTGCTAATGATTATTATTTAAATGGCATAGAAGAAGAAAATATTGAAATCATATTATTATCAGACTAAAATGAACCTATTTAAAAACCATAAAATAATTACCTGGGCAATCATCGTATTGTTAATCATGAATCTCTTTGCCCTGGGTACCATTATTTACCATATCAGAAGTGAAAATGTGGCTATACAACCCGCTCCTCAGCCAGGAACAGGTAACGCGCAACAAATCATAACGAGGGAATTAAATTTATCACCGGAACAGTTTGATCGTTTCAAAGAATACAGGCAACGGTACATGATCAAATCCAGAGAAATCGTGAGAGAATTGAACGAACAGAGACAAATGATGCTCGATGAGCTCTCGGAAGATAATCCTGATTCAGTGTACCTGAATGAAATAGCAAAAACAATAGGAATTTTGCATCAGCAATTAAAAGAAGAAACCATAGTTAATTTTTTAAATCTCAAGTCCATCTGTACTCCGGAACAACAAGAAAAACTTGAGCATTTATTCAGGAAAATGATGGAAATGGAAGGGCCTTTCAGAAGAGGCCCCGGGCATAGAAAAGGCAATAGATGGAGAAATCAAAATCCCGGTAATTATACACCGTAAGAGATTGCTCACCTGTGAACCTTGTAAGCCATGCTTTCCAACCGGGAATTCACGATTAAACCCCTGTCTTCTGCATGTTTCTTTTTTATTTCATATTTTATGCTGCCATCAACAACCATAAAATTGATGGCAGATCCCTTATCAATTAAACCTGCCATTTCGGTAAGAATCAGTGATGATTTTGAACTCGTTTTGGAAAGAAGACTGTTGAGCGATCTACTCTGCCAATGACCAAGAAACTGAATATGTCCCTCTTTCGCCAATTCCTCATTCTTGTAAAAATTAACCCTGATTGGCTGGTTTCCTACTGTTTTACCTTCCGTGAGATTCACCAACGCGTGATATACAGATTCATGCCCTATGATGTTGATAACAAAATCACCTGATTTTGCCTCCGAGGGCCAATTTATATATTTTGTAAAATTATATATATAAAGTGCTATATATTTTTCTTCCTGACTATTGGCTTTCAAAAACAAGGAAGCCAGTACAAAAAATAAAAGGATTAGTTTTTTCACACGAATATATTTTAGTTAAACATTTATTTTCAATTGTTAGATGGAACATCCAAAATTAATTTAATCATTGCCGTGTGTGTTTAATGATTAAACTAATCATGGATGTTTCATTATTATTGATTTTCTTTTTAATGGGACTTATTGATCCAATTTTGGGTTTTTAGTTCTCTATCGCGAATTTCAGGGTATATTCAGAAGCATTCCCGAGTTCATCGGTATTGGTAACCAAAATTTCGTAATTCCCGGGTTTAAGACCAGCAAGAGCTTCAGTATAAACAGTTTTTGTATCATTCATTTCATAAGTGATCTCTTTCACGCCACAGGCATTATCAGTTGCACCAAGATAAATCGTGGTATTACTTGGATAAATCGTGTAAGACTCATCGCGCACGGTTTTTTTACCAATAGGCTCAACACTAAAATGATAATGCCCATTAGGAGATAAATTATCAACAAAAACTACTTGTTGTTTCCCTGCTTCCGCGTTATTTACTTTATCAATACCATGGTATTGTATAACAGTAGAACCATTTTTATCAATGGTAAAGGACTCTGTATAATCATTTTCGGTTCCGTCAGATAACCTGTAGCGAATTTTCTTTAGCCCGGAAGCATTATCAGTACCGGAAATATTAATTTTGGTAGCACTGGTAATAAATATCGTATCCCTGTTGGTAAATTGGTTTCCTTGAAAAGAAATTTTGGTTTCAGGAGATTTTGTGTCTACAAAAACAGTTGATCCTTTAATACCTGAGTTGTTACCAACATAATCCACCGCCTTATAATATATCTTATTCAATCCCTCACTGTCAAGTGTAAAAGGATCAGTGTAAGTTTCACCAGCGTTGGCATTATTGATACCATAATAAATATTCTCCACTCCTGATTTTTCATCACTGGCCTCGACTACAATTCTTGATCTCCCTGAAATATACAAGTACTTTTCTTCATGTTGATCTCCCTCGATGCTAAATCGCGTGGACGGGGCATCATTATCGATGTAATAACTAAACATGGATTCGTCGTTTCTTTGACCATTCCTCATTTTTCCCGCGGTGGCATCAATCACCTGCTTTTCTTCCTCGTTCATCACGTTATCAATGGCATAATAATGTATACTAAATTCCTCATCCTCAATAGCAGCCATGCTTATTGGCCGGGAATATAATTGATAAGGCCCTTCGTTAATAGCATACATTATCTTCTTAACACCCGATAAATTGTCTTCACTGGTCAATATAATCGCCGCGTCGGGCGAGAGAATGTTGTCTTTTGTTATTCCCTCGATGGTATGTTCTGTCTTTGGAGGAGTAGCGTCCACCGAAAACATAGAATGTTTCAATTCCTCGGTATTTCCCGTGAAATCTATCGAGTAATATTTTAAATTGTATTCATTTTCAGATGAAAACGCAAGTGGATTGATATATTCTTTGAATGGTTCTCCATTAATAGAATAATAGGTTCTTTGCACTCCCGAAACCTCGTCAGAAGCAGCAATTTCAACGTTAAGCTTACTGTTATAATATGTTTTCCCTCCCGAATGGTAGGGACGCGAATCATTATATAAAGCCTTGCTCAATGGTGCAATACCATCGGCATATACCTCGAAAATAACTTCCTGTTGCGGGTAAACCGGCTTTTTTGTTTCCGGGTCAACAGCCCATGGCGAACGAATCGTGTTGTACCCTTCTGTATCAAAATACATGGGATTCGTGTAACTTCCAGATGTTTTACTCTTTAAACTATGAGCAGGGGCAGTATCATCTGGTGATGTAGCTATTTTAATGTACACCGGTAAATCCCTGTTCACGAAGGTTTTCCCATCTTCAGAAACATAAATTCTTTTCTCCCCGTTAATGTGTTCTTGTCCCGTTAAGCTAAATGTTATTGCAAAACTAAAAAGAACTAAAAAACTTGTTATTTTATTGGTCATCATGAAATGTTAGTTTATAATTATTATCTGAAATCATTTACGGGGATACATGTTATTGGTTCTTTTTTTAAATCTCCTTTTTATGAAAATACATTTTTACCGGTTCAAGGGAAATTTTCTTTAGATGAATGGATATACACGGTTTTATTCTGTAAGCAATACCCTGATTCTTTTGACGAAAAACATAAAAAAATGATAATGGGCGAAAGTTTTAAAAGAATATCCTGTCAAATGGATAAACAAATAAATATAGGAGGATAATAAAATGAAAAATCCAGGATTAAAAAAATTATTTATCGTTGCAATGTCAATTATGATGAGTTCTGCATTATTTGCCCAGAGAGGATCAGGTTATGCCCAGGGAAAATGTTATAGAATTCCGGAATTGACAGAAGAACAACAGGAAAAGATCAATCAACTTCGTACCGGGCACTGGAACAATATGCAAGAATATCGCAATCAAATCAGGGAAAACAGGGCCAGGTATATCACGCTTACTTCTTCACCGAATCCTGATGAAAATACCATCAACAAGAATATTGATGAATGGACCAGCCTGAAGGGCGAAATGATGAAAGAAAGAACCGGACATCTCCTTGAGGTTAAGTCCTTGTTAACCGATGAACAAAAGGTCTGGTTTGACAAATTTACTACCACCCAAGGAAGAGGTCAAGGTCCATACATGCGACAACGCGGGAACCGCGGAAGAGGTTATGGGCAGGGACCCGGGAGAGGCTACAGGCAGAACTCTGGTATGGGGTATGGATGGAGAGATTGCCCATACTATAATTATTGACCTATCAATGAAACATGTGGTTATTCTGGGTCGCGCGAAGTAAATAAAGGAACATCCCTTCTGCAATACCAGGCGTTTATTAACTGACTAACTATAGATCAGGAACGATTATTCTACATACTTCAACTTAAAAGGACGTGGTCGTGAACCACGTTCTTTTGTTATCCTGTTAATAAGTATTTTATTATTGATGAAAAAGTTATACTAATTTCATGGCTAAAACGAAACTCTAAATCGCCGTGATATAACAGATGATTAGCCCATTTCTCCTGTTTTCTAAAATAAAAGTGAACGGTCTTCTTTCCGTTATTTGGATATTTTTTGTTCTTGGTCAGCATGAGTCTATCCAGTCACAAACCATTAATAAAGATACACTTTTTCTAAAAATGGCAGCCGCGGTTGATTCGGGCCTTGCATCCCATCCTGTTATTATTAATGCTGATTTGGAAATGGAAAAAGCCCGTCTGAAAACAAGAACTTTCTTTGCATCTCATCCACTGGAATTCTATTACCTTCACGGGCAATCCAGCTCATCATTAATGGGGAAAGCATTTTCAGTTACACAGGAAATCGGAAACCCGGTAGAATGGATATATCAGTCAAAACAGGCAGATAAGCTTCTATTATTGACTGAATCGGGTGCTGAACTGAAAAAGAGAAAATTAATCGTTGAGATAAAGAGTGCTTTTACAGAATGGTTGTATTATTCTGCCATGGTTGAAATCATGCAAAAAGAAAAAGCTCTTTATTCCAATTTTTTGAATGCCTATACAATGCATTATCAACTTGGGGAAATTTCTCTTCTCCAAAAATCGTTGGCAGAAACCCGTTACTACGAAATGATAAGAAAATACGATCAACTCCTTGATCAATTACTAATTGCTGAAAATAATCTCCGCCAGCTGACCGGCATAAGGAGTATCATTAAACCAGCAGGTAATGCTCACGATTTATACAAGGTAATGCCTCCTTCAGGTAATCAAATTCAATATAATGCCGAAACGGAACTTGAAACAGGACAACTGAAAATAGATATTGCCAGGGAACAAACGAATATTGAAAAATCGCGGTTTTATCCTTCCATTACCGCTGGATACATTCATCAGAACATTAATAATTACTCTGATTTTCAGGGATTTTTAGTTGGCTTATCCTTCCCGTTATGGTTTTATCCCCGTTCCGCTGAGATAAAAAAATCAAAAATTGAAATGCTACAGGCTGAAAATGATTATGAATACCAATTTGCAAAAGCAGAAAAAACAATTGAAAACCTAATATTCGAACTCAATAAGCATTACCGGCAAATCAGGCATTACAACCTGCACGGGCTACAAACTTCAAATCTACTGATGCAAACGGCCGAATCGCAATACCAGAATGAGGAAATCAATTACATGGAATACGTTCAACACATGTCCACCGCTTTTGAAATAAAGCATGGGTATCTTGAAACGGTAAAATCATATAACCTTACAGCCATTCAACTCGAATATTATGCAAATCAATAATCACCTGAAGAGAACGGTCTTATTCTTTATCCTTACAATAGCTTGTATCCAATATGGTTGTAAAAATGAAGAACCATCAGCTAATGAACCTGTTATAGCGGTTCAGACAGAAACAACGGGTATTGATACCCTGGAAACCATGCAGCTTGATTTATCGGATACGATTCGCTGCGAGGGAACCATAGAAATATCCCAGGAGCATATTAACTGGGTTTCCGCTCCAGCGGCTGGATTCGTTACAAGGGGTAAATATCATCCCGGGGATATGGTAAGGAAAGGATCCACGCTTGTATGGCTCGAAAATCCTGATTATATTATCAAACAACAAGAATTTTTTGAGGTGAAGGCCTGGTTAGAATATCATGAAGAAGAATTAAAGAGAAAAGGAGAACTAACCATTGAAAACGCGACTTCCATAAAAGTGATGCAACGTGTGAAAGCAGAATACGAAACCAGGCTGGCCCGGTATCATTCACTTGAGAAACAGCTTAACATGTTAGGAATACCAACCAATGAGTTGTCACCCGATAATTTCACCTCTACCCTCACGTTAACCGCTCCCGTATCAGGATATATCATTTACAAGAATACGCCACCAGGCAGGTATATTCAAACGGGTGAAGTTTTATATAAAATTTTAAACAAGAACAACTATCACATCCTGATCCATGTAAACGAGAATGATATATTGAAAATGGATAGAGAACAAAAGGTTTATCTCAACATCCCGGGTACAAATAAAGAATATACAGGTACTATTCAAGAGATAGAACAAAAAGTAAATGCAGAAACAAGAACCGTCACGGTCCGCGTGAAGCCAGATAATGGTATTAAGCATTTCATCCCCGGCATGAAGGTATTTGCAACTATCATAACAACATAGTGTCGCGTCACGTTTTATATTGCATGTTCCTTTAATAAAACATATGGAAAGATCAACCACCATTTTTTTCATTGACAAGACAATAGAATTGTTTCGAAATAAAAAATACTTTTTGTAAACTTGCGTTTCTATACAAGAAATAATAAAACGATGGAAGATAATAATCAAAGAAATATGCAGCCCTCGACCCCTAAGAGAAAGTCACCGGTTTTTTTAATTATTCTGGTCATTCTGCTTGCAGGAATTACCGGGTTTCTTGCATACGCCTTTTATCAGCATAAGAAAGAAAGCGAGACAGTTCAGATGATACTGGAAGAGGAAAAAAAGGAACTGACCAATGAACTCAAAGAACTCATTGTTGAATATGAGGATTTAAAGACAGATAATGATTCCATGAACATAAAGCTTGAAGCACAGCAGGATCGTATCAAACAACTACTTGCTATTAACACTTCAAATGTTCAGACTATTAAATTGTACAAAAAAGAGTTAACCACCCTGAGAGAAATCATGAAGAGCTATATTATCCAGATCGATTCTCTCAATCAGAAAAATATCGCCTTAACTGAAGAAAATATAAATGTAAGAAAGCAACTAATAGAAATTGAGCAATCAAAACGCACGATAGAAGAAGAAAAGGATGAATATGCCTCGAAAGTTGAAATTGCTTCCGTATTACAGGCAAAAGATATAGAGGTAATCCCGTTGAACAAGCGCGGCAAGGAAAATAACAAAATCAAGAGGATCGAAAAAATTCGAACCTGTTTTACCTTACGCGAAAATCCCATAATCGCTGCTGGCCCTCGCCACATTTATATTCGCATTAAACGCCCTGACGACATAATTCTAACCAGTTCTATCTCCAATATTATTGATATCAAAGGAGAACAGATTGTATTCACCGAAATGCGGGAAGTAAGCTACGAGAACAAGGATATTGATGTTTGTATTTACTGGGATAATAATGGAGAGCTGATTGAAGGAACCTACACGATAGATTTATTCGCGGATGGGAATAATATTGGCGCCTCCACGGTTACATTACGTTAGTCTCGGCCTTCTCCGGTGCCTGACCGTTGACAAAGACAAGTGTTCCCCAGATTATAAACTTTCCATCCGGTTCAGGCCACGCTCAACCACCAGTCTTCCCCGTTTCCTGAGAATAACCCGAGGCACATGTACATAATTCTCTTTGAACATTACCCCAAGAATAATGTTTCATGTTGAGAACTTTTCATTATTTTTGTTTTTACTTGAACCGATTAAACCATTTGTATGAAAACCGCTCTTATTACCGGTATTACCGGGCAGGATGGGGCCTATCTGTCTGAATTCCTGCTAAAAAAGAACTACATTGTCCATGGAATAAAACGCAGGAGTTCCTTATTCAACACCGACCGCATTGACCATCTCTACGTGGATCCTCATGTTGAAAATGCAAATTTTATTTTGCATTATGGTGATTTGACCGATTCTACCAACCTGATTCGTGTTATTCAGGAAATCCAACCTGACGAGATTTACAACCTGGCCGCGCAGAGCCATGTTAAAGTAAGCTTCGATACCCCGGAATATACTGCCAACGCGGATGGGTTAGGTACCCTGAGGATGCTAGAAGCCATTCGTTTACTCAATCTCGAGAAAAAAACCCGGTTTTACCAGGCTTCCACGTCCGAGTTATACGGCCTGGTGCAGGATGTTCCGCAAAACGAAAAAACTCCTTTTTACCCCCGAAGCCCTTACGCTGTTGCAAAACTATACGCCTATTGGATCACGGTGAACTACAGGGAAGCCTATAATATATTTGCCTCTAATGGAATTCTTTTCAATCACGAGTCTCCTATCAGGGGTGAAACTTTTGTTACACGAAAAATTACACGCGCTATTGCACGACTTGCACTTGGATTACAGGATATTTTTTATCTCGGGAATCTTTCAGCCAAACGCGACTGGGGACATGCGAAAGATTATATTGAAGCCATGTACCTTGTTCTTCAGCATGATAAACCAGATGATTTTGTTATCGCCACGGGATTTACCACCGAAATTCGTGAATTCGTCAGACTTGCATTCGAGGAACTGGGTGTAGAAGTTGAATTCAAGGGTAAGGGAATAGATGAGGTAGGGATAATTGCTGGCCTAAAGAACAAAATACTTATCATTCAACGCCATGACAAACATTTTGAAGTTGATCTCGAGGAAAATTTGAAACCCGGGAAAATTGTGGTTAAAATAGATCCCCGGTATTTCAGACCCACGGAAGTAGATTTATTAATTGGAGATCCAACAAAAGCCAAAAAAGAATTGGGATGGAAACCTAATTATGACCTCAAAGGATTAATCAATGATATGTTAATTTCTGATCTCAAACTCATGCAAAAAGAAAAATTCCTGAAAGACGGTGGTTATAAAACCATGAATTATTTTGAATAATGGATATTAACGAGAATATATATATTGCCGGGCACCGGGGAATGGTTGGTTCTGCCCTCACCCGTAAACTTAAATCAATTGGGTATAAACATATTATAACCCGTACCTCTGCCGAGCTGGATCTTACCAACCAGCAAGCTACCGCGGCTTTTTTTGAAAAGGAAAAGCCGGATTATGTTTTCCTGGCCGCTGCCAGAGTAGGGGGAATTATGGCCAATAATATATACAGGGCAGATTTTATCTATGATAATATCCAGATACAAAACAATGTAATCCACCACAGTTACCTGCATGGTGTAAAAAAACTCCTGTTTTTGGGAAGCTCCTGTATTTATCCCAAAATGGCGCCACAGCCATTAAAAGAAGAATACTTGTTAACCAGTGAGCTGGAATACACGAACGAACCCTATGCCATCGCGAAAATCGCCGGTATCAAAATGTGTGAATCTTATAATATCCAACATGGAACAAATTTTATTGCCGTTATGCCAACCAACCTGTATGGCCCAAATGACAATTATGATTTGGAAAAATCTCACGTGTTCCCGGCATTAATACGTAAAATCACACTCGGGAAATTACTGGAAGAAAATAACTGGGAATTGATAAAAAAAGATTTGAACAAGCGCCCGGTAGAAAAAATTGATGGCACTTCCGGAAAAAAAGAAATCCTGGATATTTTATCCAAATACGGCATCAGGAAAGCACTATCAGGAAAAGTAAGTATCACCCTTTGGGGAACGGGTACTCCCCGTCGTGAATTCCTGCATGCTGATGATTTGGCCGATGCCTGTATTTATATCATGAAAAATATCAACTTTGAGCATCCCTTACTCGCCGGGAAAAAGAAAAATAAAATTAGAAATACCCATGTTAACCTGGGTACAGGCACGGATATACCCATCCGGGATCTCGCCCTGCTAATTAGCAAAATCCTTAAATTCAACGGCGATATTGAATGGGATACATCCAAGCCTGATGGTACACCGCGGAAGCTCTTGGAAGTTTCGAAAATGAGAGAACTGGGATTTTATCCTTCCATCGACCTTGAAAAAGGAGTAAAAATAACCTGTGCTAATTATCTTGAAGATATTAAAAGTTAAGAATTCCCTTTAATTTCTTGTAACCGCTGACACTGGCACGAATGGAAGCACCACTTTTGAGAATTACCATGTAAGTATCTTTCTCGTATAATTCCAGTTTTTGAATCTGATCGACTTTCACGATATAAGAGCGATGAATACGGATAAAATCATTCGGGTTCAGGTGTTCTTCCAGGTATTTCATACGGGTCTGCTTTAAATGCTTTTTATCTCCCGTGTATATCATCACGTAATCATCCTGGGCCTCAAAATAGTGAATGTTCCCGACAGGAATCACATGAATTTTCGACCCGGACTTCACCACGATCCTGTTTAAAAATTCAACATCATTTGCAACATGGTCAATCAGCTTTTTATAATTACCGGCTGATTTACACTGCTTCCCTATTTGTTCAGAAGCTTTTTCAATTGCTTTCAAGAATCTTTCTCTCGTGAATGGTTTCAAGAGATAATCAATGGCATTATATTCAAACGCTTTTATGGCATATTGATCATAAGCCGTGGTGAATATTATCCGGGGTGTATTATCCAGTAATTCCAGTAACTCAAACCCGGTTAGTTTAGGCATTTGTATATCCAGAATTATCAAATCCGGATTATTATCCTGGATTCCCTTCAACCCTTCAAATCCGTTCTCATACTCGCCAACCAGTTGAAATCTGGTATTGCCCTCAAGATAGTTTTTTAATAGTTGTCTTGCCGGGGCTTCATCTTCAATTATCAAAACCTTGTATGCCATATTTTATTAATTTACTTGTGGAATCCTCAGAAACACCGTGAACTTATCCTCCTCCTTGCGGGTTTGAATCAAGTCAAGGCGATTGTATATCAAAGACAATCGTTCTTGCACGTTACGCAGACCTGTGCCGGTGCCCTTAGGTGGGACCGAATCCGGATCATAATTATTGAAAATCGTTATATCAAGAAATTCTTTATTGTTTATGCAATCGGTTTCTATAGTTATTACTTCTGTACTCTCGTAAACTCCATGCTTCACCGCGTTTTCGAACAAGGGCTGAAGGATCATACCGGGAATAGTCAGATTTTCACATCCTTCATCCAGGTTTATCTGGTAATTTAGCTTTTCTCCAAATCGACTTTTCTCTATCTCTAGATAATGTTTGATATTTTCCAGTTCATCTTTCAGGAGTATGGTTTGTTTTTCTTCAATCTTAAGCGAGTAACGCAGGAACTCTGATAACCGGATTACCATTTCCCTGGCCCTGTCGGGATTAGTAATGGTAAGTGAAGATATGGAATTCAGGCTATTGAACAAAAAATGAGGTTTCAATTGCGAACGCAACAAGCTCAATTCGGCTTCACGAATTAATGATTTTAATTCAACTTCCCTTGTAATTTTTTCCCTGAAATTCCGGTAATATACAATAAGATAATAACTCACGGTAATTAACAGGTAAAAAAATACTCCTGCCATGAATCGCCAGGGTACCGCGTTTTGCATAAATTTGTTGTACCTTTCACTATCAAACCCAAGTGAATTTACAAGATAGCGCCCCGTGAAAAACCAGAATAAAATGGTAAACCCGGCAGTAGCTAACTGATTTACAATAACATGAAAAGAACCTGTTTTTTCAAAGTTAGAATATCTCACCGGGTACCATAAAGCAAGTCCAATTATCCCGAATAAAAAATTATAAACGATACTGTCGGTTAATGCCTCGGGTGTAGTTAATCCATAAAATCCTTTTAATACAGAAGTTTGAATAGCGATAAAAACAGACCAAACAATAAGATAATGAATAAGATACTTGTATTTTAATAAAATCGGATGATTCATTGTTTAATTCACTAAAATACGATTCACTATTTATGGTAAGATGATATTTCCACACCTCCAAAAACCACCGTGCCTGTTATAAAAAGTGTCTTTTCGGGTTTAATCTCTGACGTGGGCACATGGGCTCTTTTATCCGAAAATCCACCAAAAATGGGAAATGCCTCGGTCTTTACAAGCCAGTCCTCCGGAATCACGAGTTGTGCACCCCCAAACAAGGCAAACACGTCAATCACGTTTTTACCAGAACTTAAACGTGACGGACGCATATCAACAACCGACCCGCCAAAAATGCAAACAATTTTTCCTCCCCTGAAATTCATGGAGGTTATTTTACTTTCAGTTCCACCAAAAACATTAGCCTCGTTTATAATATCCGCGTCCAAGTCTTTTCCCGTGTCTAAATCAAAAGATTTATTATCTTTCCCTGATTTAAATATTATAAGGATACCTGCCAGGATCAGTAGTGAAGGCCAAAATACCCGTCCTACCGGAAATGGTAAATTTAAATGCATGGTTGCCAGGAAGAATCCTCCAATCAGTAATAATATAATTCCCGGCAATTTATGCTCATTATTGCTTAAACTCAATACGCCTATCACAACAAGTATCATGGGCCATGAAAAAATGACCCGCTTGAAAATAGGAGAAACAAAACCCATTTGTCCTAAAATAATTAACCCGCCTGCAACAATAAGAATTACTGCAAGCAATAATTTACCACTCCCATGATTCCTGTTCATATTTTTCATGTATACAATGTTTGTTTGCTAAATATTTTCTCAAATATAAGGCCTTAGAATCAAAGAATGAAAGAAATATCGGTAAACACTGCTAAAATATCGGTGAAAAATGAATATAAATCATTTTTTAATACATTCCCCTTTCAAATATCACGATAAATTCTTAATTTGCTTGATAAAGATTAGTAGTTAACTATGAAAGCATTTAAAACAGAACCTACATTTTCAACACCAAAAATTGTACTGGACAAAAACAGCAATACTTTTGTTTTCTCGGGCCGTTCACTGCCGGAAAATTCTGACAGGTTCTTTACACCTGTTTTGGAATGGTTTAAGGAATACTCGAAAAATCCTAATCATGAAACTGAAATTGTTTTCAAGCTTGATTATTTTAATACTTCGACCGTGCAAAGATTCTATCAACTATTTGAAATTTTGAAAGAAATGACAGAAAAAAGTAAAGTGACGATTATGTGGTATTATCCTGACGAAGATGTAAATCTCCTGGATTCAGGTAAAGATTTTGCCCATGTAACCGGTCTTAACTTTAAGTTTATATCATATCCTTATGACATGTTTTAACATTTAAGTATAAATATCATACAAAAATTGCTACCCGGGTTTATTTCTACCCAAAAAAAATTTTTAATCAGGACATTTCCATCTAAACATTTTTTATTTATAATCTAATTTGGTATTTTGGTATTCAAAAGTAACCTTAAACCAAAATATTCATGCAATTGAATGTCAAATTTAGAAACCTGATTTTCTTAACTTTATCTATAATTTTTTTCGTATTCTCGTTACCCGGGTTATTTCACATGAACACAAACCATAAAACCCAAATCCAACTTGAAGAGGTATCATCAAAACTGGAGCAAACCAGGGCAGCTTTATCAAAAACAAAAGATAAACTCATGATACTTGAAGAATCACTAAAGAACTATCATCTGCATTTCGACACCATCTCGGGACAATTCGAAAGTTTGAACCGGGCAAAAGCTTCCTCTGCTGCAAAATTCGATATAGAAAAGCAAAAACTCGATAAGAGATTAAAAAATTTGCAACTGATCAGAGACACCACCATAAGTTATCTCGAATCAATAACCATGAAATAGCCTGCAATAAAATGAAATTCTCGTGTTTAATATTCCTCGCTTTTATTCTGGTTTACCATCCGGTTTTTTGTCAATCTCCAAATGAATGTTCATCATTCGAAAAAAAAATACACACATGTTACATGGGTGATACCATAATTATTCCATGCGACAGCTTGTTTTTGATGAACCACAGAATTTACCATTCTTATAAAACGCTAGCGGAGAACAATGGACTGGCAATGAGCATTATCGATACGATTGTAGCGGTTTATCAAACCAGAGTGGAAGAATTGGAAACCGAATATGAATTATTAAAAAGAAACAGTCGGGATTTACTCGATAAAAGCCAACATCATGCTCAAATCAGTAATCATGTTACCCGCGAATTAAAGGTTCATCTTGAAGACAGTGAACAAAAATTAAAAGAAGTAATGAAAAAATTCGACCAATTGGAAAAGAAAATATATAGAATGCAAAAAAGGAAAAAAATAACACGAGCTGTCTGGGGAACGGGCGGGTTGGTTTTTGGTTTGGTTTTAGCGAGTGTTTTGTTTTAAGAATACCTCTCAATGAAAATGACGATTGATTTGCGTTACATGCCGTAAATAAATGGACATCCCTCCTGCAATATTGAATGTAACAAGTCACTAAACGTTTTTTGAAACCTGAAAGTACCGGCTTATGTTGAATTTTCTCCAATTTATCACTACTTTTACTCTCGTAAACAATAAATTCATCTTCACTTTTCTGGTGATTTCATATTAATATACATTCCCATGAAACCTGCCATCATTCTTATCTTAATTGCTATATATTGTATCTCCACAAGCGGACAGGACAGGGTAACCGGTGAATTATTCGCGACACGTTCTGAAGTTCTTGCCCAAAATGGGATAGTTGCTACAAGTCATCCCCTGGCAACTCAAATTGGCATTGATATATTAAAAAGTGGAGGCAATGCCATTGATGCCGCTATTGCCGCCAATGCCGCGTTAGGATTAATGGAGCCTACCGGTTGCGGTATCGGGGGAGATTTGTTTGCTATTGTATGGCATTCAGAAACAAAAAAACTTTATGGCCTCAATGCAAGTGGACGATCACCTGAAAGCCTGACACTCGAATACTTCAAAGCACGAGATATAAGCAGTATACCGTATTATGGCCCATTGCCAGTAAGCGTTCCTGGCGCGGTAGACGGATGGTTTGAACTGCATGGTAAATTTGGAAAAATCAGCATGGATAGTATTTTATCTCCAGCCATTCATTATGCAAGAAAAGGTTTTCCAATGACCGAGTTAATTACATTTTACATGCAACGTTCTGTAAAATTATTTAAACAAGAAGGTTACCCGAATATTAACGATACCTATATTATGCCAAATGGAGGAAAACTCCCTGGAGAAGGAGAGATTTACAAAAACCCATACCTGGCGGATACCTATCAGAAAATCGCGGAAAAGGGAAGAGATGTTTTCTATAAAGGGGAAATTGCCAATACGATCTCGAAATTCATGCAGGAAAATGGTGGATTTCTTTCCATGAAAGACTTGGCGAAGCACCGGTCAGAATGGGTTGATCCAGTCTCTGTAAATTACAGGGGTTACGATGTATGGGAATTACCACCTAACAGTCAGGGCATAGCAGCATTACAGATGTTACAAATTCTGGAAGAATATGATTTCTCGATGATCCCTTTTGGAAGCGCGGAGCATATTCATTTATTCACGGAAGCCAAGAAACTGGCTTTTGAGGACAGGGCCAGATATTATGCCGACATGGATTTTGCAGATGTTCCTGTTGAAAAGCTCATATCAAAAGAGTATGCCATAGAAAGGAAAAAGCTGATTACCGAACGTGCTGGTTCCTATAAAGCCGGGGAAATAAGCCAGGGTGAAACGATTTACCTCACTGTTGCTGATAAATATGGTAATATGATTTCTCTGATTCAAAGTAATTACGTGGGTATGGGTTCGGGAATGGTACCACCTAAGCTTGGTTTCATGTTGCAGGACCGTGGAGCTCTTTTCAATTTGTCGCCCGGTCATGCTAACACGTATGAACCCGGGAAAAGACCCTTTCACACGATTATCCCGTCGTTTATCACTAAAAATGGTGAACCTTTTATAAGTTTTGGCGTAATGGGCGGTGATTTCCAACCACAAGGTCATACGCAAATCGTTATGAACCTGATCGATTTTAACATGAACCTGCAGGAAGCCGGGGATGCCCCGAGGTGGGATCACACCGGAACGTCAACCACGACTGGAATCCCCGCCAAGGAAACAGGTGAAATCAGGGTTGAATCAGGAATTACCTATAAAACTATTCGTGAATTAATGGACCGTGGTCATAAAGTAGGTTTCGCCAGGGGTTCCTTTGGTGGATACCAGGCCATCATGTGGGATGCCGGAAATAAAGTATATCATGGTGCTTCAGAAAGCCGCAAAGATGGACAAGCATCTGGATATTAGGTAATACAGGAAATCAAAGATAAATCTTACAGTTACCGATCACCCGCCAAGCTTGTAACCATCACGTTTACTGTCTTTTACAGTTGTTAATGCCCGCCTTATTTATACACGGAAATATGTTTGATTTATTCTTTAAATGCTTATCTTTGTGAATTTTCCATAAAAGGGTAAAAATTAATTAATAAAATATATTAAATTATCAGCATTTCATGGACAGGAAGTTTCCGGAATACAAGACGCTTGATTTGCCAAAAATAAACAAGGAAATTCTGGCAAAGTGGGATAAGGAAGATACTTTTCATAAAAGCCTCGAAATAAACGAGGATAAAAAAGATTTTATTTTTTACGAGGGCCCACCCTCCGCGAACGGGATTCCCGGTATCCATCACGTGATGGCCCGGGCAATCAAAGATATTTTCTGTCGCTTCAAAACCATGGATGGCTATATCGTGAAAAGAAAAGCCGGCTGGGATACCCATGGGCTACCTGTTGAGCTGGGCGTCGAGAAAGCACTGAACATCACCAAGGAAGATATTGGTAAATCCATAACTGTTGAAGAATACAATGATCTCTGCCGGAAAGATGTCATGAAATATACCCGTGAATGGGAAGAGCTTACCCGGAAAATGGGATACTGGATCAACATGGATGACCCGTATGTTACTTTCGATAACCGGTACATCGAAACCTTGTGGTATCTCCTGAAACAACTCTACTCGAAAGGATTACTCTACAAGGGATATTCCATTCAACCATATTCTCCTGCAGCCGGAACCGGTCTCAGCACGCACGAACTTAATCAGCCGGGATGTTACAAGGATGTGAAAGATACTACCTGTGTAGCACAATTTAAGGTCGTGAAAAATGAAAAATCTGCTTTTTTGTTTGAAAATACAGGTACTGACATTTTCTTTTTAGCATGGACAACCACTCCCTGGACGCTGCCATCCAATACTGCCCTGGCAGTTGGCCCGGATATTAAATACCTCAGGGTTAGAACCTTTAACCCCTATACCGGGATACCAGTCACAGTTATTATCGCGAAGGATTTATTTCATGTCTATTTCCCTGAAAAAAATGCAGAATTAAAACTCGAAGACTACCAAGAAGGCAATAAACACTTACCATACAAGGTTACCGGCGAGTTTTTCGGGGCGGAGCTAAAAGACGTGTACTACGAGCAATTAATTGACTGGGTTAAACCAAAATCAGAAGCTTTCAGGGTATTAACCGGTGATTTCGTGACCACCGAAGAAGGTACCGGAATCGTGCACATCGCTCCCACGTTTGGTGCCGATGACTACAGGATAGGAAGAGAAAATAATATACCCGCGCTCATCGTGGATGATATTCACAAGGGGGTAAGTCCCCTGGTTGATCGTAAAGGCCGCTTTATCCCGGTAGAAGACCTTGACCCTGAATTCGTGGAAAAATACGTGAACCTTGATAGTTATGGTCCTTTTGCCGGTCGATACGTGAAAAACAGTTATGACAAGAATCTTTCTGATGATGATCCCACGGTGGATATTGATATCGCGGTAATGCTGAAAAAGGAAAACAAGGCATTCCGCGTAGAAAAACACGTGCATAACTACCCCCACTGCTGGCGTACGGACAAACCTGTGCTCTATTACCCGCTCGATTCATGGTTTATCAAAACCACTGCTTTAAAAGAAAGAATGATCGAGTTGAACAACACTATCAACTGGAAACCCGCTTCAACAGGCACGGGTAGATTTGGCAAGTGGCTTGAAAACCTGGCCGACTGGAACCTCTCCCGTTCCAGGTACTGGGGTACCCCTCTTCCCATTTGGGTAAGCGAGGATAAAAAAGAACAAAAATGTATCGGTTCTCTTAATGAGTTGAAAGAAGAAATTGAAATATCTGTGAAAGCCGGTATCATGGATGATAATCCCCTGAAAGATTTTGATCCGCTTGATTTTTCTGCAGACAACTATAAAAAATTCGATTTACACAGACCTCATGTCGACAGGGTGGTTCTCGTTTCTTCAACTGGTAAAAAGATGTTTCGCGAAGAAGACCTGATCGATGTATGGTTTGATTCAGGAGCCATGCCTTACGCTCAGGTTCACTACCCCTTTGAAAACAAGGAAAGTTTCAATCATAACTTCCCGGCCGATTTTATTGCCGAAGGAGTTGACCAGACAAGAGGTTGGTTCTTTACCCTCCACGCGATCAGTACCATGATATCTGACTCCGTGTCGTTCAAAAATATTATTTCGAACGGGCTCGTGCTGGATAAAAATGGCAATAAAATGTCTAAACGTCTCGGTAACGCGGTAGATCCATTCCTTACCATAGAGAAGCATGGTGCAGATCCCCTCAGGTGGTACATGATTACCAATGCTCAGCCATGGGACAACATCAAGTTTGACATGAATGGTCTGGATGAAGTGAAAAGGAAGTTTTTCGGCACGCTTTATAATACTTACTCGTTTTTCGCTCTATATGCCAATGTCGACAAGGTTGATTTCAGTAAAAAACAAGTACCTGTAAAAGACCGGCCCGAAATTGATCGATGGATTATTTCCTTACTTAACTCCCTGGTAAAATCAGTAAGAGAAGATTTTGAAAATTACGAACCCACGAGAGCCAGCCGGGCCATACAGGATTTCGTGATTGAATATCTCAGTAACTGGTACGTTCGCCTGAACAGGAAAAGATTCTGGGGCGGTAAAATGGATGAAGACAAGTTTGCCGCTTATCAAACCTTGTATACCTGTTTGAAAACCGTTGCAAAACTTGCCGCTCCCGTGGCACCATTTTACATGGATCAACTGTACACGAATCTGAACAATACCTCGGGTCTCGAACCTCACGAATCAGTCCATCTTGCAAAATTCCCAGGTTGGAGTGAGGATCATATCGATCTTGAACTGGAAGAAAGAATGGATATCGCCCAAAAAGTTACATCCATGGTACTTGGCCTTCGCCGGAAAGTAAATATCAAGGTGCGTCAGCCACTTCAAAAAATCATGATCCCATTAATTGACCCGACCTTCAGGGATAAATTTGAATCGGTTAAAAACCTCATTCTAAATGAAGTAAACGTAAAAGAGGTTGAATACATAACAGATACATCTAATATTCTAATAAAAAAAATAAAACCGGATTTCAAGAAACTGGGACCCCGTTATGGTAAATTAATGAAGCAAATTTCCATAGCAATTGGTAACTTAACGCAAGATGATATCGAACAAATCGAAAAATCAGGAAATTACCAGATAAATATTGATAACCAGGAAATTACGTTGATGCTTGATGATGTTGAAATACTCTCAGAGGATATTCCGGGATGGCTGGTAGCTACCGAGGACAGGTTAACCGTTGCTCTTGATGTAATGGTAACTCCCGAATTAAGAGAGGAAGGACTCGCGAGAGAATTGATAAACAGGATACAGAACCTGAGAAAAGACAAGGGATTTGACGTGACCGACAAGATCAGGGTATTGATTCAAAAACATAACAAGATCAACTCGGCAATCGAGAGTCATAAAGATTATATCGGTTCGCAAACCCTTGCAAAAGAAATAAAAATAGAGGATAGTTTAAACGGACCTGAGTCTGTTCCCGTGGAAATTGATGATGAAATTAAAACGCTAATAAATATCTCGAAGATTGACCATGATTAAATAATATTATATTATAATTTTTAGTTATATTTATCGAAAATCATTGAAAACATGGAGAAAGAAAAAACAAGATATTCTGACGCTGAACTGGTTGAATTTAAAGAGTTGATTCTCCAGAAGCTGGAAAAAGCAAAAAAAGATTACGATCTCCTTAAAAGTGCCGTTACGCAAAGCGAAAGTAATGATACTCAAGATACCTCTCCTACTTTTAAAGTTTTGGAAGAAGGTGCCAGCACCCTTTCAAAGGAAGAAGCAGGAAGGCTTGCACAAAGGCAGTCGAAATTTATCCAGCACCTGCAGGCCGCGCTCGTCAGGGTAGAAAACAAAACTTACGGGATTTGCCGGGTTACCGGTAAATTAATACCAAAAGAAAGACTTCGTGCCGTGCCTCATGCAACATTAAGTATTGACGCGAAACAGAATCAGAAGTAATTATCAATTGAAGGTGTTAAAAATCTGGTTGGGGAGGTTATGTTCTCTCCAATCTTTTTTTATTTTACAGCACAATTTATACAGGAACATGTCAATCACGAAAAAATCAATCTTACTTATCACACTGGTGCTTCTAGCAGACCAGGCCCTGAAGATTTGGATTAAAACCAACATGATGCTGGGACAGGAATATAAAATCCTGGGCGATTGGTTTATCATTCATTTCATTGAAAATAACGGCATGGCATTCGGAATGGAATTTGGCGGCGAAACAGGTAAATGGATTCTTAGCATTTTCCGTATCATTGCCGTAACTGCTATCGCTTTTTATCTCAGGCATCTTACACGCGAAGGAGCTCCAAAAGGTCTTATTCTTTCCATCTCACTTATATTTGCTGGGGCCGTTGGAAATATTATTGACAGTGCATTTTACGGTATGCTTTTTAACGAAAGCTATGGTCAGGTAGCAGAATTATTCCCCCCTGAAGGAGGCTATAGTTCCTTTTTGCATGGCAGGGTTGTAGATATGTTTTATTTCCCTGTTATTGAAGGTTACTGGCCACAATGGTTCCCATTCTGGGGAGGTGAAAAGTTCATATTTTTCAGGCCTGTATTCAACCTGGCTGATTCAGCCATTACCACTGGCGTCTTTATTATCCTGATTTTCCAAAAGAAATATTTCAAGGAAAAAGAAGAAAATCAGGCTTGAAAATAATAATCTTATTGTTCTGCAAACTCTTCAACGAGACCAAAATCAAGTTGTTTCTTGAAAAGATTAGCCCGCAAAATCTCTACTTTCACGTTATCGCCTAATTGGTATTTTTTCTCGTGTAATCGTCCAGTCAGGCTGTAATCGTCCTCATCGAAAACATAAAAATCATCATCCAGCTCACGGATGTGCACCAATCCCTCGCATTTGTTTTCCACCAGTTCAACATAAAGGCCCCATTCTTTTACACCCGATATAATCCCGCTAAACTCCTGACCAATTTTATCCATCATGAATTCAACCTGCTTGTATTTGATAGATGACCTTTCGGCTTCAACTGCTCTTCGCTCCATTTCTGAGGAATGCTGACACATCTTTTCGTATTTACTTTTCTCCAGGGATTGGCCCTTGTTTAAATAATGATGCAAAAGTCTGTGCGCCAGCATGTCAGGATACCGTCGGATGGGCGAGGTAAAATGGGTATAATATTTAAAAGACAACCCGTAATGACCTATATTCTTGGTGGAATACTCTGCCTTGGCCATGGTCCGGATGGCAAGATTCTCCAATATATTTTGTTCTTTTTTGCCCTGGATATCATCCAGCAGTTTATTGATGGACTGCGAAATTTTTTTATTTGAAGAAGTACTGACACGATACCCGAATTTACTTATAAAGGTGGAAAAGCTATCCAGTTTTTCCCTGTCGGGCTTATCATGGATACGATAAACAAAAGTTTTCTCCTTATTCCCCTTCTTGTGCTTGTTTACCCAGGTTGCCACGCCCCGGTTAGCAAGAAGCATGTACTCTTCAATCAACTGGTTTGATTCCCTGTATTCTTTAACATAAACACCAAGGGGCTTACCCGATTCATCAATATCGAAACGAACTTCTGCCCGCTCGAAAGCAATGGAACCTTCTGCAAATCTCTTATTTCTTAATTGCCGTGCCAAATCATTCAGAACGACCAACTCCGCGGCAAAATCTCCCTCACCTGTTTCAAGAACTTCCTGGGCTTCCTCGTAAGAAAATCGCCTGTTGGATTTGATAATGGTTTTCCCGTACCACTCTCCTGCCACTTCAGCCTCTTTTGTCATTTCAAACACCGCGGAAAAACAAAGCTTTTCCTCATCAGGCCTGAGTGAACAGATAAAATTAGACAATCGCTCCGGCAGCATGGGAACAACCCTGTCGACCAGGTATACACTGGTACCCCTTTCCTGTGCTTCCTCATCCAACAACGTCCCGGGTTTCACGTAATGGGTTACATCAGCAATGTGAATACCAACCTCGTAATTCCCGTTATCAAGCACTTTAAATGATAAAGCGTCATCGAAATCCTTGGCATCAGCCGGATCAATCGTGAAAGTGGTTATTTCACGAAAATCTCTCCTGCGTTTATATTCCTTGTCAGGGATTTCAGCTTCAATCTTTTCTGCCTCCCGTGAAATAATCTCATCGAAACGATATGGCAAGTTAAACTCGGCAAGTATTGCATGCATCTCTGTTTCATTCTCACCAGGAAAACCCAGTACTTCTGTAACTTCTGCAAACGGGTTCTTGGCTTTTGCCGGCCAGTCTGTTATACGAACAATAGCCTTCTGACCATTTTTAGCCCCATTCAACTTTTCCAGGGGGATAAAAAAATCGTAGGGAACATCCTTGCTGTCGGGTCTCAGAAAAGCAAAATTACGGGAAACCTCTATTATTCCAACAAATATATCTTTTGAACGTGTTAGGATTTCTACAACTTCTCCCTCGAGATGCCTTTTTTTTCTTTTTGCAAAAAGATATAGTTTAACGACATCACCCGGTAACGCGTGATTGAGGTTGTCCTGATGAACGAAAACACTCTCTTCCAATTCCTCCGAATGAATGAAAGCGTTGTGACTGGATGTCATTTCAACCTTACCGGTAATATAACCTGCTGCAGCCCGGTAATGAAATTTCCCCGTGTATTGTTCTGTCAGATGTCCTTCTCCTACCAGGTCATATAATATGGATGTGATTTTTTCTTTTACTTCCTGATCTTTAATATTAATAAGCTTGGCAATTTGTTTGTAATTATACCGTTTATGAGGACTCGACGAAAAAATGCCCAGGATTTTTCCTGCCAATTCCTTATTTTCCCTGGTTTTACTTTTCGATGATTGTTTCTTTCCAGCCATAAAATATTTATCTCTTTCTTTATGGGCTAAAGTTAATACAAAAACCAAACCATTGTCTTTTATCCCGGATTAAATTAATGACTGCAAATATTTTGAAAAGGTAGTGATGTTTCACAATTGACTTTGCAGAAGGGATGTCATTTTATTCACTGCAGGTGGCACAAATCTACCGTCAATTTTCATTGACATGACACTAGCACGTTCAATATCGTGAACAATGAAATAATTATTTCGTTATGCTTTATTTTTTTCTCAATATCTTTTTAACGTTATAGCAAATATATAAATCATATTCTTTTAGACAAATTGTTATTCAATAAATAATTAATATATGAAGTATAACATATATTTGTTTGTATTTTTGCAGCATAAAAGCATTTCCAATGGCACGAGAACTTTTTGTTTATAATACACTGACCCGGAAGAAGGAACTTTTTGAACCGTTGCGCCCCCCGTTAGTGGGTATGTACGTTTGTGGCCCGACCGTGTATGGTGATCCACACCTGGGCCACGCCAGGCAGGCCATTAGTTTCGATTTAATATATCGTTACCTGCTAAATATTGGTTACAAGGTAAGGTACGTGAGAAATGTAACCGACGTGGGTCATCTCGAGAACGATGCCGACGAGGGTGAAGATAAAATAGCCCGGAAAGCAAGGCTCGAACAATTAGAACCCATGGAAGTGGCACAATATTATTACAACAGGTACCAACAGGCAATGCAGGCATTGAATGTTATGCCACCCTCGATAGAGCCCAGGGCCTCCGGTCATATTATTGAGCAACAGCAATTCGTGCGGGAAATCCTAAAAAAAGATCTTGCATACGAGAGCAACGGCTCGGTTTACTTTGATGTTGAAGCTTATAACAAATACGGTCAATATGGGAAACTCTCGGGAAGAGTACTGGAAGATTTGAAAAGCAACACGCGACAACTCGATGGACAAAAAGAAAAAAAGAACCAGTTTGATTTCGCGCTCTGGAAAAAAGCAGAACCGCAACATATCATGCGATGGCCTTCAGAGTGGAGCGATGGATTCCCTGGTTGGCATCTCGAGTGCTCGGCCATGAGCACCAAGTACCTGGGTATCCCTTTCGATATCCATGGAGGGGGCATGGACTTGCTTTTCCCTCATCACGAGTGTGAAATCGCCCAAAACGTGGCAGCCTTGGGTGAAGAAGCAGTTAAATACTGGCTACACAATAACATGATTACCATTAACGGGCAAAAAATGGGTAAATCTCTCGGCAACGTTATTACCCTCAACGAGCTTTTCTCGGGTGACCACCCGGTTCTTGAAAAGGCTTATAACCCGATGACCATCCGGTTTTTCATTTTGCAGGCCCATTATGGCAGTACCCTTGACTTCTCCAACGATGCGCTACAAGCCTCGGAGAAAGGATTTCAAAGATTAGTAACAGCCAGGGAAACATTGGATAAACTTGTCCCTGAAAAAAAATCAAGTCTCAATGATGAAATTCAGGAAATCAAGGAAAAATGCTACAATGCCTTGAACGATGACTTCAACAGCCCGATCCTCATTTCTAATCTTTTTGAAGTCGTACGAATCATTAACCTCGTTAAGGAAGGAAAAGAAACCGCCACCCTGCACGACCTGGAACTCATCAAGGAAGTTTTTAACACTTTCGCTGAAAACATACTGGGTCTGAAATTTGAAAAAGTGTCTGCAGGAAACGAGGAACTGGTGTCCGGGTTGGTTGAATTATTGTTGGAACTCCGCATTAAAGCCAGGAAAAACAAGGATTTCGGCACTTCCGACAAAATCCGGGATGAACTGGGGCGAATGGGCGTTGAAGTACGTGACCGGAAAGAAGGTACCGACTGGAATATAAAACAGGAATAATGACCCGTCATATTTAGTATGGCAGAAAGAATATACTCGTATTTTGGACACGCGGCAAAAATCAAACAATATTTTTCATTGACATGACACTGGCAAATGAGTTTTAAAACTACCGAAGTTTATATCGGAAATATTCCATTGGGAGATCAACACCCGGTTAGGATACAAACCATGACCAATACCCACACCGAGGATGTGGATCGCACTGTCGATCAATGCAAACGAATCATTAAAATAGGTACTGATTATATTCGAATTACAGTACCCTCGTTAAAAGATGTAGAAAATTTCAGAAAAATAAAAGTTAAACTCATTAAACAAGGATTTAAAGTACCCCTGATCGCTGATGTCCATTTCAATCCGCGTGTAGCAGAAAAAGTGGCCGCTGTTGCTGAAAAAATACGGGTTAACCCGGGTAATTACGCTGATAAAAAAATATCACCGCCAGAAGACCCTGACAAAACCAGCAATACCGGGCCCGAAAAAATAAAAACCCTTCTCCTGCCCCTGATTAAGGTTTGTAAAGAACATAACACGGCTATCCGTGTAGGCACCAACCATGGTTCCCTCTCTCCCCGGATCATGGCAAAATACGGGGATACACCGGAAGGCATGGCCGAGTCAGCCATGGAATTTCTCAGGGTTCTCCACGGGGAAGATTTTCATAACATTGTACTTTCCATGAAAGCGAGTAACACGCTTATTATGATTCACGCGACACGTTTACTGATGAAAAAAATGCTGGAGGAAAACATGGTTTATCCAGTGCACCTGGGCGTTACTGAGGCAGGTGAAGGGGAAGACGGGCGCGTAAAATCTGCCGTGGGTATTGGCACGCTGTTGCTCGATGGTATTGGAGATACCATCAGGGTCTCGTTGTCAGAAGACCCTGAAAAAGAATTGCCTGTTGCCCGGGAAATAGTAAATTACTGCTCAAGGGATGGAAAAAGGATATTATCGTCCCGCGATAAAATTTTATCCTTAAAAACAGACTTTACACAACGTTCAACTCACCGGGTAATGAATATTGGAGGTTCAAACCCGCCCCTGGTTGTCGGAAATCAAAATGAACATGTTTCACCGGACATCATCATCCTGGAAAAGTATGATCCGAACATAAATCTAAATGAAAATCAAATAATTCTTCTATCATTTGATGAATGGCAAAACGCCGGTAAACCTGCAAACGCGTTTCCACTTTACAAGCCTGAATCATTTAAAAATTCCAACCTAATATCAAAGAAGGCCAATTTTATTGAATTAACAAATTGGGAAAATTATACCAGCTTTTTACTTTTACATGCCAACAGGAATGATATTGTATTGATACACAATGGAAAATGTCTTGAAGACACGTATGCTCAAAACGATTTTTTCCAATTTCTTGATAAAAACAATATTTTAACGCCGGTCATTATCAAAAGAATATATAACGAGCCAGACAAAGAAACCTTCTTATTAAAAAGCAGTATTGACGCGGGTTACATCTTTACCGGGGGCCATGGGAACGGCTTATGGCTTGAAAACGTTGCCTTGCCACAACCACACGACACGTCAGCCATCTCCTTTTCAATCCTTCAGGCATGTCGTCAAAGGTTCGTGAAAACCGAATATATTACTTGTCCATCTTGCGGGAGAACACGGTTCAATTTACCGGAAACTATCCAAAAAGTAAAGGCAAAAACATCTCACCTGAAAGATTTGAAAATCGCCATCATGGGGTGTATCGTGAATGGACCCGGCGAAATGGCAGATGCAGATTATGGTTATGTAGGTTCCGGACAAGGGAAAATTTCACTCTACAAGGGGAAAGAAATCATCAAAAAAAATATTCCCGAAGAAAACGCTGTAGACGAATTGGTGAATTTAATCCAGTCTTCCGGCGACTGGTATGATAATCACTAAACGACAATTAATTACGAGTATTTTCTTACAATCCTTTCTGCAACAATTTTAGCTGAAGAAAGGCAAAGCGGGATTCCACCACCCGGGTGCACGCTACCACCACTGAAATACAACCCTTTTACCCTGTTGCTAAAATTGGAATGACGCCTGAATGCCGAAAAAACCGAATTCGAACTCGTGCCATATAATGAACCGTGAAATGAAGACGTTTTCTCTTCAATTCCCGGGGGATCCCAACAGTATTCCCCTGAAATATATTCTTGAATTCGTATACCAAGAGCACGATTTATTTTTTCCTGAATTCGTTTTCTCACTTCAGATCGCATTTTTCCCCAATCCTGTCCAATATTTTCCGGGACATTAATCATCACGAACCAATTTTCACATCCTTCAGGTGCATCCTCTTTTACTTTTTTACTACTAATAAAAATATAGACGGTCGGATCAACAAAAACTTCCTTTTTGTTGAATAAATAATTGAATTCTTCCTGGTAATTATTTGAAAATAAAATATTATGCAATTCCAGTTCCGGGAATGATTTATTTACCGGCCAGTAAAAAATAAGAGCAGACGTTGATCTTTCCTGCTGGAGAAACCGCCGGGCTATATTATAATTGTCCAGCAACTGATAAAGATAAACAATATCAATATCACTCACTATTATTTCAGATTCAATCCTTTGCCCGTTTCCTAATTTTATTTCTTTTACTCTTCCCCTCTCGGTCAGTATTTTTACAACCTTGCTGTTTAAATGTATTTCCACTCCTTTTTTCAGGGCAAGATCCAGTAAACTTTTAATGATGCTATACATGCCATTTTCAGGAAAAAAAGCACCGATGTTATGCTCCAGGTGTGGTATTACATTGAGTGTTCCGGGGGCCTTGTAAGGATTGGACCCGTTATAGGTGGCATACCTGTCGAATAATTGAATGGTTCCACGATCGATGAAATTTTTACTAATCAGCTCATGCATGGTACTGAAAGCTCCCAGCTTGTAGAAATTTGTTGCCGCACGGGCAAAATCACGTGTGAAAAAAGTGGAAATGTCATGAAAAGACTTATGGATAAACACGTTGGCAGTAAGATCATATAACATCCTGCTTCTTGTCAGAAATTCTAATACACTTTGAGAGGAATCACTGGTAAATGACTCTATTTCTGATGCAAAACGAATAGGATCCTGCCAGGCATTAATAACAGTGCCATGTTCGAAAAAGTACTTGCAGATGATATCCAGCTTTTTATATTGAAAGAAGTTTTCGTTTCTGATTCCAGCTAATTCATAAAGCTCTTCAACCAACGAGGGCAATGTGAAAAGAGATGGACCGGTATCAAACCTGAAACCATCTATCTTTAATTCATTCAATTTACCACCTAACTTTTCTCCAGCTTCAAATAAACGGACATTAAACCCGGCCGAGGCAAGACGAATAGATGTTGCTATCCCTCCTATTCCTCCCCCGATAATTGACACTTCTTTCAAAATTTCGCTTTTTGTTAACAATTAATACTAACAAATTTTAAATTTAATCATTATTTTTGAATCCAATCATTGAAAAAAATGGGGAATCTATCCTTTGATTTTAACCAGGCTTATTTGTCGATAGCCATCGTATCTATCTCGTTTCTTTTTTATCATTTCATTAGTGAATCCGGTAAAATCAGCAACTATTTTCATAGCAAATACAAGGCTTACCAGAGCCTGTACCATGTTTTATTTACCAGGATAACGGGTGTATTGTTCTATGGCATTATCCCGGTTATCACGGTTTTATTCCTTAAAATTCCTTTTACTGAAACGGGATTAAACAGTCAAAATTTAACTTTTACATTGACTTGGGCTGCAGGGTTGTCGTTCCTCATGATCATTATTAACCTTCTGTCAGGGAAAAATGAAACCAACCTGAAGATGTACCCTCAAATCCGGCTTGAGGTATGGAGCAAAGGAACACTCGTGGTAAGCATGTTAAGCTGGATTGCCTATCTTTTCGCTTATGAGTTCATGTTCAGGGGATATTTATTATTTCTTACTTATCATGAACTGGGAGCTGCTGGCGCGATTATTATCAATACCTCTCTTTACGCGCTCGTGCATGTACCCAAAGGAATAAGAGAAGCAATCGGGGCTGTCCCGTTGGGCATAGTTTTATGCATTCTGTGCCTTATTTCCGGCAACATCTGGATAGCGTTGGTAACACATGTTTCACTGGCGCTGTCTAATGAATGGATTTCATTGAAAGAACACCCGGATATTAAATTAATATAACCATTAATTGAGACCTTTTCCTGAATGACAAAATTTTTTATTACAGGAGCAACAGGATTTATCGGGAGTCAGCTTTCTTTAGAACTTGCCCGTAAGGGACATACTGTACATGCACTGTACAGGTCTGAATCCAAATTAGCATACATTCAACATGAACGGATTATTCCTTTTAAAGGAGATATTACTGATATTTATAGCATAAAAAGGGCCATGGCAGGATGTTCGGGTGTATTTCACGTGGCTGCTTTCGCGAAAGCATGGATCAAAAACCCGGGTATTATTTTTACTCTAAACGTGGATGCTACCGAAACAATATTAGAACTGGCACGGGAGGAAGGGATTGAAAAAATCGTGGTTACCAGTTCTGCTGGTGTACTTGGCCCTTCAAATGGTAATATTGTTAATGAAACTACCCTGAACAAACATTCCTTTTTCACCCATTACGAGGAAGCTAAGGCCCGGATGGAAATAAATATCAGTAAAAGATGCGCGAGAGGAGAAAATATTGTAATTGTAAATCCCACCAGGGTATACGGCCCTGGTCCGCTTAACCAGAGTAATAGTGTTACGATAATGATCGATAAATATGATCATGGAAAATGGAGGATCATCCCTGGCAATGGACAATCAATTGGGAATTATGCCTATATTAAAGATGTGGTAAACGGCCATATTCTAGCGATGCAGGATGGCCGTTTGGGAGAAAGATATATTCTCGGGGGTGTCAATATTTCTTATAATGACTTTTTTAATGCCATCGGGAAAATCAAGGGTAAAAATTATGGAATGATACATATTCCATACTGGCTAATGATGTGTATTGCCCATTTCATGATGCTTTTAAGTAAAATCGGAATTCCCCCGGCAATTACACCTTCCCTTGTAAAAAAATTCAGCATGAACTGGAATTTGAGCTCTTCAAAAGCCATAAATGAGTTGAAATACGAAATAACACCCTTTAAGGAAACAATTCAGGAAACTTTAAATTGGCTTCGTAAAGAATAATTAAATTGTATATATTAGCAGTGAATGAAAAATAACAATATTTACACGTTAATCACTGGGGGCAGCATGGGTATTGGCCAGGCTTTTGCCCATGATTGCGCGCGCAGGGGAATGAACTTGTTGTTAGTAGCTTTACCGGGCAGGGAGTTAAAAGAAACTGCCTTAGAACTTGAAAATACATACAAGGTGACCGTGCATACTCTTGAAATCGACCTCACGGAAAAAGAAGCCCCGGAAATGGTTTATAACTGGTGTATGAGACATGGATTCAGGGTAAATATTTTAATTAATAATGCCGGTGTTGCCGGAACAGCCATTTTCGAGGATTCCCCGATCGAGTATTCTGATCTTCGCATTCAATTGAATATTCGTGCCCTGGTATTATTAACCAGGTATTTTATCCCCCAGATGAAACAATTTGAAAAATCTTACATTTTAAATGTTTCCAGCCTCTCGGCCTATTATGCCATTCCTTTTAAATCAATATACTCGGCTTCCAAGGCTTTCGTGCTGAGTTTTTCCAAATCGTTGCGGGAAGAATTAAGAAACACGCCCATTCATGTTAGCGTGGTTTGTCCAAACGGGGTTCAGACAAATAACGGAACTTTCGAAAGAATTAAATCACATGGCCTGATGGGTAAACTTACACAAATTGACAGGCTCAAGCTGGCTAAATTTTCTCTCAATCTCATGTTCCGGGGGAAAACGGTAATCATTCCAAAGAGAATCAATAAACTTCTGCTAACGATCGGGCATTTAACCCCGGGGGCAATAAAACAAAGACTGTTACGTCGCGAGTTCAGCAAGGAAATATTAGCCAATAAAAATATTGAAAAAGCTTAATCATGTTGAAATATTTCAAAATTTCATGGTCTTTTATAATTGTTTCAGGATTTCTACCTCTCCATACTTTTTCGCAATCTTCCTTCGTGCAGGAGGGTAATGCCTCTTATTACGCCGATAAGTTTCATGACCGTCCCACGGCTAATGGAGAAAGGTATGATAAAAATAAGTTAACTGCTGCTCATCTTACATTACCCTTTAACACTTACCTCAAAGTAACAAATCCTGCCAACAACAAATCTGTTATCGTGCGGGTAAATGACAGGGGGCCTTTCGTGAATGACAGAATCATTGACTTGTCGTTCGCGGCTGCCAAAGAACTGGATATTTTAACCGCGGGGATAACCAGGGTTAAAATAGAAAAAGTTAACCCGGCTGAAAAGATGATAGACGAAAAGACGGTCGAAAATAATACATTAGCACCGGAAACAGTCACTCCCGTTAAAACAACAAACAAGCCCGGTAATGAGTTTTACCGTATAAACTCCAACAGGATAGAACCATCCGGTTTCGGTATTCAAATTGGAAGTTATGCCGAATTGGCTAATATACTGAGGATTGTAGAAAATCTGGAACGAAACCATAACCAAAAAATCACGATACAGGTAACCCCGGTAAATGACACGAAAATGTACAGGTTAATTTTGGGTTCATACCCCGACAGAAAAAGCGCTGAATCAGGAAAAGAAAGACTAAAAAAAGAATTTCCGGGATGCTTTGTTTTAGATCTCGGGAAACAGCCATAATATTCCTGCTTGTAATAAACCTTAATTATAACTGTTTTTACGAAGATTTTTTTCTCTTTGTTTTTCCATTTTTACCTGCATTTCATTTTTATCCACGTAAACCCCACATGATAATGAAGCCCGGTTACTTGTAGAACATGAACATAGCCCAGCGACAAATAAAACCAGCAAAATCTTTGACACCTTATTTTTCATGATACCCGTTTTAATGTTTATAACTACAAAAGTAAGCCAATACAGCAATTCATGAAAGACATGAAAAGTGATAAATATTACCTTGTTAAAGAGAGATTGATCAATAAAAGTTAATAAAATAACCAACTTCTTATTGTAACGTGTAAGTTATTTTCGCGTGTATATAATAATTCAGTGGCATGCCCGGGTAATAATAACGTGGGGCAGACCCTCCAAAAGAAGGAGCATTTACAACAATCATGGACGCGTAATGCTCATTGGTAAGATTTTTTATATCCATTTCCATGTTAAATAGTATTCCCCTGGTCAATTCAAAATTATAACCAAATTTTAAATCCAAAATATGATAAGGATTAGTAAAAACGGAATTTTCATCATTAAGAGCCATTTTACCCACGTTCCTCCATTTCACTGCACCTTGCAATCCTAGTGGATGAGTGTAATAAATACCAGCGGAAAAAAGATGAGAGGGTACACCTGGAATCACATTCCCGTTATAAGTGATAGATTTCTCAGTGAAATCTGTAAAAATAAACGAATTATAATTAAAAGATGTCAAATAAGATACTTCCCCGGTATTTTCACTTTGAAGGAAATGCCCATCCATTGAAATTTCAAAACCCCTGTGCCTTGATGACCCGGCATTTCGACCAACGTAGGCATCCTCACTTATTCTTTCGGCCACGAGCAAATCTGTCACGTTCATTTGATACATTACCAATTGATATCTCGATTTGTCGTTTGCAACCCGTCCCTTAAAACCCATTTCGTAATTCCAGCTCTTCTCCGGCTGAATACCAGGATTAATCAGTCCCTCGGGTGTAAGGGTTTCTGCCAGTGACGGGGCTGAAAAACCATGACTCATTAAAAAATACACATTTTGATTTTTCAGGTATTCATATCTTGCAGAAATTCTCGGGGAATACACCGGATCAAATTTATACAACCCGCTTTGATCCTCTATATTATTTGATAAATCCTTAAAATCAAATCGCGTAAAATTCATATTCATTCCCCCGGATAAAAACAAATCATTTAAAAGATTATACTCATGTTGAATAAAAAAATTCAGGTAATTACTTTTTTCCGTGAAATCTCCTGTTAGTTTACCCCATTCACCCGTACCATCGATATTCTCATGCAATTGATAATTGAATCTTTCCGCGGAACCCTCCATACCAAGAGCAGAATAACTTTTCTCATTGTTCCGGCTGATAATTATTCTTGAGCCCAGGTTTTTCCTGTTTTCAGTCAACATGTTAAAAGGTCTGATTTCATCTGAGTTTCTGGAATTCCCGAAAAGTGTCATTTCTAATTTGAGATCAAATGGCAAATACAGGAGATAATTCAATCCTGCTGTCCATTTATCATATTCCTCGTGCCCATTCGTGGTTTTCCAGTTAATTGCAGCATTTTCAGGATTAATCATAAATGTAAGACTATCCAGCGAACTGGGAATCTCCCCATAGAAATGGGAAACATATAAGAAGGGTGATAAAAAGGATTTATCACTTATTCTTTTATTCCCGTTGAAGATCATACCATATCTATCCAATTGATTGTTTTCCCGGAATCCTTCTGAAGATGTCCTGTGCAGGCCAACATGAAAACCGGAAGTATTCTTTTTCTGCTGAAACGAAACCACGTTACGAATGGTCCCAAAGCTGCCGGCGCCGTGATCGAGTATAATCGCTGGTGGAGCTGGTTCCTGCAAACCCGTGAACAGTTTTATTACCCCCCCCAATGAAGCCCCGTACATGCTGGCAGAAGGTCCGCTTAAAACTTCCACCCTGTTAATAAAAGCAGGTTCCAGATCTTCAAGTATCGTTATTCCATCTCCATTCGTAACAGGTATATTATTCAGGTAAGCTTTTACCCTGGAAGTATTATAGGGAATTCTACTTCCAATTCCTCTCATAACAATCTTATTGGTACCATAAGTCCCGGAATGCATGAAAACACCCGGAACGGTATTAATAATTGAAGATAAATCAATGGACTGATTCAAATCCAATCCAATTCCCGTTCTGATAGAAACAGCTCCCGGTATTTTTTCTGCTTTTTCAAATTTTCCTGAATAACCCTGAATTTCAACTTCTTCTATGGTATATTTTAAAGGTTCAAGAGCAATTTGAAAGTTTTTCCGGTAGTTATTTACCTCAAAATAATAGTCCTCGTAACCATGAGCAATTACATGGTATGTTCCCGTTCCTGAAAGAAGGAAGAAATTTTTATCACCCGGGGAAAAATTAATTCCCGTTGAATCTTGTATAATGGCATTTTTCAGGAATGCCCCGTTTTTAGCATCCACGATTTTCACCTTAACCTGTGCAAAAGAGGCATTGTAAACCAACAAAAAAAACAATAATACAAAATATCTCGGGTGTTTAAAAGCAACAATGCAATTCATAAAACGGCTTTATGTTCATTCCAGTAACAATAAAGCCGGTAAAAATGTTCCGCGTGACGTGTCGCGTTTGATATTGCAGGAGGGATTTTTCTTTATTATGAACCAATAGCATGGATCGACCAAATTATATCATTGACATTCCATAAATCCCGGCAAAAAAAGTCAGGTTATCCTCCAAATGTGCTGAAACTTCTTGGCAAATGGACATCATGTGGTGTTATGCTTAACACCGGTATATTAGCTTTATTCATAACCTGATGGGCGTAACTTCCCAGGAACAGGTTCGAGAAACTTGAGCCCTGTTCGGTCATGATAGAGATTAAATCAGCCTGAATATCATCACTATATTTCATGATAATTTCAGCAAGATTATCATTTACGAGTTCTTTTGATAAATGTTTAATTCCTTTTCCATCCAGGTAATTACAGACCTGGGAATTCCATGACTTTAATTTGGAAAGTGTTGTTTTATTATCAGATGTTGCCACACTTACTACATGGATTTCTGCCCCGAACATTTCAGCAATATTCGCGGTAAAAGGAACTTTTTGACGTGTTTCAATTACCGCGTCTACAGGCAAAATTATTTTTTTTATATCATCAGGTATCCTTCCCTTGCTGATAGTAAAAACCGGCCGGTCTGTCGCGGAAATTATTCTAAACGCGTTACTACCAATAAAAAATTCTTCGAATCCCGAGGCTCCATGGGTACTGGCCATTAAGACACTTTCCTGATACGATTGTGCCTGATTAACCACTTCACGATATATCCTTCCCTTTTTGATGATATACCTCAGCTTTGAATCATTTTCCAACAACGGTTTATATTTCATGATGATTTTCTGAAACTGGGCTTCTGCATAATGAAATTCTCCATCCGCTAACCCGGCATAATATTCATTGCCTTTTTGTTGCACGTAAACCAACTGAATATTAACGTGAATTTTTTTCGAGAACAAAACAGCCAGTTCGAGACCTTTAAGAGAATCTTCAGAAAAATCTACAGGAATAATAATGTTTTTCATCGCAAACTTTTATTAATGACACTGAATCTTTAGAATTATCCGACCTATAAAAAAATGAATACACACGAAAGTATTATTTTTCAGGTTAAATTTAAATAATATTTCTAAAAGGATTTCTAAAAAATTATAGAAACCTGCTGTTTTTAATTCCTTTTTTATTAACATATTCATTACATTTGCGGTTTTAAAGTAATAAAATTAAAATTGTTTACCTGACCAGTGAATTTTTATCATTCGGGCAACTATAATCTAGTATTTAATCGTGAAAAAGAATTAGAATGAAACAAGCAGTAATTGGAATTGATATAGGAGGGACATTTACAAAATATGGCATTGTCGATAAAGAAGGAAGATCATACGGGGAAGATAAACTCCACACGGACAAACACGCTGATATTAACGATTATTTAAAGGAATTATTCGATGGTGTTGAAAAACTTCAATCGGGAATACAATCAGATTTAGAAATTAAAGGAATTGGCATTGGAGCTCCCAATGGAAATTATTACCGGGGTACAATCGAACAGGCTCCCAATCTCAGGTGGAAAGGAACCGTTCACCTGACAGATCTCATGAAAGAACATTACAACTTACCCGTGGTATTAACCAATGACGCTAATGCTGCCGCCCTTGGAGAGATGATTTTCGGAGCAGCTAAAAACATGCGTGAGTTTATTGTAATCACGCTGGGAACAGGCCTTGGCAGCGGAATTGTAGTTAATGGAGAAGTCGTGTATGGTCATGATGGATTCGCTGGGGAGTTAGGGCACACGATCGTGAAACTACAAGGTCGCCAATGTGGATGTGGCAGAAGAGGCTGTCTTGAAACTTATGTTTCTGCTACCGGCATTAAAAGAACAGTATTTAAATTATTATCAGAATACACGGGTAAAAGTGAACTCCGAACTTATAGTTTTGACGATCTTGAAGCATCCATGATTAGTAAATTGGCCAATGAAGGAGATCCTATTGCACTCAGGGCATTTGATTTCACGGCTGAAATATTGGCCTCCAAGTTGGCCGACGCGGTAGCACACACGAGCCCCGAGGCAATCTTTCTTTTCGGCGGTCTGGCTAACGCTGGTGATTTACTATTTGTCCCGGTTAGAAAACATTTCGAAGAACGATTGCTGAAAATTTACACCGGGAAAATTAAGATATTACCTTCCGGGTTAAAAGATAAAAATGCCGCGATAATGGGAGCCAGTGCTCTTATCTGGAAAGAATTATCAAGATAGAATCAAATTTTATTCGATTTCTATTAACTCCTTATATTTTTTGTTATTTTTATAGCACGAAATATAAACATGAAAGGGTTACATTCTTCCCGGTAGTAATTTAACTGGAATTCCCGAGTTTACACCATGGAAAAAACAACTTCATACGAAGAACTGATAGAAAAGATAAAACAACTTGAAAGTGATGTTTCAAAATATAAATCAATTGGTGAAAATTTAGTGGATAAAATTCCGTATGCATCATGGATCAAGGATACAGAAGGAAAGTTCATCTATGTCAATGAATATTTTGCATCTCAATTAAATTTACAAACCAAGGATATCATTGGAAAAGATAGCTATTCACTTTTTCCTCCTGAAGAAGCCATGAGCAGGGAAGATGAAGACAAAATTGTTTTATCACAGAAAAAATCAAAATCCTACGAGATCCTGAATAACGGTAAATGGTATGAGATTTACAAGGCCCCGTTACTGAACAGCAAGGGAGAAGTGCTTGGTATTTTCGGAATGACTAAAGATATCACCTCTGAAAAGAACAAAGTATACTCTCTTTCCCGAGAGGGAGAGTTTCTCAGGGCACTTATGGATAATATTCCTGATACTATATATTTCAAGGACAAACAAAGCCGGTTTACTTTAATTAACAAGGCAAAAGCTCGTGAAATAGGATTAGTTAGCCCGGATGAAGCGATAGGTAAAACCGACTTCGACTTTTTTGATAAGGAACAAGCAGAACAAGCTTTTCAGGATGAACAAAAAATATTTGCAACGGGAATTCCACTTATTAACAAGGTTGAAAAGCTAAAACACCAGGACGGGGAACCATATTGGGTATCAGCAACAAAAATTGCCATAAAAGATGAATTAAACCGAATTACCGGGCTCGTGGGCATTTCACGAAACATAACCTACAACATACAGGTAAACAAGAAATTAAGAGAAGCCAAAGAAAAGGCAGAAGAGAGCGACAAGCTTAAAACAGCTTTTCTCGCGAACATGTCACACGAGATTCGCACACCCATGAATGGAATAATTGGCTTCTCGAATCTGTTGAAAGACCCGGATATTTCTACCGAAGACCGGGATGAATACATTAGCCAGATCAATAGTTGTTCTAATACTTTATTAAATCTGATTGATGATATTATTGACATCTCTAAAATTGAGGCCGGTCAGCTAAGAATAATGGAATCAGAAACACCGGTTATTCATATTTTAAAAGATTTATACAGCTCATTCAGTAAAATTAAAGAACAGGAAAACAAATTTGATATTGATTTTAACCTTAAATTGCCTGAAAATATTGAAGAATTTACCCTTATCACGGATCCCAACCGATTGAAACAAATACTCACTAATTTACTGGGAAACGCTTTCAAATTCACGGGGAAAGGTAAAATTGAATTTGGATTGATGCCTGATATCACGAAAACAGTTGTGTTTTACGTGAAAGACACGGGTATAGGGATCCCTGAAGATAAAAAAGATGTCATTTTTGATCGTTTTGCCCAGGTCTTTGACCCTGGCTTCAAAGGACAAAAAGGAACTGGCCTGGGCCTTGCGATTTGTTCCAACCTGGCTAAATTACTTGGTGGCAGTATAAGGGTAGAATCACAATATGGTAAAGGTTCTGCTTTTTTCCTGGAATTACCTTATAACCCCGGCTCTAAAGGAAAAATGGTCACGGTTAAAAACAAACTAAAACCCAGTTTTTCTTGGGAAGGAAAACAATTATTAATTGTTGAAGACGAGAGAATTAATCAAATTTACTTGCGCGAGATATTAAAGAAAACAGGCGCCAGTATCAGTTGGGCATCTAACGGTAAAGAAGCCATAGAAATGCATTCTTCCATGCAAGATATAGACATGATTCTCATGGATTTAAAAATGCCGGAAATTGATGGCTATCAGGCAACACGTCGTATCAGGGAAAAAGATTCAAGCGTGATTATTATCGCTCAAACAGCTTATGCAATGCAAGATGAAAGAGAAAAGTGTATTCAACATGGTTGCAATGATTACGTCAGCAAACCCATTCAGAAAGATCAGTTGCTTGAATTGATGAACAAGTACCTTACTACTTAGAGTTTGTCCATTTAGTCAAGTGTCTGGTTCAGAATGTTCGTTTTATAAACCCATTGTTCATTATAATAGGAGTTTATGAGCTCCCTTCGGTCGGTTCAAGACTTGCAATACTCCAAAAAGCACGGTTTACTGATGTAATCGAACAGTTGTGGAGCGAGTATAACGAAGAAAACGGACAAGATAACTCTCCGCGTCTTCCTGAAAACCATTCCCCGTTATTATTTGATATTATGTCCCTAGGGAATATTAAGGTGGTTTTAATCGTCAACATATTTTACTATTTTCGTACAAAAAAATAAAGACTGAAAAAATGCAAAAAGTTGTCATTATCGTGGCCGGGGGTAAAGGCAAGAGAATGCGGACAGATCTTCCCAAACAATTTTTATTGCTTGATGGTATCCCTGTTATCATGAGGACAATTACCAACTTTCACCAGTTTGACCCTGGAATAAGAATTATCGTTGTTTTACCGGAAGACCACCTTGAATATTGGGAGAAATTAAAGAGAAAATTTGATTTTAATATTTCACATGAAGTCACCAGCGGGGGAAACACTCGTTTTCACTCTGTAAAAAACGGGTTATCCCTGTTAGATAATCCCCCGGAAGAATGTATAGTTGGTATTCATGATGCTGTCAGACCTTTAACCAGCTCCGATTTATTGAACAGGTGTTATAATGGAGCCGCGGAAATGGGTAATGCAATACCTGCCATTGAAATCAATGAATCAATTCGAAAAATCGATGACACTAAAAATTACCCGCTATCAAGAAATAGCATCCGGGTGATCCAAACGCCCCAGGTTTTTAATCTATATCAACTAAAGGGAGCATATGATATTTCTTATAGGGAAACTTTTACCGATGATGCATCGGTCGCTGAATACTCCGGCTACCCTGTTCACCTTGTGGAAGGAGATCATTACAACCTGAAAATCACTCATCCTTTTGACTTGCTGGTGGCTGAAACATTATTAAAAACCCCGGAAAGAAATATTCCCACCATTCCTGAAGTTTAGAAGCAATGTTACTTTTTTACTCCACTTCTTCCTTGCTTAACTCCACGATACCACCCAGCCTGGTATTTATCTTTTTCTTGTCGGGATTTCCCTTGTATCCAATATATCCTTTAGTTGAAACATTCGCGCTGAGAAGTTCAGCGGCTTGCACTTTTGCCTTTCCACCGGTCACTGCCTTTACATAGGTTTTCTCGCTATCGAGCTTAAAAGCGCTGTAAGTTCCTCCTGATGACACCTTGATTTCCTGTGACCCGGTTTTCCCTTCCAAGACAATTAAGCTTCCCTGACCAACCCTCGCGTCCAGCGTGTTCAATTCAACTTCAAGATATATATCTCCCCCGCTAATGGCATGAAATTCTATTTTATCTCCTTTCATCATGCCCCGGCAAATAACATCAGATCCTCCCCTTGAAGTAATTTCACGAATTTGTTGAAATGGAACTTTAATTTTTACATTCGAAGAAGGAGAAAAAAGATCAGTGGACATTTTTATTTTCAGTGTTTTTTCAACTACTTCCGTCTTAACCTGAGAAAACTCAATTTGATCGGTCTCCAGAATTACTTCCAATTCATCAATTGTACCTTTGAATAATTCAACATCAAAATTTCCAAACACCTCAATCTTATCATATTCTCTTAACTCTCTCTTCTCGACTAACTGAGAAAATGCATAACAGGGAAATAAGATAACAACAAGTACCAATAATAATCCTTTTTTCATTTCCTTCGATTATAAATGCATTAATACATTTGTTAAACTCAAACTAACAGTTGATTTTGAAAATATAAACTCGCTTTTCTTCTTTTCCGGTTTCAACTCTAAAAAACCATTTTCTAACCGGTTATCCAACTCGGCGGTTAATTCTCCAATGGCCATATCCTTCCAGGTATCAAGCATTTCAGAAGCTTCACCTTTATAATTCCCGAGAACTTTTAAAGCTTCTTTCACGAGTAATTTATATTCTTCAAAAAAAACATCATTATAATTCCCGAAAGAATTAATTCTATCTATAATGACCTGCAATTCCTGTTTCATATATTTATTTTTAATTATCAATGATCATATGAACCCTCCTTTTATTTGGCATACAGTATTTTGCTTGTGTTCGTCCAAATAATCATGCACGTTTGTGTCATAAGCTTTGTCATGGAGGTTTCATTCATCTCAAACAACTTGTCCGACAACTGGCGGATGATCTGTGTCATTTTATATTTGAATTTTTATTTAGTAACGAAAATAAATCATGTTCTGTTACATGTAAAAAATAAATCATGAGAATAATTGTATAAAAATGCACGAACTTTATAAAATCTGGCTATTTTTGTCATAATAACCAAACCTGTTGAATTATGCTTCAGGAAAATTTTGTTCACTCGCTTGAATCCAGTATTAAAAAAAACTGGGGATTAAAGGCTTTTACCGATTACAAGGGAAGCACCATGTATTACCATGATGTCTCGAAAAAAATCCTGGAATTACATGCCCTTTTCGAACAATTCAATATTCAAAAAGGTGATAAAATATCACTGATTGGAAAAAATTCTTCTGCCTGGACTACCATTTACCTGGCCACAATTACATATGGCGCGGTAATTGTACCGATACTTCCAGATTTTAATCCCCAGGATATTCATAATATTATCAATCATTCTGATTCAGTTTTACTTTTTTCAAGTGAATCAATTTACAGCACCCTTAATCCAGAGAAACTTCCCGCGATAAACGGCATATTTACAATTCAGGATACCAGGCCATTTGATAATTTCAAAAAAGATGAAATCAATCAGAAATTAAAAAAGGCTAAAGAATATTTTAAGGAAAATTACAGGGATTTATTATCTCCTGTTAATTTCAAAGTAGTTCCAACAAGTAATGAAGAATTGGCAGTAATAAGTTATACTTCAGGTACCACGGGTTTCAGCAAGGGAGTAATGCTCGATCATAACAGCCTCATGGCTAATGTACGCTATGCCTGGAATAACATGCCGCTTGAAGCTGGTGATGAGATCGTATCCTTTCTCCCGTTGGCCCACGCGTATGGATGTGCATTCGAATTTTTGTTTCCATTTTCACTTGGATGTCATATCACCTTCCTGACAAAAACACCCTCCCCGCAGGTTATCATGGAAGCATTCAAAGAAGTAAAACCTCGGTTAATATTATCTGTCCCTCTTGTTATCGAGAAAATTTATAAGAAACAAATATTACCGGTTATTCACAAACCTCACATGAAGTTTTTGATGAAAATCCCCGGCATCAATCAAATTATTTTCAATAAGATACGAAAGAAACTAGAGTCAGTATTTGGTGGTAATTTCACTGAAATAGTCATTGGAGGAGCTCCGTTTAATCAGGATGCCGAAAAATTCTTTAAAAAAATCGGATTCCCTTTCACGGTTGGTTATGGTATGACTGAATGCGGTCCATTGATTAGTTATTCCGGTTGGAAAACAACACGACTCAGATCTTCCGGAAAACCTGTTGACACGTTAGAAATAAAAATTGATTCTTCTAATCCATTTAAAGAAGTTGGAGAAATACTCGTGAAAGGAGATAACGTGATGCGCGGTTATTATAAAAACGAAGAAGCCACCAAAGAAGTTATTGATCCAGAGGGCTGGCTGCATACTGGTGATCTGGGAATACTCGATAAAGAAAAAAATATTTATATCAAGGGAAGAAGTAAAAGCATGATGCTGGGTCCATCAGGTCAGAATATATATCCTGAAGAAATTGAATCTATCATCAATAATCTTCCGCTGGTCCAGGAATCACTCGTTGTTGAAAAAAATGATAAATTTATAGCCCTTATTTACCCTGATTTCGAATTAATGGAAAAGGAGGGCGTGAACGAAGAAAAACTCAACAATATCTTAAAAGAGTACAAGAAAATTGTAAACGATCAAACTCCATCCTTTGTAAGAATTGCAGATTTTGTAATTTACCCGGATGAATTCGCCAAAACTCCAAAAAGAAGTATCAAACGTTTTCTTTATACTGAAGTAGATTAACAAAATTAACAGAAAAAAGCCCGGGAAAAACCCGGGCCACCCACATCCCAACTCTACAACCTCAAAACCTAAATTAGCCAAAAGGCTAATATCTCCGCTCCCAACAATATATTTAAATTTCCGGTTCCATTTCAATCAAATAAAAAGGAACTTTTATAAGAGACTGGTAATCCTCTCCTGCCTCAGCAATAGTTTCATCATCATCTTCATAATACCAGTTAATCTCCATCTGACCGGTTCTCTTGTAAATTCCCTCGAATGTTCTCAAAATATGATATATCCATTTGGATGAACTGGTGTTAAAATGTCCTAATACAATATTGACCTGAGAAATTATCTGACTATTGGCCAACTTGCTGAGATGAACCGCCAAATCCTTGTAAAACTGCATGGGATCTTCCATCGTTGAGTTGCCTCTTATCTCGAGAAATCCTATTTCTTCATCCAGTATTATCCGTGGTGAATCAAATGTTCCTTCTGCCAATATCCTGTACATGATCATTCCCTCCATTTAATCTCAAACTCATAACCAAAATTAACCCAGTTTTGTATCTTTTGCATTAATGTTGCCGTGACATTTATTATTAAAAAAAGGTGATATAAATCATCCTGGTAAAGTAGTAATTTTTAGAACCCGGGCTTATCAAGGAATTAAGAAAATAACTCAATGAATCCAGTTAATTTTGATTTTTTCGTTGTTTTTTAAACTACTTTTTTCTACATCATGTAAAATGAATTTGATCCATTTCAAAGAACGGGCATTTGCCTTTTCAACTTGAATAATAATCGTGTTCACAGGATCCTTTCCCCTTGTAAACGCGTGAATCCATTTCGCCAACTGCTTATAAAACCCGGTAGGATTTTCAAGTGTTGAATTTCCTGATATTTCCACTGTTCCTCTTCTCCTGTCAATATAAACCGCTGGAGAATCTTTACTACCTTCGATATTAAAATTGACCATAATAATAAAGGTTGGTTTAACCAAAGATAAACCATCGGGAAATGCAACGGAACAAATTTGTAATGAGAAGGGTTACTCCAGTTAGATGATATTCGTCACCTAACAACATGATATGATATTAATGATGTCTTTTCTCAGAAATCCGGCGTACTGCTTTTCTCACCCAGGCCCTCGGCATGAAACGAATAAAAAATACAAATAAAGCATTGACACCTCCTTGTACGACTACCGTTTTTCCTTTCATCATAGCCTTGTAACCAACTTCAGCAACTTTTTCAACCGTGGCTAAATTAAGTATTTCAACCAGGCCAGATCCTTCAAGGTTTGCTCTTTCCTGAAATCCTGATTTAGTTGGCCCCGGGCAATATGCTGTAATGGTTACACCCTTGTCCCGAACTTCATTCGCCACGGCTTCGGAAAAAGAGAGCACGAAAGCCTTGGTTGCATAATAAACAGCCATAAGAGGGCCAGGTTGAAAAGCAGCAGTGGAAGCAACGTTCATGATTCTTCCTTCTCCCCTTTGCACCATATCAGGTAAGAAATATTTGGTCAGGTAAGTAAGGCTTTTCACATTCAATTCAATCATATTATTGTCTGTTTCCCAATTTATCTGGTGAAAAAAACCGAATTCACCAAACCCGGCGTTATTCACCAGGAAGTTAATTTCAATACCTGCTTCCTTTATATCGTTTGCAAGTTTATAAACCTCATCCATGTTGCTCAAATCTGCTGGCTTGATATAAATATCTACCTTGTATTTTCTTTTCAGTTCATCGGATAAATCTTGTAGCTTCCGTTCTGAACGGGCAACAAGGACAAGATTTGTATCATTCCTGGCAAATACTCTCGCCAATTCTTCCCCTATTCCCGAGGATGCACCGGTAATTAATGCAGTTTTCATTTATATATATTTTACTTTCATTCACTTCGTTTATGTGAACACTTAACTTGTTCACTGATCATACCCGGTATCCATTGAACCGTATGATGCAAATTTATCATTGGTTTCCCCGAGTATTTAAACCCTTATGTTTCGTGTGTTAAAAATTACCCGCTAAGCTATTTTTAACATGCTTGTTTCATCATTATCTTTATTTTACGATTTTGCTAATGCCGTGTTGTTTCTATTCCCGTTCTTAAATTTCTCCATTACGTGTAAAAGCCGTCTTTGTGCTAGTACAGTTAATCTATACATTACCGGTACGATAACCAGGGTCAGGAAAGTAGCAAAAGTCAATCCAAAAATCACGGTCCAGGAAATTGGACCCCATATAGCTACCATCAAACCACCAAAATACAAGTTAGCATCAAAATTATTCAGAAACCCTGCAATATCAATATTGACACCCACTGCCAGTGGCAATAATCCAAGTATGGTTGTAATCGCTGTAAGCAATACAGGCCTTAACCTGGTTTTCCCACCCAGTATCACGCACTCGGTTGCATCAGCCATAGGCAAAAAAGTATCATCCGCCATACCTAATTCTTTTCTTTTTCGTTTTTTCAAAAGTTCAATATAATCAATCAATACAATGGCGTTATTCACCACGATTCCTGCAAGAGAGACAATTCCGATCCCGGTCATGACCACCACGAAATCCATGGAAAAAGTAGCAATCCCTCCAAAAACACCAATGGTACTGAAAACAACACTGGTCAAAATAATTAACGGCCTGATGAGAGAATTAAACTGGGAAACCAGGATGATCAATATCAGGGCCAGGGCAATTAACAAGGCATTAATGAGAAAATCCATGGACTCTTGTTGTTCCTGCTGCTCTCCGGTAAACTGGTATGAATATCCGCCAGGCATTTCAAATTCTTCCATAACCATCTTAATCTGATCATTCACGTTGGTAGCATTATAGCCTTCTATCACGTTAGAATATAGCGTAATCACCCTGTTCATGTTCTTTCTTCTAATTGAGCCATACGTTGTAGAATATTGAAAATCTGCAACTGCTGATACCGGTACCTGGATAACCCTTCCTTCTTCCAGGAAAGATATATTCTGGTTCATAAGAGCCGGCACACTATACCGGTATTCCATTTCAGAACGTAATTGTATCGGGTACTCGTCTTCCCCCATCTTGTAGTCTGAAATCTCTCTACCAAACAAAAATGTTCGTATTGAGTTGGCAATTTGCATCGTGCTTAGACCGAAACGACGGGCCTTGTCCCTGTCGATATTTACAATAAGCTCCGGTTTCCCCGTGTTAAGGTCCATTTTTAAATTCTCGATGCCTTCTATATTGGCTTGTTCAATGTAATTCTTTACAGAATCCGAAATGTGAATCAGCTCTTCAATATCCTCCCCGCTAATTTCCATATTGATTGGTTCCCCGGCAGGAGGTCCCATTTGATCCTGTTCGAAAGAAAGAATAACTCCAGGGTAACGGTTTATCAACTCGTCTGTTAATTCTTTCATTATGGCCGAAGTATTCTTGTCTTCGCGATCCTCGTAATCGACAAATGTAATTGTCATGTATGCTTTATAACCAACACCCCCGGGGGTGAATTCTGCATCAGAACTTTCACCAACCGTGGTAAGAACAGACTCCACGATATTCGTGTCCCGCCCCAGGATCTTGTATACATCAAGCTCAAGCTTTTTCATGAATTCATCCGTTGCCCCTATATCCGTGCCAATCGGCAATTCTACATTCACATTTATATAATTGGGATCACTATCCGGGAAAAAAGTTATATTGGGATTAGTTGCCATAAAAAACATTACCGTGAGTATCAATAATAGAAAAGTGCCACCGAAAAACCATAAAGGGTTTTTCCCTCGAAGAGCAAATTTCAATGATCGCACGTAAAGGTTCTCAAGCTTTATAAGAAAAACATTCTGAAACCAGATTTCTGCTTTATGAAAGAAAAGTAGATTTAATATCCCAATCAGGGCAAAAATTGTTAAAAGGTTAGCTACAATATTTATCCCGATGATATAAAATGGAACAGCAAGTGCTATCATTCCAAAAGCGATGCGATATCCCTTTTTCTTGTTAGGTTTATTGGTTTCTTTAGTATCTGTTCGCTTCACGAAAGTTGCAGATAAAACCGGGGTGATAACGAAAGCCACGAAAAGAGAACTGGTTAACACGATTATTAGTGTAATAGGCAGATTTTTCATGAACTCTCCTGTCACACCTCCCCAAAATGCCAGGGGTAAGAAAGCGGCGAGTGTAGTTGCTGTAGAAGCAATAATAGGCATGGCTATCTCCCCTACTGCTCTTTTTGCTGCTTCAAAAGGTTTATATCCATTATGAACGAACCGATAAATGTTCTCTACCACCACGATCGCGTTATCAACAAGCAGACCAAGTGACAGTATCAGTGAAAAAAGAACAATCATGTTTATCCTGTAATCTATAACGTTAATTATTATAAATGACAAGAACATGGACATGGGAATGGCTATACCCACGAAAAGAGCGTTTCTTGTTCCCAGGAAATAGAAAAGAACGAGTACAACGAAGATCACTCCCAAAATCATGCTGTTTTCAAGATTACTGAGTTGCATTCTTACCATGTCTGACTGATCGTTGGTCCAGGTAATATTCAAATCTGCAGGTAACTGGTGTTCTTCCTTTGCTTCATCTAAAATAGCAAATACCTTATCAGTTGCTTCCAAAAGATTTTCTCCTGATTTCTTTACCACCTGTAATGAAACCACTGGCTGCAAGTTAAGCCGTGCGTATGAAGAGGGATCCTCGTAACCCAACATAACACTGGCAACATCTTTCAGGTAAACAACTTTATCCATTTCATGCTTAATGATTATATTTTGTATTTGCTCAATACTCTCGAATTCACCAATAGTTCTGACAGATCTCCTGGTTTCTCCCAAAAGTATTTCTCCACCTGACATGGAAATATTTTCTTGTGAAACAGCAAGTTCAATATCATCAAAAGTAAGCTCCATGGCCGCCATCTTGTGATGATCAACGTTTATCTTTACCTCTCTTTCGTTTACCCCTTTAATTTCAGCCTTGGATATTTCACTGACACTCTCGATTTTATCTTCCAGGTATTCCGCGTATCCTCTTAATTCTTCAATGCTATAATCACCAGACAGGTTAATATTTATAATCGGGAACTCGGAAAAATCGATATCCATCACCAATGGTTCGATACCCAGCGAGGATAAATCATCAGGTAATTCACTTTTTGCACGGTCAACCGCATCTTTTACATCCTGCAAGGCTGCATCCAAATTAATGTCGGTGTTGAATTCCACGAAAATCATGGATGCTCCCTGTGCAGATGTTGATCTAAGTTCTTTGATGCCCTGAATTGATTCAATTTCTTTTTCCAGTGGCCGGGTAATCAGGTTCTCAATATCAATCGGTGGATTACCCGGGTAGGGCGTTTGTACCAATACTGTTGGAATAACTATGTCCGGAAATAACTCCTTGGACAACCGGATATAAGATAGAATACCAAAAACGATAATGACAAGGGAAAGTAAATAAACGGTATTTTTATTTTTTAAAGCGAGCGTGGTTAACTTAAACTCCCTCTGCACTCTTTCATCTTGCTGTATTGCGCCCATGCTTAATTGTTTTTCGTGTTTACAATATCCCGAATTTCCACGTTTACCCCATCTGATACCAGGTTATAGCCATCCACGATTATCTTGTTATCCTTTTGTAAGCCTTCCAATATCATGGTAACTTCATCATGTGATAAACCAGGTTTAACATATTGCTTAACTGCTACATTCAATGAATCACGTGTTTCAGCCTTGTATAGGAAATATCCCCTCATATCCTTCTTCAAAATCTTTGATGGAACCACATAGGCTGATTCAGATGAAAAAACATTGATCAATACATTGGCTATGAGATTTGGCCGGAATTCTCCCCTATCATTTCGAAGTTTCATTTCAATTTCAAAAGTTCTGCTATTGGGATCAATTACTTTTGAGACTCTTACAACAGGAAGATTCAATGAGACATCAGGATAAGAAGGAAAAGATACCTTAACCTCATCCCCTTCTTCCACATCAGAAATATATTTTTCAGATACATCCGTGATTACTTTTAAATTCTCAATATTTACCATTTGTAGCAATTGCATTCCAGGGGAAGCAAGCTCGCCTTCTTTCTGAAAAATAGTATTGACTATCCCGCTAAATGGTGCCTGAATTTTCGACATTTCCAATTGTGCTTTCAGTGTTTGTAATTTGGCTTCAAGAGATTTAACAGAATTTTTGGACTGCAGGTACTGAACTTCCGAGCCAATCTGCTGTTCCCAAAGATTTTTTTGTTTTTTGTACATTTCCCGGGCCAGTTCCAGATTTGTCTCAACTTCATCGATATTGCTTTCGATCACACTGGTAGTCAAAGAAATCAAAAGCTGCCCTTTATTCACAAGTTGTCCCTCTTCCACGTGAATGACCTTGATTTGTCCACTAATTTCCGGACTTATAAATGCATCTTTCTCTGCTTCAATGGTGCCGGTAACCCTTATAAAATGATTAAAATCCCCGGGACTAATCAATTTCACGTTAACAGGAACTTCATTCCTGGCTTCATCACCTTTCTTTATTTCTTTCAGTTGCTTTTCCAACTGATCCACATCATTTCTTAACTTGATAATTTTATTTCTTTTATCTTGTATTTTATTTTCAATTCTTTCTTCTTTATCAGTGCCACAAGCTGCTAAAATTGAAAAAATCACGACAATCACTATCTTTCTCATTTCTATTTGTATTTAAAATGAAATTATTCTAAAATTCTCTTGCTTACAAACGATTTAAAATTTTATCAAGGTTTATTCTGGCGTTGAGCAAATCGATAACCGCGGATGTATATTTCGACGTGCTATCTAAATACTGCCCGTGGGCCTGAGTTAAATCAAGGCTTGAAGCTACTCCTTGTTCAAATTTTACCCGTGTTTTCTCATGTATTTTTTTTGAAAGCTCCATGTTTTTTCTTTGAATCTGGTATTTTTCGTGAGCGGATTCATAATCGTACCTGGCCTGTTGCACTTGCATGTTAAGATTTTCTTCCAGTAATTGCTTGTCATTTCTGGATTTTATCATTTCCAACCTGGCTTGCTTAACCTTCGCGTTCCTCATCCCGCTTGAAAAAATGGGAACCGAAATATTAAATCCAATGATATGATTAATGGTAAAATCAAAATCAGGTGCATTGGTTTTATCCTGGTAACTATAAAACGCGTTCAATGAAGGCAAATACATGGCCTTCTCCCGTTTCATGTTTAATTCATCCAACTTTTCCTGGGTTTCTGCAATCTTGTAGGAAATATTTTCTTCTGCATTAAACCCTGAAACATCAGGACTTTCAATTTTTAAGTTAAACAAGATATTATCAATATTTTCCGTTAATTGAACTTTTGTTTCAAGAGGCAACCCCATTTGAATTTTAAAAAGTTTATAGGATATCTCAATTGTTCTTTCCACAGATTTTAATGAGTTTTCAACATTACCCGCGTTCAGTACCAATTGATCAATATCTGTTTCTTCAACCATGCCCGTTTCATACATTGCACGCGTATCCCTGATTGAAGATTTAAGATTCATTAGTGAACTATCCAGTATTATTTTATTTTTCTCAAGTGAAAGAATTGTGAAATAACTCATGGAAATATTCTCTTTAATAGCGAGTTCAGTATTTTCAAGGCTGTTTTTCGAAAGTTGTTTGTACGTTCTCGAGGCCTGTAAACCAACAAAATATTCCCCGCTAAATATCAATTGTGACAATGTGGCACTATAGGTTGTGGAATTTTTTACAGCAAGTTTTACAGGTTCACTTTCCTGCCCCTCGAATCCCATGGGAACATCTACCTGTATGCCTTCTCTTTGCAAAGCTTCAAAAATTGCAGCAAAAACTTCATTAATTCCCCCTGCAAAATCAACTGTAGGAATTTCACCAGGAATGTGCTGGTAATCGACCGAACCTGACACCTGGGGTAAACCCATGGCAGTGGTTTCCCACACTCTGGCGTCAGCAATTTCCACGTCATATTTTGCATTCACAATTTTTGTATTGTTTTCCAGCGCGTAGGCCTGAGCCTCGGCCAAACTGAAATGATATATCGTGTCATTTCGCCCATATATGCTTTCAATGCTTAATAAAAGCAAAATTGCAATCCACGGAATTATATTTCTTTTTCCATTCATTTTAAATCTCCTGATTTTTAATTTTCCTTTCAAAATATTGAATGCCCCGCTCGTTGGCAATTCCCCGGATATGATAAGTAATAATCTCCATGAAAGTTTTCAAGGATGTATATTCTTCCAATGTCATCATCGGGTTCTCGTGCATACCAATTATCCTGGCAACATGAAGCTTTGCTATTAAAGTCTCATCAAGCTCATTCCTGTATAACCCTTCTTTCTTTCCCTTGATAATATTATCCCTGGCCGCTTCGTACATTCTATTCATATTTATATCCCTGATTTTAGCATACAATTCTGGATAATATTTTCTCAGATCGTATTCCCTGCTTGGATTATATTCCTTAACCATATCGTTTACAAATCTGTTTATCTCAAGCAATTCATCAATGGCATTCAGATTCTTATTAAAAATATCCCGGAAACAGGTTTCTTTTGATGCCATCTCAATATCGACAGCCATGGTTACCAATTCAGTCTTGTCTTTCACGTGATTGTACAAGGTTTTCTTTGATATTCCCAATTCCCGGGCAACATCATCCATGGTTACACTTTTAATTCCATATTTCTGGTATAAACAATTTACCCTTTCCAGTATATTTTTTAATTCTTCATTCATTTTCGCGAATATACAACTAAAAAACCATGGAAACTATAATTACATTTTATGTTTCCGGATCTTTTAAATCCTTTTGATAAACACTAAAATTATGAGGATAAAATCATTAGAAAGTTAAACCAATAAAAAAATATCATCATTTCAGCATTAATTTCAGTAAATTCTCCATTAAACATAAAAAATATTTATAAAAGGATTTTTATACCCGGTACATAAATAATTGGTATTTTTACTGGTTTTAACCTAATCGAAAAAAACACGAGCGTGACGATAGAGAAAAAAGAAAACCTGCAATTAATATTAACAATAACGGAGCATGATGTTCTTGGTCCACTGGTAGAACCACATATCGTCGAAATAACCAATTACGGCCAGTTTAGTCTTACACCACGGAAAATCAATCCACTCAATTTGTCAGATTATTCCATTGATTTTTCTGAAGTTGATAAAGAAATAATAGAAATGGCGGATCAATATAGTATTGAAAATCTGATCTCGAAATTCTCAAAAAAGAAAGTCTTGCCCTCGGAATATTACCGGTCGCTGGATGAGAACACGCTAAATCTTTACATCAGGCCATATATAGAAAAGAAATTACAATCCATTTTTCCTCTTTTGGCTAAGAATAATACCTCCTTGTATTACAAGGGCAGGAAAAAAGATGCAGTACAAGAATCCCCTAAAAAAATATTAAATGTAGAAGGGCAAGTCGTGTTCAATTTTGACAAATCTGATGAGGGAACAAAATATTTTCTCACGTTAAAAATTGAAGACAACCTTATCGAGTTAACCGGAAAACAGGTTATTTTATTTACTCATAAACCTTGTTGGTTGATGGTCGATAACATAGTACTTGCTGTTGATTCAAGGGTAGATGCCAACAAATTAAAGCCTTTTATTACCAAAGAATTTATATCGATACCTGCAAGAAGTGAAAAAAAGTATTATGGATCATTCGTGCAAAATGCCGTTGCAGCCTTTGAGGTAAATGCAAAAGGTTTTAAAATACACGAAATTCAACCTATTATCAAAACATTTCTTAATCTTGAAAATACCCTATCAGGTGAGGTAATGTTTTCCCTGGAGTTTTCATACAATGATTACAAGGCAAGATCACACGAGAAAAAAAAGAAATTCATTCGACTTCTCGATAACCAGTATACATACATTTTTGAAATAATACGAAGAGATTTGTCATTTGAAAACCACGTGGTTGATTACCTCCTGGAATTAGGTTTGAAAAAATCAGGTAATAATCTATTTACTTTAGCCAGTAATAATAACAGTGATATATACATGTTGGTTGAATGGTTAAATCAGCACCATCAATTATTGTTAAAAAAAGACATCATTATCAACCAAAATAATTTGAAATCGAACTATTACCTGGGCGAAATATCGTTGGAATTTAGTATAAAAGACAAAACTGACTGGTTTGATATCATGGGAACAGTTCAGTTTGGAAAATATAAAATACCTTTTCTACAGCTAAAGAATCACATTCTGAACGGAATAAGGGAATATGTTCTACCACACGGGGAAATAGCGATACTGCCAGAAGTCTGGTTTTCAAAATATAATGACATGCTCAGGTTTTCAAAACCCTCGGGCAAAGAGGGGCTTCAGTTGAAAAAGCATCATTTCATGTTGATCGAGGAATTCCGGGGAAATAATATTCTTGAAGAACTAAGGTCACTCCACAATTCAGAAAATAGTGATAAATATCATTTTTCTATTCCCGAGCATTTATCCAAAATCCTCAGGCCTTATCAATCAGAAGGCTTCAAGTGGATGTGGCTGTTAAACAAATATAAATTGGGTGGTTGTTTAGCAGATGATATGGGTTTGGGAAAAACTCTTCAGACATTGACCGTTTTATCATCTGTTATAAAACCCGCGAAAAACACCCGGGTAAAAAATAAAAAAATACCTGTACAACTTAATTTATTTGCTGATAATTTTCCCGTGCAAGATCAAGATATTGAAGGAATAAAAACATCACTGATTGTTATGCCTCTTTCTCTTATCCACAACTGGGAAAATGAAATTCGAAAATTCACCCCTGATTTTGTTGTTTATCGACATACAGGAACCAATCGGACTCAAGATCTTGAGGAATTTTCCAATTATGATATCGTACTCACCACTTATGGCATTATAAGAAATGATCTCGCGCTGCTGGAAAAAATTAATTGGTTTTATATTGTACTCGATGAAAGCCAGGTAATGAAAAACCCGTCCTCAAAGATATTTCGATCCTTAAATTCACTGAATAGCAAGCACAGGTTGGTATTAACAGGCACACCCGTGGAAAATTCTTTAACAGACCTCTGGGCACAACTTTCATTCTTGAATGAAGGACTTCTGGGTTCGCTAAATTACTTCAGGAATGAATTTGTTATACCCATTGAAAAAGAAAAATCCGAGGAAAAAGAAAAAAAACTCAAATCATTAATCGAACCTTTTATTTTACGAAGAACTAAAAATTTGGTAGCAAAAGAATTGCCCTCGCTCACCGAAAAAGTTTACTATTGTGAAATGAGTGAAAAGCAGAAAGAAATATACGAGAAGAAAAAATCAGAAATAAGAAAAATAATTTTGGAAAATCTATCCCGGCAGGGCTTGGACAAATCAAGGTTTGTAATACTTAAGGGTCTCATGCAATTACGGTTGCTGGCAAATCATCCCCGGTTAGCTATTCCAGGTTATGACCACGATTCCGGAAAGTTTGAAGAAGCATTAAGAACCATTGAAAGTCTTATGGCCGAGGGTCATAAAGTATTAATTTATTCTCAGTTCGTGAAGCACCTTCGCATTTTCAAAGAACATTTTGATGATCAACAATTCATGTACTCTTACTTAACAGGGGAAATTTCCCGGGATAAGAGGATAGATATAATCACTTCATTTCAGGAAAACCCTGAAAACAAACTCTTTCTGATTTCGTTAAAGGCTGGTGGAGTTGGTTTAAACCTCACGTCTGCAGATTATGTATTTTTATTGGATCCGTGGTGGAACCCGGCTGTTGAAAATCAGGCAATTGCCCGGGCTCACAGGATTGGACAGGAAAACAAGGTTATCGCTTACAAGTTCATTTCACGCGGTACCATTGAAGAAAAAATTATTGCATTACAAAACAAAAAATCGGATCTCGCCAATTTATTTATCAACACGAACAATCCTTTGAAATTTTTCGATAAAGAAACAGTTGCTGACCTTCTTGCTTAGAGAATGAGAGTTCATTCTGCCAGTTCATGCTCATGATGCAGGCCCGTGCTATCATCACGGTACTTGCAGAAATCTGTAGGCTTTTCATAAGCCTAATCAATGGCTGTCAATATTTCAGTATCATGTCCTGCATCTGAAAGTTTCTTGTAAATATCAATATTATCTGCTTCCGTCTTGTTATATTTTACCCTCAATTCACCGGTTTTCTCGTTCCAGGCAACGCTATCCACTCCCTGAACACTTAGGGCGGCTGTTTCAGTCCTGTCTATTGCACATGGTGCAATTTCCATGTACCTTGAAAGTTGTAATTGCTATTACATCATTTGCAGGCTTCCTGCCCGACCGACCACATGAAATCATCAGTACCCCATGAGAATAAATAGAGTTGAAATGTGAGTAAGTCTTATCATAATGCATTTAATTATATTTCATCTATAGCTGCTTGAAGACTTTCCTTAACGCGGGAAGCAATAATTGCCAGTTCAGGATTTTCCACACCTTGCATCGAAACAATCGGATCAACAGCAGCAATTTCTACCTGACCTTTGTCTCGCTCCTGCACGATAACATTGCATGGTAACATTGTTCCAATTTTATCTTCTTTTTGCAACGCTTCATATGCAAAAGGTGGATTACAAGCACCTAATATCCTGTATTTCCTGAAATCAATATCCAGTTTCTCTTTTAGCTTTTCATGAATATTAATTTCACTCAACACCCCAAAGCCTTGTTTTTTTAGGGATTCTGTAATTTTTGAAACAGCAGAATCAAAATCACTTTGTATTATTTTCGCGATATAATAGGACATAATGTAAGATTTATATTTTACTATTTTGTTTTAAAACAATTACGAAAAGAATTTGTTTCGTTTTTAATCTCAGTTGCTCTTACCCCAAGTAAACCTATGAAAAGAAGGCTTAATGTAACCCATCCATGTCCTCTTCGAAAAACGAACAACTCAATGAACTGCAAAATAATAGCAAGAATTAGCAGAACAAAAGGAAAATGAACAACTAATGGATGCAAACCCGGAAAATCTGATAACTTGGCGGCTGTTCCATCGCAATTGAATTTTCCCTGATCAACCTGTCCCGCTGTATTTATCATTTTATAATGTGATGAACTGACACAGCTACAGGCAGGCAAGTCAGAAAAAAAATAACCAGAAAACAAATAGTAAAAGTATTTTCAGGACAATGGATTATAAAAAAATAAAATTTATTTACTTGATAAATCTTTTTCTCTGATTCTGCTCCTAAAATATCGTCCCCTTCTTTCTGAGCTTTTCTTCCTTCTCAGCCGGTACATCCTCAAAAACAGCCACACGACAAATAAAAAAACAATAAATCCTATTGCCCAGTAAACAAATCCCATAGTTCCACCTTGGAGGATTATCATAATTACAATTTTTTATTTTAATAATGAAAAATCCATGCCAATCAAAAGTATGATAACGATCGTGGAATAATGTCTACAAAATTCTGCCTTGCATTTTTAAATTTCATTCTCTTTCCTGATGCACGGGTTAATTTTTCAAGTATTTATTATTGGCTTACCATTTGAATCATTTAAAATACTAATGTCTAATTTAATTTTATTATCGTGAAAAGAACAGGAATTGTTTTAAGTGGTGGTGCGGCAAGAGGAATCGCTCATTTGGGAGTTCTTCAGGTACTGGAAGAAAATGGTATATTTCCGGAATACGTTTCCGGATGTAGTATGGGAGCTATCGTGGGTGCTCTCTACGCGGCCGGTATAAAGCCATCCCGAATTTATGAAATTTTCAGAAAAAAAAAGAACAGGGGAATTTTTGGATTTAACCTGCTCAAAAGAGGGTTAACCAACATGAAGATTTTGGAAAACATCTTGAAAGAAAATATTGAAGAAAATAGTTTTAACACACTTCATCGAAAATTCTACATTTCTACAGTTAACCTGAACAAAGGAAATTATGAAATTATAAGTAAAGGAGAATTATTTCAATGGGTGATGGCTTCCTCGGCAATACCCGTTATTTTCGAACCTAGAATAATCAACGGAAATACTTATGTTGATGGTGGCCTGATGAACAACATGCCCGTGGAACCTTTATTGGAATTGGATTGTTTCATTATTGGCGTACACGTGAATTATATTAATCACGTTAACACGATTGATGGAGTCAAGGATATAGCGGATCGATGCTTCAGGTTGAGTATTTGGGAAAACGTGAAGAAAAGAATTGAAGCCTGTCATTATCTTTTTGAACCGAAAAAAGCACATGAATATGGATTGTTTGAATTTGAAAAAATGGATGAGCTTTACGAGACGGGCTACGAGGAAGCAAGTGAAAAAGTTGGTATGTTAAAGGAAATTTTAGAAGGTTAATTTACTTCTTTACCCAATTGCATTGAGACGTTTAAGTAAATCATGTTTAATAATCTTCACATGTCTGCCATCTAATTGAATTAATCCATCATGATGGAATTCCTTTATTGTTCTGGTAAAACTTTTCTCTGAGACACCTATAAATTCATTTAAATTGGTTCATAATAGATTATGATTGTAAATTACTAAAAATATACTTAGCTTTATCCCCAGATTAATCTATTGTCTGTATTCATCACAAAATATTTTTAAATATGAAACAGACCATCCGCCAGTTGTCGGACAAGTTGTCTGAGATAATAATCGAGGCACCCAATAATATGATTGACCCCGATAGATATCGGGAGAGTGCCATATTTCAGATTTGGTCACAATTTTCCAAACCCTCATGTACTGGTGTTCACAAAAGGAAAGAAATGAATATGAGGGTTGCAAGGCATTAGAAGTACTAATGCTATTTTTAAATTACAATTGATTAAAAAAACAAATGTTTAACTTAATTTTATTCTAGTGAAAATGAGCTTTTTAAAGAATGTACTGCAAGTCTCCATTATTATGGTAGTAGCGTTATCTTGTAATCAGGGTAATAAAAAAACACCAAGTGTTGCTCTTTCTGAGAACGAGGAAACAGAACAATCATATTCTGCAAATCCGGATTCATTACCCATTGATAGCATGGAAGAAGGCGTTCCTGTTTTTTACAACATGTATCTTTCAGTAGATATGTCTTCCCTTTTCAATAAGGAAAACGCGGTTTATCGACCGGAAATAGCAAATCCGGTAGAAAAGGCCGAAGATTACGTTCTGAGCAGTAAAAAAGCACTAAACTTGGGAGTATATGCAGTTGATTTAAATTATATCAAGCAATTTGAACAATATGATGAATTGCGTTCTTATTTTGCTGCCATGCACAGCTTGTCATCTGCATTAGGTATTCCCGATGATTATTTCTTCAATACCGTGGAAAGATTCGAGAATAACATGACCAATGAAGATTCATTGATGAAAATTGCTAATGAAGTATACAATACAACCGAAGTATACTTGAAAGAAAATGAAAGAGAAAATGCTTCTTCGTTAATAGTGTTAGGTGGATGGACAGAAGCATTATATATTGCTACTCAGATTGTAGGAAATAATGAAGAAGATGATGCTGTAATCATGGAAAGAATAGCCGAACAAAAGTATTCTATACAGGAATTAATTACTCTTCTGGAAAATCATGGAGATGATGAATTTGTCGCTAGTTTTATCACGAGATTAAAAGAAATTGAACATTACCTGGAAGCATACGAGGTCAATTACGATGATGTAAATGCATCATATGAGAATCTTGAACCCATCATTGCAAAAATAACAGAATTACGAAAAGAGATAGTTTCTTAACTAGCGAAAGAATTATTTGTGCTTGATTTAGAACCGAGCCGCTCGGGCGGTGAGTTCAGCAAAGCTAATGTTGGATTACATGATCGAGCAATAACGAAATTAGCGGACATATGGACAAAATAAAAAGGGGCTCAATATGGCCCCTATTTTATATTAATGCATGTTTTCATTTAATTTACTAATCAACTTTTATATGTCCCCAGTTTTCTCCTGAACGAATTCTGTTCAATTGTGTATGAGTAATACCAAATTCTTTAGCGATCTTGTATAATTTATTCTTCCCTCGCTTTAATTTTAACTTAAGCCGAATAACCTCAGTTTCCGAAAGTTTGGCATTATTGATTTGGCCCCGCTTGTAATTTGGATTTGTCCTGTGATGAACGTACATATCTTTTTTGGTTACCCACTTGAGGTTTTTTATATGATTATTATCCTTCCTGTAATCCACGTGAATGACATAATCATGGCCTGGAGCAGGTTTTTCAACAAAGACTTCGGCTACTAATTTATGAATTGTTTTAGTGATTGAATATTTATCTGAATCAGCCGATTTAAAAGAATATACTAAATAACCTTTCGAATTGGAAAGCTTTACCAGTTTCCATTCCTCCCTTTTTTTATCCCAACGCCTTAACCTTCCGAAAGATGAAATCTCATATTTTTCATCAGGATGCAGTCCTTCAAATTCCAACAACCGCCATTCTTCTGTATTATAATTATTCCCCATCACGATATTGTTTGGTACAAATATAATAAAAATGTATTCATTTCAAAGCATTTTTTTTATCTTGTTGCATGAAATTCACTTAATTATACATATTTGTTAGAAAACACGGTATTTCTAACCTTTATGAAGGAAAAGTGACTTATAAATGAAATTACTTTTTAATAAACCTTTCGTAGTGAGTCTAAAATGAATACCATCTTCTGAAATAACATCATTTGAATGAATAAATCGATTTAAGTTAGTTGTAAAAAAATCTCTGATTTTCGCGTTGATTTTCTCTACCTCCCTGATATCTATGCCCCATTTCGTTCTCAAAGAAGTTAAAACATACTCGTTATATAGGTCTGTCTCAGATAAAAATTCTTCTTCAATCATTGGTTTTTTTTCCATTATGCTTTTAACATAACTTTGAATACCTTTTTGGTTCCATTGCCGGGATATCCCGTTATACGAGTGAGCTGAAGGACCGATTCCGATATATGGAACTCTTTGCCAATAACTCATGTTGTGTTTGGAATATAAGTTATCTCTGGCAAAACTTGATATCTCGTAATGATCATATCCATTGTCCTTAAGGAAATTAATCATGAATTCATATTGCTCAATGCTTTCATCTTCTGAGATTTCCATGATCCTTTCTTTTTGAAGCTTGTACCACATCCTGGTTCCTTTCTCGTAAGTGAGATGATAAGCAGAAACATGCGCGGGATAATAATACTTTATCTTTTCCAGTGTTGATTGCCATTTACCGGCATCCAGGCCGGGAACCCCGTATATCAAATCCACTGATATATTTTTAAATCCTGAATTATAAGCCAATTCAATACTATGCAAAGCATGCACCGTGTCATGTTTCCTGTTTAAAATTTCCAGTACGCCCTTGTCAAATGACTGTATGCCAATGCTTAATCTATTTACACCCACATCAAGCAACCCTTTAAGATATTCCTGGCTAATATCATCAGGATTAACCTCCATGGTGAATTCTTCTACTTTCAAATTGTAATGTTCACGGATTGTGTTCACAATTTTTTCAAGTTGCGCTTGTTTAATTATCGAAGGAGTTCCTCCTCCCAGGTAAATTGTTTTTACCTGTTTGTTTTTCAGGTAATTTCTTCTTAGTCTTAATTCCATTACAATCGCTTCAATAACATCGTGCAGCCTGCTTAATTGCAATGAATAATAAAAATCACAATAATCACAGCCATGCCTGCAAAATGGTATATGAATATAGATGCCTGCCATCTGTTATTTTGATTTTGAACAATAAAAGTAACATAATTAATGTTACTTTTGCATAAAGGAAACACATGTTGCAACTATTAAAAAAGTATTACCTTACTATTTCGTGGATTATTGTAATTATATTCTTGTCTTTTATGCCTGCTAATAATAATCAAATCAGTAGGTTTTCTTTTCCCCATGCAGATAAGTTTGCACATTTTTTCATGTATTTTTTACTCTCTTTCCTGCTTTTAAGAGATATGAATAAAAACAGGATAAATTTACATCTTGTTCATTACATGCTCCTTTCAACCATACTTGTATTGTTTGGTTTAATAACCGAATTAATTCAACATTTTTTCATAACCTCAAGATATGGAGATATTTCCGATTTTATTGCAAATGCAGGAGGTATTATTGCAGGAATTTCTTTTTACTTTATTGTAAAAAAATATATAAAAAGACTTAAATTTAATAACTGACACACCAGTAACGCGTCACAACTGATATTGCAGAAGGAATGTCCCTTTATTTTGGACTTTTGCCATAGATAACCGTCATTTTTTCATTGACATGACACTAGAGTATAATGTCCTGTCTGCCCGATTTTACTTCATTTACAAGATTCCCGATTGTCTGATAATCAAAAAGCGTTTGCAATTCTTCTCTTATTGGTGCATAAGTGGAATGAAGAGCACATTTACTTTTCTGTTCTTTACAAGTATGCATACCTATCACGCATAATTCAAATACATCTGAACCATCAATTAACTCAACAATATCGATTATTTTTATATCATCGGGTTCTTTTCCCAAACCGAATCCTCCATTTGGTCCCTTGGAACTTGAAAGAACCTTTTTCCTGGCAAGAGACTGAAGAATTTTAGCCAAAAATGGCGTAGGTATACTTAAATCTTCTGCAATTCTCTTTATTCCTATTTTATTTTCCGTTCCCGCGTTAACTGCAAGATAAATAACAGCTCTGATCGCGTACTTGCAAGTATTTGAAAGCATATTATTTTATAGGTATTTTTTGAACTCGTGCTGAATGACGTCCGGACTCAAAATCTGTATTTAAAAATGTTTTGATAATTTTGGTTGCCTCATTGATACTGATAAACCTCCCGGGTAAGGTACATACATTAGCATCATTGTGTTCTCTTGCCAGAACAGCAATTTCTTCATTCCAACATAAAGCAGCCCTCACCTTCTTATGTTTATTCAATGTCATATTAATTCCATTGCCACTGCCGCAAATAGCAATAGCTTCTATACATTCACCGGTATCAATTGCATTACCCAACGCGTGACCAAAATCCGGATAATCAGTTCTTTCGTCTGAAAAAGTGCCATAATCCTTCACTTCATAGCCATTTTCCTCAAGAAATGATTTTATGGCTTGTTTCAACAAATATCCTGCATGATCTGACGCTATCCCAATCCATTTATTATTCATTTATTAGTTTTTTTTTCAAAGTTAAAATAAATTCATAAATAAAAGATATATAAGTATTATTTTTACAGTTTTACTAATTAATTACTATTACCCTAATTGACTACTAATGAAGCGGCACACTTGATATTGAAAAGATGTCCTTTATTTTCGGTACGTGGCACTGATCAATCATCATTTTTTCATTGACATGACATTAAAATGAAACATCCATGATTAATTTAATCATTAAACACGCAAGGCAATGATTAAATGATGCAAAAAAATTGTTGAAAAATGTTATAAAAAGTGTTAATTAATGCATGCAAAAAAAGCATGTGATATTTTTGAAAATTGCATGAATAAAACTGATAGAAAAAACTATAACTTATACAAGAAAAAGTTTTTATTAATAATTATACAATTTACACGGTTTATTAACACCTTTAAATCATTAAATAAGTAATATTTTTTTACAATTACATGATATTAACAACTTGTTCATTTTATATATAATTACTTGATATTAAATAATAATGTATATTGAAATTATGTTTATAAAGTGTTATCTTGATACTAAATTTTAAATATCAAAATTTTTTTGTTTTATTTTTTTGACAATATTAACAGGATAATATCATCATCATATTAGATTTTAAAATTTCATTAATATATATAATATAAAAAATGATTGTTGAAAAACTTGAAAATAAAGGTAAAGGTTTTCTTGATGTTGCAGTAAAGAATAATATTAATCTTCCCAATGAAATTCATAAACTCAAGAAAAAGAAAAATGCTGTAATTTTAGCGCATTATTATCAGGAAGGTGATATACAGGATATTGCTGATTTCGTTGGCGATAGTCTTGCCCTTAGTCAACAGGCTGAAAAAACAGAGGCAGATATTATATTGTTTGCAGGGGTTCATTTCATGGCTGAAACTGCAAAAATTCTGTCACCAAATAAAAAAGTTCTCATTCCTGATTTAAATGCCGGTTGTTCATTAGCTGATTCCTGTCCTACTGATGATTTTAGAGAATTCGTTAGTAAACACCCAGATCATACTGTTATTTCCTATGTGAACACTACGGCTGAAATTAAAGCTTTAACAGATATTATATGTACTTCTACCAATGCCGTGAAAATTGTCGAAAGTTTACCTAAAGAGGATAAAATAATTTTTGCTCCTGATAAAAATCTCGGTAATTATATCAAGAGTATTACAGGTAGAAACATGTTAATTTGGGATGGTGCATGTCATGTTCATGAAGAATTCTCCCTTGAAAGAATTCTTGATTTAAAAAAGGAATTTCCTGGTGCAAAAATCATCGCTCATCCGGAATGTGATCAACAAATATTAATTGTTGCTGATTTTATTGGTTCAACTTCTGCATTGTTAAAATATTCAATAAATAACAAATCAAAAAAATATATCGTTGCCACGGAACCTGGTATTATTCATCAAATGAAAAAGGCTAATCCTGATAAAGAATTTATACCGGCTCCACCCAAGGATTCTGCTTGCGCCTGCAATAATTGTGCTTACATGAAATTAATTTCCATGAAAAAAATTTATAATACTCTTAAATTTGAGGTGCCTGAAATTTATTTGGATGATTCCTTAATGAAAAGAGCTAGATTACCTATAAAAAGAATGTTGGATATATCAGAAAAATTAGGTTTATAATAATTTTAAATTTCTTATTCGTGACTAAATTCGGGTTAGTTTTAATACTTTTATTTATAGTTGAATATGGTGTTTCTTTTTCTCAGGAAGAAAATGTTAATCCTAACGGCTATAATATATTTTATCACCCAAATGGAAAAAAATCCAGTGAAGGTTATATGGTAAAGGGAAATCCTGAAGGCATGTGGATTAATTACTATGTTACCGGAACAAAAAAATCTCAGGGAAAAAGAAAGAATAATTTACTTGATAGTACCTGGATATTTTTTAATTTACATGGCGATACTATAAAAAAAATTAATTATCTCAACGGTAAGAAAAACGGTTATGAATACACTTATTATTACGATTACAACAGTGGAATCAGAAAAGGTGTTTTGATTGCTAAGGAATTGTATCTTAATAATCTGAAAGAAGGATTAAGTTATTACTTTTATAAAAAAAACGGAAGGTTAAAAGAAAAGGTTAATTATTTAAATGGAAAAAGACATGGAATGGCGTACAAGTTTGATGAAAATGGTACAATAATTAATTTAATTGAATATAATAAAGGATTTATTGTTGACAATGAACAAATTAACAGGTTTTTTAATGATACTTCTAAAATTGGAACATGGAAAACATTTCATGAAAATGGACGCTTAAAGACTGAAGGTTATTATAAAAATGGAAAGTTGCATGGTTTATACAAGGAATTTTCGAGTAAGGGAATGTTAACTTTAGCACTTCAATATAATGAAGGAAAACTTTTGGCTGAAAATAATATTGAAGAATTTGAGAGAGATATAGTAAATAAATATGATAAAAATGAAAATTTGATTTTCCGGGGTACTTATATTGATGATATTCCGGTTGGAATTCATAATTACTATGATTCAAGCGGAGTGGTCATAAAAACAGAAATATATGATGACAAGGGAACCTTATTGGAATCAGGTATTATTGATCGAGAAGGTAACAGACAGGGTAATTGGAAAATTTTTAATGAAAACAAATCTGTGAAGGCTGAAGGTAAATACGAGAATAATTTAAGAACAGGTAATTGGAAATTTTATTTTGATAATGGAAATGTTGAACAAAATGGTAATTACAGGAATGGAAAACCGCAAGGAAATTGGACTTGGTATTACAGAGATGGACAAATAAAACGAGAAGAAGAGTTTTTCCTTGGTAAAGAAGAAGGACAATACATCGAATATGATAATAAAGGCAATATTATTGCAGAAGGAGAAATGTTAGAAGGAGAAAGAGAAGGAGAATGGTTTTATCAGGTAGGAGACCATACAGAAGAAGGTAGTTACATTATGGGTTTAAGGAACGGTACATGGAAGTATTTTTACAAAGATGGAACTGTTAAATTTGAAGGTGATTATATTCAGGGAAATCCTGACGGAAAACATTGCTTTTATTATCCAAATGGTAAAATCATGGAGGAAAGACATTACGTGAATGGAATAAAAGAAAAAAACTGGAAAAAATATAATGAAGAAGGTAATGTTTATTTAACAATTACATTTAAAGATAATCAGGAATACAGAATAAATGGAGTTAAAATTGATTTACCATACGAGGAGGTAATACTGATAAAGTAATATTATGGAAGAAAAGTTAAATATTCGTGACCTAAATATCCGAAAAGAAGATATTGATATTGAAAAAAAGCTCAGGCCGTTATCATTCAAAGACTTTCGTGGACAAAATAAGGTTAAAGAAAATTTACAAATTTTTGTAAAGGCTGCTTTACTGCGTGAAGAAGCACTTGATCATGTATTATTACACGGTCCGCCTGGACTTGGAAAAACCACCCTTGCCAATATAATTTCAAGCGAACTATCCGTGAGTATTAAAGTTACTTCCGGTCCGGTGCTTGATAAACCTGGTGATTTAGCCGGACTTTTATCAAATTTAGAAGAAAGGGATGTATTATTTATTGACGAAATTCACCGCTTGAGCCCTGTTGTTGAAGAATATTTATATTCTGCAATGGAAGATTATAAAATTGATATATTAATAGATAAAGGTCCCAGTGCAAAATCTATTCAAATAGGTTTAAATCCTTTCACTCTAATAGGGGCAACTACACGGTCTGGATTATTAACCGGTCCATTAAGATCAAGATTTGGTATTACTTCGCATTTAGAATACTATGATAATGAAATAATTGCTGATATTATCAAAAGATCTTCGAATATTTTAAGTATCACTATTGAAGATAATGCGGCAATGGAAATTGCTTGTCGTAGCAGAGGTACTCCAAGGGTCGCAAACGCGCTTTTGAGAAGAATTAGAGATTTTGCTCAAGTTAAAGGTAATGGAAAAATTGATATAGATATTACTGAATACGGATTAAATGCTTTAAAAATTGATAAATACGGTCTTGATGAAATGGATAATAAAATTCTCAATGTTATTATAGATAAATTTAACGGGGGTCCAGTAGGTATATCAACTATTGCGACTGCCGTGGGAGAAGATGTGGGTACTTTAGAAGAAGTCTACGAACCATTTTTGATTAAAGAAGGATTTTTAAAAAGAACACCACGTGGAAGGGAAATTACACCATTGACCTTGAAACATTTGAATAAAATTAGATATAATGATGGACTTTTATTTTAAAATTGAATAGTTCGTGTTAAATTTGCAAAAACAATAATAATTATATAAAAATGAAGAAATATAGTAGATTTATTGGAATCGGGATAATGGTTTTAGGCCTTGGCATTCTGACTTATTCAGAGTTGAGCAAAATCGAGAATAATGCATTATTATTAACCAGTGGTATTTTAATTCTCATAGGATTATTCTCTTATATTTTAGCATATAAATATAGTAATAGCTAAATACCTGCTAACTTTGATAGTTTAGAGATATCAAGTAAGTTTATTTTTCTTCCAGAGATACTTATAAGATTATCATCCTTAAATTCAGATAATAATCTAATGACAGATTCAGTGGCGGTACCTACTATATTTGCCAATTCTTCACGAGTTAATGAAACACGAATAAATTGAGATTCATCCACGCCAAAATCTTTGTATAAATGTAAAAGTACTTCTGCAAGTCGCTCTCGCACTGTCTTTTGTGCGACGTCAGTAAGATAAGTATTCGCTTCTTCTAATTCTTTACAGGTAATTCGCATTAATGACATAGCGAAATTACCATTCATTTTAAAAAGTTCGATTAATATATCAGATGGTATAAAAAATAAGATAGATTCCTGAATAGTTTCTGCCGTTGTACAAGCTGGTTCATTAGATAAAACTGATCTAAATCCGATTAAATCACCCGGTTTGGCGAAACGAATTATTTGTTCCTTTCCATCATAACCTGTTTTGTAAATTTTTAAGGTACCTTCATGTATCAGATAACAACCAGATATATGGTTAGATTCATTATAAATGATTTTATTCCTGGAATAATTAAATATTGTACAACTTTTTACTAGTTTCTCTGTTTCTTCAGTTAACAAATTCTTGAAGATAGCATGTGATCTTACTATATTTGTTTTATCATGATGAACAAGCATAATTGATAATAACTTTTAAATTATATAAAGATATGAAAAGTTTGGTAAATGTACTATTTAAAGAGAATATGCATTTTGAAGCTGAGATTGATGGATATAAAATTAACATCGATGCTGATCCTGAATTTGGAGGTAAACACAAAGGGCCAAAGCCTAAACCATTAATGCTTGTTGCACTGGGAGGTTGTACCGGAATGGATGTCGTGTCAATTTTACGAAAAATGCGTGTTGATTTTGAAAGTTTAAATATTATAGTTGAGGGAGATCAAACGGAAGAGCAACCAAAAAGATATACGAGCATGCACATAATTTACGAGATTAAAGGAAAAAACCTACCAAAAGATAATGTTGAAAAAGCCGTGAATTTATCGCAGGAAAAATATTGTGGTGTGAGTGCCGTTTACAAAGAAGTAATCAAATTAACACACGAGATTAAATATTTATAGGATGTATTTAAATAATCAAACTTGTTAGCAAATTATTTAAATAATCTAATTTGTTTGGTTGAGGGTATTGTTATCAGTTTTGGGCTAATACAGATTTTTTTACATTTAATAAGGTACAGGGATTATAAATATCATTCAGTGAAATAGTATCAAATTGATTGTTCGCGCGTATTGATATAGCTCATCGAGATTTCGAATGATGAGAATTAAAAATTGCTGAACCATATGAACATAAATTACAGAATAACACTGGAAAACTGATTAAGAAACCTAACATCATTTTCAAAATATAAACGTAAATCGTTGACACTAAATTTATTCATAGCTATCCGTTCAATGCCCATACCGAAAGCATAACCAGAATATTTATCCTTGTTGATACCGGAAAATTCTAAAACATTGGGATCTACCATACCACATCCCATGATTTCCAGCCAGCCAGTATATTTACAAACATTACAACCGGAACCTTTGCAAATAGTACATGAAATATCCATTTCAGCAGAAGGTTCAGTAAATGGAAAAAAGGAAGGACGAAGCCTAATTTTGGTTGAAGAACCAAACATTTCTTTAGCGAAAAATAACAGTGTTTGTTTCATTTCTGAAAATGAAACATTTTCTGCAATATGCAGCCCTTCTACTTGATGAAAGATACAATGAGCCCTGGCCGATATGGCTTCATTGCGAAAAACCCTTCCTGGCATGGTTATGCGGATAGGAGGCTTAGTGTTTTCCATTGCTCTTACCTGAACCGATGAAGTATGTGTTCGTAATAATACATCGGGATTATTCATGATAAAGAATGTATCCTGCATATCCCTGGCAGGATGTTCTTCTGGAAAATTAAGCGCTGAAAATACATGCCAATCATCTTCTATTTCAGGGCCTTCCGTGGGAATGAATCCAATCTTGGAAAAAATAGATAAAATTTCATTACGAATTAATGATAGGGGATGCCGGGAACCGTAACTGATTGGAAAGGAAGTACGGCTCAAATCATTTAAAACGCCTTCGGTATTTATTTGTTTAATGTCTGATTTTATGGTATTATATTTTTCCTGGGCCAGGGATTTTAATACATTAAGGGGTTTACCTGTTTCTCTCTTTTGTTCAGGTGGCAAGTTTCTAAATTCATCAAAAAGATCATTTACAATTCCTTTTTTACTGAGAAATTTCAATCTGAATTCTTCCAATTCATCTGAACTGGATGTTGTAAAATTTTTAACTTCCTGAATATAGATATTTACTCGTTCAAGCATTTATATTTAATTTATTGGTTCAATAGAAATTATAATATCTTCGACAGGCCGGTCTCTTTGATCTGTTTTAACTTCTGAAATTGATTCGACAATATCAATTCCATCGAGTACTTCCCCAAAAACAGTATAACCAGCATCAAGGTGCGGGGTTCCGCCAATTGTTGAATAAGCATTTATTTGTTCATGAGTAAAATGAAAAGAATCTTTGGATATTATAGAATCCGCGTGTGATTTTGCCATTTGCAGAATTTCTTCATAAGAAACTTCTTTATCCTCGAGTGAAATTTCATCGCGGAGAGATATGATTTTATTATTTAGTATGGTCTGATATTGATTTTGTTGAATTTGGGATTCTAATTTTTTGAGAGCTCCTTCCGTGTAAGTTTGTCCAACAACTATGTAAAATTGTGAACCTGAAGAAGCTTTTTGAGGATTCATTTGATCGCCCAACCTGGCTGCTGATATAGCCCCTTTCTTATGAAATAAATGGGGATGAATTTCGGCAGGAATAGTATATCCGGGGCCTCCGTTACCCAGGGGAGTACCGGGAGTACTATCCTTAGATTTAGGATCTCCTGTTTGAATCATAAATTGAGAAATCACCCTGTGAAATAACAGACCATCATAATATCCGGAACGGACAAGACTATCAAAATTTCTCGTGTGCAAAGGAGTTTCTTCGTACAATTTAATTTTAATGTTGCCCAGGGAAGTTTTTATTAAATAGAGGTTATTTTTAGATTTTTGCATGGGTTGAGAACATTTGCAAATTGAAAATGTTAAAGATAAGAGTATTATTATTGATTGAATAGTAATTCTCATGATTTTGGTTTTTAAATAATATGCAATATTATAAAATATAGATCAATTTATTAAAGATATGGTTTAATGAATAACATGAAATATAATATTGATTCAACAGGAAACGTACACGGTATTAAAAGTACTAAAGTTATTTTTTTTGACAATTACAACTAACTGAAAACAAATGTATAACAAAATTGTATAATATTGAAAATTATTGCAATTGCAGGATCTGGTGGTTTTATTGGATCAAACGTTAAAAAGTATTTTGGAAACAAATATGAAATCATACAAGTAAATCGTACTGATTTTAGTGATAAATATCGTTTGACACGAAAGCTTAAAGAGGTTGATTATATTATGAATTTTACGGGAACGAATTTATTAAAACCGTGGAATAAAAAAAATAAACAATTATTTGAAAAAAGCCGAATTGGGACAACTGCATTTCTGAAGAACGCCTTATATGAATCAGGAAATAAGCGATTGGCTGCTTTTATAAATGCTTCAGCAATTGGTATATATAGTGAGGAGGGAATACATGATGAAAGATCTGATAATTTTGCAGATAATTATTTAAGTTGGCTTATACAAGAATGGGAAGGAAGTTTTTTTGAAAATTCTAGCAATTCTGATAATAGTAAATCCTCCTACAGGAAGGTTGCAATGCGTTTCGGAATGGTATTAGATAAAAATGGCGGAGCACTAAAATTGATGAAGAAATTTTTTTCTTTTGGCGTGGGAGGATATATTGGAAATGGAAATCAACCTATTTCATTTATTGTAATGGATGATCTTGTTAACAGCATACAACACGTTATTCAAGATGATAATTTAAATGGAATAGTAAATGTTGTTGCACCTTCATATACTACAAACAAAGAATTATCCAAAATTTTAGCCTACAAGATGAATAGACCCTGCTGGCCAATTCCTTCTTTTGGAGTTAAGGTTTTATTTGGTAGTGGTTCAAAAATTGTTCTTGAGGGACAAAGGGTTATTCCCCAAAAACTCTTAAATTCGGGATTTAAATTTAAGTGTAATAATATTCAGGAAGCGCTGGATTACTTGATTTAAATCATTCAAATTGAGAGAATATAAAAAGCTTGTAGGACAAACACTTATTTACGGTTTAGGTACTATAATCCCCAGATTTTTAAATTATCTGGTGCTCACACCTGTATATACCCGATTATTCGAGCCTGAGAGTTATGGGATAATTACAGAAATATACGCTTATATTGTTGTTCTTTTGATATTATTAACTTACGGGTTAGAAACCGGAGTTTTTAGATTTGCCCAGGACTATAACAGAGATAAAGTTTTTTCAACGGCCCTGTGTTCTGTACTTTCAACCTCTTTTATTTTTGTTGTACTGGTTTTTATATTTAAAGATAATATTGCCGGATTTATTGGTTATGAAGATAAAGCTGTATATGTTAAATGGTTTGCTTTGATCGTGGCTTTCGATGCTGTAACTGCCATATATTTCGCAAGGTTAAGACTTCAGGAAAAGGCGCTTAAATTTAGTATTATCAAAATTATAAACGTTTTTATCATTATTGTTGGGGTAGCATTCTTTTATTTCATATTGCCAGAGGTGAGTCCTGATAATGTTAGATATAACATTAATGGGAGAGTAAGTGTTGATTATGTTTTTATTATTAATCTTTTAGCCAGTGGCACCATCATGATTATCATGTTTTTTGATACTATCAAAATTAAACTTCATTTTGATTTTGATCTGTTAAAAAAGATTTTAAGATATAGTTATCCATTATTAATCGCCGGTATGGCTGGTGCCTTGAATGATACTATTGATAGGATTTTATTCAAACATCTTGTTCCAGTTGAGGAAGCAATGTTTCTATTGGGTATTTATGGTGCTAATTATAAGCTCGCTGTAGTAATGACCTTGTTTATTCAAATGTACAAGTATGCTGTTGAGCCGTTCTTTTTTGACAAGATGAAAATGAATAGCGCTAAACTTTATTACGCTGAAATCACAAAATTTTTCATTATTATCACCTGGATTATTTTCCTGGCTGTAATTTTGTATTTAGATATTTTTAAATTTTTAATCGATAAGGATTACCACGCTGGCTTAAAGATCGTACCCGTTATTCTATTAGCAAACATTATGCTCGGAATATTTTATAATTTATCTTTTTGGTACAAGGTTACTAATTTAACAAGATACGGTGCATTAATTACGATAACCGGTGCATGTATTACAATATTGCTAAATATTTTTTTGATTCCAAGATTTGGATACATAGGAGCGGCATGGACACATTTAGCATGTTATACTTGCATGGTCTTGTTTTCTTATTTTCTTAGCAGGAAGTTTTATAGAGTAAATTATGATTTATTTAATATTTTTATATACTCTTTATTGGCTTTAGGATTGTTTTTTGCTAAATCTTTCGTGGTTTTTTATAATGATGTGTTACAATATGGAGTTTATACATTAATTTTTGTTTTGTATATTGGTTTTGTATTTAAAAGGGAAAAAGTATTAAAAAGATTTTTTTAACGTTAAAATTGTATGAAAGTTCGAATAATTAATGCCAGTAAACATTCAGTTCCTGGATATGAAACTGATTTATCTGCAGGAATGGATTTAAAAGCTAATCTTGATGAGCCTGTTACTTTAAAACCGATGGAACGTAGACTGATTAAAACAGGTTTAAGAATCGAGTTACCAGAAGGATACGAAGCCCAAATACGTCCAAGAAGTGGATTAGCTATAAAATATGGAGTTACTGTGCTGAATACTCCAGGGACAATTGATGCTGATTACCGGGGTGAAATTGGAATAATATTAATTAATCTCTCGAATATTGATTTCACAATAAAAGATGGTGACAGGATCTGTCAGATGGTTATTGCAAAATACGAGAAAGCTGAGTTAATTGAAGTTGATATTTTAAATGAAACCATTCGGGGTGAAGGAGGTTTCGGGCATACAGGATAAATATTTATGAGAATAGCATGTAAATTGTTTTACAAAAACACTGATGAACAAAAAGCGAGTTACATCCAACCTTTAAAAATCTATTTTGTTCGGATGAAACGAAAATGTATAAGATTCGATACGAACTTGGTTATAAAAAGCACGAGTTCAACCGGCCCTGATCAGAACATTCCTTTAAATAATTTTGTTTTGAAAAGGTCGTTAATTTTTATGTTTTTTATTCCTTTTGTTTTAGGATGTAGTTTAAAACCTGTTGTTGTTTCTAAGGAGGTTGATTCCACTGAAAATAACATGGATTTTGAGTTTCAATACGCGTTTATCGAGGCAACGAAACAAATGATTTTTGGTAATATTAACCAGGCTACTACTATCTACAATAGTTGCCTTGAGGTTAAAAATGATCATGCTCCCAGTTATTATCAACTAAGCAAAATCTATCTCATGAAAAATGATAAGGATAGAAGTCTTGGTCTGGCAAAAAAAGCCGTGCATTACGATGATAATAATTATTGGTATATGCTGCAGCTCGCGAGAGCCTATCAGTTTAAAAATTTCATTGATAGTACTATTTACGTGTATGAAGATATGATTTATAAGTTTCCTGAAAGAATAGATATCATGTATGAATTAGCAGTTTTATACACGGAAAATGGTAAATATGAAGAGGCATTAAGTTTGTTCGAGGAGATAGAGATCAGTAAAGGGATAAGTGAGAATATAACCCTCGGGAAGTATCAGATTTATCTGGAAAAAAAGGAATACAAATTAGCTATAAAGGAGATCACGAAACTAATTGAATTAAACAGCGATAATGTTAAATATTGGGGAATTTTAGCTGAAGTATATGGTTCAGCAGGAAAAATAAATGATGCACTTCGTGCTTATCAGGAAGTTTTCCGGCTTGATGAGGATAATACACTTGGGCTGCTTTCAATTCATGATTATTATCTTGACATTGGATTAGGAGATAGTGCCGTTTCAATACTTGGAAAAATTGTGTACTTGGATGATATTTCTATCGATAACAAAATTAATACTATTATAACGTACCTGGAGAGGAGTGATTTTCATAGTTACTTGGATAGCTTAGAAAGATATATCAATGTACTTATTACAAGGCATCCTGATAATTTTAAATTATATGCTTTAAGAGCTGATGTATCAATCAGGGGCAATGATTTAATTTCTGCCGCTGCTGACTTGAAAAAGGTTATCGATTTTGATAAGGCAAATTATGTGATTTATGAACAATTGGTGTTTATTTTAAATAGTTTGTCTGATTATAATGAAATAATAGATTATGCTGAGAAAGGATTAATGAAATACCCTGATAAGCACAATTTGTATTTGATGTCTGGATTGGCTTATATGCAAACAAATCGTAATGACTCGGCTCTTTTGTATTTAAAAGCCGGAAAAGAATATGCTAATACAATACCCGTGAAACTTCAGTTTTATGGATTTATGGCAGATGTTTTTTATAAAGTTGGCGAAGTGGATTCTTCCTTTTTTTATTTTGATAAAGTTATAGAACACGATAAAAGTAATTTAATTATTCTAAATAACTACAGTTATTATCTTTCACTTGAAAACCGTGATTTGGATAAAGCTGAGGAAATGAGTAAAATTTGCATCAATAAAGAACCAGATAATCCTACATATCTTGATACTTACGCGTGGATTAAATTCAAAATGAAAGATTACAAAGTTGCATTGAGATTCATTGAAGAAGCGGTTGCAAATTCAGTCGAGATAGATATTGATATTCTTGAACATTACGGAGACATTCTTTATAAGAACGGAATGGTAGATAAGGCAATTGAAGTTTGGCATACTGCCATTAAAGAAGGGGCAAATAAAATTTTAATGATGGAAAAGATTAAGAATGGTATATAAAAGATTGTTTTTGTTGGTGTCAATTATTTTTATTGTTTTGTCTTCATGTTCTATTTTGAAAGACAAGAGAATTGATAAGCCTTTATACGCACCGTCCTCAAAATTTACAATGAAGAATGTTTTCTCTCAAAATCACTATGGCGATTTCGGTGCCAGACGGATAAAGATTGACTTCATTTCTAATACTAAAAAATTCCATAGTGAAGGTTACCTTAAATGCGAATGGGACTCAGGAATTCTTATGTCAATTCAGCCTCTATTTAGTATTGAAGTCATGCGGGCTTTTATGAATAGAGATAGTATACATGTTTTAAACAGGATGGAAAAATCCTATATGGTCAGAGATTTTAAGTATGTTGAGAATTTTCTTGGTTTTCATATAGATTATTTGTTATTACAGGATATTTTGGTTGGTAACTTTCCGGATAAAAGTAATTTTTCATTTGTTTCGAGGGATACTGAGATTGTGGATGACAAGATAAAACTTTATACATATATTCAAAATTTTAATATTGATTTTTTCATTGATCCTTTCTCGTATAAAATTGTTTCAGCGCAAATTGTAGATAAGTTGAAAAAGCAGAAACTTAATATAGAATATCAATATGAAGATAATTTTCCAAGCACCATAGAATTCAATTTGAATGAAAGAGATGTTAAAACATATCTAAAACTTATTTATCAAGGTGTTAGTAAAGAGAAAGTTGATAACTTAGGGATCAACATAAATAGATCAAGATACGAGAAAATTTGATTTATGTACAGGTTAATTTTTTGTATATTACTTTCTTCATTTCTCTGCAGTACATACAGTCAGGAGGATAAGAGGCTGGATTTGGAAAAGCGCAAGTATAATAATTTACAGGAAATAGAATTTACTAGTAAATTGATTCAACAAACGGAAACTGATAAGGTTAATGAGATAAAAAGAATTGCTATAATAGAAAAGAGAATAGAAATTAGAGAGAATATTATAAATGATTTGCAAAAAGAAATATCAATAATAGAAAATATAATTTCAGAAAATGAAGAGGTTATTAGAATGATGGAAGCCGATTTAAATAAGATAAAGGAAGAATATGAAAAAGTTATTCTTTATTATTATTATAATCGAAATGCTTATAACAGGTTGATGTTTATTCTTTCTTCAAAAAATTTTAATCAGGCTTATAAAAGAATTAAATATTTGCAGCAATATACGCAGTTTAGAAAAAAGCAAACGGAATTAATTATTGCCGTACAGTCTGTAATAAATAGTAAAATCGTGGATCTTATAAAGGATAAGGATAGGAAATCTGCATTAATTGTTGAAAAAAGTGAAGAAGGACAGCAACTTAGTAAAGAGAAATTACGTAAGAACAATTTGGTGCAACAACTTAAGAAGAAAGAATCAGAGTTAAAAGTAGAATTGGCTGAGAAAAGAAGGATCTCAAAGGAATTAGATGAGGCTATCAGGAAACTGATAGCAGAAGAGGCTGCTAAAGCGCGAAAAAGTAATATTTATAAACTCACACCGGAAGAGCAAATAGTTTCTGATAAATTTGAGAGCAATAAAGGAAGAATTCCATGGCCCACAGAGCGAGGTGTTATTACTTCAAAATTTGGGGAACATGCGCATCCAGTTTTGAAAGGTATAAAATTTAAAAATGATGGAATTGATATTACTACATTACCTGGTTCTGAGGTAAGGGCTGTTTTTGATGGAGAAGTGAAAAAAGTTATTGCTATTTTAGGCGCTAACAATACTGTCTTAATAAGACATGGTAATTTCTTGACTGTATATCAAAATCTCGTGAATGTTAAAGTTAAGACAGGTGATAAAGTGAATGTTAAAGATATTATTGGGTACGCGTACTCGGGCGATGATGAAGATAATTCAACAGTTCATTTTGAGATTTGGAATGAACTTAAAACGCTTAATCCCGAAGATTGGATAGTTAAATTTTGAAATTTAGAGTAAAAGATTGTTTTTTTTAATAATTTAGTATAATAAATACAGCAAAGAACCTGATTGATGGAAAAAGTTTTGGCCATTTCCTCAAAAATTGAAAGCCTACATGATGTTGAAAAGGCTATAGATAAAGTATCTTCGGAATACAAGTTGAATAATGACTTGTATGGTAACGTGCTAATTGCAACGTTGGAAGCTACTAACAATGCAATCGTGCACGGGAATAAATTGAATTCTGAAAAAAAGGTTATTCTGAGGTTTGTAATTGAAAATGATGACTTAACTATAACTGTGGAAGATCAAGGCCCCGGCTTTGATTACAACAATATTCCTGATCCGACTTCACCTGAAAATATTGAAAACATTAATGGAAGAGGAATTTTTTTGATGGAAAAATTAAGCGATAAAATTGAGTTTTACAATAATGGCTCCATCGTGGAAATGCATTTTAAATTAAAGTAAATTGAATATTTTCTTTTTTAGCAATGATGTAAAATTTAGTTTAAAAGACCGGAAGCGCGTTGAGAAATGGATAAAATCCTGCGTGAGTTTGGAAGAAACCCCAATCAGGGAGCTTAGAGTTATATTTTCAGACGATAATACTTTATTAGAGATAAATAGAAAATATTTAAAACACGATTATTTCACGGATATTATTACTTTTCCCTTTCATGAAGAAGATCACCTGGACGGCGAATTATATATAAGCCTGGATACTGTCCGGGCGAATTCTATCAAATATAAAGAGAATTTTGATAAGGAATTATCCCGGGTTATCATTCATGGTATCTTGCACCTGTGTGGATATGATGATCGAAAAATGGAAGATAAGAAAATCATGAGAGAAAAGGAAGATTTTTATTTATCACTTCTTTAGAAGAAATCAGTATTATTTTTCGTTTACTTTTAAATACTTTTGTCAAAAATTAATGACAATGAATAATTTATTGTATGATGTGATTGTTGTTGGCGCGGGTCATGCAGGATGCGAAGCTGCTTATGCTGCAGGTAACATGGGTGCAAAGGTGTTATTGATTACCATGGACATGACAAAAATTGCTCAAATGTCATGCAACCCTGCCATGGGCGGCATTGCAAAAGGGCAAATTGTTCGGGAGATAGATGCCATGGGTGGCATGGCGGGGATTGTAACAGATAAAAGCTTGATCCAGTTTAGAATGTTGAACTTATCAAAAGGTCCCGCAATGTGGAGCCCTAGGGCTCAATGCGATAGATCATTGTTTACTATTGAATGGAGGAAAGCGCTTGAAAATAATGTTAATATTGATTTTTGGCAGGATACAGTTATTGAATTAATAATCGACCGCAGGACAGTTAAAGGTGTTAAAACTAAAATGGGAGTTGAGTTCAGTTCAAAATCTGTCATTCTTACTAACGGTACATTTATCAACGGGCTTATCCATGTTGGCAGGCACCAGGAGGAGGGAGGCCGAATGGCTGAATATAGTTCTTATGGTATTTCCGAGCAACTCAAGATAAATGGTTTTATTATAGGCAGGATGAAAACCGGCACTCCTGCCAGGATTGATGGCAGAACAGTGGATTTTTCCCGGTTAACCGAACAAAAGGGTGATCCCGGCATAAACAGGTTTTCATTCACGGATACTTCTGGAGATATTAAGAACTGTAGAAGTTGCTATATCACTTACACGAATGATCGAGTTCACCGGATTTTAGAGAAAGGATTTAAAGACTCTCCATTGTATAACGGTACTATAAAAAGTATAGGCCCAAGATATTGTCCTAGCATTGAAGACAAAATTGTCACATTTGCTGAAAAAGAAACCCATCAATTATTTCTCGAACCAGAAGGGTTAGAAACTTACGAGTATTACATCAATGGATTTTCATCGAGTTTACCACTAGAGATTCAATATAAAGCATTACGTGAAATCCCAGGTCTTGAAAATGTTAAAATCTTCAGGCCAGGATACGCGATTGAATACGATTATTTTGACCCACGACAATTAAAAATTACACTTGAGACAAAAATCCTACATAATTTATACTTTGCCGGACAAATTAATGGAACGACTGGTTATGAAGAAGCAGGTGCCCAGGGTTTGATAGCTGGAATAAATGCCGTTCAAAAATTGCGAGGGGAAGAAGAATTTGTTTTAAAACGTGATGAGGCCTATATAGGGGTTTTAATTGATGACTTAATTCATAAAGGAGTCGACGAGCCATACAGGATGTTTACATCTCGGGCAGAGTACAGGTTATTATTGCGACAAGACAACGCGGATGAGAGATTAACAGATAAAGCTCAAAAGTTAGGATTGATTTCTACTGAAAGATATGAACTATTTAAGTTCAAAATGGGAAAGGTGCAGGAACTCGTTAGATATATTAATAGTCTTTCAGTAAGTCCTGATGAAGCTAACCGGATACTTCTGGCAAGAGAAACCAGTCCACTTAAACAAAAAATGAAACTCAGAGATATCTTGACAAGACCTCAGGTAAACCTTGTTGACTTTAGTGAAATTGCCAATTTTGAAAAGGCCCTTGAAACAACACCTTCCTTTTTGAAGGATGAAATTTTGCAGGAAGTTGAGATTGTGATCAAGTACGAGGGTTATATTGATCGTGAAAAAGCTCTTGCAGAAAAGTTAAAGAGAATGGATGATTTTTTAATTCATGATAACTTTGATTATACAAGCATGAAGTCACTTAGTCTCGAGGCTCGTCAAAAGCTTGACAAGATCAGGCCCAAAACTCTTGGACAAGCGAGCAGGATTAGCGGGGTTTCGCCTGCTGATATTAGCTCTCTAATTATTAAAATTGGAAGATAATGTTCCACGTGGAACATTGATCTATTTTGAGTGTTTAATGTTCCACGTGGAACACAAATACATTTGTTTATGAAATTGTTCAAAGGAAACATAATAGATGTTTTTAATCGCGAGATAATTCCTGGAGAATTAATTGTTGATAATGGGATCATACAAGAGATCAGGAAGATAAATGAAAAGGTTGATTATTATATTTTACCCGGGTTTGTTGATAGTCATGTACACATTGAGAGCAGTATGCTTACTCCTGTCGCGTTTGCTCGCCAAGCCGTTAAGCATGGAACCGTGGCCGCGGTATGCGATCCGCATGAAATCGCTAATGTTTGTGGCATTGAGGGAATTTCGTTTATGATTGAAAATGGGAATTCAAGTAAAATGAAGTTGTTTTTTGGAGCTCCAAGTTGTGTTCCAGCCACGGATTTTGAAACAAATGGTGCAGAGATTACGAAATATGATATCAAGTACTTGTTTGAAAAATACCCGGATAAAATCGCGCTGTTATCGGAAGTCATGAATTTTCCCGGAGTCATTCACTCGGAAAGGGACATAATGGAAAAAATTAAAATAAGTAAAAGTTTCAACAAAAAAATTGATGGGCACGCTCCTGGTTTGAAAGGGGAGGATTTAATCAAGTATGTTCAGGCGGGTATTGAAACTGATCATGAATGTACTTCCTATCGTGAAGCCGAGGATAAGATTAAAGCCGGAATGAAAATAATCATTAGAGAAGGGAGTGCTGCAAAAAATTTTGGTGAGCTAATTCCGTTAATTAGATATTACCCTGAAAAAATTATGTTTTGCACGGACGATTTTCATCCGGATGACTTGATCAAGGGACATATTAATCAATTAGTTAAAAATACCTATGACCTGGGATATGATCTCTATGATATAATTCGGGCTTCTTCAGTAAACCCAATACTTCATTATGGTTTGCCTGTTGGATTACTCAGGAAAAATGATAAGGCTGATTTTATTATCGTGAATAACCTGAAGGAGTGGGAAATTATCGATACAATGATTGATGGAGAGTCATCAAAATCATTTGATGAAGAAAAAGCTGAAAAAGCTACTCGTCACGTTAATAATTTTCGTCGAACAATGATTGATATTGCTTCTTTAAAGGTTAAACCAGAAGGTAAAAATATCAGGGTAATCACAACAAAAGACAAGGAACTTTACACCGGCGAAAATATAGTTGTGCCAAAAATTGAAGATGGCTATGTTGTAACAGATACAGTTAGAGACATTTTAAAATTGGTCGTATTGTCCAGATATGACAATAGAAAACCAAAAATTGGTTTTGTTCAGGGTTTTGGATTGAAGGAGGGAGCTGTTGCCAGCTCAATTGCCCATGATAGTCATAATATCATATGCGTGGGTGTTAAGGATGAGGATATAACGAGTGCTGTTAGAGGAATTATTAAACATCAGGGGGGGATTGTAGCTGTTAACAACAATAAAATATTTGAGCTACCTTTGAATATTGGTGGATTAATGACAGATTCCGCCCCGGGAAAAGTTGCCGCAGATTATTCAAAAGTGAATTCGTTATTGAAAGAATGGGGTTGCATGTTGAATGCCCCGGTAATGACTTTATCTTTTTTATCTCTTTTGGTAATTCCAGAGCTTAAATTATCAGATATGGGTTTATTTGATGTAGGTCAATTTAAATACGTTGATTTATTCCATGAATGAAATTAATACTGATATATTAGAAAAGGTAAATGTATTACCAGACAAGCCTGGTGTATACCAATTCTATGATACAAAAGGAGAAATTTTATATATTGGTAAAGCCAAGAATTTAAGAAAAAGGGTCTCTTCTTATTTTCAAAAGAAATCCAATAATTTTAAAGAGAAAGTTCTTGTTGAGAAAATTCAAGATCTGCAGCATATCGTGGTCGATTCGGAATCTGAAGCACTTTTATTGGAAAATAATCTGATAAAGAAAAATCAACCCAGGTATAATGTTTTGTTAAAAGATGATAAAACATTTCCATGGATTTGTATTAAAAATGAACCATTTCCAAGGGTTTTTTTAACTCGTAAAATTGTGAAAGATGGCAGTGAATATTTCGGTCCTTATACTTCCGCTGGAATGGTGAGATCGGTTTTAAACTTAATAAAGCAATTATACCAATTACGTACATGTAAATATATTTTATCGGAAGATAACATTGTAAAGAAAAAGTTTAGGGCCTGTCTGGAATATCATATTGGTAATTGCAAGGCTCCTTGTATTGGACTGCAGGAGCATGATGATTACCTGATAACAATCAGTCAGATTAGAAATATTTTAAAAGGAAATTTAATTGATGTGATAAAAGAATTGTCTGCACTCATGAGGAGATATGCTGATGAATTCAAGTTCGAGGAAGCAAATTTTATTAAAGAACAATTAGAAGGGTTAAAGAAGTTTCGGGAAAAATCTACAATTGTTAGCCCGCGTCTAAGTAACCTGGATGTATTTTCTATTATTTCAACTAAACAAGAAGCATATGTTAATTTTTTGAAAGTCATGAATGGGGCCGTGGTGCAATCTCACATGTTGGAGTTAAAGAAAAAACTGCATGAAGATCCAGATGAGTTATTGCTACTCGCTATCACGGAAATTAGGAGCAAAATTTTTAGTAATGCAAGGGAAATGATAGTTCCTTTCAAACCTTCTTTTAATCTTGAAAATGTTAAATTCGTTGTGCCTGCCCGGGGTGAAAAAAGAAAACTTTTAGAGTTATCGGAGAGAAATGCTAAGTATTATAAAATCGAAAGACAGAAACAAAAAGATAATATTCACAAGAAACATGATAAAGAAAGAATATTATTGCAATTAAAGAAAGATCTACGATTAAATGAGTTACCAGTCCATATTGAATGCTTTGATAATTCCAATATCCAGGGAACAAACCCTGTTGCCGCATGCGTTGTGTTCAGAGGTGGAAAACCCAGTAAGAAAGAATATCGTCATTTCCATATACGGACAGTTACTGGTGCCGATGATTTCATGTCAATGAAGGAAATCGTTAACAGGAGATACAAGCGATTAAGAGATGAGAAGATATCACTTCCGCAATTAATTGTTATAGATGGGGGTAAAGGACAACTTAATGCCGCGTTGCAGGCCCTGAAAGAATTGGATATTATAATTCCTATCATTGGGATAGCCAAGAAACTCGAAGAAATTTATTTTCCCGGTGATCCGGTTCCTTTATATCTTGATAAGAACTCGGAATCTCTTAAAATTATTCAAAATCTTCGAAATGAAGCCCATCGTTTTGGTATATCTTTTCATCGGGATACAAGAAGCCGGGTATTTCTTAATAATGAACTTGAAAATATAAAAGGAATTGGCCCGGAAACAATTGAATTATTATTAAAAAATTTTGGATCGGTTAAAAACATGAGGTTTTCTTCCTTAGAAAATATGGAAAAAATAATTGGAAATAAGAAAGCATTACTAATATATAATTACTTTAATAATAAGTAAATATATCCTTTAATTAAAGAGTTACATTAATACTTTCGAGAAGTTGTATAATTAATAAGTTCAATAAGAGAATTCTTATAAAGACTATCAGGGTAAGAAGCAAGGATGGTAAGTGCTTTGTCCCTGAAACCTTCCATTTCATTATTAGTAAAAGAAATGCCACCATAAATATCCGTGAATTCAATAATTTCCTGAATAGAAGAGGAAGTGGGTATCCCTTTACTGAATTTTCGTAAAATTTCTTTTTTAGTTGAGTTTTCTGCTTTGTTTAATGAATATATCAGTGGTAAAGTGAGTTTTCTTTCTTTTATGTCATTGCCGGTGGGTTTACCAATCTTAGAATTAACCTGATAATCCAGTAAATCATCTTTTAATTGAAATGCCATCCCTATGTTCTCACCAAGCTCTTTCATTGAAAGAATAGCCGTATCTGTAGCATCTGCCGAACTTGCCCCGCACATAGCGCATGCAGAAATAAGTGTGGCTGTTTTTTTTCGAATAATTTCATAATACTGATCCTTGCTTGTATTTAGTTTTCTTGATTTTTGGATCTGCAATAATTCCCCCTCGCTCATTTCCTTGACTGCATCTGAAACAATTTCGAGTAGATTATAGGCTTTATTATTTACTGATAGTAATAACCCCTTTGCAAGTAAAAAATCTCCCATTAAAACGGCAATCTTGCTTTTCCATAATGCATTGATGGAGAAAAAACCGCGCCGCTCGTAAGATTCATCTACTACATCATCATGAATAAGTGTTGCCGTATGTAAAAGTTCTATAAGCGAAGCGGCAACATAAGTAGATTCAGTAACTTTTCCATTAAGATTTGCAGTAAGAAATACAAGCATGGGCCGTAATTGCTTCCCTTTTCTACGTAAGATATAATTGGTGATAATATTTAGTAAAGGAACTTTACTTTTCATGGAAGATTTGAAAAGTTTTTCAAACCGTTCCATCTCTCCGTTGATTGGGGCTTTGATCGTATCTAACCTACTCATTTAATTTCTTTAAGCGTACAAAGTTAAAAAAACTGTAACAAAATATCTTAATTGAGCATTTTGAGCTAAAAGAAACAGCTCATTTCGCCAAATAATTCCAATTCAGTAAATGTTGGCACATGCCGGAATCATAATGTTTAAATTATAACAAACGAGTGATAAATTTATGATAATATATTTATATATTTGCATTAGTTAATGGATATTGCAATAAAAAATATGAATAAATTCAGCAATCTGACTCCCGATCAATTGGAAAGGGCGGCAATTATGTTAAAAGCTATTGCCCATCCCATGAGAATCGCTATACTTAATTTTCTTGAAGACGGCAAAAAATTAACGGTGACAGAAATTCATGAGTTATTAAGTATTGAGCAATCCACCACCTCGCATCACCTGGGTATATTAAAAGATAAAGGTGTTTTAGATTCAAAAAGAGAAGGAAAAAATACTTATTATTTTTTAAAGCACCCGAATTTTAGCAATATAGTTGATTGTGTAAGTAAATGTGCTTGTTATTAAGTTAGCTGGATATTTATTTTACAAACAATCCCGGGTAAAATCTTAATTCTTAATTTGATACCGGAAAAGAATCATCATGAATTATTAATGTATATGCAGAAGAAATCTTACAGGTTTTCGAAAGTTTTAGGTATTTACTGTAAAGTGCCTGTCCTTAATGTCCGTTTTATTCATGAAATTAATAATATTTATGGGGTATTCATGAGATTGCATCGCTAAGTTCCTCGTTATTCCCGTCGCGAGGTGATTTTACCAGTAAATTTCATCGGGACCCTGCTAATTGCACCTTCGGTTGACCCGAAAACGAACATTCTGAACCAGACACTTAATCTTTATAGACGAACACGATATTTACAAATTAACTTGTAGTATAAATTAATGAGCAAAATTAGACTTACCAAGCAATTTGGCTTTGAGATGGCCCATGCTCTTTGGAATTATTCAGGGCCTTGCAGGAATATTCATGGTCATTCATACCGGCTTTTCGTTACGGTAATTGGTGAACCCAAAAATGAACCTGGCAACCCGGAAGATGGTATGATAATGGATTTCTCTTTATTAAAAAAAATCGTGAATGAAGAAGTTGTTCACAAGCTCGATCATGCTCTTATTGTTAGCTCCAAGGCTAATCATGAATTCATGAAAAGCGTTGAACAAATGTTTGAAAAATATTATATACTTGAATATCAGCCTACTTGTGAGAATATTATAGTGGACATATCCCAAAGAATCAGTAAAAGACTACCCGATCATGTTGTCTTATATTCCTTAAGACTCTATGAAACAGACACATCATACGCGGAATGGTACGCGGAAGATAATGCATAAAAATATTTGCCGGATGGAACAAAAAAAATTATTCTTGTTAGATGCTTATGCTTTGATATTTAGATCATTTTATGCTTTCATTACCAATCCAATGTATAACAGTGAAGGCCTGAATACGTCTGCTATTTATGGTTTCGTGATTACACTTGATGAAGTGTTGCGCAATCAAAATCCTGATTATATCGGGGTTGTTTTTGATCCACCGGGACCAACATTCAGGAATGATCTATATACTGAATACAAGGCAAACCGTGAAGAAACACCAGAGGATATTAAGAAATCAATTCCCATTATTAAACGAATCCTTGAGGCCTATAATATTGATGTGATAGAAATACCTGGTTTTGAAGCTGATGATGTAATAGGGACTCTTGCGGGAAAAGCATCAGAGGCCGGTTTTGATACTTACATGATGACGCCCGATAAAGACTTTGGACAACTTGTATCAGAAAGAATCCGGATGTATAAACCGGGTATTGCTGGTAAAAATGCTGAAATACTGGGCATTCAGGAAATTAAAGAAAAATATGGTATCGATAATCCTTTACAAGTTATTGATATATTGGCTTTAATGGGCGATGCTTCAGATAATATACCCGGTGTACCAGGTGTTGGTCCAAAAACGGCAGAAAAATTAATAAAAGAATTTATATCATTGGAAAACCTATATAACAATGTTGATAAATTAAAAGGAAAATTAAAAGAAAAGCTCATCAACAATAAAGAAAATGCCGAGATGTCTAAAGTTCTGGCTACTATTAGGATGGACGTTCCGGTAGAGCTCAACGAGAATAATTTAAAGAGAAGGGAGATAAACCTGGAGAAAATCATTCCCTTGTATGAAAAACTTGGATTTAAGACATTGAAAGAAAAACTGATTGGCAATGATAAAAAATCTAAAACCCCTTTTCAACAACAATTATTTGGAGAACAGGAGTTAAATCTGGTTAGTGTGGAAACTGGGAAATATGATACCATTGAAACAATTGAACACGAGTATATTTTCGTAAATGACGAGTTAAAGCAGAATGAATTGCTTCGTGAACTCGAGCGATCACCTGAATTTTGTTTTGATACCGAAACATCTGGTCTGTCTGTTATAAATTCAGAATTGGCCGGAATCGCTTTTTCCATGAAACCGCATCATGCCTGGTACCTTCCTTTACCTGGAAAAAAAGAATTGACAAAGGAAATTTTGCAGCCTTTTAAACCTTTTTTTGAGGATGATAAAAAACTCAAGATTGGCCAAAATCTTAAATTTGATATATCTATACTCAAAAATCATGATATTACTGTAAATGGAACTTTGTTTGATACAATGCTGGCACATTATCTTATACAACCCGAAGAGAGACATAACATGGATTACCTGTCGCAAAAATATCTTACTTATAAACCTATACCGATTAGCGAGCTGATGGCCGGTACTTCTAAAAAGGAATTTGATATACGAAAAGTTGGTCAGGAGAAAATTTTTCCTTATGCAGCCGAGGATGCTGATGTCACCTTCAGGCTTCGTGAATCCCTTGAAAAAGAGTTAATAAGAAATAATCTGGTAAATCTTTTTTATCAGATTGAAACCCCGCTTGTAAAGGTATTGGTTGACATGGAAATGGAGGGAGTACAGTTAAATACAAGTTCATTAGCTGAATTCGCGAATGATCTGGAAAAAGAAATTGCAAGGTTAGAAAAAGAAATATTTATTCTCACCGAATCAAGGTTCAATATTAGTTCACCTAAACAATTAGGTGAAATATTATTCGATAAAATGGCTATCGTGAGTGGTGCAAAAAAAACTAAATCCAAACAATATTCTACTTCCGAGGAAGTATTAATTAAAATTCGTGATAAACACCCGGTTATCGTTAAAATTCTTGAATACCGATCCTTAAAAAAACTTCTTAATACTTACGTGGAAGCATTACCTAAATTAATTAATCAACATACCAGTAAGATTCATACCACTTATAACCAGACAGTTGTGGCTACCGGACGCTTGTCGAGTAATAATCCAAACTTGCAGAATATTCCTATTAGAGAGGAAAGGGGCAGGGAAATAAGAAAAGCTTTCATTTCGTCTTTTAAGGGCGGGGTTATTTTATCCGCCGACTATTCGCAGATAGAATTGCGCATTATGGCTCATTTAAGTGGTGATGAAGGTTTGATCGAGGCATTCCGGAATAATGTAGATATTCACACGGCTACAGCGGCTAAGATATTTAATGTACCTGTTCCGGAAGTTACGCGGGAAATGCGTTCTAAAGCGAAGACTGCCAATTTTGGAATAATCTACGGTATTTCTGCTTTCGGCTTATCCCAAAGATTAGATATCCCCCGGGCCGAGTCATCTGAATTGATCGAGGGTTATTTCAGGTCTTATCCTAAGGTGAAAGAATTTATGAATCAATCTATTCAACGGGCCAGGGATAAGGGTTATGTGGAAACCATACGCGGGAGACGGCGATTCTTAAAAGATATCAATTCTGTAAATGGTACAGTAAGGGGATTTGCCGAGCGAAATGCCATTAACGCCCCAATTCAGGGAACCGCGGCCGATATCATAAAAATTGCTATGGTGAGCATTCATAAACGATTGGAAGAAGCAGGTCTGCAATCAAAAATGATATTGCAAGTCCATGATGAACTTGTTTTTGATGTTCCACGTGGAGAGCTGGAAATCATGAAAGAATTGGTTAGGTTGGAAATGGAAAATGCTGAGAAACTGGATGTACCGCTGGTTGTTGACATGGGATGGGGCGAGAACTGGTTGGAAGCACATTAGGAATTGGTAATTTGTATTGTAGTGATGAATTCTTATTTACTTAATAAGTGCTAATTGATATTAGTTCTCAACGGATACATGATGGTAATCCATTTTTTTGTTTGTTATTAATAGTTATGGAGTGTTTTGCATTACTAAAGAATAACTCTCAGTCAATTTTCCAATAACAATTAATAACTATTTAATAATTTCCTTTTTCCTTCAACATCAGCCTTATATATCTTATTTCCCAAAATATATAACCCTGCCGGTTCGGTTTGACCATAATAAAATGGAACATCAACAGCTATAACTTTACCTTCATGAAAAATTGAAATGGATTCAACATTTGTATGACCTATAATAATTAATTTATTATTATAATAATCAAGTATTTTATTTAATTCATTACTTGAAATAGTTTTGTATCCGGCATTGTTGTTGATGTATCCCCGGTACCATAATGGACCGTTCATTCCCGTGAGCCGAATTTCATCTTTAGTTGTTTGTTTTGGTTTTTTTGAAAGATAGGATCGAATCGACTGGTTAATATACCCGAGACTGTAATTGTTTTCAATCATCTCAGGCGATAATCCGGCGTGAGCAAAAAGGATATTATCCAGTTGAATTACCGAGTTTTTGGTTCGTAACCATCTACCAAAAAAACTCTTGGGACTAAAATAGTGGGCGTAGTTATATTTAAACTTCTTGGATAAATAGAAATACTTTTCAGCAATATAAGAAACATCTTTTTGCATAACCAGTAACTCGTGATTACCTAATAATAAATGAACTTTTCCCCCGGCAGATTTCGCTTGCTGTTCAAGCTTGTGGATTAACCACAAACATTCGGTAACATAATCCCCGCGATCGGTTATGTCGCCCATGAAAACAAGGTGATTATCCTGAAAATTCCAGTTGAGCTGTTTATCAATTATATTTTGGGCTTTCAGTATCTTTAACAGCCCGTTAATCCCCCCGTGAATATCACCCATCACGAATATTTCAGGTGAGGTATACATGTATTCTTTTTCATTCTCCGGATTAGGTGCAATTTTGTATTTATTGGTATCATTATTCGCGAAGCCCTGAAAATGAAATTTTCCATCATCGCTTACCCGAAACCTCATCTTATGTTGTTTGGATTTATTATCGAGTGAGTCATACGAGTAATAATGTACAGCAATATGTTTTTTCCCCTTGAACATCACATGGGGGCCATCCTGCATATCGGGAAGGTGTGTCATCACGTAATGCCTGATATATTTGGCCATATCCTGGCGATTCTTGTACATGGCATAATCGAACACGTTAGAGCCTAGATTATTGCGGGCATAAAGAGATGCTCCTTCTTCAATAAGCAACCGAAACATTACTGGGCTGTGCATCTCAACAGTATAAAACAGTGCAGGATTTCCCAGCGAGTCCTTTTTATTCATGTCCGCTCCATTTTCACTCAATGTCTTGATAATCTTTTTTCTCCTTTTAATTGTAGCATAAATTAAGGGAGTTTTGCCCTGGTAAGATGAATCAGGCGACACTCCTTTATGAATTAGAAATTCCAATAGCAAGGGCTCATTCTTATCTATGGCGGTAAACAAAGGGGGAAGGTCTGATTCAGGGAGAGGATGATAATATTGAGAAGGTGACAAAACATCTGCTAATGAGGCAGTATCTTTATTTTGAATATATTTATTAATAGACAGAATTTGACTATATAATATATTGTTACATGAAGTAAAAATTAAGGTAATAATTAATATATTTTTTAGCTGTATTTTCATGTGTAACAATTCTACAACAATAATGATATTAAATTTAACCCAACTTAAACATAAACGTTCAATATTGAGGAATGTTTTTTAGGCAATTTCAGCAATGTCGGTTCAGAATTTGAAAATAATCCGCTTGTGCCGCTAGTCCAAAATAAAAGGAAATCCCTTTTTCAATATTGAGTGTTACCGGGTTCATCATTTAAATGATTGTTTTACAGAATACTCAAACGTTTCATTAGCAATTCAATAGTCCCAGTGAGATGACACCTGGTAAAAAGCAATCGTGTTACTCTTAGCCAGGGTCGTGACATGAGACCAAAGAATTAAAAACTCCACTTCAACCTCAAAAATCCCATGCAATAATTTATCCGGCAAGGAATGGGGTTCATTTCAAGTGAAAAGACTTGACCAATTGTACTAAATTGCAGGTTATTAGATAAATTTATATCAACTGTTGGTCCAATATAAAAACCTTTTTCTTCCGGGAAGTACATACCGGCAAGCGATGCATTCACCAGGGGTGTAACAGGATAGCTTCCCATGAGAAAAAAACTGTAGGTAAAATACCACATGTCTTTAACAGAACCAGGGGCATTGGTTAGACTAAACAGGTTGGCAGTATTGAGTCCGACTGATTTTTCATAATAGATGGCTTCAGCCTGCAGGTAGAGTGAATTGTCAAACATGTAATCACTACCCAGCGATATAATCAATTGGCCTGTTGTACCTGTAAAATTTTCCATTGGACGGAAATAGCTCATTTCCCCCCTGAAGGCGGCATTTCCGATGATGCCCGACCAACCAATGCCAGCCACGTAATCTGAACTTTCCAAAACACCACCCAATACCTGAAAATCGTAGTTCCACTTGTTAAATTTAAATAAACCCGCTGCAGTTATACTCCCGGCACTATCCATTTTTACTGTTAGCTCGGCAGAAGAGGAATAGTTGTGATAGTATATAGCCCGCAGAGCATCACTCCCGGGTCGCTCGGGATAATCTACCTCGAAAAAGGAGTAGGTATTGAAAATATCATTTGGGTTCCAAACGAAGGTTTGCGACCAGTTGATCCGCTGGCGACCTGCCGTGAAATTAAATTTGCCGGTACTATAATCTAAGTAAAGCCTGTCAATTGCCGTGTTCAATACCCAGGGTTCATTTTCAACGAGATTGAATGACATGTCTACCCAACCATTATCTACTCCCATCATATAAATGTATTCCGGGAACTCGGTTACTTGATTGCCCACGATCAGCCTGTTTCTCAATTGAATTGATCCGGTGAGCCCTTCAACAGGATACCAGTAGAGCTTTAACCGGTTATGCAGTAGATTGTCATAGAGTGTTTGTTCGGTCGGACCGAGATGCATCACAGAGGGCATTTCGCTCACGTACCCGTTTAAAACCAAGGAAGATTCCTGCGAGTGGGAGGGAAGTCCCATGAAAATGAAAACTATTAAAATATATATGGGTTTCACAAGTCCAAAATTAGGTTAAACATCTGTTTTTTAATTTATTATAATAAAAAGAAAAATACAACTGCTCATTTACTTGTGGAACCCTCATGTTTTATTCATGTCCTTGTTGTGAACTTTTGTAGATGAGGGTTTCATCTGTGTAAAGATGTTATTAAAATAGTTATTATTAGTTCTTAAGTAAATTTTCTATTTAATGCTTCTGCCAATCGCCCGATAGAACCGCCACGTTTTACTCATACCTTTGGTGCAGTTTATTGCATGGAGGGTTCACCTAATAATCCATAACTTTATCACTCTCAACAATGGTAGAGAATTTTGTCAATTGCATGGCCATTGTATGACAATGGTATGATTATCGTATGTTTATTCCCTTTACTCATCCTTCAATACCTGCCCGTCTTCCAGTGTAACTACCCTTCGGGCTTTTTTTACTACTCGTTGATCATGAGTTGAGAAAATAAAAGTAATTTTTTCTTCCCGGTTGAGCTCTTCCATGATATCAAGCAGTGTCTCCGTTGATTTTGAATCTAGGTTTGCCGTGGGCTCATCGGCGAGAATAAAAGTTGGCTTAGAAGCAAGTGCTCTTGCCACAGCTACCCGCTGTTGCTGTCCACCGGATAGTTTCGATGGCCTGGAATCCATCCTGTCTTCCAGACCCACCGCATTCAGCAATTCAGAAGATCTTTTATGTCGTTCATCTTTTGATCTGCCTTGCAATAGCATCACGAATTCAACATTCTCCCTGGCTGTCAAAACGGGAATCAGATTATATGCCTGGAAAACAAATCCAATTTTGTGCAGGCGGAAATCAATGAGTTGTGAGGGATTTAAATCACTGATTTTTTCTCCACCAATGATGATTTCTCCTTCTGATGGATTATCCAGTCCTCCAATCATGTTCAGCAAGGTGGTTTTCCCGCTTCCCGATGGACCCACGATGGCGGCAAATTCACCTTTTTCGAACGTGAGGTCAACACCTCTCACAGCGTGTACCTGAATCTCCGATTCATTGTAGGTCTTATGAACTCCCTTTAATTCTATTACTTTCATACGTTTATAATTTATTTTTACGGGTGACCTGATTAATAATAATCTGGTGTATCTTGATTTACTACCAATAAATCTACCATATAACTATTTAATAACCATTAAAATTACTACTAATAGTTATTGTTTGACCATCTTCTTATTCAATACTTAGCGCCTCTGCCGGTTTCAGCTTTAGAGCCTTCAGGGCAGGGTAAACCGATGCCAATATACCCGTGAGAATAACCAGCAATGTTACCCCGAAAAAGAAATCCGGGGTAATTTCAGGAAAAACCTTTGCCCCGTAACCGATGGCTTCAAATCCTTCAGTATACCTCGACAGGTTAATTCCCGTTTTACTTGTTGCCCATGTTAATGTACCACCAGCGATCATGCCCACCACGGCACCAGTCAACGAAAGGAATATGGTTTCCAGCATGATCATGGTGAATACTCTTTTGCGATTCATACCGATAGCCATTAGCATGCCCAGTTCCTTCACTCTTTCGAGTACGGCCATCAACATGGTATTCACGATACCAAAAGCCAGGGCGAAAAGAATAAAAGCGATAAACACGTAATGGATATATCCCATGAAATCTGAAATCATCGCGATATCCGGTTGGATATCTTTCCATGATCGAACGGTAAGATCAGGATATTTTTTTTGCAATTTTTCCTGAATGGCAAGTACATTCTCCCGGTCTTTTAACATAATAGCGATCTCGTGAATTTGTGGCCTGCTATATCCTGTAATTCGCGTGAGATCATCCATTCTGACGAAAACATATTGCTCCTCGAATTTGGAATTATTTGTTTTATATACACCCGTCACCCGGAAGGCCCCGCCGGTAAGATACTCCTCCTTTCCCGTGAGAGTGAGAACGATCTTTGAATGTACCTTGTAGTTGACAGCATTTTCCTTAATAACAAATTCATATTTTTGTGCTTTTGCTTTTCCGATTTTCCGGGTAATGTCTTTCATGAATTTTTTTTCGGAACGATAAAGGTGAGTCAGGGTGCTTATACTGTCTAATAAAATATCTTTCATGCCGTGTTCACGTAAAGCTTCGAGGGTTCTCTCGGAAATCTGGTAATTTGCAAGTTTCAGCTTTTCTGCTAACCTGCGTCCAATCACGATCTGGTTAGATTTGCCGTGCTTGAAATAATTACCCGCTGTATCGATAACAGCTTTATGAATTTCTGTTACCTTTTTTTCTTCTTCAGGGTTTATACCGTAAATGGTAATCCCCGTGCTGGCATTAGATGTTTGAGCCATGGCTATCATTTTTGATCTGGCGCTGGCGAAATCAACAGCATCCATTGATCGGATTTCACTGATCAATTCATCAGCGTTGGGTATGTTGTATTTTATTTCATCATTTTCAAGAAATTTCGGATGATGAATCTGTATATGTGATACCTCGTTATGTAATGCCTCGTGAATCCGTGCTTCAATCATCCCCATCATGACACCCACGGCAAAAACTCCACCCGTGAGACCGATAGCAATAGCCACGATCACAACCAGACTCCTGGTTTTATTTCTCCATACATTTTTCCATGCAATTGACCAAATCATGATTATTTCATTTTGTATTATATTAATCCTTAAGCGCCTGAACTGCTTTAATTTTAGTAATACTATAGATAGGATATAGACTTGCGAGAATGACGATGACTATTACCACGATTGATTGATTAAAGTAATAATCCCCGAACCAGGCAAATGGCATGACGGGTTCGATGCCGTATGCTTCCATCGATTTTGCAGCATCTCCGGTTAATCTCACGGGATTGTAATAACCCAGCAGTACACCCGGGATACTCATCAAAATGCCGCTCATCATGCCAATTAAACCGATGAAGAGCATTTCTAAAGTTACAATTCCTGCCAGTTTTATCTTTTTCATACCCACGGCGATCATTACACCGAATTCTTTTCGTCGTTCCGCGGTCATCATCAACACGGTGCCAAAAACACCAAACCCGATGATAAGGTATAAAATGCCAAGCATTATCAAACCACTTGCATTATCACTTTCAATTTGTTGCACCAATTCACGGTTCATATCCCGCCAGCTTTTCACGCTAATTTTCTCAGTATTTAATTTTTCCTTCAGATCGTTCACGGTTTTGTTGATATTTTCTTCATCCTTGTCATCCACGTTCAGGGCAAGGGATGTAAGGCGGTTTCCTGTTCCGTAAAATTCTTGCGCAACAGTAAGAGGCATATATATTAATTGGTTATCCAGATCGGGTGAAGGAAATTTCACAATTCCCTTCACGGGATAGATACCAAAAGCGCTTCGGCCATGGTATCCCATACCGATAAGGGTTATTGTATCTCCTATTCCAATATTAAGGAATTTGCCCAACCGGTCAGCTACCAGCACCGCTTTTTCTTCCTTTTCAAGATAAGAGCCTTCAAACCTGGCGTGTTTTGAGATTTTAGAGATAATTTTACCCGAATTTTCATTTTCAAGTTCAAGGTCCAGTTTTAGCCTTGAGACCGATGAATAAGTTTTTCCCTTGAGCGATTCAAGTTTCTTAATTATTGCAGTGGGAAGATTTTCTTCAACACGTATTTTTTCAATGGCTTCACTGGTTATTTTGAATTTAACAAGCTTATCTGACGATTTGGTAAGCCGATCCTCTGCCCCTGGATCAACTCCCAGGACGAGAGCCCCTTTTGTTTTTGTTCCGCTTGATGCCAGGGCAAACGATTCCAGTCTTGGAACAGCGTAAGTCACGTTTTTTGTTGAGCGTACTTTATCCAAAAGCGTGTCCGAGTGTGGGAAACTATGATCAATGGTTTTCTCGTCCTCGTATTTGAAATCCTGAACCTGGATATACCCGGAATATGATTCAACCGCATTATGAATCATGTGGTCATAACTGCCCAGTTGGAACGAACGCATCAGGATGGCAAATAATACCGCGAAAAAAATTGATGCAGCAGTGATCAACGTTCTTCTTTTGTTCCGCCAGATATTCCGCCAGGCTAATTTCAGGTATTCTTTCATATAATTTGTTTTTACAATGTTGATTCATTAAAAAATATATGTCATATAATACAAGTAATGTCGCTACGATAACAACAAATATCAACCTAATTACAATTCTTAAAAATCATGTGACTCCCACCAGCGATTGAGATATACGCGCAATGTATAACCATCCTGCTTACCTGCGCGAAATCTTCTTCATATTCTGTTGCGTGAAAAATTCCAATGAAATGTTAGTATTAAATTCAATAGATATTATCTCTACAATTGTCTTATTGTCTGGTTCTTCGGCCGGGAGGATTTCAAAATGTGTTGGGATCTTTCGATCATCCATCATTTTTAAATTGGATGCAGTTTCCGTTTTTACCAAAAATTTGTCTTCATCATAGTATTCTGATTTTAATTGCAAATAATCTGCTTTACTGATCCATTTGATTAGTTTACCCCATACAACTACCGCTGATTCCTTGGGTTGTAGTTCAATCTTCCAGCATTCGTACCCGTCGATCGATTCACTTCCTAAAATCTCATGGTTATAATCAACAACAATGGAAGATTCCTTCAGGATGTCATCATTTGAATAATCGGATCCCATCCATCCCTGCGACATCATGGAGGGAGGGAGTTTTATGAGCCTTGAAATGGTCGGATTATACTGCCACAATTCATTTTCACGCTTGAGAAAAGTTTGCCCTGCTTCTCGGGTGGGTGCTGTTACCAGTGTCATAGAGTAATCTATTCCTTTCGACCAGCTTTCAAACTCTATTGTTCGTTCCCAGGCAGGACGGATGATTTGCATTTTCATGTCAGCATGACTGGATTCCCCGCGCATTTTTTCATCCGCTTCACGAATAATTTCTTTTGCATCCTGTCCTCTTCCATGTTTGGCGAGTGCAATGGTCAATAATACAAAACCAATTATTTTCATGATTATTTATTATTATTGTTAATGTTGCAATACTTGTTCATTAATTCATTCTGTATCTCGTCGATGGGAAGAAGTTCCGGGTTAAGAACATAATGGAATGAAATTCCATCAATTAGTGCTCCAAATAACGTTGCTTCCATTTGTGGATTTTTAAACCCAAGTGAAGTGAAATAATCTGTTGCCATCTTCATCATGGGAGCAAAATATTCACTGATCTTACCGGATACCAGTTCTATAATATCAGGCTGAACAGCAATGTTGAAATAAAGTTTCCAGAATTCACGGCTTTCCTTCAAGTAATGGAAAAGGTTTTTGATAAAATATTCCATTTCACTCTTTTCAATCACCCCATCATGGTTTCTGTCAAATATTCCTATTAATTGATCCAGTCCATCATCCAGGATGGCTTTTACCAGTTCTTCCTTGCTTTCAAAATAGTTATAAATCAACCCTTTTGATATTCCCGCTTTACTCGTTATTTGCGTGATGGTTGTATTATGATATCCTTGTTTGGCGAAAAGCTCCAGTGCTGTTTCCAATATGAGCTCTCGTTTTTCCATTCGTAAGACCTCGTATTGTTTATCGGTTCTGGGTGACATATTAATTAAATTATTAATAAATGACTGGTCAGTTAAAAATATTATTAAAAATAAATCGATCTTTTATGACTGACCGACCGGTCAAAAGTAAATACAGTTTTTCATTTTTGCAAGTATGAAGGGCACATTTCATATTTACTTAACTTTAAATTAAACCGATTCATCTATCAAAAATGTTACTTTGTATAAATAAATCTTACATTTGTCAAAATGGCGCGGGGTAGTTTAAAGAGCAGGCTGTTAATCTGGTTTTTAGTCTTTTCCTTTCTCACGATATTGCTGATCATTCCTTTTAATACTTTTTATTTTAAGAGGAAGAATAAGATAAGGGAGATGACAGAAAGTGTTAAAGAGATGCACATCTCTTTTTTTAAAATCATGAAAGCCCAAAATAATTTTTTTATTTACGAGACCTCGAATAATTATTTCTTCGCGACCAGACAAAGCCCTTACCTCACCACGTATAATATTAACCTGGATGATTTAAAGAATTTAATTAATAATATTCAGTCAAACTCCCTTGTGCGCAAGGATGATAAGTTAATCAACGAATTTGCCTATTTATCTCAGGCAATCGCGAATTATTCGGTTATATATAAAAAACTAGTGGATTTAATTGCAGAAAGAGGATTTAAAGATTTTGGTATTGAAGGTCGAATGAGGAATGAAATACACCGGCTGGAAACGTTTCAGCAGTTAGATCAAACAAAGGTATTAAGCTTGAGAAGGCATGAAAAAGATTATATAATCAGGGGTGAAGAATTGTATATTGACAACCTGAATCGTCTGGCGAAAAGATTTATAAAAGAGGTTGAGGAGAACAGGATGGAACTTACAGTGGCTGAAAAAGACACCGTGATTCGGGTTTTACATCGTTATGCTGATCTGTTTAATCAATTGGTGGAGAATGAACGCATAAGTGGAATCCGAAACAATTCCGGTTTAAAAGGAAAATTAAACGAGCAGGGAGAAATCATAGAGGAAGAATTTAATATTTTACAACACACGACAGAAGCTTATAGTTCAATATTACTAAATAAGTTAAGATTGCTCTATAGCGGATTTTTTATTGCCATTATCGTGTTAAGTATTGGATCGAGTATTTACATCTCCGGTAAGATTACAAATCCTCTTAAAAGGTTGACCGAGTATATTGCCTCACTAAAGAAAAATGATTTTGCGGAAAAGATTTCCTATGACAACGACAATGCTCATCAAGAGATTTACTTGCTGATGCATGAGTTCAAAGAATTGATCAACCTGATGAAGAGGCGCGAAAGGGAAAGAGATACAGCATTGCAGGAGATCATAAGGACAAATCATGATCTTAGGGATTTATCCGAAATGCTACCGGTTTGTGTTTTCGAGACAGACAAGATGGGTAATTTATCTTATGTCAATAAAACCTGGTATAATACTTTTGGATACAATAAAAAAGATATAGAAGAAGGGCTTAACCTGATTGAAACTATCGGTAGTGATAAAAAAGATAACGCGATTGAGGAAATTTCGGATTATAAGGCGAGGAAAAAAGATGGCATAAGCTTTCCAGCTATAATGTATACCAGTAATATTATCCGGGAAGGAAATTGTGTTGGTAAAAGAGGAATTATTATTGATAACAGCGTGCGAAAACGTTATATAGAATTGTTGAAGAAGGAAAAACAAAAAGCAGAACAATCAGACAAGTTAAAATCTGCATTTCTTGCCAATATGTCTCATGAAATTCGTACCCCCATGAACGCTATTCTTGGCTTTTCAGAACTACTGTTGAATCGAAATCTTGGCCGCGAGGAAAGGGATGAATTTTTACAATACATCAGGAATAGCGGGAATTCATTGTTGAATATTATTGACGATATTATTGATATTGCTAAAATTGAGGCAGGCGAGCTCAAGATCGTTTTCCAGTCTTTTGATATTAATTATTTGTTGGATCAGTTGGAAATAGAATTCGTTGAGATTCAACGGTTCAGGTACCCGCAAAAAAATGTCCGAATCATTTCTGTTAAACCTTTTGAAGATGGTTGTATAATAAATTCAGACATTAACAGGCTAAAACAAATCTTTAGTAATCTCCTTATTAATGCTCTCAAGTTTACAGAATCCGGATCAATCGTATTTGGTTATAGTCCGGCAGAAAATGGCATAGAGTTTTTTGTTAAAGATACAGGTATCGGTATACCAGAAGATCAAATAGATACCGTGTTCGAGCGTTTTCGTCAGGTTGATAATACTCATGTAAAAAACGAGGGAGGTACTGGTCTTGGTCTTACCATTTGTAACAACCTGGTAGCACTCCTGGGAGGTAAGTTAAATGTTAAATCTAAGGAAAATGAAGGTTCCATATTCTATTTTTCACTTCCCTATCATCCAAAAGATTTTAAGAATGTTGAAAGAAAAGACGAGTCTTCATTAAACATGCCATTTGTACCCGTAGACATAAAAATTTCGTCTGAAGAATCTAAATAAACATGGATAGATCAATCAGGTTAAGGTTATTATTCTCTTTTATTGTTTTTTCCCTGTTCATTCTCATCATATCTGTTTTGTTTAATTCCTGGTACTATCGCGAAAGAGAAGTTATCAATACCACGATTGCCAAGATAGATAGTATTTATATATCTTACCTGAATGATGTGAATCGTCTGAATGATTTTTTTGCACATGAAACAACAAATCCCGAATTCTTTATTACCGGGAGGAGCGAGTTTTTAAATCAGCATGAGAAAACTATCACTAATCTTTCCGGTTGCATTTCGAACTTGAAATTAAATCACGGGTTCGGTGATGAAATAATACCTGATTTATTGGATAAAATTAATAGGAATCTTTATAAATATGATGATAAATTAAAAGAACTCGTGGCAAATATCCTTAAAAGGGGATTTAAAGACTTTGGAATAGTTGGTGAAATGAGAAAAAATATTCATGCTTTGGAAGCCATTCCCGGTTTGGATAAAACTACAATTCTCATGCTTCGTCGACATGAAAAAGATTATATTATTCGTAATCAGAAAATATATATAGAAAAACTAAACCTTCTTGGAGAAAATTTTAAAAAAGATATTCAAAATTCTTATTACGCTACAAATAAAGATATAGTATTAAAACATTTAAATCAATACATTATATTATTTAATGAAATGGTTGCTATTGACAGGATTAATGGACTTCGAGACAATGCCGGACTAAGTCGCGAAATGAATCTTATTGAAATGGAAACAGCGAATCTTTTTCTCGATATGTTAAAGACTGCAGAGACTGAAAAATATTCATTATTTAATCTACTGGAATTATATTATATAGCTTTTTCAATTTTTATAATAACTTTAAGTATTGGCCTGAGCATGTTTTTATCGAATAAGATAAGTGCTCCTCTCGTGTATCTCTCAGGGTATATTTCGAAATTTGTAGATAGCTGTTTTACCTACAAAACAACCTTGAAATCCTCCGGGCGGCGTGATGAAATTGGTAAACTGACAAATAATTTTATTATCCTCCGCGATGAAATCATGGATCATATTAATTTCTTCAAAAAAAAGGTGGAGGAGAGAACCCGCGAATTGCAGCAACAAAATCATAAAATACTTCAACAGAAAGAAGAAATTGAAGCACAGAGAGACGATTTGAACAGGAAAAATAAAATGATTGAATTTCAAAAATCAACAGTTGAAAAGCAAAATAAGGATATCATCGACAGTATTAGATACGCGAAAAATATTCAGGACGCGATTCTTCCCTCCGATGGATTTCTTTCAGACTATTTCCCTGAGAGTTTTGTTTTTTATAAACCCCGTGATATTATAAGTGGTGATTTTTATTGGGTAAACGCGGGCAAAAACGCGGGCAGTAAAGTTCTTATCGGGGTTGCTGATTGCACGGGACATGGTGTTCCCGGGGCATTAATGAGTTTGTTAGGATATAGTGCTTTGAATAAAGCCATGGGTATAAAGGGTAAAAAGGAACCGGGAAGAATTCTGGAACTGGTGAATAATTTCGTTTACGCTAATCTTCATAACAAAAGAAATATAGCTTTTGCCCGCGATGGTATGGATATAGCACTGATTCGAATCCATAAAAATGAACGATTGCTCGTGTTTTCAGGTGCGATGAGACCTATTATTATTGTTAGAGACGGGGAAGTAATTCAGGTGAATGGTACCAAAGCGCCGGTGGGAGTTACCATTGGACAAAAATTCATGGAAGAAACCATTGAATTGAAAAAGAATGATTTAATTTATCTTTTTACAGATGGCTATACTGATCAGTTTGGTGGTAACGAAAATAAAAAATTCAAGGCACATCGTTTCAGGAGTTTGCTCGCTGATATTGCTTCTTTAACTATAATTGAGCAAAAATTGATCATTGAAAAAACACTAAAAGACTGGCAACAAGATAAACCCCAGCTTGATGATATTCTTATCATGGGTATTCGCATTGATTAATTCGTAAGTTGAACTGTTGAATAACCTAACTACTTTGTAACTTCCTATTAACGGAATATTGAAACAATTGCTATATCATCTTCTTCAATATTTTGATCTGTTCCTCACTGGTTACTTCCGAAAGTTTTCTGGCTGTTTCAGTATAAAAATGGAAGGATTTTAAGAAGTTTACTTGTTGTTTGATGAGTTCGTCCCGGGAGGATATTTTTTGATATTCCCTGTACTCTTCGAATAGTTTATTAATCAGAATATCAATCCCTTTTCGGCCAAGGTATGATAATTTTGCGTCAATTAATACTTTTTCTGTTTTGGATACCGGATCATACGGCATTTTAGTTACCAAAATAAGATTACAGGCTTTTTCAATCTCGTCGTGGCTGAAATTGTAAAGTGGCAATAATTCCCTGGCGAACTCGATTGAACGGTCAATATAATTTTCATAATCTTTTATATAACCGGTGTACATAAACATGGCGGCCAGTTTTAGACAAATTAAGTCTTCTTCATCAATTCCCTCCGCACGCCCAATTAACTCGGCCTGACGATATACGTCCTGTACATGATTCATGCTGTGAAAATAGAGGTTATCCGGGAATCCCAGTTGCATGAGGTTAAAAACGTGCTCAGAAATATCTTCGATCCTCAATTGTTTGAGTTGAAGAATAAATCTTCGGTTTGGTCTGAATTTCAGATCAATTGATAATTCGGGTTTCAGGGTTTTAACAAAATACATGTCAATCTCACCCTTGTATTTTACAGGCATTTTGCCCCTGTACTCGCAAATAAAATAGTCCTTGATAAGATTATAGGTTTGCCCCGATATATTAATTTTTCCTGCTTCTCCAGATGATTCCATGCGACTTGCCACGTTTACTGTATCTCCCCATATATCATAGGATAACTTTTTACTGCCAATCACCCCAGCGATAACCGGGCCAGTGTGTATTCCAATTCGTAAATCCCATATTTCAGCGTTATTCTTTTTCAAATCAAGCATGTAAAATTGCATTTCGAGTGCCGCCAAAACTACTTCAATAGGGTTTGTCCTGTTCTTGTATGGGATACCTCCGGCGCACATGTATGCATCACCGATAGTTTTAATCTTTTCAATATTATATTTTTCTACCACCGAGTCGAAATGAAAAAAGAAAGAATCCAATTGATCAATAAGGGCTTCCGGGTTCATCTGCTCCGCTATCCTGGTAAAACCTTCTATATCTGAAAATAAAACAGTAACCAGTTCGAATTTCTTTGAACTGGCTTTACCCTTTTTGCGGAGTTCTTCTGCCGTGGTCTTAGGTAATAAATTCGCGATGAGTGAATCCGTTCTGTCTTTTTCGGTTTTAAAATATTCTACACGTTCATTCACGATTGATTCTAACCGGACCTTATTCTGCATGAACCTGTATGAACGCCATCGCAAATAAATCAGGCTTCCAGCGATTACTATAATGAAATATCCAATGAAAGCATAGATAGTTGTATAAAATGGTTTATCTACCTGAAACGGGAAATCCAGGGTTTCTGAACATATTCCGTTTGTATTTATGGCTTTTGCATGAAGAACATATTCTCCAGCATCCAGATCATGGTATTGAATGATATTTTCACTATTAAGCGTTTTTTCTTCTGTATCGTAACCTTCTAACCAATATTTCACTTCTTTAACAGGTGAGCCCTGGCTCAGAAAACCAATAAAAAACGTTAAAGAATTCCGGGATGATGGAAATCTCAATATTTTATCCGGCATAGCTGTTATTATGGTATCCTGTAATAATAATGATTTAATGTAAATCAATGGAGGAGACTTTAAATATCTTTCCAGGAATTCATGATGCACGTGGAGCAGATTTCCTGCACTGGCAATGATGATGGAACTGTCTGACGATCTGACAATCATGTCGGGGATATTATCAGTACCGGGAAGTATGAAATAACTGGCATTTAATGAAACCGGATCAAATTCTGATATAATTATTTCTCTATTCTCATTTTTCCAGGATAGATAAACATGTTCGGCCGTGTAACCGTTGAAAACAGAATGAGACAGGTTTTTTTTAAGGAGAAACGGCAATTTCAATGTCTCATGATTATGAAGATACTGGTTCCACCGGTAAATTTTATTAGTCCCGATAATGAATATTTTATCGCCAATCGTGAAAAATGATCTGACCTGGTTCATTTTTATTCCTTCTGGTAGGGGAATGGTGTCAGGAATTTTAGACTGATCTTCTTTCAGCGCGAGTTGCTTTCCAATGGAATTCCAATAATTCTTATCGTGTGGTGATTTGTATCTCCCGGTGGTCATGTTCTGTTGTATAAATGAACCAATATTTTCATCACCATGCTGAACATACCAGATGTTTTCAGGAAGAAAAAATCTGCCTGCCAGTTTATTTTCCACGTGAATCACTTCATTATCATCCTGAATAAAAATATCCGGTACTGCTAAAGCAGTATTCATGGTATTTTTAAAAAAAGTTATTTCACCATGACGATTAAGCTGAAACCAACCGCTATTTTTGTTATAAAATACAGCAATATCTCCAAAGTAATCATAGTTATCCGAAATGAGTGTTTCCCCTGGCGGTAAACTTAACTTTGTTGCGGTGATTTTTTTTTCTTTCAATTGAAAGATCCGGTTATGTTCATCGAGAATACAGAGGGTATCATTCCACGTGAAACATTTGAATACAGAACCGGTACCGGCTATAACCTCCAGATTTTTACCATTCCAATAATACAAGGCTTTTTCTTTATCTGAAAAAATAAGCAAGTCATCCTGACAAAAATGAAGGGATGCAAAATGATGCGTGTCCGCCAGTTTTTGGGCATGTCCCTGTTTTCCATGGAGTTCAAAAAAACCGCTGTCGGATATAAAGTACAGGGACTGCCCTGTTTCTATAATATCCCTGATTTGCCCGGTCTGAGGATTGTCTACTTTTGTGAAAACATCTCTTATCATGAATTTTAAGAAACCGTCTCTTGTCAGGTAGCCAATGGCGTTTTGTCCGCCAATCCATAAACGGGTATTGTTTAAACCTTTCCTGATTAACGGTTTACCAGGATATGATATTTGTCTTGTGACATGCTGATTGAATACATAGATTTGACCGTTCGATGTGGCAGCTAAATGAAATGATTCCCATCGTGTTGATAATGAAATGATTTCTTCAGGGAATCCGGTATGAGTCCATTTTTCTTTAACCAAATGTTTTCCGGGAGCACTTCCATGAAGCAAATGTAAAGAAAAGATGAAACATACTGCGAGCAGAATTTTTTTTTCGGGGATTTTATCTATTTTTACCTGAAAATTCATAACTTGTACACCGGATTATAAATACGCTTTTTCAAAAGTATAATATAATTTGTTTAAAATATCTATTTTTTAAAACTTAATTGGGAAACATATGGAAAACCAGAGGAAAACTATACTTGTGCCCTGGGATTTTACTGAGGTCGCCGAGTTTGCCTACCAACACGCGGTAAATGTTTCACATTATACCCATACAAGTATTACCCTGATTCATATCGTGAAAAAAGATAAAGATGTTCCGGATGCAATGAATAGGCTGGAACAATCTGCCGATATGCTCGATGAAAAATATTCCGTGAAACCCATTGTAATGGCCCGCGAGGGGAATATTTTTAAAACGATAGGGGAAGTAGCTTCTGAAACACATGCCGAGATTGTCATTATGGGAACGCATGGTATAAGAGGAATGCAGAAGCTCACGGGGAGCTGGGCATTAAAAGTAATTGTCAGTTCAAAAGTTCCTTTCGTGGTCGTACAGGCACCACCAACCTCGGAATCTTTCCAGAATGTTGTCTTCCCGGTGGATCATAAGAAGGAAAGCAAGGAAAAAATTAAATGGACTTCCTACCTCAATAATTATTATAAATCAAAGTACTATATAGTCCATCCGAAACTACATGACGCGGGTTTTAAGAAAAATCTGGCCAATAATTTATATTTCACCAAGAAATTCCTGGATAACCAGTTAATCGAGTATGAAGTTCAGCAGCTTCCTGGGAAACAGGACTTCGCGAGGGAAACCATAGAATATGCCACCTCGATAAACGCGGATTTAATACTCGTGTTAACAACAAAAGATATCAATTTTACGGATTACGTTCTTGGAGCCAGTGAACAATACATCATTGCCAATAGCGCTAAATTACCGGTAATGTGCGTTAATCCTAAACCAACGAAAATTTCGGGAGGTTTTAAAGCAACAGGTGGGTAACAATGTCTACATAAAATATTTGTATGAAGCTGTCCATCATGACAGCTTTTTTAATATGTCATTTTAAGTTCTACAAGTCCATTGATTAAAAAATTTATTCTTTTGAAAAAAATTCTATTCGCGACCAACAATTCACATAAGTTAAAAGAAATTAATGAGATTGCAGGGAAGAACATTGAAATACTCTCTCCACTGGATCTAGGATACAGGGGAGATATCCCTGAAGATTATGACACCCTGGAAGAAAATGCATTGCAAAAAGCAAAATTTTTGTTTGAAAGATTCAATATCCCATGTTTTGCTGATGATACCGGGCTTGAAGTGACAGCCCTGGAAATGAAACCGGGTGTTTATTCTGCTCGTTATGCCGGGGACCATAAAAGCAGCAGGGATAATATAATAAAATTATTGAAAGAACTGGAGACGTTTGACGATCGATCTGCCCGGTTTCGCACGGTAATAGCCTACCTGGATGACAAACAAGAAAAAATCTTCGAGGGAATTGTAAACGGGAAAATTGCTCACGTTCAAAGAGGGGAAGAAGGATTCGGGTATGATCCCGTTTTTATTCCGGAAGGACAGAATAATTCCTTCGCGGAAATGAGTCCTGAAGAAAAGAATTCTATCAGTCATCGTGCAAGAGCCATGCAGAAATTTGTTAACTTTTTGGATAGTGGCATGTAAATGAAAAAATTACTGTTGATCTGTGGCAAATGCCTTAAATAAAGAAACATCCCTTCTGCAATGTCAAATGTAACGCGATACTGGTTTAACCTGCATTACCTACCCCGGCTGATCTGGGGCAGTTTCACCAGCATGCCGCTGAGACTGATAAGACATAAAAATAAATCTTTCTTTCATAATAAAAATCATGTATTTAGCGTATATATAATCATCTATCAATTTTTCACCCTATGCTGATCAGAAAAATCTTACCATCGATTCTCTTGTTTTTATGCCCGGTGATGAATTCATTCTCGCAAGTAACCATTGGCGAATGGAGTGATCATCTTACTTACAATGAGGCTATTCTGATTGCTGATGCCGGGGAAAGAGTTTTTTGTGTTTCCAGGAAAGGTGCAATTTTTTACTACATGAAGGAAGATGCTTCACTGGGAAAAATATCGACAATTCAGGGACTTTCAGGGATTGATATTTCTGCATTGAGGTATCACAAGACAAAAAATATTCTTTTCATCGGTTATGAGAACGGGAATATTGATCTTTATTCAAAAGAAGGAATCCGAAACATACCTGATATTGCCAATGCTTACCAGATTACAAACAGACGAATTAACAATATAAGCTTTCATGATAATACTGCTTACCTTGCCTGTGGATTCGGGATTGTTGCCTTCAACCTAGATAAAAATGAAATAACTGATACCTATTACATCGGCGAGAACGGGACTCAAATCGAGGTACTGGATGTGGCTACAGGAAATAATAGCATAGTTGCAGCCACTGCTAAAGGGATTTACATGGCTGAACTGGATGATCCCAACCTGGTTAATTATCGTAATTGGTTCCGCGATGTTGAAATTGAAAAAGCCACGGGTCGATTCGTGGCTTGTGAAATTCTGAATGATAAAATTATCGTGAGCCGGGAAGCTACTGAAGGTTCTAATGATCCCGTTTATTACCTGGAAAACGGCACCTGGGTGAATCTCAATGTACAGGATCAGGGAAGAACTTTTTTCATTGAAAAGGGACATGACCGGCTACTAATTACCAAAATTGGAGGTGTAGCGGAATATAATAATCAAATGCAAAGAACAGGCATTTGGGGTAATTATTACTCCATGCAGTCACTGCATGATATAAATGACCCGGGCATTATCTGGGCAGCAAACCGGCAAACCGGACTGGTAAAAATCCAAAATAATCAAATAGTTACCGATATCTATCCGAATGGTCCGGCAACCAATTTTGTAAATAATTTATCGGCAGGTGGAAACCTGATTTACGCGGTACCAGGAGGCATAAACGCGGGATTTGTTAATTCATGGATACCGGCACAACTCTTTATTTATAACGGGAAAACATGGGAAACCATTACTCTTGATAATACCTGGGATTTTTTGAATGTAGTAGTTAATCCATTTGATTTATCAGAAGTATTTGTTGCTTCATGGGGAGGGGGATTCAATGTTTTTAAAAACGGCAGTCTTGAAATACAGTACAAGGAAACCAATAGCTGCCTTCAAAACGCGATTCCCGGATCTCATTACTTGAGAGTTTTTGGTATCGCCATGGATAACGACCAAAATCTCTGGATCACCAATTCGGATGTCCCTGATCCCATTGCCGTCTTTACAGCAGACGGTGAATGTTATAATTTACCCTATGGCAATTATACCGGTGGATCACGGGTTGGTCATATTATTACCACTCCTGAAAACCAAAAGTGGATGCAAATTTTTAATAGCAGTGATATACTTGTCTTTGATGAGAAAGGAACTTATGAGGATCTCTCCGATGACGATATTCGTAAATTGCCGGTTTATGACAGCGAGGGTAACACTATAAGTGGTGAAGTAGTTTCCATGGCATATGACCTAGATGGGAATATTTGGGTGGGAACCGGTAATGGTCCTGTTGTTTATCATAATCCTCCTGGTGTTTTCGAAGAGAGTTTTTTTTATGCTTCAAAGATACTGATTCCCCGGGAAGATAAATCAGGACTTGCAGATCCCTTGTTGGAAAATGAGAGAATTAATGCTATTGCTGTGGATGGAGCAAACCGAAAATGGCTGGGAACTCAAAATTCCGGTGTTTTCCTGCTTTCAGAAGACGGGCTTGAAGAAATTCATCATTTCACCTCGGCCAATAGTCCATTGTATTCAAATACAGTTAAAACTATTGCTATTAATCATGAATCGGGTGAGGTATTCTTTGGTACCGAGAAAGGTATTATATCCTTTCGGTCAGATGCTACAAAGGGTGCCACTGATTTTTCTGATGTTTACGTTTTTCCAAATCCCGTCAGGGAAAACCACCAAGGGCCAATTACTATTACTGGCCTGGTGTCGGATGTTAACGTGAAAATTACGGATGTGAGTGGCAACCTTGTTCACGAATCAACAGCCCTGGGTGGACAAGCCATCTGGGATGGGAAAAATTTGGATGGACGAAGAGTGAAAACGGGTGTTTATTTGGTCTTTTGTACAAATGAAGATGGAAGTCAGACCCATGTTACCAAGCTGTTGTTTATAAATTAATAATCTGGGAATACATTTCATGAATTATTTCTATATAGTGACTCTTGGCACCCTTTTATTTCCTCGGTAAGATTCAAACTTGAAACCTGCTTAGAACTCTTTCAAGATAATATAACGTTTTCAAAGAGACATAAAACAAAAACTAAATTTTTACCGCGTGTCCGCGGTCCCGCCTTTAGTAAACGCGCTGGCGGTTGTTCAGCGCTATTGAACAGGCGACTGACGGCAGGAAGCCACCGAGCGAGGTCCCGCGAAGGAGGACGTACGGACAATATCCAACGGCAGGAAGTTGTATGACCACTACATGATAATAATTCTTCTTTTTTGTAACTTTACGCAACCCTAACCGTCTTATAGTCGAAATTGTATAAAACATGACCACGGGAGAATACAACTTGTGTGTAGAGGAGTTTTCTGACGGGATCTTCCGGTTTATCCTTAAAAACATCAAGGTCCGGGATAAGGCAGAAGATATCGTGCAAGATACGTTCGAGAAATTGTGGACAAGAGTTGATAATGTTTCTTTCGGTAAAGCAAAATCTTACCTGTTTACCACGGCTTATCATACCATGATTGACCGGATAAGAAAGGAAAAGAAACAAACAGACATGGAAAAAATAGATCCGATTGAATTTTCACATGCACAGCAGTATTCAGATTTGAATGAGATCCTGCACGCGGCAATTGATAAACTGCCGGAAGTCCAACGTTCTGTAGTTTTGCTTCGGGATTACGAGGGATATTCCTATTCTGAAATCGCTGAAATAACGGGTTTGAACGAAACACAGGTAAAAGTATACATTTTCAGGGCCCGGACTTTCCTGAAAGAGTATATTGGCAGCGTTGAAACAGTATTATAACTGAGTTTGTTATTATGAAGATCAACAAGGAAAATTACGAGGCATACCTGCTGGATTACCTGGAAGGAAATCTTCCGGGTAACCTGAAACGCGAATTACAGGATTTCCTGGACCAAAACCCGGGAATTGCTGCTGGTATTACTGGGCTGGGAGAAATTAAACTGATTCCGGATGATTTGTCTTCTTATAACAAAGAATCCCTTTATAAAGACATCAACAAGAAAAATATAAATAAATCCAATTGTAGCGAGTTTTTTATAGCTTTCCACGAGGGATTACTGAATGCAAAATCAAGGGAAAAATTATTTATATTTTTAAGCAAAAATATTTCTAAAAACCCAGAATTTAAATTATATAGTAAGACATATCTAAAGCCTTACATTAATATTAAGTTTGGCAAGAAGAATCAATTGAAAAAAAGAAAGGAAATTAATTCTTTCAGGATTTTTCTTTCTTTCGCTGCTGCTGTTATAGCAGCTTTTATCATAATATTTGTTCCACGAAACAGGGGAGAAAGTAATGATAAATTAGCTATCGAAGATACGGTAAACAAAACAATACCAGAGATACAAGATACTGTTGTTGGAAATCGAAATGAATCCGAAGAATCATTGGCTAAAAATATTATCCCTGAATCAAATGAAATAAAAACATTAAATGGTAAACATAAAGATTCAGATAAAGAGCCATATATAATGGATAAGGAAAAGAAAGATGATGATGTTAATAAAAAAGAAAATATTGAAATAATTGCAAAAGCAACTCCACGTGATATTCAAAAGCTGGATGTAGAGCATAATTTACCAACCATTCGGGTATCTTTTGCAAATACTGCCGTTCCCGCTATCCGTCAACCTGCTGTTAAGAACAAAAACGCGGATGATTACATGAGTGTTAGTGAATATTTAAAAAACAAGGCAAAGGAAATTGTCCCGATGCCAAAAGATGAAACTGGAGAATTATCATTTTTCGCGATTGCCAGAGCCGGGATTAACGGGATTAACAAAGTAACCGGAACAGATCTTGCACTCGAGCGGGAATATACAATGGATGGGAGAATAAAGGCTGTTACCTTTGAGGCGGGTAAAATTGAAATATACAGGCCTGTAAAAAATGTAAATAACTAAAAAGTTCTTATTCAAACCAGTTTCCACCCTCTTTAATCATTTCTTCCCTGAGTTGTAACATCAACTTTTTCATTTCTTTCACTTTTTCAGGGTATTCAGCAGATAAATCATTTTTTTGCCGGATATCTTTATCTAAATCATACAGCTCGAAATGTTTTGGTATCTCCGCGGGAATTACTTCCATGTGACTTTCCTGAAAACCCCATTGTGACCACGAGGGTTCACCAGGAGCGGGTTTGAATTTTGCAAGTTCTACCACGTTCAATTCTTTCGAATATGGAATTAGTTCATCATAACCCAGCAAACACCATCTGCCATCCCTCAACATGCAAACCGGCTCATGAAAATAACGGTAGAAAAAAAGCGGGTGCTTTCTGGTAACTTCGTTGGTGTCTCCCATGAATACCTTGGCCTGATTCGCGCCATCCAGGTACTTGTTTTCAGGTAATCGTGCGCCGGTAAATTCAGCAAGCGTAGGTAAAATATCAACAAAACCACCCGGGTTATGATTAACCATCCCGGCAGGAATATAACCGGGCCACCTGATAATGAAAGGCACCCGGATGCCTCCCTCGTAATTAAATACTTTTGCACCACGCAGGGGATCATTGGAGTGATTTTTTGATGAACCATTATCTGACATGAACATAACAATGGTGTTTTTGGTCCACCCATTTTCCTCAATAAAATCAAGCAACCTACCTACAGCGTAATCCATGTTCTCAATGCACCCGTAATAATCTTTATTATATTCATGATTATCTGCCAGGCTATCCGGTGCGGCAACTTTTTCATGGGGCTCGTTAAACCACACGTTGATATAAAAAGGGTGGTTATCTTTTTTTGTATTTAACCAATTAATGGCTTCGTCTACAACGAGGTGACAAGCGTATCCTTCCATTTCGCCAACTGGCTCCCCGTTCCTGTGGTAATTTACCGGGTTTTCATGCGAGGGTTCAGCATTATTGTAGGAAAAAAAGCTATAATCAAATCCCTGATCATTTGGTATGGGCTGTCCCATTCCTTCCGAGGTAAGATGCCACTTGCCGAAATGAGCGGTTTGATACCCGTTGTCTTTTAACATCTCGGCAATGGTTACCTCATCTGTCCGCAGATGCATGGGAGATTTAGGAGGAATCCAGTTGTAAATACCTACCCTTGTTGCGTTTCTTCCGGTTAATAAAGCTGCTCTCGATGGAGAACACACGGCAGCCCCGCAATAATAATCGGTAAACCTTGAACCTTGATCTGCCAGTTCATCCAGCCGGGGTGTTCTGCAGGTGGGTGGTTGTTCCGAGTAATCCGGGTGGGCATCACGGTAACAGGAAAGATCATTATACCCTAAATCATCTGCCAAAAAGATGATGACATTGGGTTTTTCATTTTTTTCTTTACCGGTTTTAGTGGAACATGCATTTCCCGCGAGAAGGCTTACACATAAAATGGATAAAGAGGTTGTTGAATTCATTGCTTATTTGTGATTTCGATTGATTAACACGGGGACTATTTTAATACCAAAGGTATGTTTTTTATACCAAAAATGAAACCCGCGTTATTTACATAAAATCACGTGTTCGGTGCTTTTCTTAAACTAAACACGGCTCCATCAAATTTCCCGGAAGGTGTTCGAACTGGCGAGCCGCTGATTTTTATTTCATTGCTTTTATTGCCATCTGATTTTAAATAATAAAATGTTTCGGGAATTTCTTTATTCTTATTTTTAATATATTGAAAAGGATGCGCCCACTGTTCCAGTAATTGGTGTCTTTCATCCTCCAGTTTATATTCGTTCATGAAATTTTTCTTGCCAATGTCTTCTTTTATAATACAAAGCAATTTCATCGCGTTCTTATTGGCATAATGGATAATTCCCTGGCTGTTTACCATGATTTTTCCAACGGGACTGTTATCAAGAACCCGCATGAGAAGTTCCAGGTTAGTTTCCATTTCTTTTTGAACTTTAAGATTAGAAGTAATATCCTCGAAGCTAAAAACAGCCCCGGTAACATTGCCTTTATCATCGAAAATGGGAGCCCCGTTTATCCGGATAGTAATTCTTGTTTTGTCCGGGAATTCAAGTACCTGCATGATATCATGGATATTTTTCCTGGTATTCAGTAATATTTGAAAGGGCAGGTCATTATCGGGCATTCTTTTACCATTGATATCCAGCATCTTAAAATTAAGATTATTATACTTTCTTTTCTTTAAGTCTTCATTGTTGATTCGCAAAGTCTTTTCCGCGTATTTATTCGCGAACGTGAAATCTCCTCTCTCGTTAAGAATAACCTCCGCGACAGGGCTGTTTTCCAAAATACGGATTAAAAGTGAGCGTTCTCTTTCCAGTTTTTGCTCGGCTTCTTTCAAAGGTGAAATATCATATATTGTAATAACTACACCATCTATAACATTCTCTATTGTTCGATACGGAAGAATTTTAACATTATAGTAATTCTCTTTACCATCCGAGATATCCCTGGTTATTGTTTGTAGCGTATCCAGAACTTTCTCAATGTCAGCTAGAAAATGCGGGTACTCCGCTTTCATCGATATATGTGTAATAGGACGTCCGATATCCATATCCATCAGGTTAATGACCTTTTTTATCAGGGGAGTGAATTTGCGTATCCTAAGTTTGGTATCGAGAAAAAGGGTTCCTAATTCGGTATTATTAAGTAAATTATTAATATCATTGTTGGCGCGGGTAAGTTCCTCTATTTTATTTTGGTATTCTGAATTTACCGTGTACAATTCCTCGTTTACTGATTGCAATTCTTCGTTAGTCGACTGGAGCTCTTCATTAGATGCTATTAGTTCCTCGTTTGTTGATTGTAATTCTTCATTTGAAGTTTCAAGTTCCTCCACCGTGGCCTGTAAATTTTCGCGGGTATATTGTAATTCCTTTTCCATTTCACGAAATTTATCAGCGTAACTGGATTTCATGTCTATAGGCTCAGAAGAGGATTGCTTACCCTCGGGAAGTTCTTTTTCTTCAAATGTGATAAAATAATAGTGAATTCCAGATTTTTTATCTTCAAGTTGCCGTGCACCAATGTTAAAATGTACCTGTTTCTCACCCTCGGTAATCAAAATATCCCTGAATGTGAATGGTTTTTTTTCTTTTTGGACTCGCGAAACGATATTGCTAATAACAACCGATAGCTCGGGGCGAACCATTTTTAGAATGTTATATGTTAGTTTTCCCGTGGGAATAGAAATAAAACGGTTGATATCTTTTACAATATGAATAATTTCAAACTTATCATTAAGAATGATGCTCGGCGGCAGGTAACTGCCCATTATTTCATCATACAGGTTATATATCAGGTGCTGGTTGATTTGATTATCAAATAATAAATCATGGGCCTGGTAAAGGCGACGGTGTGTTTGATCCGGGGGCAATAAAAAATTATTTGTCACCGGTGGCTTGAACCCCTTCTTGTATTGAAAGATTTTCCACCTGTTGTTAATAACCTCGAATCCATCTGATAATTCACCCAATGATTCACTGCTGCCAAGAAATAAAATTCCTTTCACCCGTAATGCAAAATAAAACATGGAAATGATCTTTTTTTGCATGGAAGCATTGAGGTATATCAACATGTTCCTGCATGAGATCATATCGATCCTGGAAAATGGCGGATCTTTTATCACGTTATGCACTGCAAAAACAACCATTTTCCTTATTTTTTCCCTTACCTGGTATCCCGATGGATGCTTCATGAAAAAGCGGGCAATACGTTCTTCGCCCACGTCAGCGACTATACTGGCAGGATATAACCCATTCCCGGCATATTCAATAGATTCTTTATCCAAATCTGTCGCGAATATTTTAACTTCAGCATGTATATCATTTTCTTCCATGTACTCGCTAATCAGGATCGCCAACGAGTATGCCTCTTCTCCCGTTGAGGTAGCCACACACCAGAACCGGACAGGATCGTCTTTTTTTTTCGTTTGGAATACCTGGGGTATAGCTTTTTCTCTCAGTAATTCAAAAGCTTCCTTGTCTCTAAAGAACTGGGTTACCCCAATGAGTAATTCCTTATATAATACTTTGGTCTCGAACGGCGACTGCATCAAGAAGTCAACATAGGTTTCTATGTTTTTAATTTGATTGATGCTGATTCTTTTCTCCAGCCTGCGAAGAATGGTATTGGGTTTATAAAAAGTAAAATCAACTCCAACCTTATCCCTGATGATTTTAAGAATAAGCGAAAGAGCATCTTCATTGTGGGCGATATCATTGCTTGTAGATGAACTCTTTTTGATAAAGGGATGTTTGATATAATTAAGAATACCCCTTGGCATCTTATCAACCGTCAGCACGTAATCAACCAGCCCTGTAGCAATAGAACTGCGAGGCATGCCATCAAACTTGGCGGAACGATCATCCTGCACCATTACCATTCCCCCGGCTTCTTTGATAGCTCTAATCCCAAGGGTTCCGTCACTTCCTGTTCCTGAAAGAATAATTCCAATGGATCTTTTACCTTTTTCTTCCGCCAACGATCTGAAAAAAATATCAATGGGTAGGTTTAAACCTTGTTTTTGAGGAAAATCTTTTAGATAAAGCTGATCGTTAAAGATAGTCATGTTTTTCTTCGGGGGAATAAGAAAAACCGTGTTGGGCTCTAACCGTATTCCATCCTCAACTATCTTAATTTTCATGGAGGTGTAACGACTTAACAATTCGTTCATTAAACTCTTGTAATCGGGAGATAAATGCTGAATGATAATAAATATTAAACCCGTGTCGGAAGGCATGTGTTTAAAAAACTCTTGTAATGCTTCCAGTCCACCGGCAGAAGCTCCAATTCCAACGTAGAAATGTTCATTTTCTGATTGTTGATTAATTAGCGTACCCTGGTTTGTCAATTTCTTTTCTGATCCGGAGGTTGCTTTAGCAGAATTCCCCTTTCTTTTTGCCATTTTCCATTAATTAAACATTGGTGAAGGATTGTAAATATAACAATAAAATCATTCAATTGGTTGTCCAATGCAGCATGTAATATTTTTGTAAGAGGTAGAACTTTATGGTTTTACCGGCGATGAATTACCTCGAAACGGCAAGTTATTTCCTCACCATGTATATCAATTAAAGTTAAAGTACACTTACCTGCTTCAGGATGTATCGCCAACTGGTGAATATCCCGGGTACTTCCAAGGAACTTCTTATCAAGATGCCAGAATATTTCGGTGTCTGCTTTCCTATGGGTGGCTTCCATTACCATTTCACCAGGAGTTCCGTCCAGTTCTTTTGGAATATAAACCCTTTGATTCTTAACAGGATATATTAAATCCATCATGCGTGTAGGATTATTTTCCCTGCATTGATCATGAAAAGGGGGTAATACCCGGTACGAGGGATTTCTCTTTTTGTAATACCATTCCATTACCGGTGGAAGTATGAACCAGCTTTCATGTATCATTTCAGATACGGGAACACAATTAGCTGATACCCTGTATTTTTTATCTTTCGTGAGATGTATAATCTCGTGATAAGGACAAGAGGGTGTTCGCAGCCCGGGAACCGGAATCAAGATAGTATCAGCCGAGGGACAATGCACTGAAACCCTGTGACCGGATGAAGGACAAACAGGAACTTCTATCATCTCATCCAGCGGGACCTCAAACCATTCATTGAATGGTAATAGTTTGTTTAGTTCAAATAAAATTGGGGCCGCGGTATTAACCCCGGTTAATAGAGGTCGGCCTTCACCATCTGCATTTCCAACCCAGACTCCTATTACATGTTCCGGTGTTGTTCCTATTGCCCACGCGTCACGATTTCCATAACTGGTGCCAGTTTTCCAGGCAATCTTATTTCGGGATGAGAATTCCTGCCACCCAAACTCTTCATCCGGCCGGTTAACTTCTATCATGGCCTCGTAGGTTGTCCAAATGGCAGCAGCCGAGAAAACACTGTAATCAGTTGATAATTGTTCACCGGGAATATTTCTTTCATTTCCTGACTTTATCACCGGACCATGGAAGTCACTTTTGTCGTATTTTCCATTATAACGGGTATAATGATTTAATACTCTTGACATTGAGCCGTAAACCCCACATAGATCCCATAAGGTTGCCTCGGCTCCTCCCAGGATTAATGTTAAACCATAATGTGATGGGGGATAATTGATTGTAGTTAAACCGGCTTTTTTCAAAATATCATGATATTTCCCAAGACCATGTTGTTGTAACATTCTCACAGCGGGTATATTAAGGGATCTGGAAAGGGCCCGGCTTGCAGGTATTGCTCCATCGTAGGATAAAGTATAGTTTTTAGGAGAAAAACCCGAGATCCTTGTGGGGATATCTGGGATCAACATACCGGGTAATATTTCTCCTTCATCTATCATCGATGCAAAGAGAAAGGGTTTTAGGATACTACCTGTACTTCGTGGTGATGTTATTATATCAACCATTTGACCATGACTTTGGCATTCCCCGGCTAAAATATTCCCGGTGTAAGCGGTAACATGACCAGTTTCAACTTCCATTATCATCGCTGCGGCATTGTGAATACCATTGGAGGCTAATCGTGCCTGGTGTCGGGAAAGTACCTGGTTTACCTGCTTTTGTAAATCATAGTTAATAGTGGAAAACACTCGTTGACCCGGGAATGATAAGTTTAAGCGGGCTACCAGGTGAGGAGAATTCATTGGTAATGGAAGCGGGGCAAAAGGTAAAAGCTCGTCAATGGAAAGCGAATACGTGAGTGAATCTATGATCTGTTTTTCCAGCATTTTTTTTAGTAACCTGTTCCTTTTGGAGTGTAATAATCCCGTGTTCCTGCCCGGGTGAATTAATGATGGCGTGTTGGGTAATACTGCCAGGGTTGCTGCTTCTGCCCAGGATAAATCTGAAGGTTCTCGCCCAAAATATCTCCAGGCAGCAGCATCAATGCCTACCACGTTTCCTCCAAACGGAGCGTGCGAGCAATACAACGCGAGAATTTCATGTTTTGAACATGCTAATTCCAAACGGGTAGCTAATAATATCTCAATTAATTTTTCATGGATTGTTCGAGGACGTCCCTTTCTGCTCAACCTGATAACCTGCATGGTAAGCGTTGAACCCCCGGAAACTATTTTTCCGGCCCTGATGTTTTGAATTGCAGCACGACCAAGAGCCAGGAGATCAAACCCCGGGTGAAAATAATAGTTTTTGTCTTCAAAAGTGATAAGGGTTCTCGCGATCTTTTCTGGTATACTGTCAATATCGGGAAAACGCCACTGGCCATCTTTAGCGATCAATGCTCCCAACAGTCTTCCCTCCTTATCATAAACGACTGTACTGGTCGGATCATCAAATAGTTTACGGGGTAAGGAAAAAAACCAGACCAGCAGTAGAGTGAATAAAAGAATAAACCACCTGAATCTTAATATTTTATTCCTTATTTTCACCGAAAAATATTTAAATTTTGACATCTTTCTTGCCAAATCTAGAAACTATTTCAAATCCTCTCGTTAAATTGAGCGTTGGCTTAAGATTTGGTTCTTATACAAGCTGAAGTATCAGCCAGTGTGTTTGGGCTTGCAAATGTGCAAAATGTGCGTTGCCATTTGTTGCACGGTCTTTCTCAGCATGAAATACCGTTATATTTATTTGACAAGACACTGGTTATTTTTACCGGCCTATACCCATGGATTGATATACCATGTGTACCTTATCAAATTCTTCCTGAATCTCCTGATTAAGTTCAGTTTGTCCAAAGCGCTGAGTAAGTTGTAATAGTCGTTGTACTATTTGCATGTTCATGTTGATCTCATTTTCAACAGATGGAATAAATTTCTTTCTGAAACCAAAATAATAATCAAGATAATCAAAACAGAGACTCGCGTAATTTTTAACAATCTTATTTGCTTGATCAGGGGTATTTGCCTGGTAGTATAATTCGGCAGTTTCTACCATGAAGATATCGTAAGGAACATTTTCATGTGGTGTGAGTTCAACCACCTTGTTAAGAACCTCAATAGCTGAATCTGTTTTAGCCTCTTCTAATAATTTTTCAGCCAGCCTGTTGAAAGTATTTCGTATTTTCAATACACTAATGGTTCGTCTGTTATAATAATCAATGTACACGTCTTCCTTGTTCATCCTGCCCCACCGGAACTCCTGCATCAGGTTACGGTATAAAATGTCCGTGTCAATCCTGCCGTAGTCCAGGTATCCCTCGGCTTGCTTTCGGATGGGCAACAACCTGTAGGCAAATCCCTCCAGTTGCAGGTAATCATCCAGGTTTACCGTACCATCACTCCCTGGAGCAACGAAATAAACAGGACGTTCCCAGTTATTATGAGCAAGCAGGTCAAGCACCATCATCTCACTCTTCATAATGTGGGATTTGTTCAGGGTAAACCGGATTTCTTTTTCTACAAGGTGGGCATCTTCAGGTTTTACAGTACCATTTTTAACCACGATTGCCGAGTCCACGGGCAGGATAAAACGTTTAGTGGGAATATAATCTATTTTCTCACGCAAGTTTGGTAATTGCTTGGTCTTCGGATCATCACTCCTTACGAAGTCAATGGCATCTTTGAGATTCACGTGATTTTTAACCCTGTCCAGCAGGTAAACAATATTTCTCCGGCCATCAATATACTGCTCCTTTTCCATGCTAAAGGGAACCGGCTCCGATTCATAAGCTTTCCTTTTCATCTGTTCGATATACCAGTCGGTATTCAGTAACATTAGGTTTACTACTCGAACATCTGTTCTGATTCCTTCCACTTCCTGTGCATACCATAGGGGAAAAGTATCGTTGTCACCGTTCGTGAAAAGTATCGCGTTCGGGGCACAAGAATTCAGGTAGTTATAAGCGAAATCGCGGGCCGTGTACCTTCCTGACCGATCATGATCATCCCAGTTTTCTTTAGCCATGAGACCAGGCACAAAAATCAGGCACAGTAAAGTTACCAGTGCTGCCGTAACTGGAGTCTTATTCTTCCTAGAAAACAGGTCGAAGATAGCCATAACACCCAGTCCGATCCAAATAGCATAAGCGTAAAAAGAACCGGCATAGGCGTAATCTCTTTCCCTGGGTTGTATCGGGGTTTGATTCAGGTAAACCACAATGGCTAAGCCAGTCAGAATAAATAACAGCATCACAACCGTGGCATCTTTTTTATTTTTTTGAAAATGGAAAATTACTCCCATCAGACCCAGGAGAAATGGTAACATGTAATACTTATTGGTTGATTTTTCATTTTCCATGCTTTCGGGGAAGTTTTCACGACTTCCAATCCGTACTTCGTCAAAAGGCTTAATTCCCGTTATCCAGTTACCATTGGTAATTTCACCGTGACTTTGTTCATCGTTTTGCCGACCAGAGAAATTCCACATGAAATACCTGAAATACATGAATCCTACCTGGTAACGGAAAAAGAACTTGAGATTTTCACCGAAAGTGGGCTTGTAAATCGTTTCCGTTTCTCCCTGCCGATTCTGCACCTGGACAGGTACGCCCTTTATACTTGCCCAGTCCTTGTATTCACGGATATGTCTTGTGTCTGATGAATACATCCTTGGGAAAAATGTATTGAAGCGCGGATCATAGATATATTCTCTCTTTACCTGGGTTACCTCGTATTTACCATCGATTTGATTGTATACTTTTTTGCCGTCAACAACCTCTTCTATTGGGGCATTATAATACTGACCCTTTACCAGGGGGCGATCCCCGTATTGTTCCCTGTTCAGGTATGATAGCAACGAGAAAACATGCTCAGGATTATTCTCATCAATCGGTGGGTCAGCTAATGAACGGATAACAATCATCGTGAATGAAGAATACCCGATTAATATTACCATGAATGCAGTAAGTGCGGTATTGAGCACTACCTTGCCATTTCGTTTGGTTCGTATAATGCCCCATGCAACCAGGCCAATGAGCAGAAGGGTATATAAGATAACGCCTGATTTATAAGGAAGTCCCAACTGATTAACAAAAACAAGCTCGAAAATAGAAGCTACCTTAACTACACCGTGAATAACACCATACATCATTATCGCCAACAGCATCACAGAAATAACGGCTGCATAAAAAATACCTCTCCGGGTAACCTTGAATTTCCTGAAATAATAGACAAAAACAATCGCGGGTATGGCCAGCAGGTTCAGCAAGTGAACACCAATTGATAACCCCATCAGGTAAGCAATAAGAATCAACCACCGGTTTGCATATTTTTCATCAGCTATATTCTCCCATTTCAGGATAGCCCAGAATACAACCGCGGTAAACAGGCTGGAGGTTGCATAAACTTCCGCTTCCACGGCTGAAAACCAGAATGTATCTGAAAAAGTATAAGCCAGGCTGCCCACGACTGCACTTCCAAGTATAATGAAAATATTGGCCCGGCTGATCTCTTCTTCAGAGTTTGCCATTATAATTTTCCGGCCCAAATGAGATATGGTCCAGAAAAGGAAAAGAATCGTGAAAGCACTCGCTAAACCGGACATAGCATTAATCATTTTGGCTACCTGTGAAACATCGCTGGCAAAAAGGGAAAAGAATCGTGCCATGATCATGAACAGGGGAGCCCCTGGAGGATGCCCAACTTGAAGCTTGTAGGAAGATGTAATAAATTCCCCGCAATCCCAAAGACTTGTAGTGGGTTCAATGGTAAGAAGATAAGTAACAGTTGCCACCAAAAACACGACCCAACCGGAAATATTGTTATAAAGCTGAAATTTTTTCATTTTGCAGTAGTAATGTGATGATAAATATAAAAATATATTTCATGTTACGGGGTAAAGATAAGGGTAAAAATTGAAATCCTCGAATGTTACACGAGCAAGTTCCGTGCAGCATGGAATTTTTTTTACTATTATTGTATGTTTCCATGGATGTTAAAAAATCTTAAAAAATAGTATCAATGTCAAAGAAAAAAAGAAAAAATATATCCGGTATTGTTTACAGCACCGACCCTGATTTCGAGTATAACTATGATAACGAAGAAGAAGCTGACACGCCCGGGCCCGCTGAACAAAAACTGGTTATCAGCCTGGATACAAAAAAAAGAAAAGGTAAAACCGTGACCCTGGTATCCGGATTTACCGGCAAACAAGAAGATCTCGCGGATCTGGGGAAGCAACTCAAAACGCACTGCGGGACAGGGGGATCAGCGAAAGATGGGGAAATAATAATACAGGGTGATTCCCGCGAAAAAGTCAGGGATTTTCTCTTGAAAAAGGGATATAAAAAAACTAAAATCCGGTAGAATTTTTACTGAAGTTATAGCCGGGTGTGAACATCATTTTTTCTGTATTGTTTTGATGGCATGAACCGCTCTACAAATATTTTCCTGATTGTCATCCTGCTTTTTTTGGGAATGTCATCCCGGGTAACAGGACAGTTTTATACAACAGGAGAAGATCCTGGTTCCATCTCATGGAAACAGTTAAAAACCAAGAATTATCAATTGGTCTTCCCGGAAAGGTTTACCCCGAGAGCACTCGAGTATGCTCATGCACTCGATAGCCTCACAAAACGATTGGGCGGCAGTAACAATTTTTTAAAAAAGAGAAATATACCCGTGGTTTTTCATCCATTTTCTGCCCGTTCGAATGGAGTGGTGGTCTGGGCACCACGGAGAGTAGAGATTTTTCCTGTACCACCCCAGGATATTTTCGCGCAGGATTGGATTGCACAATTGGTTTTACACGAACACAGGCATGTATCACAAATTAAAAAACTGGATCAGAATTTTGTTTATAAACTATCTTACCTGATTGGACAACAGGCACCCGGTCTTGCCCTGGCCATTATACCCCGTTGGTTTCTCGAAGGGGATGCAGTATTTGCTGAAACATACCACTCGTCATCAGGAAGAGGAAGATTACCTGCTTTTCACAAAGAATGGAAAGCTATTCTTTTACAGGACGAAAAACTCTTTCCTTTTAACAAGGCCATCTATGGTTCCTACCATGACCATGTTCCTGACATATACCGGTTGGGCTACCCGCTGGTTACTTATGGAAGATACAAGTACGGGGATGAAATTTGGGATAACATTCTCTCTTATACTTCCCGTTATCCCTACTTGATTATTCCGTTCTATTTCGGATTAAAAAAGTATGGCGGCACATCCAAAACAAAGCTCTACAAGGAATCAATGGCATACATGGATAGTACCTGGAAAAAAAATGTGAATCAGGTAAAACCCGACCCAACCCGACAAATCAATGTACGATCGAATGATGATTACACGAATTATCGGTATGCCCGCGAAATATCAGATTCATTATTCATCCTCGAAAAATCAGGCATTGATCAACTGGATCAACTGATTTTAATGGATATCAAAGGAAAAGAAAATATCCTGCATGTTCCCGGCAATGGTAATCACGTGAAACTCGATGCTCATGGAAACAAGGTAATTTGGACAGAGCACATCCCGGATCCCCGTTGGTCTCACCGGGGTTACTCGGTAGTCAAATCCTTGGATATCAACTCCGGAAAAACTCGCAGAATCACTGGTAAACATAAATATTTTTCTCCCTCTTTTTCTCCCGGGGGAAAGGAGTTAGCAGTAACTGAAGTAACCAATGAAAACCAGTATAAACTTACTGTTTTGGATAGCGAAACAGGAGAAACATTACATGAAAAGGAAACCGTTTTCTACCCGGTTCAACCGGTATGGAAAAACAATCATGTTATCATATCCGCTGGGGTTGACCGGGAGGGCAAATCGCTTTGGGAATATAACCTGAAAACAGGGAATCTGGCAAAAATCGCGGGACCTTTCCAGGCGGATATTTCAGATTTTACTTTCGCGAAAGGCAAATTATGGTTCCGGGGTACTTTCACCGGTACAGATAATATTTACATGATGGACACGCTCGTGTACAAAATGGAAAAAATAACTTCATCAAAATTGGGAGCTTATTATCCTTATCCTCATCCGCGAAAGAATATACTCTATTATTCTGAATACACCACGGATGGTTTTAACCTGGTAAAGATGAAGCCCGAAAAATCCGAGGAGTTTAACCCCTTGACCGATAGTATAAATTACCTGATCGAACGTTTTGATAAACCAAAAACAAATATAGACACATCCATAGTAACGGATTACAGGATTCAGCCATACCGGAAAATGCATCATCTCTTTAACCTGCACAGTTGGTCCCCTTTTTATTTCGATTATATTGATTTGGACTTTGAAGATCCCCCTGTATTCCCGGGGATTACACTTCTTTCCCAAAATGTATTGAGCACGGCCATTACCACTGCCGGGTACGGTTATAAAAACAAACACCATTTCTTTTCTGCTAGTTTTATTTACAGGGGATGGTACCCGGTTTTCAAAACTTCTGTTAATACCGGAGGGGTTCCCTATGTTAACCGGGCAAGCGAAAATGCACCCCCGGAAACCGGAATAAAAAGGATTACATTTAACGAGGAAATATTCCTTCCTTTGAATTTTACAAGGAGTAAATATGTCAGGGGAATTCGTCCAGCCATTGAATTAAATTTTTCAACCAATCATTTTATGCTAGAGGATAATAGCTGGTGGGATAATGGTATATTTACAACCGGGTACAGCTTTCGGGCCTGGAACTACCTGAAATTGTCGCACAGGGATATAGAGCCCGTGTTTGGTCAGGTATTGGAGATGAATTATCGTCATACTGTACCCGGTATTGGTCCGTTTTTTGAGTTTTTCCGCGGGGATGTTGGATTTTACCTGCCTGGTCTGGCAAGACACCATTCATTTATCCTCGGGGGAAAATGGCAATATCAACCCGAGGGTCAGATGTTTCTCCTTGATGAAACAGGATTTCCGAGAGGTTATAAAGATTATATTGCTTCCAACACGAAAATGGTTTCGACTGATTATGTAATGCCAATTTTTTACCCCGATTTATGTTTGGGTTCAATTTTTTATATCAAGCGAATCAGGGGAAAATTTTTCAGTGATTGGGCCAGGATTAAAGTGTATTATAATCCTTCGCGGGAGGAATGGTTAAAGGATGAAGATTTATTCCGGTCCCATGGTATGGAATTATGGACTGATTTTCATTTCCTGAGAATAGCCACACCCCTTTCAGCCGGGTATAGAGGCTCCTGGAAACCACGAGATGAATCCTTTTCTCATGAATTCCTGTTTTCATTAGATTTAACTGCTTTTGGATATAAATGATCATTTCGGGTACCGGTAATCAATTATCCCTGTATTCCCCTCATCACAATTTCTCCAATGGTTTGATCGAAAAACGATTGATTTTGTTAAATTTGTATCCCAACATTTTACAAGGATAATAACAGCCAGGCATGAAAACAGATGATGAGATAATTCACCCTTACCGCGAAAAACAGGAGCAATATGACCGTCGGTATCTACAGATGGCCCGCGTGTGGGGTGAGAATTCATATTGTAAGAGGAGGAAAGTGGGTGCCTTAATCGTCAAGGAAAAGATGATAATCTCTGATGGTTACAATGGTACACCCTCGGGTTTTGAAAATATTTGTGAAGATGAAAATTATATTACAAAACCCTACGTGCTGCACGCTGAAGCCAACGCGATCACAAAAGTTGCAAAATCAAACAACAGTAGCGAAAATGCAACGTTATATGTTACAACATCTCCCTGCATGGAATGTTCCAAGTTGATCATTCAGTCAGGAATCAGGAGAGTTGTTTTTAGTGATAAATACCATAATGTTGACGGATTGGCTCTTTTGGAAAGAGCAGGAATAGAAATCGTTCATATTGAGAATAATTATGACAAGTAACAAAAGAAGATATACTTATTTGCCCTTAATACTATCGGTCACTTTCGTGGCAGGATTACTTATTGGTCACAGGCTTTTCGACCGGGGAGGTGGCACGCAGCGGTATCTCATTTATCCCAGAACCGATAAAGTATCGAACGTGATGAATTATATCGAGGAAGAATATGTTGATACCATTAATATTTCCAAAATATCAGATGCCGGCATCGTGGCCATGCTGACTGAGTTAGACCCTCATTCAGTATATATTCCCGCCGAGGACCTTCAGGCTGTTAATGAACCACTCGAGGGAAATTTCAGTGGCATTGGCGTACAGTTTAACATGCAAAACGATACAGTAGTTATCATACAAACTATTTCGAACGGACCCAGTGAATTGGTCGGCATAATGCCAGGCGATCGTATCATTACTGTTGATGATTCTCTCGTGGCAGGGGTTGACATGCCCAGTAATGATATTGTTAAAATGCTTAAAGGGCCCAAGGGAACAACCGTGAAAGTGGGAATTTACCGCAAAGGGGAACCCGATCTGATTAAATTTGAAATTATCCGGGATCAAATTCCCCTTTATAGTGTAGATGTTGCTTACATGATTACAGATAATATTGGTTACGTGAAGATCAGCTCTTTTTCCCGGACTACTTTCAGGGAATTTCTGGATGCAACCGACAAGCTTAAAGCCGAGGGCATGACCAAGATCATTGTCGATTTGAGAAGCAATGGCGGCGGATACATGGATGCAGCAACCAATATCGCCGACCAGTTTCTCGGGAAAAATAAGCTGATAGTTTATACTCAAGGGAAAGCCCGACCGCGAACAGATATTTATGCCACGGCAAAAGGCGTTTTACATGATAATGAGGTGGTGATTTTAATTGATGAATTTTCAGCTTCAGCTAGTGAAATCCTGGCCGGGGCAATACAAGACAATGACCGTGGAATTATAGTGGGTAGGAGATCATTCGGCAAAGGACTGGTGCAGGAACAGATTGTACTTTCCGATGGTTCGGCATTGCGCTTGACAGTCGCCCGTTATTACACGCCTACCGGAAGAAGTATTCAAAAACCTTATAACAATGGCTTGGAAGATTATTACAAGGATATTCATGAAAGGGTGGCACATGGTGAATTCGTGGAAGCAGACAGCATTCAGTTTGCCGATAGCCTGAAATACTATACCCCGGGTGGCAATATTGTATACGGTGGAGGGGGTATCATGCCTGATTTCTTTATACCAGTTGATACAACCGGGGTAACCCAGTATTTTAGTCGACTCCGTAACAGGGGGCTTATTTACAGGTATGCTTTCCACTATGCTGATTCACACCGGGAAAAGCTTAGCGAGTTTTACAAGCCATCAGAATTGGAAACGTACCTTGATAAACAGGATTTACTTCCAGGGTTAATAGAATTTGCCAATGAAAACGGGGTGAATCCTGACAAAAAGGACATTGACGAATCGGAAGAACTAATACTCACGCAACTTAAGGCCTATATTGCCCGTAATATTATGGATAACGAGGGTTTTTATCCTATTATATACGACGTGGATAATACCCTGCAAAAAGCCGTGGATATTTTGTTAGGTGTTCCCGATATGGCAGCCCGCATGGAATACAGGTAGAATTATTTCTCCTGTAAATTCATGGAAAACCTATAGAATTTTTTTAATATTTTCCGTGACAATTTGCCCGTCAAATAGCTGCACGATACGGTGTGCCTTATCTGCATCCGATGGTGAGTGCGTTACCATTATGATGGTAGTACCCTCACTGTTCAATTCAGAAAGTAAATTCATCACTTCTTCACCATTAGCAGAATCAAGGTTCCCGGTTGGCTCATCTGCCAGGATCAATTTTGGTCGGGCCACTACAGCGCGTGCAATAGCAACTCTTTGCTGCTGGCCACCCGATAGCTGCTGAGGAAAATGGTTTCGCCGGTGCGCTATCTTCATCCTTTCCAATACTTCCTCCACCTTCCTTTTCCTTTCAGAGGAGCGTGTTTTAAGATATAACAAGGGTAATTCAACATTCTCGTGAACAGTGAGTTCATCAATCAGGTTGAAACTTTGGAAAACGAAACCGATATTGCCCTTGCGCAGGTTGGTGCGTTGCTTCTCCTTGTAACCTGAAACTTCAATTCCATTGAAAAAATACTTTCCCCCGGTTGGATTATCCAGTAATCCCAGGATATTAAGCAACGTTGATTTTCCACAGCCAGAAGGCCCCATGATGGCAACAAATTCACCGGGTGTTACTTCCAGGGTTACCTTGTTTAAAGCCGTTGTTTCCACCTCATCGGTGCGAAATATTTTTACCAGATCATTGGTCTTAATCATAGCAGCCTTTTTTGATATTAAACAATAAGACGATTCAATCTCCCTGTTCGTTACAGTGAAAACCTAAAATATATTTTAAATCCCTCGACCGTGTCCGACAACTGGCGGTTGAGGGTTTCATTTCTTTTTATTGTGGTTTCACCACTTCAACCCATTTTCCTGGGATCCTCGCGTTGATCTTGTTCTCGTACATGGCCTCGCAGCTAACTGCCGGCATATAGAACTTTCCAAGATAAGCGGCGTTTAGTAATACCACGAAAGTTTTCGACTTGCTCTGCTGCAGGTCGAAATAGGTATATACCCGGTCGTCTCTCACATCCTCGTAATCGGGCACCGATTTCCTGTGAACTGCACCATTTCCATCCACGCGCATGTTATGAATTTCCCAACCCGATGGGAAAATCTGTGTCAGCGCCATATCTTTGTAATAACCATATACACCGGGATTTTTCAGGGTCACTTCTGCCTTAAAATCAGTTCCTTGCTGCAATCGCGTTACGTCAATAGGATTATCTTCCATATCCTTGTATGCAATGCTCATGGTCAGATCATTTTGCTCGGCCTCGCGATTATCTGTAACGGGTTTACCCTCGAGGATGATCCTAGCGAACAGCACTCCTTCGCCACGATTCGTTATCCTGATATTTCCCTCGGGATATTTATCCATGTCTATTTCATGTTGACTCACGGCCAGTTTCGTGGTTGCTTTCATTTTCTCTCCATCATTAATTGCATAATTGAATTTCATCTCCTTTGAAGTTGTTTCACCGGCAAATTTCGACATCGAAAGCAGGCAGTATGCAGTTGTTTGAGTGCTCATCCACTGTTTTCCTGAAAGGACCTTGGATATCCGCTCCATTAAAGGCATAGCCCTGTTTCGATCATTCAATATTATGAATGTTTCCATGATCATGGCCCAGTCACGTTCTCTGGAACCAAAGGATGAATAAAACCCGGGGTATTCATTGATATCTGTTGATAAATTTTCTATAATCTCATTGGCTACTTCTGGTTTACCAGCTAACCCGTATGCAGCGGCAAGACGCCATTTGGCTTGCAAGGATAGATCATTCTTTTCCCTGAGCCTGTTCATGGCACCGAGTTCGTTTTCCCCTGCTAACGCGAGTGTATATAGACGATAGGCCTGTTCCAGATCAGATTGATTGTAACGGGCATACTGGTACTTTCCTCTTCCCCGGGCCCAGCTCCTGGCTGCTCTTTTCTGGTAATCCACCCATTTTTGTCTGAACCCGGCCGTGAGATTATAACCCTTTTTCTCGGCTTCTATCATGAAATGCCCGGCGTAACTGGTACCCCAGTCCGTTTCCTCAACTGCCCCGGGCCAATAACCCAGACCGCCACTCGGCAACATGAAGGTATTAATCCGCTCGATGGCAGCCATGATGTTTTGTTTGGTTTTCTGCTGTTCAGCTGATGTTAACTCCATCACATCGCCAAGGTAGAGTTGTGGGAAAGCTGATGAGGTGGTCTGCTCGATACACCCATGCGGGTACTCAAGGAGATATTTCAGCCTCCTCCCGAAATCAATAGGCGGGATGGATGATATTTCCAGGGTTCCCTTGTTAGTACCTGGCATGCCAAATGCCATGTATGAAGGAGTCCATTCCTTGCCAGGGTCTATTACTGCTTCCTGGTATTTTGTCAGGTCGGGATTGGGATTGCGTATTTCAATTTCAATCTTGTAAGATGCTTCCTCGCGCCCACTTTTTACCTTTACCTCTGCCGTGGCAATTCCTGTTTTTTCGGGCACCCTGATATTGAAATATACCACTTCGTCACCTGGTTGGGAGAAATCCAATTGAGCGGTTTTATTCCCGGCAATGGTTAGCATATCACTGGTTTCAACAGAAACATTCACCTTTTTAATGTTATCTTCCATCGCGAAAACAGTTACTGGCAGTTTTACTTCTTCGCCGGGACCAAGTACTCTCGGCAAGGTAGCCAGTACCATCAGGGGTTTTCTTACCGGGGTGGTTTTCTCTGTATTCCCGTACGCGCCCTCGTTTCCTGCAACTATCATCGTGCGAACAGAACCAACGTAATTGGGCATTGTAATGGTATGACTATTCGATTTCCCTTTATTCAGGGTGAAAGGACCAAGATGCATTACCACCGGTTTGAAACGATTGGCTCTTTTGTTCTGGCTACCGTCTGCATCATCGCCACCTCCAATGCTCAGCAATTGCTGTATTTTGCCCCCGTAGGCACCCAGTACCATGTCGTAAATATCCCATGTTTTAACGCCCAGCGCTTCACGGGCATAAAAGGATTGCCATGGATTCGGCGTGAGAAAACGGGTTAAATCGAGTAAGCCTTCATCAACCACTGCCAGGGTATAGGTCATCTTTTTATTATCTTTCTCTGAGACTTTCACGGTGAATTCTTCCTCGGGTTCAAGTATATCGGGCATGTTAATTACGGGCTGAAGTTTAGTGGCAGGATCTTCTATCATAATGGGCACGATACCATACAGCCTGATAGGCAAATCGTTGGCGGTATTAGTGTGGGGCTGCACCAAAGTCATGTTAATATACACGTTGGGAGCCATTTCAGGTGTTACTTTAAAATTAAAGGTATTCTCTCCCTTTTTAACATCTACCCACCAGGCATCTACAATCTTGCTGCCTGACTCAATGCTTACCAGCGCCCTGCTGTTTTCACTACCCGGGAAGGAAACCGTGCAGAATTCACCAGGAGTGTAAGTCTTTTTATCCGCGCTAAAGGTAAGCATGGCAGCACCCCCCGGGTTTTCCCTTTGCGCCCTGCCGGCCCATCCCGGCCAGTCGATATACACGATCTTTCCGGTAGCGTGACCATTGGAACGGTCTTTAACTCTCACGAGATACCTGCCCCAGTCCGGGTAATTCACGCGGAAAGAAAACGAACCTTTACCACTTTTGGTAGATATCACTTCACTGTGAACAGGAGAATTATAAGTATTGCCAATATAGGAGGCAAGATCATTATCAGCCGAGGCGTCCCACCACCAGCGCCAGCTTACCTTGTAAACTTTACAATCGATATTGTCGCGCGAAACGGGATTTCCCATCGCGTCAAGAGTTACTACATCAACCACGTGGGAAGTATCAGTAAGCAACATTCCCCTGGCTTTATCTCCTCTCGGGGTTTTTATTCCCACGAAGTAGTCGTAAGGGGCATAAGGAATAGAAAACCTGTCGGTACTGAACTCTCCTCCTTCCTCGTATACCCGGCTAACGAATGATGCCTTCAGCATACCGGGTGAGGCATCGTTAGTCGAAATATAGGCCGAGACCCTGGCCTCTCCCTGTTCATTCAGGTAACCATCAAATATATTTTTTTCCTCCGCGTAAAAATCTCTCGCGGGATCATCAAATACGAAATTCGCGTATTTATCGAATTGAGTGGGCATTTCGCCCAGTGTAACGTCAACCGTGGCCCTGAGTTTTCTGGCAGGTGCCCCATGCAGCCAATTTGCCTTTAACGTGGCACTGATATCCCGATCGGAAACAGTTAGTTTTTCTACCCCGAAATCAATTTTTATTTTGATCCGGTTTGGTTTAATGGTTTCAATCTTTAATATTTTAGTAAAGGAAGTTCCCCCTACTTTGATTTTCGCGGTCCAGTTACCAGTTGGAGATTCCGGTTCTGTGGCAAAAATGAAACTGTAAAAACCATTCTCTCCTGTTGTCCTCACCATTCTCTTGTAGAGCTGTCCCATGGGATTGATTAATTCAAACACGACCGGGTGTGTTCCCGGGAGGATTTTTTCTTGATCTTCCATTATAAAATTGAGATAAAGGGTGTCGCCTGGTCTCCAAACCCCCCTTTCACCGTAAATATAACCCTTGATGCCCTTCTGTACCACGTTGCCGGAAACATCAAAGTAACTCAGCGATAACGAAGACCCATCATCCATGCGTAAATAACCCCTCTGATCACCACTTTTCGCGATCAGCAGGTAGGGCTTTTGTTCCACTAAAACAGAAGCTAACCCATCGCTGCCGGTGGTTGCTGTTCCTATTACCTGTTGCTGGTAATTAAGTATTTCCAGGTCAACTCCTTCCAGCGGGGTTCCAGTCACCAGGTTGGTTACCGCGAACTTCATTCCGCGGTTATTCCCGGCTTTGGCAATAATGCCCAAATCGGAAGCAAGAAAATTCCGGGCTACTTTCTTGTACCTGTAATATGAATATGTACAGGGATCTTTTCTGTCTCTCCAGTTATAATTGTAATCGTATTCATTATAATAATCCTCGTAGGAATCCCAGTAACTAATTTCATCCTCATCATAATCCTCATCATAGCCCATACTTTCTTCTAATTCTGTTTCATCTTCCTCCCCGCCAGCACAAGGATACAAGCTATGCTTTTTCCTGAAACTGATTTCTACCCGGTACAAGGCACCAGGTTCCTGATGTATCAATTCTGCCAAATCGAGACTAAACAAATTCCACCGACCATAATCGATGGGTTTTTCCGAAACAAGTTGGATTTCTTTTTTCAAAATAAACCGGCCTACCCTTTTTAACTGGTTCTCACCATCAAGGTGATTTACCTGCATGAATTGAGCGACATTGTTTTCATAAATCCGGATAATCTTGACATCAACAGCCTTGAGATTCACGGCTTCGAAAGGAAAAATCAATCCCTCGGAATTGGGAAGGATCACACCTTTCCCGACGAGTCGAACGTTTGGTTTAATATCTTCAAAAGCAAGGCTAATGTTCTGACCTTCTTTCAATTTATACCCGAGAATGTTTTTAATCCCTTCAGCAATTTGCACATCGAGTGTTCCAGTTTGTCTTGCAGCCGGATAAGCCTTGATGATATTATCATCGATGGTATATGAAAGACTCGTGTTGTTCGAGAGGGTAATCAGTCCGCGCAGGTTCTGATTTTTCTGCAAGGGATCACTGAATTGCATGGAAATATATTGCTCCGGTTGTTGTACAACCTGAATATCCATCATCTTGAAATCGCCCAGGGCCGGAATCTGCAGTATTTCTTCCCCCCTTGAATCTATTCCGGCTTCCTTTCCATTCCAGGTAACAGTCAATTCAGAAGATTTCTCACCCCTGCTTACACTGTCGATCACGAAATGATGTACTTTCTGATCGGGATCATGTTTCCAGGTTAAAGGTAATCTTTTATTATCCTGATTGGCTTCCACGATGGATGAAATTGAATTTTCATTAGCTACATCAGAGGTAAGCAGGGTACCGGCGACCCGGTACGAGGTCAGGTCATTTTTATTGTAAGGTGAATAATTTTCAATTTTGACATCAAGATTCTGGGTTATAGTTCTGAAACCAAATTTAAAAACCTTCAGCTCATCAGGGACATCCATAATTTTGTGCAGGTCAAATTCAACCTCGTAGGTGGTTCCTGATTCAAAATCTTTCTCCGGCTGAAATTCAATAGTCCGGTTATCAAGCCAATAAGCAATACCCTTCATTTTCGGATTGAAGCTGAAAAGATCCTTTTCTATCTCCTTGTTAACATCAATATTCTTATCATACTCGTTAACCAAACGGATTCTTATGACCGATTTTTTAGAGATAACGCCCGAGGTATAAGCCGCGATGGTTTGATTAAAGGCCGGGTCAGCCTTTAATATTTCTTTATCTTTTTTACTTTTGCAGGTAGCTAGCAATATAATGGCAAGCAAAAAAGGAAAGATTTTTTTAATCATGATATTTTAATTTTTTGTTAGTTTTCAGAAAACATGGCTCAGTAAAATATATCTTAAATTGAACGATTCCGCTCAATGATCAATAAAATGTTTCAAATTTAAGAGTTATTTTAAAGCAACAAAGTTCTGATGAGTTTTTTTTAACCATAGGTAATAAAAATTGTAAAATACATAATGAGAATACTATAGACACTTATTGGTATATTTGTAATGATGCGCTACATTTGACATGGTAAACGGATGCTTGTTCAATTTTACCCAAATTGAGTGATTGTTCCATTTGGTCGGGAGCTAAAGGTTCTGCTTCCTGACTCTCGGGAATTTAATTACTCATCCGCCAGTTGTCGGAAACGGTCGAGGGATTTAATATTAAAATTTATTGCAAAAGGATATGCTTTAATTCAATGACATGAATATATTTCAAACACGTGCAACAGATTAACCAACATTTGATAACAATTATTAAAAATATGCAACAAGTCGTGCTGTTAATATTGTGTTTTCTGGCAATCTCGTGTAAACCTGAATTAGACATTAAAAATACCCGTGCTTTGGTAATCCCTGAAAACCCTGATAGTGTCAATGAATTCAATGTTTACCTGTATCCTGATGATATACAGGAAAAACAAGATGCTACAGCCCGGTTTAACGCGTACCTCGAAAATGACAACGTGGTCATTAGCGGAGAAGTGTATGATGAGCAGGTATTTGTTAATAACGAAAAGGTATTTAGCAGCGACAGGGTGGAAATATACCTTTCATCTTTCAGGGGAAGCACGAACAGGTTACGTTATATTATTTTGCCCCCGGGGGAGAAAAATGAGGCAAAAGTTATCGTGCATGACTGGCGTACAAGCAGGGAAGCACGATTAAAAATTCCACCGATAAATGCCAGCGCGGAACTAATTGAAAAAGGATACCGGTTTAAGGCGGTTGTCCCCTTGTCTGAACTCGGGGAGCATTCATCGCGAAAGAAACATTTTGGCATGCAGATGGTTGTAGCCGATGCTGATGGCGGAAATGAGGAGTTGCAGTTTTCATCCTGGTTTCATGTTAACCGATTACACATGAACACGCTCGCGTGTTATCAAATGAAGGTCGGCAGTAATGTTTCACCCGATTTCAAACACGGGGTGAAAGGAAATATAGAACACGATACCCTCTTTCTGAAAATTCAACATGATGAAAACCATTTGGAAGTCCGTTATGCAGACACTATCATATATCTGACTTCATCATCACCTGAAGTAATTAAAATTCATTTACAGGATCCTTTCATTACCGGCGAGATAACAAAAAATGGAGAAACCATTGATTATTTCGACTCACGTTTAATGAACAGGGCAGATATTATTAATTCACCCCCTTACCGCTACGAACAAGACATTGTATATTTTGAAGCCATGGGTGATTATTTTGGTTACGCGAAGAACAATACATTGTTCATTGGAAGTTCATCGATTAGAGAATGGTATACTTTACCGGATGATTTTTCAGGCCAAATCGTCTATAATCGCGGATTTGGTGGTTCCATCGCGGCAGAGGCATTATGGTTCGCCGAGCGAATTGTAATTCCCGCGAAACCCTCGAAAATCGTATATTTTGAAGGCGATAATGATATAGCCATGGGCATACCGGTAGCAGATATTATTCATAACGTGAAAGGCTTCATTGATATAGTGACTGACCGTTTGCCAGGTACTGAAATTTACCTACTCTCGGTGAAACCCAGCATAGCCAGAAGACATTTGATGCATGAATCTATTTCTTTCAATCAGAAACTTGACAGTTTAGCCGCAACCTATGAACATGTCACCTATATTGATATATTCCTGTCAATGATGCAAAAAAATGGAAATATTCGCGAGGATATCTGGCAATCAGACAGCCTGCACATGAACGATACCGGTTACGCGATATGGGCGGAGGAGATCGGAAGGTTTATTACGCGTTAGTTATACAAATTGTCATGAAATTCATAAAAGATAGTCATGTTATTGTAATTGATGATTATTGGTTGCTCTGTCATTCTTACCCGCAAATTTTCATTTCAACCTGATGCCAAAATACTTTTTGCTTTCCCGATAATTTCACCCGTGTCATGATCAAGCATGCACCTGAAATGCTTTTTCGGGCATTTTTCAAATCCCAGTTTTGAACAAGGCCGGCAACTTAATCCTTTTACCTCGAAAATCTCCGAATTTTCACCTGGCTGATAAGGAAACATGCCAAATTCGGGTACCGTGTTGCCCCATACCGAAATGATATTTTTCTTCAGGGCTGCCGCGATATGCATCATGCCGGTATCGGGAGTAATTACCATTTCGGATTGCTCCATCACAGAGGCAGATTGGTTGAAGTAATAATTGCCGGCCACGTTATATACATTTTTGCATCGACTGGCTATTTCATTGCCACGAGCTGTATCGTCAGGACCTCCAATTAAAATTACCGGGTAAGACAGGCCATTGGCAACTTCAATAATTTTCTCGTTAGGAATTTGCTTTGTTTTATGATTGGCTCCCAGCACGATAACAACGTAACCCTTTTTTAGCGCCGGAGAAATTTCACTAACGTCTACAATGTCATCTTCAGGAATAAAATAATCAAGCCCCAGGTTATCATTTTTTACGTCAAATACTTTTAAGGTTTCCATGTACCTGTCAACAATATGCAAATGGGGCATCCTGTTAATCTTGAAATTCACCAGCAACCATTTTTTCAGGTTAAGTTTATTAAAGGAAAAAGAGATAATCCGGAGCTTTCTTTTTACTATGGACGACCGGAGGTTATTATGCAGGTCAATAATATAATCAAAATTTTCATTTTCGAGATTTAGCAATAACTCATTCAGATTATCTTCCAGTAAATGAAGTTTATCAATATATGGATTCTTGTCGAGTAATGAAACGAATTGCTTTTTGGTAAGATAATGAACCTCTGCTCCTTCGACCTGTTGCTTCAAGCAACGAATTACTGGTGTGGTAAGTACAATATCTCCAATCGAACTAAAACGGATAATCAGAAACCTGACTGGCATTTTTTTGTGTGCAAAGATAGTGAATTAATGTGGAATTGGATATTTGGTATAACATCGCCTGATAATTACCCGAAAATAAATGATTGCTCCCTTTGATCATGAGCTATAAGAAGCGCTTCCCTGATTTCGAAAATTATGAAATGTATGACCCAACATACCTCTCAATCAAATCAATACACGCGAATAAGCATGAAAATTGGGGTTTAACATCATTCAAGTAACGACATTAGTCTGGTATTTTCACTTTAATAACCGGATCAATGGTATGGTTATTCCCATTTTTGTCCCTGTATGTAATCAGGTAATGTTCTTCTACATTGGGAGCAGCCACCTCGCTAACCCTGGCAGTCCATGTGCCATTCGAATCAGGCCCGTTTGGCTTTTCCGAGAATATCGTTACTCTTCTCTTTGATGCAACATTCCCAATGGATTGTATAGAATTATCATCAATTCTCCATTCTATATCATCGCCCGGCACAACATGGGTAACCAAATCATTATCTTTCCATTTGTCTTCATCATGATTTCTTAGCTGTAATATGGCTGACTTATCTTTCTGAATGTTTGCCCGAAGTAATATAATTTTCTTGTCCATGTTTGTAAAACATTTAGTTATATTATGAATAACACGATAAGTATTAAATGGTTGAAATTAATCATGATAAAAGGTGCAATATTAAAAATCCTAAATCATGTTTCTACAGGATCTTCCTGATTTGTAACATCATTCCAACATTTTCACCGTGTAATTCACCATAATCGGCAGCCAGGGCTATATCGAGGAATAATTTATATTTGTTCAGGGGAATTTGAGTTTCCCCGTACCAGCTAAACTGGTGTTTATCATTCGGGAAAGGCAAGCTATACGTACCCTTGTTACAAGAGTATGTAAAGAAGGTTTTGTAGGATATTTTTCCGGCAATTATTCCTGAAATTCCAAGGTGATGAGCTGTAACGCGGTTATTAATAATAGTACGGTTACCCTGTTTCATGATGGGTGAAGTAATCATCGGTGTACCCAGGGTATAGTCATGATACGTCCACCCGTCAGGATATAAATAATTATTAAAGTAATTATCATTTCCGCCCAGGACAGTTTCACCTATTTTGTGTACCGGACCGGACTGATAAGTTGTGTTAAGGTACTCGTACAAAAGATGATTCACTATTTTGTTTTTATTATTAAAAGTAAGCCACAATCCCCAAAGACCATCCCTGCTGATTTTATCATTTTTCCCGGAGTTATCCTCGAAAATGGTTTGATAGTACAACCCGGTAGTCGCGTTTTCCAGTTTCACGTCAATACCATAATTACGGGAGCCCAGATGGTTTCCAAGGCGGTTAATGATTTCGTTGGTATCGACAGTGCCTGATTCACCACTTTTAGCCATGAATACTCTTTTAAAGGCATCCCAGTCAGATGGTAATTTACCGAATCTCTCCACGGGAGAAACACCTCCCCATTGCCCGAAATGCTGTAACCCGTAACTGATATTTACCATAAGATCCCCACCAATTTTCCCGTGTAAATACTTGTGATGCATGTAAAGATTTTCAACGAACCGGCTATTTTCGAACCACCCGTGGGCCAGGTAAGCGTTTATTTGAAGCCATCCTCTTGTTAAAGGCACATCAACATATCCATTGGATGATATTGCAATTTTGGGCATTGGGGGTGCATTAGAAGACCAAACTGTACCGCCCATGCTGAATAAACTATCCTGGTTCCCGATAAATTCCTCCATTCTACCAGCCCGGATTTTCACTTCCCAAATTCTTCCTTCTATGTAAGCTTGTTGAAATCTAAGATCATAACCATTTTTATCATAACGATTCCTGATTTCCATTCCAAAGTTATAATCCAAGAATTGTTTTACTGAATCGGTTGTAAGAAGAGAAATTCCGGCAAATGCCCCATGAGGTTGTAAAGAAAAAATGCCATGGTTGCCAGAAATAAACCAGAAAGGAGCATTTTCACCTGTCGCGGTGTTTCCTCCTGAATAAGCCTCTATTTCAGGAGATTTCAACTGTCCTGAAACATCACATGGCCAAGCAGTAATTAAAAACAACAGCGAACAGAATATTTTGATTTTATTCATTGTACCATATTAATTAACTGTGCGAGGGCATTATCGGAATTAAAATCTCTCGCGACTTTATTTCTTGCATTCTCACCCAGAATCTTTATCAATGATTTATTCCTGTATAAGAATGCAATTTTTTCAACAAACCCGTTTACATCACCAAAATTTACAAGATACCCTGTTTGTCCATCCTCTATCAGTTCAGGCATACTACTTAGATTAAAGGCAATAACCGGTTTGCAGGCAGCCATGGCTTCCAGCACCACGTTGGCTGTTCCCTCGTGAAGAGAAGGGAGGAGAAAAAGGTCAATTTTACGGAACCAATTGTTCATATCCTGAACGAAATCGGTAAAGATAATTTGGCTTTCAAATCCTAATCTTTTTGTCTCTGCTTTTAATTTTTTTTCAAGAGGACCTTTTCCCGCTATTAACATCCTGAAAGGTGTGGATGATAAATTTAATTGTTCGGCAATTTTAAACAGGAAATGCTGTCCTTTTTGTTCAACGAACCGCCCGGCATTACCAAGATATATTTCCTTCCCGTTTTCAGAATAATCAAGGGAGGGGTATGAGATTTGTTGAAAATCACTTATTTCCACGGAATTATAAATGATATGAATTTTGTGCTCATCTATAATACCAGGATTATTAATCAATACATTTTTTTTTATTTCTCTTGAATTCACGATGACATCAGTCAGCACTTTTTTAAAGATAAAACGGTTCAGGAAATGATTTCGCACGGGTATAGCCGAACCTCTACGGTATATAATTTTATTGACCCCGGCCATTTTTGCGGCGATTCCTCCCAGCTTAATGTCCGCGGGCAGGCCTAATATCACGGTTTTTACATTATTCCTCTTTAAAAACAGATACACCCTGAACACCTTAACAGGATTAATAAAACTCAGGTTACGCACCCTTATTTGCAACTGAAGACATTTTAACCTGGCTAATTTAGCACCCAATTCACCAGCTACATGAGTAATTGCCAAGACAGGATAACCTGCATGATTTAACTTGCAAAGAAAATCATGATGCCATTTTTCACCGCCCCCCCATTCTTTATTACTGTTAAAAAAACATATAACATTCTTCTTAAAAGACATCTGAATTTACATTTTTAGGGTCATCAGGGGGTTGTTGAAGCGACGAATGTACTATCGAGCTGCTCGTAAATTGAATTTTTACTAATATACTCGGGAATGATATCCTTCAGGATACGAACGACAGCAAAATTATCCTGTGCTTTTTCCGGGAATACCAGGTTATTAATTTTTTCCGAAACATGCTTGTAATTATACTTCCTTACTTCAGCAATTTTTATTTTCGGATGATGAGTGGGAATTGTATTTTCATTATTATGTAATACTTCTTCATATAGTTTTTCTCCAGGACGAAGTCCCGTGTAAACAATTTTTATGTCTTTATTCGGTTCAAAACCGGATAACCGAATCATGTTTTTGGCTAAATCAAGTACCTTGACAGATTTTCCCATGTCGAATACAAAAATTTCCCCCCCGGTACCCAATGCACCGGCCTCCAGTACCAACTGACAAGCCTCGGGAATAGTCATAAAAAACCTGGTAATCTCAGGATGTGTAACTGTTACCGGACCTCCATTTTCTATTTGCTGGCGGAAAAGGGGAATCACGGAACCATTTGAACCCAGGACATTCCCAAACCTGGTGGTAATAAATGCTGTTGAAGAACGACCATGGAGAGATTGCGTGTAGATTTCTGCCAATCTCTTGGTTGCTCCCATCACGTTTGTAGGATTCACGGCTTTATCTGTAGATACCATCACAAATCTACCGGATTTATGTTTCACGGCCAAATCAGCAATCAGTTTTGTCCCGAACACATTATTTCTAACAGCCTCGGTAGGCATGTTTTCCATCATGGGAACATGCTTGTACGCTGCCGCGTGATAGATAATGTCCGGTTTATATAACCTGAATATGTTTTCCATCCTGGCCCGGTTCGTAATGTCGCCAATTTCAACAGCTATCTGTTCACGAGCGCACTGTTGAATAATTTCCAGTTCGAGACTGTAAAGAGGGCTTTCGGCCTGATCGAGCATGATCAGTTTTCTTATGGGAAATCTAGATACCTGTCTCACTATTTCACTTCCAATAGATCCGGCAGCCCCGGTCACCAAAACAACCTTGTTCTCCAGTTGTTTTTTAATTTTTGTTGTATCCAGGATAATGGGTGAGCGTTCCAGTAAATCTTCAATCCTGATTTTTTTCAGTTGTCTGGCACTCAACTGCCCGTCAATCCATGATTTAATAGCTGGTACTGTTTTAACTTCAATATTTCTGGAAAGACATAAATCTACAATCTGATTTTTTATAGCAGGAGTTACATAACTTTTAGCAAATATAAGAGTCTGAATATTTTGCTTTTCTATAATAGATTCCAACTTATAGTAGTGAATAATACTTATGCCTTCCAGTTTTTTATTCTTTGGATTGAAACTATCAATGAAAGCTACAATCCTGTACCTGTTTTCCGTATCAAAATCGAGGGCTCGCTTGGTAAGAACAGCCAGCTCACGAGTCCCAAATATGACAATATTTTTCTTCTCACCCCCTGAATGACTAAATTCGACATACAGAAATTTCACGGCCAACCGCAATGAAGTCATAAGGTAAACCGTGGTGATCAGGTCTATTATAATAACAGAAAAAGGGATGAGAATCGTCTTGTTCGCGGAGAGATAATTCACGTAGTTGGATAGAATGAGAATAAGACTGCCACACGTAACCACCAAAAGAATTCTCTCAGCGTCTTTAAGTCCGGTATATCTTACAATACCCGCGTAAGTTTTACCTAAAAAGAAGGTGATTGCCCGTAAAACCAAAACAAAAGGAATAACAAATTTCAACGTGGAAAGATAAGTTTCCGGGATAGCAAAATTAAACCGTAAAAGATAAGCCATTAATATAGATATCAGGCTTATTGTCAAATCTATTAAAAATATAACCCACCTCGGGCTGCTTTGCCTTGGCAAAATCATAATACAATAAATTTAGTTACCTCCGTTCATTTATCACTTTTTAATACCATCTGTTATTAAAAAGTAATATTTATTAGCACAAAAAAATCGGTATCCGGTTAGCAGTACAAAAATAGGGATATTTTAGATATCTCCAAGCTTTTTTCAAAATCGCTATATTGTTAGTCATATATTTTTGTCTAACTTATTCCGGTAGGCCATATATATAGCATAAAACCTGATTAAAAAAAATTAAAAAATTATTTTTCAATTTTTTTCGATCTAACAGCAAGAAATAAAAGTACAAGGGAAACAATCGCGCAAAACATTGCCGCCATCTTATAATTACCAATAAATCTGAAAGAAAGACTAAATAAAAAAGGTCCCACGGCACTTCCGGCAACCCACCAACTTGTAGAGTATCCGGATATGGCCCCTAGACTTTTGAGTCCAAAAAACCTGGGCCAGGTTATTGCGCTTATAACACCGAACATGCCATTTGCCATACCATTCCCAAAAATAAGCAATCCGGTTATGAAAAATGAATCCCTTAATAAAACCAAAGCTACTGAACTAAACAACAGTCCGGTAATATCAATGTACAGGAGGTATTTCAATTTAATATAATCACTGCTAAAATTACCGGCAATACTAAAAATCAATGCAATAATAGCTGTAGGGAAAAAAATGGAAATTGCCTGTTGTTTTGTCATTCCGGCAGTTTCAAAGATAGATTCAATGTGAAAAGTAATCGCTGTAATATATAAAGCATTCATTACCAATGCAAGATTAAATATCCAAAATAGAAATTCGCGCTTTACTTCAGACAATTCATAATCTCTAACACTATTAGATTTTCGACTGATTAACAATTTCTTAGGCTTTACAAGACTACCATCCGGAATTAAACCGTACATGTGAGGATTATCCCTGAAAAAGATAAAAGCGAACACGGGAAAAAAGATACCTGCAAAAATAGAAATATAGAACCAGGCTCCTCGCCACGTAAAATTCTCTATAAGGCTATTGAAAAATTGCGGGGCCAAAGAAAATCCCACTGCAACAAAGGCTCCAAGAAACATATTTACAAACCCGCGTCTGGCATCAAACCACTTCATAACCATATTTCGACTTAACATGGTTAATACACCCTGTCCAAAAAAACGTAGTCCAAAAAAGCCCAGGGTAGCTAATACTCCTGCAAGTATTACATGTTCCGTAAAATTAAAAAGATCGTGCATCCCAAACACGATCCTGTCAATCCGGGAAAAAAAAAACAATACCAAACCCAGGCAAAACCCGGCTGATACAGCCGTGATCCTTGCACCAAAACGATCATAAAAATACCCGGCCCGGGTAATGAGCAGCGCACTGAGAAAGGTTCCAAACATATACGCGTTACTCAGGTTAACACGACTTACCCTGAGAGCTTCCAGTAATGGATCAGTAAAAACAGAAACTCCAATAGTCTGGCCAGGTACACTTATCAGCATACCAATGATGCCGGCTATCAAAATAATCCATCCATAAAAAAATGGCTTATTCCCCGGGGTGAAAGGAAATTGCTTTATCTTCTCATAAATTCTACCCATGCAATAAAAATTAAACCTGCAAAGGTAGAACATTGAATGCAAAAATGATTGCCCGGTGAAAAAATAGAAATAAAAAGTGGGCTGTACTGGACTCGAACCAGTGACTTCCACCCTGTCAAGGTGACACTCTGAACCAACTGAGTTAACAGCCCCAATGAATATTTAAATAGTTAAAGAACGCATCAAGCGAAACATACATCTTCCCTGTCAACCGCTAGCAGGCGAACTGAACCAACAGGGTCACCCATATGTCCATTACAAAAATAAAAAATAAAATTAAGATTCTATTCTATAATTTCAATCCAACCGAATTTATCTTCTTCGTCACCGAATTGGATAGCTGTCAGACGCTCGTAAAGTTTTACCGAAACAGGCCCAGGTTTTCCATCACAACAATACTCGTAGGATTTTCCAGTGTCGGGATCATCTATTTTTTTAATCGGGCTAATCACCGCGGCAGTGCCACATGCACCAACTTCATCAAATTCAGCAAGTTCTTCAACCAGAATTTTTCTCCTTTCAACTTTCATTCCCATATCACTGGCTAATTCCATCAGGCTCATGTTGGTTATGCTTGGTAAAATTGATTCCGACTCTGGTGTCACGTAAGTATCGCCTTTAATGCCAAAAAAATTCGCGGGACCACACTCATCGATGTATTTCTTTTCTTTGGCATCAAGATAAAGTGTAGTTGCATATCCCTTGTTAGCAGCTACCCGGAGACTGGCTAAGCTGGCAGCATAATTTCCTCCTACCTTGTAACTACCCGTACCTAAAGGGGCAGCCCTGTCAAAATCACGGGTAATTAATATATCTACCGGTTTAAATCCTTCTTTAAAGTAGGGACCAACGGGAGTTACGAACACCATGAAAAGATATTCTCTCGCGGGTTTTACTCCTATTTCAGAGCCGGAACCTACCAGTAAAGGTCTTATATATAATGTAGCGCCTGTTCCATGAGGCGGAACTTCGCTTTTGTTAAGTCGTACCGCTTTTTTTACAGCTTCCCCGAATAATTCTTCCGGGACGGTTGCTAAAAGGATACCCTTGCTTGATCGTATCATTCTGGCCGCGTTATCTTTCCAGCGAAATAATCTGATTTGATCATCTTTACCCCGGTACGCTTTTAATCCTTCAAACGACTCCTGCCCATAATGCAGGCAGGTAGCGGCCATATGGATATTAATATACTCGCTGGAAGAAACCTCCAGTTCTCCCCATTTTCCATCCCTGTAATAACATCGCACATTATATCCCGTCTTGTGATAACCAAAGGGCAAATTTTTCCAGTCCATTTTTTCCATCATTGTTGTAATATTAAAATTTATTAACATCCGCTAAACCAGACGTGTTTACAAAAATAGCGATTAATAAAATCACCCACAACACAAAAAACATGTTTTATAAATAAGAGTTTTATTTGCTGTTTCACGGATATAGGAAAATGAAATTTTTACTTAAGAATTTAAGGAAACGTGATAATAACCATAAATAACCCGAGGGGAACCGCTATCAATGAAAATAATTTTTAACCCAGTGGTATATTGAAAGATTTCAATACAGTTTAATCAAAATAAATGCATAATATTTTAAACATTTCTTCAGGATTTTGAAAGAATTATAATTATAAGTGAATCGATAAATAATATTTTTTTACCTTTACCCATTTTATGTAACAGAGATTTTGCATTATCGAAAAATGTATCTGATGAGTGATAAATTAATATTTTTCGTGGATGATGATAAAATGATAATTAACCTGATGGAATATACTTTCAAAAACCGGGATAATTATGATATCAGGACTTTTTTCTCGGGTGAAGAATGCCTGGATAATTTACATTTAAACCCTGATTTAATTGTGCTGGATCATTATTTTACCCGGCAGAAAGGCGCGATACTCACCGGGCTGGAAACCCTAAAGAAAATCAGGGAGAAAAATGTCACGGTCCCGGTTATTATGTTAACAAGCCAGGGTGATCAAAGCCTGTTGCCCGAGTTTATTAAATACGGTGCCTTAAAATATATTGCCAAGGACGATTATTTTATTGATACACTGCTGGATACCATCACCGCGGAAATGAATGACGAACCTGGTAAACAATCTGTTAATCCTGCCTGAAAAGACATGTACCATGAATTCAGACTTCTGGGATACCAGGTATTCAGAAGACAATTTTATATACGGTAAAGAACCCAATACCCAATTTAAAAGTTTTATTGATCGGTTTTCTATACCCGGGAAAATATTCCTGCCGGCTGAAGGAGAAGGTCGGAATGGAGTATACGCTGCCCTGAAAGGCTGGGAAGTTACTGCCACCGATATCAGTAAACAGGCAAGAGAAAAAGCACTCCGTTTAGCATCTGAAAATGGTGTAAGTCTTCTTTATCATCATTCCGATATCTTATCACTGGACTTAAAAAATGAATACTTCGATGTTATAGCCCTGGTATTTTTGCATCTGGTTCCATCACGCAGATTTCAGGTATTTTTAAAACTCCTGAATAGTCTAAAGACAGGGGGTACATTCTTTCTGGTAGGATTTCATAATGATCAAGTCAATTATAAAAGCGGAGGCCCCACTAAACAGGAATTATTATATACTCCCGCTCAATTAAAAAATGAATTAAGTGGTCTTGAAGTCTTGCAAGTGGAAGAGTTTGAGCATATCCTAACGGAGGGAAAATACCAAAATGGTCTTGCCAGATTAGTTCTGCTGGAGGGCGTAAAAATATGAGTTTCCAGGAATACCTTTCCTCTTTCAACCTCGCTACAAGTGAATGGCTTTTAGCCATGTTGTGCGGGATGCTTATAGGAATGGCCAAAACAGGCCTTTCAGGAGCAGGATTAGCCGTGGTACCAATTTTCGTGATGATATTCGGGGGCAAACCTTCCACGGGATTTTTACTACCAATGCTGATATTTGCTGATATTTTTGCTGTTTCATATTATAACCGGCATGCCAACTGGAAACACGTGTTCAAACTATTACCTTGGGCTATCGCCGGAATTATTTTCGCCCTGTTGGTTGGAGAAACTATTTCTGATAAGCAATTCAAGCAGGTAATCTCTATCACGGTTATTGCTGGCATAATAATATTAATCTGGCGTGATTCAAGGAAAAATAGATTTTCTGTACCCAACTACTGGTGGTTTAGCTCGTTAATGGGCCTCGCTGGTGGATTTGCCACCATGATAGGTAATGCTGCCGGGCCAATCATGACAGTTTACCTGCTTTCCATGCGTCTCCCCAAAAACAATTATATAGGGACAGCCGCGTGGTTTTTCTTTATAGTAAATGTTTTCAAGGTCCCTCTCCATGTATTTTTTTGGGAAACCATCACTATAGAAACCATATTTTTCGACCTGCTTATGATACCTTCCATACTCCTTGGCGTATTCACGGGGATTGCCATTGTCAGGATTATCCCTGAAAATATATACAGGTTGCTGCTTATTCTCAGCACGGTTCTCTCTGCCCTGATCCTTTTTTAATCCCGAATATCATTTCTTCGTTTATTAACGATTTTTAACAAAAATATGGTGAACAGGCAACCATTCAACAACAAAATAATATACCATATGTTGCCGTTTTTTTTATCTTTGCAATCTGTAGAAGGTCTGTAAATGAAATCGAAAGAAGCAAAAATTAATAAAAGAAGACTCAGGAGCTCGTACCTTACATCCGTGATTAGTATCATGCTGGTACTCTTGTTGTTGGGCATACTGGGCTTGCTGGTATTGAATACACGAAGGCTATCAGACCACGTGAAAGAAAATATCGGGTTTAGCGTGATTCTTAAAGACAATATCAAAGAAGCTGAAATTCTTCGTCTGCAAAAAAACCTGGATGCTACTTCCTACGTGAAATCAACCGAGTATATTACCAAGGAAGAAGCGGCACTCGAATTGCAGCAGGAACTGGGAGAAGATTTTATTAAATTCCTGGGATACAATCCGCTACTGGCCTCCATAGATGTCAAGTTATACGCTCCATATGCCAATCCAGACAGCATAAATGTAATTGAAACCGATTTGCAACAGTATGAGCAAGTAAAAGAAGTTTATTATCAAAAATCACTGGTACACCTGGTTAATGAAAATGTTAAACGTATCAGTTTCATTATATTAATTTTCAGTGGGATGTTATTTCTTATCGCTATTGCCCTGATAAATAATACCATTCGCTTATCGGTTTATTCCCGCAGGTTTATTATAAAAACCATGCAACTTGTTGGAGCTAATAATGCTTTTATTCGACGGCCTTTTCTATACAGAAGCATTTTACATGGAATTACCGCCTCACTTGGAGCAGTGCTTCTTCTTTTATTGATTGTTTACTATGTTCAGCAGGAATTTAGCGAGATCGTGAGTCTCAGGGATATCGAAATCCTCGGGATTCTTTTTGTTTTTGTAGTTTTAATAGGAATATTGATAAATCTAACTTCAACATATTTCGCTGTTAATCGATATTTAAAAATGAATACAGATAATTTGTACGCTTAAATAAATGTAGCATGGCAAAAAAAATTCAGGAAACAAAAAAAGTAGATTTCGCGTTGGGTAAAGAAAATTACACCTACCTTATCATAGGTTTCGCGATCATTATTCTTGGTTTTATACTCATGATAGGCGGAAAAGCCGAAAGCCCGGATAAATTTAACCCGGAAGTATTTTCTTTTCGCAGGATAACACTTGCACCCCTGATCGTACTGGCAGGTTTTATTTTTGAAATATGGGCTATTATGAAAAAGCCCAGGGACTGATAAAAGATAATAAATGGATTGGATAGATGCACTCATCCTTGGAATCATCCAGGGACTTACAGAGTTTTTACCCATAAGTAGCAGTGGGCACCTTGAATTGGGAAACGGTATACTAAAAACAGATGTATCAGAGAACCTCACTTTTGCGATTATCGTGCATGGAGCTACAGTTTTAAGCACCATAGCTGTTTTTTACAAGGATATAGGTATGCTGTTAAAAGATTTGTTCTTGTTTCGCTGGAATGAATCGACCCGCTACGTGCTCAAGCTAATTATTTCCGCGATTCCGGTGGCCATTATTGGCTTATTATGGAAGGATTCTGTTGAAGCTTTATTTACCGGGAACATCGTGCTCGTGGGTTCCATGCTATTGGTTACCGCCGCATTGCTTACTTTTGCCTATTTTTCAAAAGACCGGGGCAAAGAATTCACCTATCTTGATTCCATAATTATTGGAATAGGACAAGCCCTGGCCGTAATGCCGGGAATATCAAGAGCAGGGGCAACCATATCGACCGGAATGATGCTGGGAAACAAAAGAGAAAATGTAGCCAGATTTTCCTTTTTAATGGTTCTGCTTCCAATTATTGGCGCGAACGGGTTGGACCTGATCTCGGGTAAAACCGGCAATTCAGGTATATCTCTCCCGGTACTCCTGGTAGGTTTCGCTACAGCTTTCGTCACCGGGTATTTTGCTTGCCGGTTCATGATTAATATCGTGAAAAAAGGAAAAATTATCTGGTTTGCCGTATATTGTGCAATTGTCGGTTTTATTACTATTATAGTTGGGCTTTAACAATAAAAAAGAAATAATATTGTCTGTCATAAATAATCAGGGTATTGATTTCCCGGAAAACCATTTTGATTCTCAATTTGATTACAGGGAAGGTGCTATATTTATAATGGATAAGCCATTGCAGTGGACTTCCTTCGATGTCGTGAATAAAATCAGGTACAAGCTCACGAGAAAGTTTAAATATAAAAAGCTCAAGGTAGGACATGCCGGCACCCTGGATCCTCTTGCAACAGGACTGCTTATTATATGCACGGGAAAAGCCACGCGGGTAATTGAAAAAATACAGGGAGCTGATAAAGAATACATTGCCACGATCGAGTTGGGTAAAACAACGCCCTCTTCTGACCTGGAAACCGAGATCGATGCAACCTATCCGGTTAAACATATCAGTAAAGAACTATTAAAAGAGGTGATGAAAAAATTCAAAGGTGAAATAGAACAGGTCCCTCCCATGTTCTCGGCTAAAAAAAAAAATGGTATAAGAGCTTATGAACTGGCCAGGAAAGGAATAGAGATAACCATGCAACCCGTGCATGTAAGAATTGAAACACTCGAATTAACTGATTTTCAACCACCACATGCTACATTCAGGGTCATATGCAGCAAGGGAACATACATAAGGGCCCTGGCCAGGGATATTGGACTTGCTGCTGAAAGTGGAGCTTATTTGAAAAAATTAACCAGGACTTCATCGGGACCATTCAAAATTGACAAGGCAATAACAATAAATGAATTTGAAAACCAGTTAAATAGATTGGAATGATTAGCCTTGTTGATTTTACTTATTTTAGTTAAAAAAACAAACAATATCTGGATAAAATATGAAACTTTTAATGATTTTGTACGTAAAAAGACCCTTAATCTGATGATGCATGTTTTTTTTCTTCCAAATTAAAAGCCCATACACGCATAATATGTCAAAATGATTGATATACTTGAAGATATAGTTCTGAATCAAGCATTAATTTACAGCTTACTGGCATAGTAAAATATATGGGCCCCGTTATTTAGTTCCATGTAATAAATGAAAATAAAATATTAAGCACATGAAATTATCACAGTACAAGTACAATCTGCCTCAGGATCTTATTGCGCAATACCCGGCAGAGAACCGGGATGAATCGAAGTTGATGGTTTTACACCGCGATACCCAGGTAATTGAACACAGGGTATTCAAAGATATTATTGAATACATGAACGATCAGGATGTAATGGTTTTCAACAATACCAAGGTGTTTCCGGCTCGTCTGTATGGGAACAAAGAAAAAACGGGAGCTGAAATCGAGGTTTTTTTATTAAGAGAACTGAATCAAGAGCAACGTTTGTGGGATGTACTTGTAGATCCGGCCAGGAAAATAAGGATAGGAAATAAACTTTATTTTGGTGAAGATGATGTTTTGGTCGCGGAAGTGATAGATAATACCACCTCGAGAGGTCGTACTTTAAGGTTTTTATACGATGGAGATTACGAGGAATTTAAAAAAACACTATATAATTTGGGAGAAACACCTCTTCCCCGCTTTATCAAGAGGCCTGTAGAGCCCGAGGATAAAGACAGGTATCAGACAATTTTTGCCAAGCACGAGGGTGCTGTTGCTGCACCAACAGCCGGTTTACATTTCAGTCGTGAATTGCTTAAGCGTCTTGAGATAAAAGGAGTGGAAATAGCTGAAGTCACCCTCCATGTTGGGTTGGGTAATTTTAGAACTGTTGACGTGGAAGATCTCACGAAACATAAAATGGACTCAGAGAAAATTATTATTACCGATGAAGCTGCTGATGTGGTTAACAAGGCAAAAGAACGGCGTAGTAATATCGTGGCCGTGGGTACAACAGTCCTCCGGACACTTGAAAGTTCTGTTTCAACTACCGGGTATCTCAAACCTTATGACGGCTGGACCAACAAATTTATTTTTCCTCCCTATGAATTTAGTGTACCAACCATGATGATTTCTAATTTTCACCTGCCCTTGTCAACCTTGTTGATGATGGTAAGCGCTTTTGCCGGGTATGATTTCCTTTTTAAAGCATACAAAGCTGCTGTAAAAGAAAAATACAGGTTCGGGACTTATGGTGATGCCATGCTTATATTGTAAAACGCTGAAAGACATGCACCCTATAATTATTTTTCTTTGAATATAAATAAATAAGTTGTTTTATGCCCCTACTAAATTCGATAGTTTATTGGCTGAATATTAAAAGAGCACACCAAATTGAACTCTTTAAAAAATACCCATCCGATGTTCAACACGAGACTCTCTTTAAATTACTTGGAAAAGCAAAAAACACGGAATGGGGTGAAAAGTATGATTATTCCTCGATCCCGGATATTAAAACTTATCAACAGCGAATCCCTATTCAAACCTATGAAGATGTGAGCCCTTTCGTGCAAAGACTCAGAAACGGTGAACAAAACCTGATTTGGCCTTCTGAAATAAAATGGTTCGCTAAATCATCCGGAACTACTTCCGAGAAGAGCAAATTCATTCCGGTTAGTAAAGAGGCATTGGAAGATTGTCATTTCAGGGGAGGGAAAGACATCATCGCTATTTACACTCAAAATTACCCTGAAACCAGTATATTGAAAGGTAAAGGATTAACCCTGGGCGGGAGTCACACTATTAACAATTTCAGTAATCAGTCCTATTATGGAGATTTATCAGCAATTCTTATAGAGAACCTGCCATTTTGGGTTGAATTTATTAAAACGCCAAGGCCAGAGATTGCACTCATTCCCGAATGGGAAGAAAAAATAGAAAAACTTAGCAATATCACCATAAAAGAAAATGTAACCAATATTGCCGGTGTTCCAAGCTGGACCCTGGTACTTATCAAGTATATCCTGGAAAAAACCGGGAAAAAAAACCTTCTAGAGGTATGGCCTAACCTTGAACTTTTCACGCATGGTGGTGTAAGTTTTGATCCTTACCGTGAACAATTCAGGAAACTCATTCCCTCTGACAACATGCATTACCTGGAAACATACAATGCCTCGGAAGGTTTTTTTGCCATACAGGACGATCCGGCTGTCAATGACATGCTTTTAATGCTTGATTTAGGCATTTTTTACGAGTTTATCCCAGCAAACCGTATCCATGAAGACAATCCACCCTCGTATACCATAGGAGAGGTAGAAAAGGATGTAAATTATGCCATGGTTATTTCTACAAACGGGGGATTGTGGAGATACATGATAGGTGACACGGTGAAATTTACCTCCCTTTTCCCTCACAAGATTAAAATTACCGGGCGCACTAAAATGTTTATTAATGCATTTGGGGAAGAGGTAATTATTGATAATGCTGAAAATGCCCTGCGAATGGCCTGCGAAAAAACCAATGCTGTTATCAATGAATACACTGCCGGACCAATATACATGGATGATAATACCAAAGGCGCCCACGAGTGGCTCATCGAGTTTGAAAAGGAACCGGATAATCCCGAAGCATTTACAGAAGCACTGGATAAAGCTCTCATGTCATTAAACTCAGACTACGAGGCCAAGCGATACAAGAATTTCACCCTGGATCCTCCCAGGGTTGTCAACCTCGCGAAAGGCACTTTTTATAACTGGTTTAACGACAAAGGCAAATTGGGAGGGCAGAATAAAATGCCCAGGCTCGCGAATGACAGAAAATACCTGGACGAGGTCATGGAAATTCATAAAAGGCTTACAAAAGCTTAAGTAATCAGATAAAATGCCGGAATGTTTTGATACCTGTCACCATGTTCCCCAAAGAATGATAATAATATCAATTTTTTTCGTACTTTAGTGTTCCTTTAATATAAAAGAAAATCATTTATGCATATAGCGATCGCGGGCAATATCGGGTCCGGAAAAACAACCCTGACCGGGCTACTCTCGAAACATTTTGGATGGACCCCTCATTACGAAGATGTTGAGGACAATCCCTATCTCAATGATTTTTACGAGGATATGCAGCGATGGTCATTTAACTTGCAGATATTTTTTCTTAATACCCGTTTTAATCATATTTTAAGAATAAAAAAATCAGAAAAAACGGTTATTCAGGACCGTACTATCTATGAAGATGCTTATATTTTCGCACCCAACCTTCATTCGATGGGATTAATGTCAACCCGCGATTTCGAAAATTATTTCACGCTGTTCAATCTTATCAGTTCATTAATTTCACCACCAGACCTGATTATATATCTGAAAGCATCTATTCCGACACTGGTAAAGCAAATCCAGCAAAGGGGAAGAAAATACGAGAACAACATTCGGCTGGATTACCTCAGGAAACTCAATGAAAGATACGATTCGTGGGCAGAGGCATATAACCTGGGTAAAATACTGGTAGTTGATGTTGATAATCATAATTTCCCTGAAAACCCGGAACACTTGAGCAGTGTTATTGATAAAATTAACGCGGATATTCACGGATTATTCAAGTAATTTTTTTTTAATCTATTAAAACTTATCACACGTGCTTCAGAAAACCAGGGGCATCGTCTTGCATCATGTCAGATATGGCGAGAACAGCGCTATTATTTACATTTTTACAGAGGCATTTGGTCGTCAGTCATATTTGATACAAGGAATTCGAAAGAAGAAAAATACGCCTTCCATGAGCCTTCTTCAGCCACTTTCTATTCATGAGATGGAAGTCTACCATAAAGAAGGAAGAGAATTGCAGCGAATAAAAGAACACCGTTTAAATGTAATTTATCAGAGTATACCTTATGAAATAAAAAAAAATACCATAACCTTGTTCCTGGCCGAATTACTATACAGGACATTACGGGAAGAAGAGTCCAATCCCCCCTTGTTTAGCTTTTTGATTCATGCATTTCAATTTTTTGACACCAGCATGGAACACACCGGTAATTTTCATTTATGGTTCATGGTTCAGCTAACAAAACACCTGGGATTTTACCCGGACAATAATTATTCTGAAAAAATAAACCGGTTTGATCTTATCAAAGGAAAATTTGTGCAAATCCCAATTGATGCAAAATACACGCTTTCCAAAACATACTCAGAAATATTGAACCGTTTTCTTGCTTCCAGGCTGTCAGATATCAGCAAAATATCTTTAAAACAGGAAAACAGAACCAGAATTATTGAAACTATGCTGGATTATTATGCAATTCACCTTGAAGGCATGGGTAAAATTAAGTCCCTGAAGGTATTAAGAGAGGTATTTGGATGAATATTTATCAAAAAGGGGCAGAAAGCCCCTTTTTGATAACACAATAAATTGCTCAATTTCGGTTTTCGCGAACCGGATTCTAACTTTTCAGCTTACTTTTCCAGGAAATAAGTAAATTCTGAAGTGCCCAGTAAATCACTATTTATAACCTGCCGTAAACCCATTTTATCCTTTATCAAGTAAATAATATCAAATTGCAAGGTATCAAAAGATGTAACTGCATCGGAAGTAAGTGTCAGAATAGAATCTGATTCAACAGACCAGGTACCAGTTAATCCTCTCCCGTCGTGATTTATAAATACCACCCTTTTACTATGTTCAATATCAAGGGTAAACTCATTGCTATAATTTTCAACCACCTGGTTATCTACCATTAAATCAATAAGTTCCCAGGAGCCAAGGATCATTACTTCCATGTTTGGATCAGACGGTTTATTACAACTGCTAAACAAAGCAATGGCAAAGAAAACCACTGTTAAAAACTTTTTATTTATGTTATTCATCTTAATCATTTTTTAATTTTTAAAGGATGAAAACCCACCCGTTTAAAACGGGCGGGTATATTAATTATCATTTATTCTTTGACAATTCTGCTGGTTTCAGTTATATCTCCAGAAGTAAACTGTACAATGTAAATTCCATTATTAAGAGAACTAACATTCACTGATTCAGTGTGTTTTTCATAATTCTTAAGAATGAATCCATTATAAACAATCTTACCTGTAACGTCTGCAATTTCAACCTTTATTTTACCAGAATGGGCATTATTGATATCAATTAGTAGTTCATCCTTAACCGGATTCGGGTAACACCTGATGGTTTTATGCAGATCATTACCGGAAATTGAAGTGGCATTCTTTTGAGCTTGTGTTACCACGATACAATCATAATCAAACATGATCTCAACACTATAATCAGCATCATCAAATATTTCAAGATATGTCTGCTTTCCACGGCTACCCAGTATAGGTTTATTATTCCTGTACCACTGGTATTTCATACCACCGGTAGTCGCGTAAAGTGTATTTCCGATAACTTCAATTTCTGCTGATTGTACCAAAATATCAATGGTTTGGTTGAGCATTACCTTGCAACCACTCGCGTTTTGATCGGAAACCAGTACGCCAAACTCGGTATCTTCTGAAATAGGATCAGAAGTTAGCAGCACGTAATCGCCACCATCTGAATCAATCATTGAAGAAGGTTGCCCAGAGGGTTGACCCGTGTTCATGTTAATCAACTGATAGTTAAGCCTCCTGCCTCCATCGATATTGTAAACCTGAATATCAGCAGCCGTATTTCCACAAAGTCTGTTGTTATATGTAGTTGATAGGTTGGCATACCTGCTTGGTTCAGGAACAATGTTAATTTCTACCCTTTTAGAATGATCACTTATACAACCAAGGCTATCTTTTACCCTAACCGAGTACTCACCCGACATATCAGGGCTAAAGGTATTCTCCTCGATCTCATTGTTGCCTTCCATATGAGCGCTACCATTCCTGTACCAAAGGTAATACTCATAGCCTTCATCTGCTGTAAGGATGGCAGTACCTTCACCGGCACAGAATTTATCATCTCCCGTAAGGGTAAGTGAAGGTCGGGACAATTCTTCAGAAACAGTCACGTAAATGCTATCTTCGGTTTTGTATTTACAGGTAACTCCATTATCTGAAACCAGCATTTCTACATTATAATAACCAGATTTTGTAGCTTTAATCATGTATGAATTATGATTGGAGGCAAAGACATTTCCATTGAGCGTCCAGTTATATGTAGATGGTAAATCATCAGCCTGCAACACCACGTCATTACCACAAGTCACGTAGTTGTCCTCGCTTACCCAGGTACCACCACTGTGATGTGAAATATTTGTTTCAGGTTTCTCAAGAACAGTAACCGCGACTGGGTCTGACATGGGCGAAGCACAATTAAATTCAAGTGGATGATTAGAAACAGTTACTCTGTAAGCACCGGTTGAAGTAGCTTCAAGTGTTGGTGAAGAGCCACTCAACACAGAAGTACCAGAATTTCCACCATACCATTTGTAATACTGATAATCGTTGGAAACACTCAATAGGACTGTTGCTCCATCGCAAACGGTTGTTTTACCAACAGTTACAGACGGCTTGTCGGGTACGGACAGCACCTGTATTTTAACTGAATTGGTGGTGTATTTACAACCCTCGGCAACTACTTGCGCGAAATAAGCACCCGATTGATTGAAGGAATTGAGTGTAGTTGAAGAAGATACGGCCGTGTTCATGTCGTCGCGATACCAACCTATAGCAGTTAAACTACCACCGGTATAACTCCCGTTATGATCATAATAACCAGCCTGTAATTGAAGGTTGTCCGGGTTGCCCTCGCAGATGAATACACTGTCATCAACAGGTGAAAAGATACTTGTCAAGTCATCCTTGGCAAACAACATGCGAGCGGGAATATAGTTGAACTTGATCCTGTCTTGTAGTACGCCCGTTGCACACGTTTTGGTTCCTTTCTTGTTCATGGCTTTCACGACAATTTCAAGTTCAAGATCGGTATCAATGGTCTCCGTGAACATGGTGATTGTTCCACCATTTTCAGAAACAACAGCATCTCCATAGAGTTCTCCCGTGTTAACATCTCTCGCCTGGTACTGGAATCCAGCCTGCGCGCTATAGATATAATAATTCTCTACACCAGCTTTGCAAAGGTTTTCATCTCCCGAAAGGGTAGTTCCGGTGAAATTTATCGGGGGAATCAGGTAAACACTCTCGGGAGTTCTCTCGCTATAGACAGTAAAATCATTATCAGTAGTATAATCATCACTCTGTACCCTAAAACTGTAATTACCGCCAGACCATCCTTCCGGTATGGGTAAGGTGAACGTACCAGTTCCGCTTTGAATCCCGAGGAATTCCAAGTCAGGAAAATTATATACCCCGTTACCATTTATCCAATACTCAATGGTATGAATTACATCTTCACCGAATTTACCCTTGATTTCATAATCTATTTCAAGGGAAGAACCCGGACAAATATCCTCGGGTATATCACCCAGGAACACTTCCTGTTCCAAAACCGACAGGTTATCAGCTACCGTGTTCACTGGTATTTTGTTGGATAATTCCACAATGCGTAAGTCATGTATAAAAGCTTGTCCATAGTTACCATTTAACCTGCGGAAACGGAATTTCACGGTATCACCGATATTCCCGCGGCCGAAGAAATACTGTTGCCATTCTTCTCCATCGTCCAGCTTGTATGTTTCATTCGGGAAAGTATCAAGGAGATTATAGGTTGCTCCACCATCACTGGTGTATTCAAAAATTACCTTGCTGTTTTCGGTAAATTCATTGCCCGTTTCGTTATATTGGAAATTAAAACCAACCCATCCTCCATACGACATGATGAAATCTTGTGTTACCGCACTATTAGTACCGGCAACCTGGTCAAATCTCATATAATCGGATATTGAATGCAGGTAACAATTATACGCGTCTTTCCATTCATTGTCGTTAAACTGATCAAGCAAAGTGGATTCACCTTCGAAATAAACGCTATCAAACGTAACGAGTACCTCAACATCTTTATTTCCCGTGTTTATATCGGTAGGAACAATAGATGAAATATTTGCAGAAGCACCTTTTGTTATGGAAATTACTTCATCATCAAGCATCAGGTGGAAATAATAATCACTTGTATTCAGGTTCCCGGTCTGCAATTCCCAGTTCACGGTAAAATCATTACCCCTGTATGCTTCATCCTGCAATGCTAAAGTTTTTAACAGGGGATTGTAAATATCCAGTGAAAGCAACACTTTTTCTTTAAAATAAACAAAAGGCTCATCACTGTCCGGATCATCAACCAAGGCGGTTATCAATACATCATAGGTATCCTGATATATGGTCGAGGGAATAACCAGGTCAACAGTTCCAAGGCCTGTCATGGTGCCTAATAAAGCGCTGTCACCGTTATAATCAACATAAACATTTCCTTCACCATTGCCCAGGTAGAACAGGTATTCTGTTTGATCTGAGAATTTGGACACGTGATCCAGTACACCCAACTCAAGCGTGAAGGTTTCTCCGGAATACAAAACTTCTTCCTGCTCATTATAAGTGAATTGATCTGGCACATTCGGGTAATCTATTTCTATTACCGCAGGTTGATTTAACTGGAGGTAACCCGAAGAAATCAGGTTACTATTGGCACTCTTCAATGTTAGTGCATTGATTCTCCACTCCTTGATATCATGACCGAAGTTCACGTATTGTACCCATCTCAAGTGGGTCTGGTCATTCACATCACTGGTAGCCAGTTTAGACGTGTAATAATCACTTTCCCAAACTGTATCGAGGACTGTAAAAGAAGTACCGCCATCAGTCGTAAGCTCGATAACTACTCCTTCACTTGGGAATGGGTTATCATAAATATCAATGTCAAATTCAATGGTTAAAGAATCACCCTCGAGCTGGGGTAAGGCTTTAGTTAATATTGATCTGCGACCCTCTTCATTAAGATAAACATCATTGTTAATATCAAATTCTCCACCTTCGACAAGAATCAAATCCTCTTCTTCATCAAGTAGGTCTTCCATGTAACCCAGGATCGGATCCTGTTGATCAGCTGTTTTCTGATAAGCAAATATCTTTAAATCAAATTCATTCATATTCACTGATGTTTCAGGAAGATTAACAGGCAGACTAGTATTTAGAGCAACCTGTCCGGCATCATCACTTGATTCCACCACATGCGTATTATTATCGTCATCAGTTATTGTAGTTACAAACCCGATGTCGGCACCAAAATTACCGACAACATTGTAAGGAATGGTAATGGATTCCCCGGGGCCATAGGTATATTTGTCCAATGTTCCAAGGGTTATAGTAGCTTGTTGTAAATCCAGTAATTTAGTATTACTTACAATACCCGTTCTAGAATATCCATATACCTCAATCAGGTAAAACTCCCATGCATTTTCCCCGAAATCGAGCGTTCCGTTATCATTTTGTACAACCCTGAATTTCGTGTTAGGAGTTTGAGCCTCAATGGGTAAATAGTCGTCAAAAATATCCACGTATTTATATTGCCAGCCTGTTAAACCATAGTCCAAATGATTGGTTTCATTTAGTTTAATCCATGTAGAACCATTATCGATACTGTATTCAACTCGAATTGGAGCTTCCTTGTCTACCACGTGCTCATAATCCCAATATCGATTAAGCAAATAAATTTCAAGATTCAAATACCCTCCGCGGGACATATCAAATCCTTGAGTTTCGAACGTTCTGTTGCCTTCTTTCGCGAAAGTAGGCGAATCCATGTCATAATAATCGCTATCAAGATTCCCTTCAACTTCTACATAAATAGAATCGGCACTATTCTCGGGGAAATCACTCTCATCGGGATATCTTGTATAAAGGTTTGCCCAACTATTTGAGTACAACGAATCACTTAAAGCCACGCGAATCTCGGGGCTGGCCGGTAAATCAATATCCATTGGGATGGTTCCATTCACTGTCTCGTCTGCTGGATCATCATTGCCAATGTTAATCCAGTTACCATCATCATCCTTTATTTGTAACTGGACTCCATTCACCGCTGAGCCAATGAGGTTGTAATTCACGATGAGTTCATCTCCCCGGAAATAATAAATATTTCCATCCACATCCCTTGCAGGATTACCGGTTACATCAACAATTTCGAGTGAAACATTTTCAACAGTAATATCACGCCAATTCGAATAGGTCGATCCCCTTCCGGTATTCCCTCTTATACGTACAGAGTAATTATCACCTTGTACAGCTGGAATATTCCCGGTAATATTACCACTTGATAAATTCGTGGATTTACCGAGCACTACATCTTGTCCTGAAAGATATAAAATGGCCTGCATTTCAGTACCGGTAGGGAATTTACCCGCGAGCACCTCGTAGTTTAATGTGATTTCCGTTCCGGGATAAAACAGATCATCAGGTACTACGATTGTTTTCAGGTCAATAACCGGACCGTTGATGTAGTCAGAATCGTCATTGAAAGAATAGCTTGCCTCAAGTCCATGAATCAGTCGATTGCTGTTAAGTAATATTTCAATGGAAGCAATATAATACCGGTCAAGATTTCCAGCATTTATATTCTTTTGTGCAATCCTGAAACTTGTTGTATTACTTACAGCCTCGACAGGTATATCAATTTCAAAGACTGTAGCACCATCATCATAGTATTTTGCCCCGTTCAGGTTAATGGTCCCTATTTCTGTGTAGGCAGAACCATCCGTGGTGTATTCAATAATCAATTCAGCATTATCCGGGCTAAAAGTATTCTCGCGCCGGCTTACCTCAATCATCAATGATCCCTTCTCGGTAATCATTACCTCATCCGTTAACAGTTCGCGAACATTTTCTGAGGTAAAATATGCACCGTACGTTCCATTAATTGAACCACCATTAATTGTGTGAGGACCTGTTCCTACGGTAAAATCATGAGCAACATTGGTGCCATGTAAATATGACAAACCCCGGTAAGGAACAACCCAAAAATAATAGGTATCATCAAATTCAATATTATTGGGTAATTTTCCCTTGAATAGCCAGCTATTACCTCCTGTATTTTGCTTCCCGTAACTTGCCAGCTTGTGAACCGGGTCACTGATGTCCCCTGTAGAATTAAATACCAGTTCATATTTCACATCACCCGTGAAACCAACAATATTAGCTTCAACATGAATAGAGTCCCCAAGATAAGTATTTCCAAAATATGGTTCACCTGCCGGAGCATATACCGAGGTTACATCAGTATAAGGTAAAAATACAGTAAAGGGAGACCCCGCGGCACTTTGTGTACCCTCAGTATTGAAGTCTTCACCAGAAATAATGGACGGGTTTTGAAAATAAAACCTGTAAGTATATTCGTTATTAATCAGGTTAGAATACAACTGGCGCATTCTGAAAATGGTACTCGAGGTGCGGGCTGTTGAAGGAATTCCAACTCTCGTGTTGAAGTACCAGCCTGTATTAACATATTCGATTGTATCCAATGCAGCGTAAGTGCTTCCATTATTAATACTGTACTCGATGACAATTTCAAGTGAATCGGGATTATCTATATACCGATAATCAAATTCGAGAATAGCTGTATCAGCATCCACATTGGCCGCGGGAAAAACTACCCTGCGAATTGTCGGTTCCCAGAAATACAAATTGTATGTATCATCGGTATAATCATATGAGGAGTTAGAACCGGCAATGGACAATTCACCAAACAGAGGCCGGGTTTCGATGGTGCCATCCGGATTGCCCGTGGCTCCAACAATGTTAAAGCTCAATGGAGAATTAAACCCGGCTGGAACTAAACCGGTTAGATTACCAGATGTAGCCGTTGAATAATCCAGAATGGTGTCATTTATACCATCATTTGCTACCAGGTAGAAAACAGCATCAAGGCTAAATCCAGTTACCGAGTACTCGAATTCGACATTTTCACCCACGTATAGAGGACCTGTAGGTTCAGAACTAATTGTTATTGATTGCGCCGATAACTGACTTGCATTAAGTGTCAGCATGGCCAGGATAATGAAACCTATCCTGCAAATTAAATGATTAATTCGTGTATTTCTTTTCATATTGAAATATTTTAAATTCAAGATATTTAACTTTTAGAAATTGAGTCCTAATTTTAGAGTATTGGCGAAATTAGTATTCATCGAGAAATCTTTCGTGGACTCGATTATTATTTCATCGGCCATGGTAACATCCTTGTAGGTCAGGTTAACCAAGTCAAGGCCCACCTCGAAACCAAAATAGAATTTTTCGCCGATGTAGTAATCTATTCCGGCAAAGAGTGCACCACCAAAACCAAAATAGGCCTGATTTGCGCCAAATTCATTGGTTGCATTGGCTATACCGAGTTGAGATGTTGAATTCAGGTTACTGGAACGATTCATGATTATCAATTCAGCACCAGCGTATGGAGAGGCTTTTCCTCCAATAGTAGTGTGAAATTCTGCACCGGGCCGAAGATCAAAAAATCCAACATGCGTAATGGTAGTGGGTTCCGGTTCATTGTTCGATACCGTGGTATTTAATCCCAGGCGAAAACCCAGGTTACCAGCCAAAAACTTGGCCCGTATATTTCCCGGTGTTAAAAACGAGGAAGAACCAAACGGACTTGCCGTGTATTCTACCGCGATACCACTACCTCCCTGCCCGAATGAGGAAAACGGTATTGCCAGCAAAAACAAGACAATAAAGAGAAAATAATTTTTCTTCATAAAATTAAAAAATTTAGTTTGTAGATATTTCTTGTTTAATATTTTACCTCCTGATCGTAGCTTCCAATAGAACATCAGACCAACCAAAAAAATGCATAATCATAAAATAGTAATAATTTTTGGAAAGTTAAAAATAGATGGGATAAATGAATCCTGCAATACTCATAAATGAGTATTTTACATTTGTACCTTATGTAACAAAATGATTATCCCAGAAATAACCAATCAGGGAACAAGTGTTTTTCATTTTTAGTTTTTTCAACATGTTTCTTCTATGGGTGTCAACAGTGTTCTTACTGATACACAATACATGAGATATTTCCTGGCTGCTCATGCCTTGTATGAGATACTTAACAATTTCTTTTTCACGTTCGCTTAAGACTTTGTTTTCATCATTTCTACAAGATTTTTTTAGTTCCTTTTCAATCAAAGAGGCATGATTCCCCATGCATGAAACACTAACATGGCCTGTTGTGAGAGATGTCGAGATTTCAGAGCAAAAATGGATTAAAGTTAAATGTTTTTTTCGGCGATCGTTTGAGTAAACGGAAGACTGACACAGGATCCCCGTGTATTTCCCACTATTTTTTTTAACTCGAAAATGCATGGCCACCGTGAATGTCATAGGCGCAATATTTTCCCTGTCTACCCAATGCTCAATCTTATGCATTACATTGTTTACAGGTTCTTTATCTTCTGGATGAATTATATCAGAAATTAGTTCAGTATTAAATATTTCTTCACTATATTCTAAAACCTGCCGTACATTAGGGTGGACAAAACATATCGATTTATCAGGATAATTCTGAACATAAAAGAACTGGTTACCCAGCAAAAAAAGTGGTGTATTATAATGTTCATTACTATTTAACTGACAAATGGGATCAATATCAGGAATAGTTAATACATTCTCAGGCTCAATTATCATTTAATTATTATTAGTGTTTTGGTATTAGGACTTTAAATATAATCAGAATATTCATTCATACCAATTCACCATTTCAAAAAGAATACTTTTTTGATGAATAGGTTACTTTTAAGTATGAAAATAGAAATCCCTTTAACAAAACTCAACCTGAGGCAGGTTTTAACTTCTCGTAAATAAACACGTTCAGGAGAATCAATTCCATCCCGTAAACAAAATCCTCAACAGGTATCGTGAATAACCTGATTCCCAGGTTTTCCTGATTATTATACCACACTACTTCCTGCTGAATCCAGGAACCGGTTAACAAACCGTTGACTACTAAAAAGGGAAAAAGAACAATAACGTAAGTAAGGTAGAACCGTCCCATACAACGAAACCGTAACAGGAACTGGAGAAGAAGGATTAGTGCTCCCGTGGTGATAAATGAAACGGATGTATAGGTATTCTCGTGAAAGATAATCCCAGTGATCAGCAGAAAAAAAGCCAAGAATGCCGAAATAAAATTAGACTTTTTCCCGATCAAATCTATTTTTATGTAGGCGTTAAGCACATCATAAGTAAAAACAGATGCATAGGGAATAGCTATGAAAAAAAGCACTTCTTCAATTGGAAGATTGACAATTTTAATGCCAGATAAATGAAGCGGGTTGAAACCCCATATGCCGATTCTGGTGAAATAAATGTCCCAAATCACGAAAATGAAGGCAACAGAGAGCATGGCCGGTAAAAAATATTTCCAGCGACTGTAAAACGCGACTTTTTTATCAAAGCTAAAAATCAGGGGAACAATTATTGCCCCAATGTTTATCCAAAGGTAAGTACTCATGATCCAAGTTAATGATTCGCGTATTTACGGGAATAAAAGGCCTTATGATTTTCAGGATTAAAATATTTCCACTGGAAAAAAATTAGAAATCCATAATTTTTTCTTCCCCTGTGATGATTTTCATGGGCACTGATGATGGATCGCAGGTAAAAATTATTAGCGTTCCTGAAGAACCGAATACGCTGATGAATGATCAAATCATGAAAAATGAAATAGGCCAACCCGTAAAGAGCGATCCCGGCACCAATATAAAACTTGATATCAATACCGCTTATTGATCCGGTTATCATCAAAATAACAGCGGGAATGGCAAACATAAGAGCGAATAAATCATTCCATTCAAAAATTTTATTTTCCCTTGTATGATGATCCTTGTGAAGGATCCATAAAAACCCATGCATCACGTATTTATGGGTAAACCACGCGACAAAATCCATGAAAATAAATGTAACAAATATTAAAAGCGCTATCCAATACCAATTCATGCTACAACAAGTTTAATTTATAAACAAACCATGATCTCATGAGCAATAAATACTTGGTAAAATTTGAAATTCTGATTCGGGAAGTTAACACCTGCTCGGGTCTTGTCTTTCTTATCTTTTTAAAAAGAGAATAATAATAAATATAAGATATATAAACGCCAAATTTAGCGCCGGCAGGTAACATTTTAATACCCTGGTACCCTAATCGAAAATCTTCTTCAATTTCTTTCTCTATTATTTCTTTCTGACCATCGTTAAAATTTTCGATTCTCAACCCGGGAAAATATTTCCTGCCCATCTCCAGGTAATCAGCCTGCATGTCCCTGAGAAAATTTATTTTCTGGTAAGCAGCTCCCAGGCGCATGGCATAGGGCTTTAACTGCTCGTGTAATGCCATGTTTCCCTCGCAAAAAACATGCAGGCACATTAAGCCAACTACTTCAGCTGATCCCAGCACGTATTTGTTAAAGGATTCTCTAGAGTGGGAAAAATTTTGCAAATCCATCTCCATGCTATCCAAAAAAGCTTCTATCAGTTCATTCCCTATACTATACTTTCTCGCTGTTTCCTGGAAGCTATGTAAAATCGGGTTCATAGAAATACCATCCGTGATAGCCATCCATGTATCTTCCCTGAAACGATGAAATAATGAAGATTTATCATAATCATGAAAAGTATCTACTATTTCATCCGCGAAGCGAACAAAGCCATATATGTTGTAAATAGGTTGCCTGAACTTCGGTTTAAAAAGTCTTATCCCGAGGGAAAAAGATGTGCTGTATTCCCTGGTAGTAATTTTGCTTGTTTTGAAGGCAACTTCATCAAACAGTTTTTTCATGATGCGCCCTCCTGAAATTGTTAATAACCTGTTTGGCAGCTACTTCCCCGGAAATAATCACGGGGGGCACACCCGGGCCGGGAACAGTAAGCTGCCCGGCATAATAAAGATTTTTTACCTTCCTGCTTTTCATCCGGGGTTTAAAAAGTGCAGTCTGTTTTAACGTATTTGCCAAACCGTACGCGTTCCCGCGAAAAGAATTATAGTCGCTGATAAATGCATTATGGCCGTATATTTTCTTAAACACCACATGATCTTTTATATTCTGTCCGGTAATTTTTTCTAACCTGCTTATTACAAGATCATAATAATGTTCCTGTAATGTAGTTGAATCCGGCATATCAGTAGCTACCGGGATTAAAACAATAAGATTCTCATGCCCCGGGGGAGCAGAAGTTTCATCTGTTTTGGTACTGCAGGATACATATAATGCAGGATCTTCCGGCCAGCGAGGCTTTTCATAAATATCAGATGCATGTTGGTTAAAATCCGTGTCAAAAAAAAGGTTATGGTGCAATAACCCTTTAAGCTTCTTGTTGATACCGAGGTAAAAGAGTAAAGCAGAGGGAGCCATTTCACGATTGGACCAGTATTTCTCGCTATAAGATTGATAGGGAGTTTCCAATAACTTTGTTTCGATAAAATGATAATCGGCAGCACCTAAAACCATATCAGCATCAACGACTGTCCCGTTCAATCTTATTCCTGTCGCGATACCATCTTTAATAGAAATACCCGTTACCGGGGAATTGAGATGAATTTTAGCCCCGTTTTCTTCTGCCAGCTTAACCATTGCTTCAACTACCCTGAACATTCCCCCGTGGGGATACCAGGTACCTAAAACCAAATCTGCATAATTCATCAGGTTATAGAAAGCCGGAATTCTTCCCGGTACCGATCCCAGGAAAATAACAGGGAACTCGAGTATTTGTCTTAAATAAGGATGCCTGAAGAGTTTATTGACATAAGTGCTAAGCGAACGAAAAAAATCGAAATGAGTAATTCCCCGAACTAACCAGGGTTCGATAAACTCGAGAACAGATAATGAAGGTTTATGAACCAGCCTGTTTATTCCAATATCATATTTAAAAGCAGCATCTTTTAAAAACCGGGCCAGTTTTTTACTGCTTCCCGGTTCGTACTTTTCAAAAAGGTCATATAACCGATCTAATTCGGAAGGGACATCAATAAACTCATTTTTCCCAAAATATACCCGGTATGAAGGACTGATTCTCTTCAATTGATAGTATTCAGATACATTTTTCCCGAATAATCCAAAATATCGTTCAAAAACATCAGGCATCCAGTACCAGGTAGGTCCCATGTCAAACGTAAAACCCATGGCTTCAAGTTTTCTTGCCCGTCCACCAGGCATGTTGTTTTTCTCGTAAACATCAACCCTGAAGCCATCGCGGGCTAACAAGGATGCGGCAGACAAACCGGCAAACCCTCCACCTATAATACTTATTTTTTTCATTCCTTCCCCGGTAATTTCATGAACCAAGCATGATATTCTTTTAACAAATACTATTTAAATTTAAAGAAAATAATCTGTATTTTGATAAACAATTCTGTTTTTCCGATTGTTCAGTAATTTTGTTTAATTATTTTATAATTTTGATGAACAAGACGTCCGGGATTTTTTTTTCAACAGGAAATCTCTATAAAATCGAGGTTGGTGCTGTTGCCTTACTATTTACCATTGGTATAATATTGCACGTGACTCATCTCCGGTCATTCGCGATTGGCTTTACAGAAATATTCCTTTTAGTAGTGAACACGTGGATGTTGATCAGGCTATTTCATGTATATTATTCACCATTCATGCTGGCTTGGGTTGTCCTTACTTTTGTATTCACTTACATCACCGAGGTATTGGGTGTAAAAACAGGATTAATATTCGGTGAGTACGTTTATGGAGAAGTGATGCGAGTAAAGATGCTGCAGGTACCACTTATTATAGCATTAAACTGGGTTTTACTTATACTGTCTTCTTACTCTTTAGCACAATTCCTGGTTAAAAAGAGAGTATTTTTGCCTGTAATTTCTTCGGTATTTATTGTTATTCTCGATTATTTTATTGAACCAGTAGCCATGAAGCTGGGCTACTGGAACTGGATTAACCAGGAGGTCCCTTTACAAAATTACCTGGCCTGGTTTATCGTGAGTTTTATATTCTCATCACTGCTGGCCAACCGGGAAACGGTAATAAAAATACCCGTTTTCCGGGCATTTTTCGTGATTCAGCTTTTATTTTTTATCCTGCTAAATATAATAGGTTAACCTTTGAGGGCTTCAGCTCCACCCACGATTTCAAGTATTTCATTGGTAATTGAAGCCTGACGGGCCTTATTATAAGAAAGGCGGAGTTCTTTCAGTAATTCTGTTGCATTATCACTTGCCTTGTGCATGGCAGTCATCCTGGCTCCATGTTCAGATGCATGGGAATCAAGAAGGGTTTTGTAAAACTGCATTTTCAGTGAGCGGGGAATCAGATCGCTTAGCAGGTCATCCTTTGATGGTTCAAAAATATAATCGTAAGGTAATTCTTGTCTTTCTGCGTCTTCATCTTCCTCATGCTCAAGTTTCAAGGGCAAAAATTGTTCCCGCATAACAATCTGCACGGCAGCATTCTTAAATTGATTATATATGATCTCTACCCGGTCATATTCACCTTTAACATAACTTCCCATGATATTTTCAATCACGGGAACAACATTATCGAAAGTGAGGTTATCATATAACTCGTCGTAAGAGGAGAGAATCCTGTATTTTCTTGAACGGAAGAACTCGTTTGCTTTTTTTCCGATAATTATCATATTCAAACGGTTTTCTTCATATAGTTCCGGGTATTCCTCGTGGATCAACTTTAACGTATGCTTGATCACATTCATGTTAAAAGCACCGCATAATCCTTTATTGGATGTGGCAACGACCAGTAGAACTCTTTCCAGGGGTCTTTCCCTGACATAGATATTTTCATCGTTAACCTGCAGGGTACTTGTTAAACCGGACAGGATATTCTTTAACTTGTCAGTATAAGGACGTTGCCGTGAAATGGCATCCTGTGCCCTTCTCAGCTTTGCCGCGGAAACCATCTTCATGGCGCTTGTTATTTGCCTTGTTGATGTAACTGAGGCAATACGGTTCCGAATTTCCTTTAGATTTGCCATTCTATCGGTTAACTGTTTAGAGGTTATCCTTAATATTTTGATGCCACTTCAGCGGCAACTTTTTGAAGCACGTCTTCAGTTTCCTCATCAAAAAATCCTTCTTTAATTTTTGCAAGCAATCCTTTGTGTTTAACACTTAATAGCTGAAGATAATCTTCCTCGAATTCTTTTACTTTTTCTACCGGCACATCTCTAAGTAACCCTTTTGTCCCGCAATATATAATAGCAACCTGCTGTTCAACGGGAACAGGAGAATACTGTCCTTGTTTCAGAAGCTCGACATTTTTAGCACCCTTGTTCAACACGGCGAGTGTAGCCGGATCGAGATCAGAACCGAATTTCGCGAAAGCTTCAAGATCACGGTATTGTGCTTGATCCAGTTTAAGACTACCTGCCACTTTTTTCATGGATTTTATTTGCGCGCTACCCCCTACCCTTGACACGGAAATACCCACGTTAATCGCGGGTCGAACCCCTGAATTAAAGAGGTTTGTTTCCAGGAAAATCTGACCATCGGTAATGGAAATCACGTTCGTGGGGATATAAGCGGAAACGTCACCAGCCTGGGTTTCAATGATGGGAAGAGCCGTTAATGAGCCACCTCCCTTCACGATGGGTTTTATACTTTCAGGAAGATCATTCATTGTACGTGCAATCTGATCTGATTCAATCACCTTGGCAGCTCTTTCAAGCAATCTTGAATGCAGGTAAAATACATCACCCGGGTATGCTTCTCTCCCGGGAGGACGGCGCAACAGCAATGAAACTTCACGGTATGAAACGGCCTGTTTACTTAAATCGTCGTAGATAATCAGGGCAGGACGACCAGTATCCCTGAAAAACTCTCCGATAGAGCATCCGGCGAAAGGCGCGTAAAATTGCATGGCCGCGGGATCGGAAGCAGTGGCAGTGACAATTACCGTGTAATCCATGGCGCCATGTTTTTCCAGGGTTGTGGCAATGTTGGCAACCGTTGAACCTTTCTGCCCAACAGCAACATATATACAATAAACGGGTTGTCCCTTAAGGTAAAATTCTCTTTGGTTCAGGATAGTATCTATGGCAATGGCAGTTTTCCCTGTTTGCCTGTCACCAATAATTAATTCTCTTTGACCTCTCCCAATAGGGATCATAGAGTCTATGGCCTTAATTCCTGTTTGCAAGGGTTCTTTGACGGGTTGACGGTAAATAACACCCGGCGCCTTTCTTTCAAGGGGCATCTCGTAAGTTTTCCCGGTGATTGGACCTTTACCATCGAGGGGTTCTCCAAGGGTATTGATAATTCTTCCCAGCATGCCCTCGCCAACGTGAATAGAAGCAATCCTGCGGGTTCTTTTCACGGTATCTCCTTCCCTGATTGTCTCTGATGATCCAAGCAGCACGGCACCAACATTATCTTGCTCGAGGTTCAAAATAATGCCCTGCATCCCGTTTTCAAATTCAATCAATTCATTTGCCTGCACGTTGGTAAGCCCGTAAATCCTGGCAATTCCATCTCCTACCTGTAATACTGTACCAACTTCTTCAAATTCAATACCTGTTTTAATTCCTTCGATCTGCTGTTTTAATATTCTTGATACTTCAGCAGGTTTCAATTCAGCCATAAATCTCTAGTTTAAAGGAGTATTTAACAATTTCTTTTTTATTTTATTTAAACTGGCAGCCACGCTGGCATCCAGTTGCATACCGTCGATCTGAAGAATGAAGCCTCCTATCAGTTTTTCATTCACTATTTCCTTTAGCTCAATTTCTGTTGAAAATTTCTTTTGTAATAATTCCTTTATTCTATCATGCAAATGCGAATCCATGGTTTTAGCAGTAATAAGATTTGCAGTGTGAATGTTTTTACTAAGCTTGTATTCCATTATAAAGAGGCGAATCATTGATTCCAGAAATAACTCTCTCTTATTTTGAATCATGATATTGACCGTTGATACAACAACAGGGTGAATATCCATCGCGGTAAGTAACCCTAATATGATTTCACATTTCTTCCCGGGTTTTACAACAGGATTTGTCAGCAATTGTTTTACCTCGTTCATTTCAAGAATAGATTGAAGAATTAGAATATTCTTGTATACTTCATCGAGGATATCTTTTTCAGCAGCCAGTTCGAAAAGTGCCTTATTGTATCTTACCGCTATTTTTCCCTGATTCATGCTCTATACTTATCAATTAATAATAGATTCTTTCAATAAACTATCAATCAGTTGCTTTTGTTCCTCATTGTCTTCCAACTTATGCTTGATTATTTTTTCAGCTACATCTGTCGCGAGTATCGCCATTTGAGTTTTCATTTCCTGGATTGCTGCTAATTTTTCATTTTTAATGGAAGCCCGGGCATTTTCGAGGAGTTTGGCAGCTTCTTCAACTGCTTTTTCTCTTGCTTCCACGATTATCTGATCTTTCATATGCTTGGCCTCTTTCAATAAGTTATCTCTTTCGAGACGGGCTTCTGCCATGATTTTTTCATTATCTGCCTGAAGCCTTGCCAGCTTTTCTTTTGCTCTCTCTGCAGCCTGGAGGGCATCTTCAATGGAACTTTCCCTGGCTCTTAAAGCATTTAAAATAGGCTTCCATGCAAATTTCCCCAGGATATACAATACAATAGAAAATGAAATAATCATCCAGAAAATTAAACCAATACCGGGAGTTACAAGATCCATGTCAAAATAATTTAAATTCTTAAATAAAAACATTGAACCTGTTAACCGGCCAACCGCGGGTTAACAGGTCCTTGCATCATTAGATGAATAAAATAAGCAGGCACACAACCACCGCGAAGAAAGCAACGCCTTCAATTAAAGCGGCCGACACGATCATGTTTGAACGAATATCGGCTGCTGCTTCCGGTTGACGAGCAATCGCTTCCATTGCCGTGGCCCCGATCCTGCCAATACCTATTGCTGCAGCAATCGCGGAAATGGCAGCACCAAATGCCGCGCTCATAGTACCGAGTTCTGCAGCTTGCAATAAAACTGTTAATGAAATCATAATGACAAATTTTAAATAATTATTAATGATGCTCTGCTGTGGCCATTCCAAAATAAATGGCCGAGAGTAAAGTAAATACATATGCTTGTATCAATGCCACGAGTAATTCGAGCATAGTCATGAAAACCGTGAACAAAATTGATAATACAGAAACTCCATATCCTAACGTTGCCTGCATTTGTCCGAAAATAAAAATCAAGCTAAAAAACCCGAGCACGATTATATGACCTGCTGTAATATTGGCAAACAGACGAACCATCAGTACAAAGGGTTTCGTGAACATGCCCATTAATTCAATGATTGGCATTAATGGTATAGGCACTTTAAGCCACCAGGGTACACCGGGAGCGTTAAAAATGTCTTTCCAGTAATGTTTGTTGCCGCTAAATGTAGTCATGAAAAAAGTAAACAATGCAAGCACGAGAGTAACCGAAATATTCCCGGTTACATTCGCGCCCCCGGGAAATATGGGTATCAGTCCCATGAGATTATTTATCCAGATGAAGAAAAATAATGTCAACAGGAAAGGCATGAATTTATTGTAATTCTTTTGTCCAATTGAAGGCCTGGCAATTTCATCTCTCACAAAAAGGATGACAGGCTCAAGGCCTGATTGCAATCCTTTTGGCGCCGTGTAAGGATTTTTCTTATATGACCGGGCAATAGACAGGAAAATCCATAACATAAAGCCGATACTCACGAAAATAGCAAACACGTTTTTCGAGATAGACAAATCTATAGGCCGAACCATTTCTCCCTCCCGGTTCAGTTCTACAATATCACCCTTGTAAGGAGCTTCATGAGCGATAAAAAAATCCTTGTATGCCTCGTGTCCATGATGAAATTTACCGGAAAAAAAGACGAATAATTTATTTCTTTCCAGTGAATAAAGGATCACGGGAAGGGGGATTGAAATATGACGCGGGTGATCTTCCGGACCATATGATAAGATGTGCCATGAGTAATCATCTCCAACATGTTCAATGATAAATTCACCGGCCCGAAATTCTTCTCGGGAATGGGATTCATCGTGAAATTCTTCTGATTGACCCGCTTTGATAATTTGCCCGGAACTGGTAATGAAACAAACAATTATAAATGTCAATGCTTTTATTACCCGTCTTCCCCCTATCATTTGCATTCTCTTTATGATTAAGCTTTTTATTTAACTAAAAAACGAGAATAAAGTTACACTTTTCTTTTTATTTGTCTTTAAAAAAAGTGGTGATATAAATCACCTCAAAGATAGAAAAAAGAAGGTAAATTGACAGGAACATTATCAAAAAGGGAATAAGATTTTCATCGGTTCGTCCAATGAAAAGAAAAATTAAAAGAAAAAGAAGGTAAGCGAGAAACTTGATCCCGGTAGCCAGCATGAAATTTTTCTGGAATATGCTGGTCCTTTTTTTCGCTGAATTCATGATAGCCATGTGGAAAGTGGCGGTGATTAACCATGCGTAGAGTAAGAAAGCTAATCCCCAACCCAGCGAAATACCGGGAATCAGGTAATGAACAATACCTGTAGCGATTAAAATAACCAGGCCATACAAAGAAAAATGTTTGATGAAAGTACTCCCTGCCTTTTCCATAATGTATAAATTTTATGGTTACCCAACAAATTTAAACATTCAGGCAGTATAATACAACAGTAAAAAGAAACAATGTTTGTACCGCACAAGTGTTTTTCCAGAAATGTAGAATCAGGATTTTTTCTCCTTTGGCTGTTCTTCCAGGGGCATTTTCTCTCCAGATTCTTCCCCTGTCATGTTGCAATTGCCAGTGAATTTGCAGCCTGGCTCAATCGCCAGTTTATTGGATACGATATCACCAAAAATTCTGGCAGATGCTTTGAGAGCCAGCAATTCAGAAACGAAAACTTTTCCTTCTATTTCACCTTCAACTTCACTGTTTTTACAGCGCACCTGTCCTTTAATTTTTCCGGTGCCTCCAACCACGATCTTACCTTTGGTTTCGAGATTTCCTTCCAGGAATCCATCAATTCTGATGTCGCCATTGGACTTTATGTTACCTTTTATTTCGGTACCAGACTGAATATGATTAACATTACTGGGACCAGGATAAATATCATTTGTTTTTGCCATAACGTAAACAATTTGTTTAATATTGGTTTATTTAAAAACGCAGGCTTTCCCTCCATATTGGAAAAACCAGGTATTTTTTTTATTTTTTAGGGTCATAGGCCCATTTCACGTATACCGAACCCCAGGTAAAACCACCACCAAATGCGGCCAGTATAATGTTATCTCCTTTTTTCATTTGATCTTCATACTCCCACAGGCAGAGCGGAATAGTTGCTGCCGTGGTATTCCCGTAACGCTGTATATTGATCATTACCTGTTCTTTTTTGATGCCCATCCGGCGGGCAGTTGCTTCAATAATACGCATATTGGCCTGGTGAGGTACCAGCCAGCGAATATCACCAGAAGAAAGACCATGCTTTTCCATGATTTCAACGGCAACATCCGCCATGTTGGAAACAGCAAACTTAAATACGACCTGCCCCTCCTGGTAAACAAAGTGTTCCTGATTATCAATGGTCTCATGAGAAGGAGGTCTTTTAGAACCGCCGGCTTTCATGTGCAGGTATTTCCTTCCTGAACCATTAACTCTCAGGATATGATCTATTATTCCGACGTCTTCAGCGGCAGGTTCTAATAAAACGGCGGCAGCCCCATCACCAAAAAGCGGACAGGTTGTACGATCAGAGTAATTAGTAATGGCAGACATTTTATCGGCACCAACCACGACTACTTTTTTATAATTGCCAGATTCGACAAAAGAGCTCCCGGTTGTCAGCCCGTAAATAAATCCAGAACAAGCCGCGGACAAGTCAAAACTCCAGGCATTTTTAATACCCAGTTTATCACAAATAATATTAGCAGTCGAGGGGAAAAGCATATCTGGAGTAATGGTACCGCAAATTAACAAATCCACTTCAGAAGGATCAGTTTCAGTTTTTTCGAGAAGCGATTGCACGGCTTTGGCCGCCATCACGGAGGTTCCCTTTTCTTTGCCTTTCAATATTCTTCGCTCTTTAATACCAATGCGCTGCATGATCCACTCGTCTGTGGTATCTACCATCTTACTTAATTCATCATTGGTAAGAACATATTCCGGCACGTAAGCACCTATACCTGTAATCGCGGCTCTGCTGCTCTTCATCTTATTTAAAAGCTTCTTTAAATTTTGTAGTTAAACCTGCTTCTATAACATCCTTTGTATGAATAATCATATTTTTGATAGCAATATCATTTGAAATGCCATGACCTATCACAACCGGGTAATTCACTCCAAGTACCGGAGTGCCGCCGGTATTTTCAAAATTAAATTTTTCGAAAAAGCTATCGCTGATTTTTCTCTTCCTTATTAGGGTGTAGAATGCTTCCGCTTGCTTTAACATCACGTTTCCCACGAACCCATCGCAAACCATGACATTCACTTTTTCATAATTGAAAATGTCATTGCCTTCAACATTACCGATGAAATTAAAATCGATAGAATCCTTCATGGCATTGTATGTTGCCTTGGTAAGCAGGTTTCCTTTTTCTTCTTCCTCTCCAATATTCAGGAGTCCAACTTTTGGTTTCTCGATGCCGTATACATACTCGGCATACATTGAACCCAGCATCGCGTACTGGTACAAAACATCAGGCTTGGCATCCGGGTTAATTCCCACGTCAAGCAGCAGGGTGGGATATTTCCCGGGTGTAGGAATAGCAGCAGCAATTGAAGGCCTTATGACCCCTGGTATCAATTTGGCTGTATACATGGCTCCAACCAGCATGGCTCCCGTACTGCCGGCACTCGCGAATCCATCGATCTGCTGCCCGTTAAGCATTCGATAACCAATCCCTATCGAGGAGTTTGGTTTCCGTGTATAGGCTTTGGCCGGATGCTCATCCATTGAGACAAACTCGGACGTGTGCATGATCTCGAACCTTGACAAATCTATCCCGTTTTCAAGGGCAATGGATTTCATTTTCTCCTGATCGCCGATGAGTACGAGATCTGCAGAATCGGAAAGCATTTCATGTGCCAGATTCGCACCTTTTACAACCACTTCAGGCGCGTAATCCCCACCCATTATATCTATACCGATTTTCATCAAAAGGTGGTTAGCAATTAATTATATAGTTACTTCTTTCTCAATAGCAAGTTTACCCTTGTAATGACCACACTCAGGACAAACCCTGTGATACTGAACAGTAGAACTACAATTCTGACATTTCATCAAAGTAGGTGCTGTAATTTTGTAGTGTGTCCTTCTTTTGTTTCTCCTCTGTTTTGATGTTTTGCGTTTTGGATGTGCCATATCAACTAATTTTCGTTATTTATATTTTTTAATGCATTCCACCTGGGATCCGTGTTTTTTGTATTTTGTACAGAATGTTGTTCAAGAATTTTTTCCATTTCAGTATTGCAACCACTACTATTATCTTCTTTCCTGGGATGTATTTTTTTCACCGGTAACGCTAGCATCGAGAATTCATAGATGTAGTGCATAATATCAACCTGGTACTCTTCTTCCTTCAATACAATTATCTCGGAAGTTTCTTCATGAGAGTATTCACCAAACTTGAAAAAAAGTGTTCCGGTTGTATCTATCACATGGTTATAACGATCCAGGCACCTGTCACATACTACTTCCACGAAACCTGTAATGGAAAATTCCATTTCCAGCAACCTGGGCTTTTTTATCATTTCCACCCGGATGTCCAGATCGGCGTGTAGAACATCTGCAGCGGGATAATCAGTAAAAAGTTCACCTCCTGCCCTGTACCGGAACTCGTGTAAACCTTCTTTTAATCCTTTAAATGGAATAATATATGGACTATTATTTCTCACTGCCAAAAAATTTGATTTGCAAAAGTAAAAATTAAAATCAGAATAAAAAAAGAAAAAACAAATTGGAAACTGATCAGCAAAGGTTTAACGAAAAAAGAAAGTTAAAATTGCAATTTTCATCAATCGTTGCCAAATGCATGAATGAATTAAAAACTATTCTATCTTGTCAATAAAAAAATTAGGGGTTGACCTGTGGAATTGTTATAAATAAACGACATCTTGCCTGTTATATTCAAATGTGACTCGTCACTATTTTAACTTTTCATTATTCTTGTGCCGGTTAATATCACGATTCGTTTTTTTCTGAAGGTTTCTCGCGAATGCCTTTTCCAGATCTATTCCGGTTTGATTTGCTAAACAAATTAATACAAAAAGTATATCGGCCAGTTCATCTTCCAACTGACTGTCTTCATTTTTTTTAAAGGATTGTTCACCATACAATCGTGCCATAACGCGAGATAATTCACCCACTTCTTCCACGAGTAATGCCAGGTTGGTAAGTTCGTTGAAATACCTGACACCATATTCATTTATCCACTTATCAACGGTTTGCTGTGCCTCAGAAAGAGTCATTATTCTTTATTTTTTGTGTCTATGATGATCGTGACGGGACCATCATTGACCAGGTTAATTTTCATGTAAGCCCCAAATTTACCTTCTTTAACGGGAGATTGCAGGTGTTGCCCCATCCTGAAAATAAACTTGTCGTAAATGTCTTTGGCGAATTCAGGTTTTGCCGCTCGAATATAACTTGGACGGTTCCCCTTTTTGGTGGAGGCATGTAAAGTAAACTGGCTAATAACCATCACCTCTCCTTTCACGTCTTGCACTGAAAGATTCATTATCCCTTCATCATCGTCAAATACCCGTAACCGGGCAATTTTTCCTGTTAACCAATCAATATCCTCATCCCTGTCAGTTTCTTCAATGCCTAATAATATCAGGAGCCCTTGCTTTACTTGTGAAAGCACCTTACCTTCAGTTTCAACAGTGGCCATTTCTATTCTTTGAATTACCGCTCTCATATTCAATTTCTTTTGGTTATCACGCGAAATTAATGAAACATCATTGCTTATAAAACCCAAAATGAGCGATTAAGCTCAATCGATGAAAAAAGTAAGCATTTCACCTCATTTATTCGGTGATATGCAACATTTTCTATGACGGGGTTAACGCCAAATTGAGCGCTACTTCACTTCGTTCGTACCGCCTTATTCAGGTAAAAGATAAAAGTTGACAGAACAATAGTTATTTCCAATACTACGAATTAATTTTGTACGTTTTGCAATGTAAACATCTACCAAACTGATGCATTGGCTGCGTGATATTTTTTTGGGTATTCTTATCGGAATTGGAATCGTGATAATCACGGGAATCATCCTGTCTTTCATCTATAAAGACGAGATCACTACGCATGCCATAAAAGAGATCAACAAACATCTTGTATCGGACATATCTGTAGATAAAGTAAGTTTTTCATTCCTGAAAAGATTCCCTTATGCCGCTGTTGAATTTAAAGATGTAATGGCTGAAAATCCGGCTGCTTTCCAGGTTGAAGGAGCAGGGGTCCCGGATACTCTTTTATTTTTCAACCATGTTTTTCTTGAATTCAGGCTATTGGATGTAATTAAAAAGAGGTATTTACTCAGAAATATTTATGTCTCTGATGGTTCTGTCAATATCATTTATAACGAGCGGGGAGAACCCAACTTCAATATCTGGAAAGAATCAGATAAAAAAAAACCAGCTTCTTTCTACCTGGAATTGCAAGGTGTAAAATCACGAAATATAAGTTTAAACTACGAAAATCGTCTGAAAAATATCTCAGCCTCAACACGATTCGATAAACTTTTTTTCTATGGTAATTTTTCAAGTGATCAGTACAGGTTAGACATACAAGCTAATTCATCTGATGTTAAACTTGAAAGTGTAGGAATTCAATACATAAAAAACAAAAACATTAATTTTACTGCAGGATTAAAGGTTCATGAAGATACCTTTAGTATAGCTGAAAGTCATTTAACATTTGAATCCATACCCCTCACCGTTTCGGGCAGGTTTATTACCAACCAAAAAAATATAATTAACCTGCAAATCAAGGGTAAAGAAATCAATATAAGCCAACTGATTCGATTACTTCCTGATCGATACAGTTCATTTGAGAAAAAAATTAAAGGCGATGGTTACTTGAATTTTAATGCCCGGGTTGATGGTGAAATAAGCGCGAGCATTTCTCCGGCTGTAGCAGCAGAATTTTTTGTATCCAACGGGAAATTGAAAATCAAGGGAAAAGCTGATACATTTTCCGATGTTAAATTTTCAGGAAGATACCTGAACCATGATGGGCTTGAACCGGAAAGCGCTTTTTTCGTGATTCACGATATGTCTGCCCGTTATGGAGAAAGCCGGTTAACCGGTAAAGGACAACTGGAAAACCTGAAAAGACCGCTGGTAAATACTTCCCTGAAGGGAAAGGTAATTATGAAAGAGCTCTCAGGATTAATTGATCATGACTCTGTGCAATTTTTAGCTGGCCATTGCGATATTGACATTGCATTGACCGGGAACATCGAAAATCCTTTAAAAATTACCGGGAAAGATATTGCAAAAATGCAACTTGCCGGTAAAATTGTTTCGACTGACACTGATCTCGAGCTACGATTTTTCCGTTACCCGATTCAACGGTTTACCGGCACCCTTGATCTCGGTGATGAAATTTACCTGGGTAGAACCAGCCTGTCATATGCAGGCAATGAATACAGGGTATCAGGTTTTGTTAAAAATGTTTTGCCCTATTTTTTGCTGGATGAAGGGTACCTGGAAGTAAATGGTGACGTTTCTTCCGATAATCTGAATTTTGATTACTATTTTGACGGAAAAACAGGAAAAAGCAACGAGGAAGTAAGGTTTCCCGAGAAACTCCGGCTAAAATTGAACCTTGCTATCAACCGGTTTTCACTTGGCAGGTTTTCGGCATCAAGCATAAAAGGAACCCTTAATTATAAACCAAAGATGTTCACGCTTCAGGCGTTTTCCATGGAAACACTAACCGGGAAATTAACCGGAGGCGGGGCTATCATCCAGGCCTTTAACCAAGACCTTCTTGTAAGAAATCAGCTTGATTTTGAATCAATTGATATTAAACAATTATTTTATACTTTTGGAAATTTCACGCAAAATATCATTCGTCACGATCATTTAGAAGGAGAGCTTTCAGGTTCACTAGCTTTTTCTGCTATCTGGAATAACAATCTTATCATAAAAAAGGAAACCATAGAAACAAAAACCTATATTAAAATAGTGAATGGAGAATTGATTGATTTTGAACCCATGGAATCACTTTCCAGGTATATTGAAATATCTGAACTTGCTCATATTAAATTTTCCACGCTTGAGAATACTATTATTATTAAAGACAGAATAATTACCATCCCGAGAATGGATATTCATTCATCAGCTTTTAATATTGATATTTCGGGGACGCATGATTTTGACAACAATATAAATTATAGTGTTAAAGTTCTATTATCAGAAATCCTGTCGGGTAAAGCAAAGAAAAGAAATCCAGAATTCGTGGTTGAGGATGATGGGTTAGGACGAACATCTATTTTTCTCAAAATAGTCGGTAATATTGACGATTACAAGATTTCTTTTGACAGGAAAAGGGCTTACAGGGAGTTTAGGGAGGATTTAAAAGAAGAAAAAAAAGAATTAAAGAGCCTGTTACAAGAGGAGTTCGGGTTCTACAAGAATGATTCAGCACTGGTAAAAGGAGAAAAAGCAATAGAAAAACCGAAATTCCGGGTAACCTGGGAAGAAACCGAAAAAGAAAATCAGGAACCCCCGTTGGAATTACCGGAAAAGAAAGATACAACGAAAAAGAAGTTTAAGATTGAATGGGAGTAAGTGATTGTGAGCGTGTTAAGAAGTGTGAGTGATTGTATCTTGGTCTTGGGATAGTTACTTATTGTCGCGAGTGTGAATATGAGAATTATAGGAAATAGTATTAAATTAGTAATATGAATTTTTACACGCGAAAACAAAGATGGAAATTCCTGCTTTTTTTATTTGCAGTAGGAATCGGTATTAGTTCGCTTTGGTATACCAATAATTTGGTTGAAAAGCTTTCCGTTGAAGAAAGAAAAAAAGTGGAACTCTGGGCTGAAGCCACCAGGCGACTGGCCGATATTACTATCACGGAACAGGACTACGGGTTTCTTTTCGAGGTAATTTTGAATAACCGTACCGTACCAGTAATTCTGGCCGATCAGGATGAAGTTATCCTCAGTCATAAAAACCTGGATACAACCAGGGTGGCAAACCCGGGATACCTGGAACGGCACCTGAAAAACATGAAAGAATCTCAACCCCCAATAGAAATAGACCTGGGAGATGACAAAAAAAACTTCATTTATTACGAGAATTCAATCTTGTTGAGAAAGTTAACCTGGTATCCCTTTATTCAATTGGCTATTATCGTGCTCTTTATCATGGTATCTTACTTTGCTTTCAGCTTTTCCCGGCGCATGGAACAAAACAAGGTATGGGTTGGCCTTACCAAGGAAACCGCACACCAGTTAGGAACACCAACTTCTTCGCTAATGGCATGGGTGGAATTGCTCAAGCTCCGGGGTATTGAAGATGACGTGGTAAGTGAACTGGAAAAAGATGTAAAAAGACTTGAAAAAATAACAGAAAGATTCAGCAAGGTTGGCTCTAAACCAAGATTAAAGGAGCGCGATGTTACAGAAATCGCCCGTCGAGCCATGGAATACCTGCAAACCCGCACATCAGATAAAATCGAATTCCATTTTCACGAGCCCGAACAAAAGTTCATTGCAGATGTAAGCCCTTCGCTATTCGAATGGGTACTTGAAAATATAATGAAAAACGCGGTAGACGCCGTTGCAGGTTCCGGGCGAATAGACATTAGATTTCAGGAAAATACAAAATTTCTGTATATTGATATTAACGACAATGGCAAAGGTATCCCTAAGAGCAACCGGAAAGACATCTTTAAACCAGGTTTTACAACAAAAGCAAGAGGTTGGGGGCTTGGTTTAAGCCTTTCGAAGAGAATTATTGAAGAATACCACTCGGGTAAAATATACGTTTTAAACTCCGAAATTGATAAGGGAACTACTATCAGGGTCGGCGTTCGAAAAAGAAAAGCATGCTAGATTTAAAGCGAGAAGAGATCGAGATCATGTCGCCCGTGGGATCATTCGAAACTCTCGTGGCCGCGATTCAGGGAGGTGCAGATGCAGTATATTTTGGTATCGGGACCCTGAACATGCGATCCCGTTCTACCATAAACTTTACTCTTGGTGATTTGGAGGAAATTGTCCGGGTAACCCGTGAACATGGAGTTAAAACATACATGACCATTAATACCGTGGTGTATGACAACGAGATCGCTGAGATGAAGAAACTGGTTGACGCGGCGAAAAAACATGATATCGACGCGATAATAGCCTCTGATCAGTCAGTTTTGTTGTATGCACGAGAAAAGGGAGTAGAAATTCATCTCTCCACCCAGGTTAACATCAGTAACGTGGAAGCTTTGAGATTTTATGCCAACTTCGCGGACGTGGTTGTACTGGCGCGTGAGCTAAATCTTACCCAGGTAAAACATATTTTCGATACAATCGAAAAAGAGCAAATCAAGGGTCCTTCCGGCAATTTGATAAAAATAGAGTTATTCTCTCATGGTGCGCTTTGCATGGCTATATCAGGCAAATGTTACCTTAGTCTGCACGAGTTTAATTACCCGGCCAACAGGGGACAGTGTTTACAGACCTGCCGAAGAGGATACGAGGTAAAAGACCTGGAAACAGGTTACAAGCTGGAAGTGGACAATGAATTCATCATGTCTCCTAAAGATTTAAAAACCATTCACTTCCTGAATAAAATAATTGACGCGGGAGTCCGTGTATTAAAAATCGAGGGTCGCGCACGGCCTCCCGAGTATGTTAAAACTGTCACCCGCTGTTATAATGAGGCTGTTGACGCGATCATCAAGGGAACATATACCCTTGAAAAGATAAAGATTTGGAACAATCAGCTAAATACTGTTTTTAACCGGGGATTCTGGGATGGTTATTACCTTGGACAAAAATTGGGAGAATGGAACCGCGACTATGGTTCAAAAGCATCCAAGAAAAAGACCTACGTTGCCAAAACCACTAATTATTTTTCTAAACTGGGCGTGGGAGAGTTTCTGATCGAATCTGGCAGTCTGTCTATAGGTGATGAAATTCTAATAATAGGTCCTTCAACTGGTGTAATTGAAATGACCGTCAGGGAGATAAGAGTAGCCTATAAGAATGTAGAAACCGCGGGAAAAGGAGAAAGTTTAAGCTTGCCCGTCCCATCGCAAGTTAGAAGAGCGGATAAGTTATTCAAGTTGGTATCAACCGGAGAAATTAATTGAATTTACAGTAATTGAATTAATCAACCGTTTTAAGCTCGTGTTTTAGACCTGAATGCAGGCTTAAATCGCATCTTACCGCACCGACGAGCATGTCAAGTTCAACACGCACCGGTACCTGATTTTTATCGGCAGTAATCCAGACGATCATATCATCTTCCGATTCAAACATTCGACCAGGTTCCACTATTGGAACAAACTTGTAACACCTGAATTTCCCCATCCTGGTTTTTACTTTTTCTATTCCCCTGTAGCGGAAATCAAACGGGAAGATTTCATCACCAAAAAATGTTACAATCTTTATAACATCACCATTGCTTAACCTGGAAAAATCCATACTACGCAAGTAATACAATGTAGATACCATATCAAGAATGCCCGCTGGAACTTCATGCACACCGGATTTTTGGCTTAATACTTTATTTTTATCCTGAAAAAAACTCACTTCATTATAATAAACATAGCTGCCTTCATGAATATCACGTATGGCCTTGTATGGCAATAATGTCGCGGTATCAAAATAGCTCGAATAAATATCCTTTACCTTGAATAATGCATCGGCTAACCCGATGGTTTTAGCCAGAACTCTTCCATAATAAACTTCTTTACCCTGGTAAGTGGTTCTTTTCACCATCGTATTAGCAATGCCCCCTTCAATAGGACCCCAGCGAAGCACGTAAGTCAACGATTCATTTTCCCCGAAGGCTTTTTCAGCTTTCAATTCACTGGGTTTTTGAGCAAACGAAACCGGGTGGTGAAAAATCTGAAATAGAATGAATGATAAACCGGTAATCTTAATGAACATTTTTTTCGTCATAATAAAATTAATTTTAAATGGTATGATGCCTGCCTGTTAGCAGACAGGGAACATTCACGTGGGTGATTTCATTAACCATGTGTTTAACTTCGTTGAACTCGCATGCTCGGTTGTGTTTTCTAAACATGGATTTTCATAAAAAATGATTTTTATCCTTATCTTTAACAGGCATTCTCAAATATCGTACCCCTTTTCTGCATTATTTAAACCCAAATTGAGCAATTAAGCTCAATCGGTGAATAAAAAGTAAGCATTTCAACTCACCTATTCGGAGAAATACAATTTTCTATGTCTGGATTAACGCCACGTAAGCGCTACCTCACTTCTCGTATCCCTCAGCTTTAGGTTAAATTTTAAAAACGTCTTTTGGGTGTAGTAGCGATAAAGTCCTTTAAGTAAAAAGGTTCAAAATAAGCCACATCTTCAACGTCTCCTTTCTGGTAATGGTATTCAGCAATACTAACCATGTGTGAAGAAAGCGGGAAAAAATCAGCATGAAACTCTACATTTTCCCTTTTTATAACAGGTTGACACTTTTCTGCACCTGGTCCGAAATAAATGATTTTTTTACCTGGCATAAAATCCATAAACGAATATTCATCAATTACCACGGCCTTTTCTTTTTCAATGTAATTTCCTCCCGCGTTAAAAAATGCACAATAAACCTCCATTCGCCGGGCATCAAGCATTGGACAATAAATAGCATTTTCGTCAGGAATTATGGCATCACTTTTTAAAAATCCGGAAGCCATGGCTTGTAACGTGGGAATGCCTACCAGGGGAATACCAGCCCCGTAACAAATTCCTTTAGCAACGGATACCCCTATCCGTAATCCTGTATAAGACCCGGGCCCCTTGCTCACCGCCACCGCGTCCAGTTCATGATAAACAATATCATGTTTGGTAATTATCTCGTTAATCAGAACCGACAACGCGGAAGAATGAAGCCGATCCCCTCTCTCTTCCAGTTCCTCTGTCAATTTTTCATTTTCAGCCAACGATACCGAACAAATTTTATCAGATGTTTCAATATATAAAATCATACCACTGTCTAATCTTCTACTTTAAATAAATTCTCTCGTTTCGTGATTTCGACAGGTGTTTCATGTTCCAGTTTTCTCGTGATAGCACTGTAAGGCGCTACAACAACCTTATCTTTTTCACTCAGTCCTCTTGTAATCTCAATATACATGTTGTCCTGTATTCCTGTTTTAACTTCTTTCACCAGTACTTTATCGGTTTGAACCACGTAAGCGATTTCAACCAATTCTTTGTTTTCATCTGAATCCAGCATAAGCGAATCGTAAGCTTCATCCATTTCCTTTCGTAAAACGGAATCATTTTTGGCAGTAATTGACTGGATTGGAACGGAAAGAACATTTGACCGGGTACGGGTCATGATCTCTGAGGTGGAAGACATGCCTGGCAGGAATGGATGTTTTCCATTTTCAGTAACAAGATGAGTATACGATTCATGTAAAATGAGTATTTTCACTTCGAAATTAGTGACCTGGTCCGTACCCATCCCTTGTAGTTTTGCTGAATTGGCAATTTCTGTAACAATTCCCCTGAATTCTTCATCCAAAAATGCATCTATCTCGATCAGTGCCGTGTCATGCATTTTTACCCTTATTATATCATTTTCATTTACCTCAACCAACGCTTCCATTTTACTTAAATCAGAGATTCTCATCATCTCGGTACCCGTCATGAGTTGAGATCCTACTACTCTTTCGCCCTTTTCTACCAGCAAACGTGTAACTGTACCTGACATGGGCGCGTAAATGGAGGTTTTTCTTAATTGTTCCTCGGTTTCCCGCAAGGATGCCATTGCACTTTTCACACCGAATTCAGCGGATTTTACACTTTGCCGGGCAGCCTCTGTTTCAGCCTTTGTAACTTCAAAACTGGCAAGTGCAGACTCCCATTCCGCTTCAGAAATTGTTTCCTGCTCCCAGAGTTTTTCACTTCTTTGAAAGGAAAGGCGGGTTTGCACGAACTGTGCTTCTACCTGGGCAAGCCTGGCACGTGCATTGGCAAGATTCGACTCGGCAGTATTTACAGCGGCCGCCGCCCTGTCGCGTTGCGAAATATACGTGTCTGGGTTTATACGGGCAAGCAAAAAGCCCTGGTCCACTTCATCTCCTTCTTTCACGTGCAATTCAACGATCTCTCCTGAAACATCAGGACTGATCTTTACTTCGGTAACGGGTTGAATTTTACCATTCGCAGTAACAGACTCTGTAATGGTACGGCGTTGCACCTTTTCAACAGCGACTTCTACTGTCATTTCTTTACCAAACCATCCGGCCTTTTTCCCGGAAATAGCAAGGATAATTAACAAGATCGCGATAATTAAAAAGTATCGTAAAAGTTTATTTTGCTTCATTTTATATTATTAAGCGTGAGGGTTTCACCCATGTAAAAATCAAGTATTTTGTATCGAAAAATAAAATCATATTTAGCTTGTAACAAATCAGATTCAGTAATGGCCAACCGGGTTTTGGCAGTGTTGTATTCTACAGTGTTCACAAGACCAACGTCATATTTTTGATCGATATACTTAAATGATTCCCTTGAGGCTTCCAGTGCTTTATTGGCAGACATAAACTTTTTTGAAGCTGCTTTCGCGTCAGCGTATGCTTGCTGGATTTCCTTGTATAGCATTTTCTTTTCATTTTCCAATCCCATCCTGGAGCGATCAACAGCAAGCCTCGCGTTGGAGATAGCGTTATTTGTCATCCATCCATTGAAAATTGGTATTGTAAGAGATAACGAAAAAGTTGTGCTGGCATTATCATCCAGTTGTTCGAAAAAGGAATATTCATCATACATGGTCACCGGAACTCTTGAATACACGATGTCTCCGCCTCGGGTGTATCCAATTTCCTGCTCAATTAATGTTTGAGATACAGGTTTCTGCCGGATATCGGAGTAACCTGACCCATAGCTGGCATTCGCGTTGAGCCTGGGACTTCGCCCCCCCCGTGCTATGCCAAGTGAATTATAAGCCACTGCTAACCGGTAATCGGCACTTTTTATTTGTGGCATTATCTCAACCGATTGGTTATATATCATATCAACAGAATCAGTAGCGAGTGCAAATGCAGGATCGTCCAGTTCCGGGAAAACAATCTCAAAATCCCCGGTTTTCTCAAGTTCCAGTAACTGCCTCAGGTCAAGGTATGCCAAATCGAGATTATTCTCGGCATTCACAACATTTAATTCTTCTTGTGCAGCTTGCGCTTCAATTTCCAGCAGTTTCGCGGAAGCAAGACTACCAGCTTCTACCAGTTGGCGGGTACGTTCAACTTGTTCAAGGGTAACCGCTAGTTGTTCCCCTGATGCCTGCAGCAATTCCTTGCTAAATAATACCTGTAAATACCCGGATACAACAGCCAGCCGGATATCGTTTTTAAGCGTTTCAAGATCATAAACAGAAGCCATGAAGGAATTTCTTTCGAGTTTAATCGTGTTGAACTTTTGCAACCCACTAAATAGAGTAACACTCGAAGAAACAGATCCATTAATGTTTTGAATTTTTTGATTTTGCTCGAACTCGTATGTAGTTGGATCAAGAGCTCTTCCCACGGAATAACTATAATTACTCGAGGCATTAACAGAAGGTATTAAATCAAGTTTTGACTGCAACAAGTTATTTTCCCCCATCTTAGTGTTAATTTCCTGTTGCTTAACTTGAATATTATTTTCAAGGGCATATCTGATGCACTCTTCAAGAGTCCATGTTTTTTGACTGTAAAGCGAAAGAGATAAGCAGGAAAACAGCAGACACGGGATTATTAAAATTTTCATTGCAACTTGTTAAAAAATAAATGATAAAGATATAAAAATCAAATGGCGCGAGAATTAATATTCATTTAAATTTATCACTTTAAAACAAAAAAAGTGAAGGAGAAATCCATTTTTATAGAAGGTGTTGGTAATATCAGCCTCGTGAAAAGTCGACGGGCCCGGAGAATAAGCATATCAGTCAGGCCTTTTGAAGCAGTAAAGGTTACATTACCCTGGTACACTACCATGTTTGAAGCAAATCTTCTTATTCAACAGAAAATGGATTGGTTGAAAAAGAGCCGGGCTAGAATGACGAGATACGAACAGCAACACACGGTTTTTACTCCTGAAACCATCTTCTCTACCAGGTTCCATAAACTGGTAATTAAAAAACATGAAAAAAAAACTCTTCGAATTTCTATAGGTAACGGGCTCATCCGGGTTTTCTATCCCGAAAATGCACCCGCCAGTCACCCAAGAGTACAAAATTCCATCAGACATGCTATTGAAGAAGCCTGGCGAATTGAAGCAAAACATTTTCTTCCGGGAAAAGTATCAGCCTTTGCCAGGCAACACGGGTTCAAATATAACCGCGTGTGTATCAAAAAAACGAAGACACGCTGGGGAAGTTGCTCTGCAAAAGGCAATCTTAACCTGAGCCTCCACCTCATGATGCTCCCCGATCATTTGATTGATTACGTGATACTTCATGAATTAACACACACGATTCATCTCAACCACGGGAAATATTTCTGGACCCACCTGGACAAAATTACCGGGGGAAAAGCAAAACAACTGGCAAGAGAAATGAAAAACTGGTCAATCGGGATATACTGAACAGTAAGAGAGCAAGAGTAGGGGGGAAGGTGCCAGGATTATGCACCCTTCAGAAAATAAATTATTTCAACCAATAAGACTGATTGCAACCATGGAGTAAGAACAAGTACAAGAATTTGAACTTAATAGAGCAAACACTTGAGTTTATAGACAGCCAAATTAGCAACGTGTCCCATTAAAATTGAAGAGAGATGTCCTTTGTTTAGGATGGGACTTGTGACACAGTTCAACCGCGATATTTCATTGACAAGATACTATTATAAAGAAAAAATCTAAATCTACTCAATAGAACTATATCCACCCTCCAGTTTCATACTGAAATATTTTTCATCATTTAAGAAGGCAGATGCCTCTTTAATCACGTTATCTTTCCGTAGGGCGTAACGGATGGAACCTTTTTGATAGTAATACCTTCCGAGAATTTCCTCGGCAAGTAACTCTTTTATTTCATCCTGGAAGGTACGTAAATCCTTTTCTTTATCGTGAGCGAGCTTTATCTTTAAAGCTTCAAATTCTTCTTCAGATAGATCATAGTATTTTTCTCTTTTAGCGATCTTTATTAATTCTATTAATTCCTTTTCACTTTGTGTCTGATAATCAAAATCCTTTCCTTTGATGAAATCGAGGAAGTCGTTATAATCCTTTTCTGACAGTTCAAAATTCTCGGGTGCTGTAATGGAATCATGGTCAGCCGCGTATTTTGTCGCGAAATCGAATATGAAATTTTTAGTGTAAAGGCTAACTGCAATATTACTGAGCATTTCAGGTTCAACCTCAACATCTGGTCTTACACCGCCCCCGTCATATACTTTTCGTCCATTCCGGGTAGAAAATTCAGAAATCAGGGAATCAGGTACATATCCCACGCTACCATCTTCATTCCGGTGTGTGTAATCCAACATTTGAATACATCTTCCACTTGGCATGTAATATTTAGCTGTTGTTACTTTAAGTTTTCCATTATAACTAACATCTCGTGTTGTCTGAACCAGACCTTTTCCAAATGTTTGTTGTCCGATAATAATTCCCCGGTCCAGATCCTGCATTGCCCCGGCAACAATCTCAGATGCGGAAGCAGAAGCACGATTCGTTAGTACCACGAGGGGAATTTTTGTATTCACGGGGTCTTTTTGTGTCTTGTACGTAAAATCAAACTGTTTAACTTTTCCTCTCGTGCTGACTATTTCTTCGCCTTTATTAACAAAAATTGAAGATACATTAACAGCCTCGAGTAACAATCCCCCCGGGTTATTTCGTAAATCAAGAATAAGATTCCCGATTCCCCTGTTTACCAGTTCATTTAATGCGGTCTTTACTTCATTTCCAGCACCAGGTGTAAAGTTGGATAACTTAATATAACCTGTTTTCTCCCCAACTATCCCGAAATATGGAACATTGGGAATTTTTACTTTCTCTCTCTCTATACTTTTCTCCAGTTTTTTATTGGAAGGCGGTCGTTTTATAACAATTTTAGCTTCCGTGCCAGGAATTCCTTTTAATAACTCGGATACCTCTGGCAAGGATTTTCCTTTCGTTGATACCCCGTCTATCTCCAAGATTACATCCCCGGCTTTTAAACCGGACTTAACAGCGGGAAAGTCTTCGTATGGTTCACTGATCATGACAAAATTGCCACTTTTTCTTATAATTGCCCCAATACCACCATATTCACCGGTAGTTTGAAAATTAAAATCCTCCATTTCTGATTCAGGAATATATTCCGTGTAAGGATCCAGTGATTCAAGCATGCCTTCAATGGATTTATTCACAAGCTTCTCGGGACTGGTTTCATCCACGTAAAATAATTGTAACTCCCGAAAAAGACTGTAATAAATATCCAGGTTCTTAATAATTTCGAAGTCGGGATTTTTATATGACCAAAACCCTAATCCCGAAACACAAAGGATGATAATTAAACCGACCCGTGCAATATTATTTTT